>JAZNAL010000038.1:0-23054 GCA_045586505.1 Candidatus Flemingiibacterium sp. | reverse complement strand
ATTACGATGTGCGGTTCATATATGTTCGCCCGAAAGAATTCTATCTGCGGCTTGACAAGACCCGTGATGTGATCGAATGGCAGCTTGACGATACTCTTGATATCAACGGTTGGGATATTCAAAAGGCCTTGACTCTGCTGCACAATTCTAATCCGACACTGTTTGAGTGGAATTCATCTCCGATCGTTTACAAAACCACGGATGAATGGCAGAAGATTGCCGCTGTCATCAATCGCTATTTCGTGGCTAAATCAGGATTGTACCATTATCTCAGTACGGCCAAGAGCAACTATCGTGAATATCTGAAGGGTGAAACGGTTCGGCTGAAGAAATACTTTTACGTTCTGCGTCCGCTGCTTGCCTGCAAGTGGATTCTTGCCGAAGGTACACCTCCACCGATGCTGTTTACTACGCTGATAGAAAAATACCTCGATGCAGAAATTAAACCTGATGTAGAAAAACTGCTCGACTTAAAGATGAACACACCGGAAATTGGCGAGGGAAAGCGATATGACCGCGTGAATGACTACATTGATCGGAGCATGGATGAAATCGAAAAAATCATCGCCGAGCTTCCGCGAGAAGTTGCCCGGGGCTGGGATGAGCTGAACTCAATTTTCTTATCTTTACTTCAATAAAAACAAGGGACCACCCGTCCCTCATATCTAACGATTATCTAACGAATTTCCCGGAAAAGGCAGTAAACCCGTCCCTAATTCACCCCCAAAAGCGGCAAAATAGGGACGCACAGTGACGGTGGGAGCTATCCTTCGAATCGCTCGAAATCAGTTTGCGCCAAAAGCGCACGAGGGTTCGAATCCCTCCCTCTCCGCCAAAGCGAGTGGCATGAGCCACTCGTTTTTTATATCTTAAAAGGATTCGAACAAGTCGTGTAGGCAAGACCGAATTCCTCTCTCCGCCAAAGTAAGACACCATTGAAATCTGAACTTTCAAGTTTGGACTCAATGGCGTTTTTATTATAAAAGCATTGTATGCCGCACCGGCGTCTTGTAGACACGGAAAAGGCACATTCCAAAAATGAAATTTGCCTTTGGCGAAAAAATTCGATTTGTCATCAGCAAATCAACCGATCTGCGTAATGACGAGATGTGCAGTTTGAGTTACTTGCCATTCGACAATCCCAATCCATTCTCCCATTTTGCAACGGCAGATCTTGAAATATGTATATCTGCTGCGAGCTTTGTTTGCGAAACACCTTTTTTCTTGGCGAAGCTCCATTGATCTAGTAGACATTTCCACCGAAAAACCTCCGTTTTTCTGAACTTGTTTTATCATATTTTAGTCTAAAATCTATCCTTTGGGGTGTTACTTTGATGGGTTAATGATAAGTGAATACAACTTTCACCTTTGGGGTTTTCTCATTTTTATGAGAAATCATACACAACTTATATCTGAAAAAATATAATAATAAAGGAGGTGCAATATGATCTCTGTTGTATTTTTGGCGCTGATTGCAACACTTGGCACGTGGCTTGTAACCGCTCTCGGTGCTGCAACAGTAGTCTTTTTTAAGTCCCCGAATCAAAAGGTACTTAACCTTATGCTTGGATTCGCCTCTGGTGTCATGATTGCGGCGAGCTTTTGGTCGCTTCTGCAACCCGCCATAGTGCGTGCGGAGGCAACATCAAATCTGCCTGCCTACTTTGTAGCAACGACAGGCTTTCTGCTTGGTGCAATATTCATATGGGTAAGCGATAAAATCATAACGCTTACAAGGCGGAAGCTAACAAACACGCAAGAAATCAAAAATATGCGTTTTGGCAGAATTATAATGTTGATTTTGTCTATTACGCTTCATAATATCCCCGAGGGTTTGGCAGTCGGCGTCGCCTTTGGCGTTCTACAAAACGATGCTTATGACGTGGAAAAACTTATGGGTGCTATTACCATCGCTATCGGAATCGGGTTGCAAAATTTTCCCGAGGGGGCAGCAGTTTCCATACCTCTCCGAAGAGAGGGCTTCTCAAGAAAGAGGAGCTTTTTGTACGGTCAGGCTTCTGGCATGGTTGAGCCGATTGCAGGCGTAATAGGCGCATTATTGGTCGTTTACGTGGAAGCTGTTCTTCCATACGCACTTGCGTTTGCTGCTGGAGCAATGATTTTGGTCGCGGTACACGAGTTGATTCCCGAATGTCAGAAAAACCAAGAGGCGCACCCATATTTTGCGACTACAGGAATAGTCCTCGGCTTTGCCGTTATGATGTTGCTTGACGTTATGTTAGGGTAACTCAACAAAAAAGAGCTTTGTTTTTCCAATCAGGATTTGTCAAAGCTCTTTTTGTATAAAATATGTACGTCGTCAATCATCCCATAAAGGTAAAAAGTAAACATATTTTTATAACCACGCAAGCGCTCAAGCCAGACATCTTGTTAATTCACAGTCGTGCCGATATACCAGTGTCAGAGCCGCCCGTTATATAAATATTATTGCATACAAAACCGTTCGCATCAACGCCTTCGCTCACTCTCACACCAAAAATTTCGCACGACAAGAAGAAAATATTACCGCTTTCTCTTGCTATATAGGTAAAATTATGCTATAATAAAGTCAAACAGCGTCGCAGGTGCGACGCAAACATTTAAGGATGTGATATTTTGAAGGTCGTACTCAAGGATCTTACGAAAAAATTTCCCTCGCGGAATAAAAAAACCGGCGGCGAGGTCATCGCAGTCAACGATTTTGATTTTACTATACCGAGCGGAACACTTGTGGGACTTCTCGGTCCCTCAGGCTGCGGTAAATCCACAACGCTCAACTTAATAAGCGGTCTTGCAAAGCCCACCAAGGGGCAAATATTCTTCGGTGAGGACGATGTCACCGATCTGCCGCCAGAAAAGCGCGGCGTTGGACTTGTATTCCAGAATTACGCCCTGTATCCTCATCTGACAGTAATGCAGAACATAATCTTCCCTCTCCAGAATTTAAAGGGTAAGGATAAGCTCACCAAAGCACAGATGCAGGAAAAGGCGCTGGAGATCGCAAAGCTCGTACAAATCGACGCACTGATGGACCGTAAGCCCAATGAGCTTTCGGGCGGTCAGCAGCAGCGTGTCGCCATCGCCCGCGCACTTGTAAAAATCCCCCGCGTGCTCCTGCTTGACGAGCCGTTGTCAAACCTTGACGCGCGTCTGCGTCTTGCCACCCGAGAGGAGATCAAGCGTATACAGCGCGAGACGGGCATCACCACCATCTTCGTCACACACGATCAGGAGGAAGCCATGAGCATCTCCGACCTTATCGTGGTCATGAAGGACGGTGTGGTACAGCAGATAGGCAAGCCACAGGAGGTCTATGACGAGCCCTGCAACCTTTTCGTGGCAAAGTTTCTCGGCACACCGCCCATCAACGTGTTTGACGGCAGGATAAAGGACGGCGGTCTGTATATAGGCGACGACCGGGTGCTGGACACCAAAGCCGCCGACGGAGACGTTTGGGTCGGCATACGCCCCGAGGGCTTTATGCTGAAATCTGACGGTGCGCTGTCATGTACGCTCAAAGCCGTTGAGGTCATGGGACGTGACATCAGCATCGTATCCGAAAACGCACACTGTGGCGACGCGATACGCTCCATCATCAGCTCAGAGAACACTCCCACCGTCGGCACCGAGACCGTACGCTTCGATCTGAAGCCACATAAGGTGTTCGTTTTTGACAAGACCACCGAAGCCCGCATCGACTTTTAGGAGGCGGCATATGGAACAAAAAAGCTATAAAGCGTGGCTGTACCTGCTGCCCGCCATACTTTTTCTCGGCGTGTTCATGGTCTACCCGTTAATTGACGTATTCATCTACTCCTTTGAGGAGGGCTTCAACTCCTCCTCTCAAACCTATTCCGGCATCGGCTTCTACAACTTCTCCTACATCCTGCACGACCCCTATTTTCTGCAGGCATTAAAAAACACCTTCATCCTCGTTATCATTACCGTGCCGCTGTCAACGGGACTGTCCCTGCTTATTTCAGTGGGACTCTCCTCAATCGAAAAGCTCAGGAACCTTTTTCAGACCGTGTATTTCCTGCCCTATGTCACAAACACTCTCGCTGTCGGACTTGTTTTCATGATCCTTTTTAAGCCTACCGCTTATTCGGACGGTCTTGTAAACCTTGTCATCAACTTCTTCGGCGGCACGTCAGTTGACTTTATCGACGGACCGTATTGGGCAAAGATGCTTGTTCTTTGCATCTACACGATCTGGGTGGTAATGCCCTTTAAGATACTAATTCTTACAAGCGCACTGGCATCGGTCAACCGCGACTATTACAATGCCGCCCGTGTTGACGGCACATCCAAATGGCGCATCTTTTATAAGATCACCCTGCCGATGATCTCACCCATGCTTTTCTATCTTGTGATCACAGGCTTTATAGGAGCTTTCAAGGCGTACAGTGACGCGGTAGCGCTGTTCGGAACAGAGCTTAACGTCGCCGAGATGAACACCATCGTCGGCTACGTCTACGATATGCTCTACGGTGAGGGCGGCGGATTCCCCTCCTACGCATCCGCGGCGGCAGTCGTGCTGTTCTTCATCGTCCTGACCATCACCTGCATAAATCTGCTGGTCAGCAAAAAGCACGTACATTATTGATTCGAGGTGCCACATGACAAAAAGTAACAAGACCGAGCGCAAAAATACGCTCGGCAGTATCGGCAAGGGCGTCGTTTACTCCCTGCTCACGCTGTGGGCGCTCATCGTGCTCTTCCCCTTCTACTGGATGCTGCTCACCAGCGTCAAGAGCTACGGCTCCTACAACGCCGAGTACATTCCGAAGTTCTTTACCCTTTCCCCAACCCTTGAAAACTATGTAGAAGCGTTCACCAGCGTGCCGTTGGGGCAGTATTTCCTCAATACCATCATCTTCACCGTGCTGACCACGGCAATCATGCTGGTTGTCATCATCCCCGCCGCGTTTGCCTTCTCAAGGCTTGATTTCCGAGGCAAAAATCTCGTTTTCACACTGTTTTTGGCGCTTATGATGATTCCAAACGAGCTTGTGGTAATCACAAACTTCATGACCATCACAAATCTCGATCTGCGCAATACCTTTACGGGACTGATACTCCCCTCGGTGACCTCGGTTTTCTATATATATCTGTTGAAAGAAAACTTCGCGCAGATCCCCGATGAGCTTTACTACGCCGCCAAGGTGGACGGAACCTCCGACTTCAAGTATTTGATGCGGGTGATGCTACCCATCTGCAAGCCCACCATCATCACCGTGACCATCTTAAAGGTCATCGAGTGCTGGAACTCCTACATTTGGCCGCGACTCATCACGGACGATCAGGCTTACTTCCTCGTATCCAACGGTATCCAGGAGATACGCGAAAACGGCTTCGGACGTGAAAACATTCCTGCCATGATGGCAGCGGTGGTGGTAATATCCGTACCGCTTATAGTCATCTTCATAATCTTCCGAAAGAAGATCATGGCAGGCGTTGCGAGAGGAGGTACCAAGGGATGACAAGTCGCAAAATTGCTGTACTGCTTTCGCTGGTATTGACGCTCCCTTCGCTTTTCTCCTGTCACGGTGCCAAGGAAGGCGCTGCCTTCATCCTTCCAGAAGAGTTTGACACCTCCCGCAATTATGAGATCACCTTCTGGGCAAAAAACGACACCAACCTGACACAGGTTGGCATCTACGAAAAGGCAATCGCCGATTTTGAAGCCATCTACCCCAACATCGACGTAATTCTGCGGCTTTACACCGACTACGGCAGAATCTATCAGGATGTGCTTACCAACATCGCAACGCAGACCACTCCCAACGTGTGCATCACCTACCCTGATCATATCGCCACCTACATGACCGGCGACAACACCGTCTTACCGCTGACCGACCTGATGGTGGACAAAAGGTACGGGCTTGGCGGAAGTGAGGTCAGATTCGACGCGCCCACCAAGGAGGAGCTTGTGCCGAAATTCCTTGAAGAGTGTAAGCTCCAAGGCGATTATTACGCCCTGCCATATATGCGCTCCACCGAGGCGTGCTATGTAAACAAGACTTACGTCGAGGCGCTCGGATACACACTGCCCGAGGTGCTGACCTGGGATTTTGTGTGGGAGGTCTCCGAAGCCGCCGCTAAGCGGGATTCTGACGGCAATTATATTGTAAACGGTCAGAAGACGTTGCTTCCCTTCATCTACAAGTCTACAGACAACATGATGATCTCTATGCTCCGTCAGCTTGACGAGGGCTACTCCACTCCCAAGGGCGAGATCCTGCTCTTTAACGATACCACGTCAAGGCTGCTTGCCGAGATTGCGGAGCATACAAAGGCGGGAGCATTCTCCACCTTTAAAATCTCCGGCTACCCTGCGAACTTCCTAAACGCTGGACAGTGTATATTCGCCATCGATTCTACGGCAGGTGCTACCTGGATGGGCTCGGACGCTCCGCTTATCGATATAAGTGAAGATAGCCTTGTGGATTTTGAGACAGTTGTGTATCCTATTCCGCAGTATGACGTGGACAACCCTAAAATGATCTCCCAGGGACCTTCGATGTGCATCTTCAATAAAGAGGATAACCAAGAGGTACTAGCATCATGGCTGTTTATGCAGTATATGCTGACAAACGAGGTGCAGATCTCCTACTCCCAGACCGAGGGATATGTCCCCGTGACCTTGAAGGCGCAGGAGTCCGCAGAGTATATGGATTACCTCTCACGCTCCGGCGAGGACAACGATTTCTACTACAGTATAAAACTGGACGCGGCACAGCTTCTGCTTGACAACGTGGATCTTACCTTCACTACCCCCGTTTTCAACGGCTCCACCTCCCTTCGCGATGCGGCGGGACAGCTTATCGAGAACGTGACAAAATCCGTCAAGCGCAAGCAAGTTGTGGACGACGCTTTCATCGAGAAGCTGTACGATGATATGACCTCGCTCTACCGCCTCGATCAGACCTCGCTCGCGTCGGGTAAACTTACCGAGCTTGGACCGCTTCCCACCGAATCTGTGGTACTTTTGACGACTCTCGGTGCCGCATGGGTACTAATTATAATATATGTTGTACGAAGCGCGGCAAAAAACAGAAAAAATCCCCAATAGGTCTTGACTTTTTTAAAAAACCGAGTATAATATATATATATTCTTTTAATTTCAAAGGAGATTTGAAAAATGAAAAAAATTTTAGCAATGCTTTTAGCACTTACCACCATCTTTGCTTTCGCAGCTTGCGACAAGGATGACATCGCTGACGACGCTACCACCAACGTTGAGGACACCGAGGCTGATGTAAATAGCGAGGACGTTGTGACCAACACTGAGGACACCGAGGCTGTTGTAGAGGGCGAGGGCGTTATGACCTACGCTGAGTACATCGCAGCTGAGCTTGATTCTCCGGTCGTTATCGAGGCCTATGTACAGGCTAAGCAGTCCTGGTGGGACAACAAGGCAACCATCTACACCCAGGACAAGGACGGCGCATACTTCATCTATGAGATGGTCTGCTCCGAAGCTGACTACGAAAAGCTCGTTCCCGGCACCAAGATTCAGGTTACCGGCTTCAAGACCGCTTGGGAAGGCGAAGTTGAGATCGCATCCGGCGCTACCTTCGAGATCATCGAGGGCGACACCTACATTGCAGAGCCCATTGACCTTACCGACAAGCTCGCTTCCGAGGAGCTCATCAACTACCAGAACCAGCTCGCTCTCTTCAAGGGTATGACTGTTGAAAACGTTGAGTATAAGAACAATACTCCCGGCGACGACATCTATTTAACCCTTACCAAGGACGGCGCTTCCTATGATTTCTGCGTTGAGTACTACCTCACCGGCGACACCACCGATGTTTACAAGGCTGTCGGCGATCTCAAGCTTGGCGACGTTATCGACGTTGAGTGCTTCGTTTACTGGTATCAGGGTGTTAACCCCCACATTACCGCAGTTTCCGCTGCTCAGTAAATTCAAAGTTAAAGGGGGTGTTGCACTTAAGTGCAGCACCCCCAATAAAATACAGCTTGTCACCCATTGAGGGTTCCATTTTTGTGTGCTAAGCACATAAGACCGCTGTATTTGGGCGCATACGCGCCCGGGGCTGATACAAGTTTTCAACTTGCAACAGCCCCTTTTGTTTATTAGGAGGATCACATATGAAATGGGAAGAGCTTCGCGAGGAGGAATTTGCGGCAGCTATAGAGAGATCGGGTGGACTTTGCGTATTGCCGATCGGGTGTATCGAGAAGCACGGACAGCATTTGCCGGTGGGAACGGATTCACTGCACGGGATAGGTATTGCGGAGCGTGCAGCGGAGCTTTGCGATGCGTGCGTGTTCCCTGCCGCGATGTGGCTGGGTGATGTGGTAACATACCATCCGCTGACCGAGCCTGCAAAGGTCCACATGAGCGGCTATATTTGCATGGAACCCCATCGGCTTGTTGAGACGCTGACCGAGCTATGTGAGGAGATCGCGCGAAACGGCTTTACCAAGATACTTATTGTCAACTCCCATGGCGGAAATGCGCCAATGCTGGACTTTTTTCTGCGGGCTTACTCCTATAAACCCCGTGATCACGCTGTGATGTGGACGTATTCACTGGCGTTTGCGGGAATGGAGCCGCGGAAAATGTACAAGCGTGCGTTGGCGGCACGTAAAGGCGACTTTAAAATGCTCACCGATGAGGATATGGAGACACTGTCACGTTTTGCCGAGACGGGATGCGGCGGCGGTCACGCCGATCTACGGGAAACCGGACTTATTATGGGACTGCATCCGGAGCTTGCCGCACCCGACCGCTTCACGGCGGAGAGCGGGCTTTCCACCCACCGTGCTGACTATCTTGAAAATGAGGGCATTCATACCGGTTATACGTGGATCTCAAATTTTCCTAACGCCTACGAGGGATATGCGCCTATCGTATGCTCAGAAACACTTGGTCAGGCGATGGTAAAGATATCCGTGGATCGCCTGTGTAAGATAATGCGGCGGCTCAAAGCAGACGAGGACTGCGTACGCATGGCAAGAGGACTGCCAAGGGAAGAATAACCCAAAAACAACAATTCAACGTCAGGAGAAAATACATGGTTTACAGATGGGAAGAACTTCGAGAAGAACAGTTTAAGGAAGCAATCGAAAAGTCTGGTGGACTCTGCGTTCTGCCGATCGGGTGCTCCGAGGTACACGGACAGCATCTGCCTTGCGGATGCGACTACTACCAGGCGCGCGCTTTTGCAGAGGCAGCAGCCGAGCGCGAATATGTAGTTGTATTCCCCACAGGCTTCTGGATGGGTGATGTTATCGGTGCTCATAATCATCTTGACCCGATTGCTGAGCACAAAGCAGGATATATTGCGATAAATCCGCAGACGCTTCTGACTCTCCTCGGTGAGCTTTGCGATGAGATCGCACGCAACGGTTTTCGTAAGATACTTATCCTCAACTGCCACGCTGGAAATGTTGGTATGCTCAACTACTTCGTCCGTGCACACGCATATCAACCGCGAAATTACGCGACCATGTGGACAAACGCGTGGTCAAAGGACATTGAGCCTAAGCTTCTCTATCCTATAGTCAAGGCAAATCCCGAAAAATTCCCATACCTTACCGACGAGGATATGAAAACCCTTGAAAAATTTGCCAAGACAGGTTCCGGCGGAAGCCACGGCCATATCTGCGAGACTGCGGTGGTGCAGAGCGTTGTTCCACACTGCGTGGATGTACAGCGCTCCGCCGAGGTTGACGGTCATTCTATCCACCGCTCGGATTACCTTACCAAGGAAGGCATAATGTCCAACTTCGGCTGGCACTCAAACTACCCGAATGCATTTAACGGCTACGATTCCCTCGGCTCTACCGCAACAATCGGACGTGCCATGGTCGATGTATCCGCCGAGCGTCTGGCACGAATCTTCAATATGCTTAAGGAAGACGAGGACTGCGTAAGAATGGCCATGAGACTTCCCAAAGAAGAATAGAGATTATAATGGAGATAAAAATGAAATTCTGTGACATCGCATCAGCACTCGGTGTTAAAAAATACCCGGAGCAGCTCGATTCAGTCTATGAAAACCTGACCACGCGCTCAAGGATCCTCGACGAGGATTACCTCACCGAGCTTCATTTAAAATACGGTGCTCTCGGCACACACGAGGACGATATAAAGCGCGCTGCAAGAGATATACTTCACGACGATAACCGCCGAGAGTTCGTCTATACCGTATGCGAATTTCTTAAGGAATGCACCATAGAGGATGCACGTGCAATACAGATGCCCGCCACCGACGGTACTCATGCGGGGAATATGCTCCCGATCTTCCCTCTTCTCTCAATGATTCCGAGCTGTGTTGCCGAATACACAAAGCGCGGCTTTACGAAAGCTGAGGTTCAGAAGTTTGTCAACGCCGTACCCAATTCTATAGATGTTGTCAACGAAAGATACAACATTTACGGAATAAATCAGCGCTTCTACAGCTGGCTGTTTGTCTACACAAAGTGCATGATCTTCAGTTACGGCATCTTCAATATTGAGGTAGGACGCTTCCCAGGTGATGCCGTGGTGTTAAAGAACCGCGCAAGCGGTGAGCTTGCGATCATTATGCGCGAGGGACGCTTCCACAAAGACGGACATGTACTCGGCTCAGCCGGCTTTACCGATGAAGAAGGCGCATTCGATGCGGACTTTACCGAGACGGAGGATACATACACCGGACACATTTCCGCTAACGGATTTGTAAATCCTGAGCTTGTTACATTAAAAAAGAGCGAATGGGAAAGATATATCGGTCCGAAGGACGGTATTGTCAGCATTCACATTCCCAGGGGTGCACCGCTGAACGATAAAGACATCAACGAAAGCATAGCCGGCGGAATCGAAGCGGCATGCAGATACTTCCCCGAGTATACACCAAAGCACGCATTCTGTGAATCCTGGCTGCTTGACCCAACACTCGTAGAGATCCTCGGCGATAGCTCAAAGATAGTAAACTTCGGCAACCGCTTCCTGCGCTTCCCCGTAAAGAGTGCGGGACAGGAGCTGTTCAGCTTCGTGTACCCCGGCTGTGATCCCAACAACTACGCGGCTCTTACCGAAAACACCACGCTTCAAAAAAAAGCCAAGCAGCACTATCTCGACGGCAAGTTTTTCCACGCATTTGCGGGCGTATTCATTGACTGATACACGAAGTACAAATGCAATAAACGCATAGAACCACAAAGGGGCGAGCCAAGCTCGCCCCTTAATGTATATTTGAATTACCGCTGTCCGAGCTGACGGTTAAGTCTACCTCCCAGGCTTCGCACGGTCAGATATACCGACACCCAGATTACAAGATAAACTACGACGAATATTGCTGTAAACACTGCTACGACCTCCCACTTGAAGGGGATCCATGTGTTTATAAGATAACACAGCGTATACGCCGCATAAATGAGTGAAAAATGGCATAACAGCGACTTTGTAATCGGCCAGCTTTCGATCTGATTGAATACGCTCGCCCCCGCCTGTACAAATGCCAGCATATATGTTGATATTATCGCCAGGCAAACTTCCGTGCCGCCCAACGAAAAATCGGACAGTGTGCCCCCAAGCACCGCGTATATAATCCCCGCTACGATCGGCCCAAATCCGCCGAACAGCATTCCGCGATGCAAAAAACGCTTTAAATATACATTCATTTCAGTCCCAGCCTTTCTTTTACATTTTTAAGATTTCTTCTTGATACATAATCACAGTATCCGTTTTTGAACTTCACCCTGAGCGCGCCAGAAAACGATACCTCAAAGCGCTCGATCATACGCGTGTTGGCAAGACAGGATTGATTCAGCTTCACAAATCGGTCACCAAGCGCTTCCTCAAGTGTGTAGAGTCTGCATTTTAACTGCAGTTTTTCCCTCTCGCACAGCGCGTAGACCTTGCCGCCCTCCACACAAAAGCAGCAGACCTCGCCGGGAGTTATCCGACGCATGACGCCCCCGCAGCTTCCGATCAGCTCATACTCATCCTCCATACACAGCCGCTCCACCGCATCGGTAAGGCGGCTTTTTTTCTTTGCGTACACGACCA
This sequence comes from Candidatus Flemingiibacterium sp., assembly GCA_045586505.1. Classification (GTDB taxonomy): domain Bacteria; phylum Bacillota; class Clostridia; order Oscillospirales; family CAG-272; genus Flemingiibacterium. The sequence goes on along the minus strand of JAZNAL010000038.1, from coordinate 11,026 downwards.
CCTCCTCATCGCACCTCTCATCGATGTAAACACTGCATTTCATATTTATGACCATCCCTTTCTAACAGTTGCGAAGTTTTGTGACGGTTTCCGTAAGGAAATTCGCATTAAAAATGCGTAAGACAGAAAACTTCCTTGTCTGAAAAACAATCCATTTTTCAGACTGTTCCTCCCTTCGGATATATTGTAGCACAGAATTTTTCTCGTTTCAATCCCTTTTTAGTGTTCGGTCATTTATTGATGCTATTCGGTAAGATTGAGAAGTGCATTGCATTTTTACAGCATATGCGATGCAATCTTGACAAACGTCGCGCCATATGCTATACTATTCCCGAGGTGATCCCATGGATGAAATGAAAAAATGCCCAAACTGCGGTACGATACAGAATCCGTCTCGGCAGACCTGTGTTGACTGCGGGAAGGTACTGCCCGAGGCGAACGAGGAGTTTGCAAACGAGCTTGGTATGATGGCAGACAGCTCGCTTGACGGCAGGATGGACTGGAACGATAGGCGTTCTGCATTTTATCATGCCAAGAAATACTTTTTCATCGCCGCCATCGCGCTTATCATCACAAATATTGTGCTGATCGCGATTTACCATGACACCAACGACGGCTCGGCGCTGGTGCTCTCCATTCTCCTAGCGCTTGCGACACTGCTTTTTTGCGTCTTTCCGCGTCAGATCTCCTATTTTCTGCACTCAAGGCGGTTTTATCGCCCCGTATACACTCCGCCCGAGCTTGACTACGTGGACAGCGCAGACCGCATATTTATGCTTATTCTCGTCACCGTATCTCTTGTCGCCGCCATATCCGCCACGGGGTATTTCGTGTACCGTAAGCCGCCCATCCAAACTATGGACAGCTATGCAAACGTAAATATCGGCGATCCGATGACCAGCTACGATACGATGTTTATAGACTACAACTAAAATTAAAGACCTCCGACGGTGATGTCCGTATCACTTGATCGGAGGTCTGCTTTGTTTATAGAATTCGGATATTATTTTACAGTAACAAGCTCGTATTCACGGGTGCCCACACCTAACTTTTCGCCATGCTCCAGAGTCACGCGCCAGTCGGTGGTGGGGAATGTGTGGGTAAAGCGGTCTCCATCGTGCTCAACGATTCCGTGGTGCTCATGGCAGCCGTGTGACATTAGATTCTCACCAAGCACCGAATTTGCATAAGCGGGCTGTGCGTTGCAGGCATCGGCGCACGCCATATCCAGTGCCACCGGATCAAAGGATGCAAACATTCCCACATCGGGGATGATAGGCGCATCATTCTCACCGTGGCAGTCGCAGTATGGCGACACCTGGTTTACGATATTTATGTGGAACTGTGGTCTGCCTTGCACCACCGCCTTCGTATACTCGGCTATCTTCTTGCACAGATCCTCGTTGGCACTGCCGACTGGCTGATAAATCGCCTCCGTGCGGCAGGCATGGATGCACCGTCCGCATCCGACACACTTATCGCTGTCTATCTGCGCCTTGCCTTCATCAAACGAGATGGCACCGTGTGCACACTCCTTGGCACAGACACGGCAACCAACGCATTTCGCGGCGCGTACTGCGGTCTTTCCGCCGTTATGCTGTTCCATTTTGCCCGCCCGCGAGCCGCATCCCATACCTATATTCTTCATGGCACCGCCAAACCCTGCAGCTTCGTGACCCTTGAAGTGGTTGAGGGAGATGAATACATCCGCATCCATGACCGCACGTCCGATCTTCGCCTCGCCAACAAGCTCGCCGCCCTCAACAGGCACCCAAACCTCGTCCTTTCCCGTAAGACCGTCGGCGATTAGGATCTGACATCCCGTTGCGTAAGGCGTGAATCCGTTTTCGTACGCCGCCTCTATGTGATCAAGGGCGTTTTTGCGTCTGCCCGCATACAACGTATTGCAATCGGTGAGGAAAGGCTTACCTCCCTGCTCCTTTATGACATCAACAACCGCTCGTGCAAAGTTTGGACGAAGGAACGACAGGTTTCCCGGCTCTCCGAAGTGAATTTTGATGGCAACAAATTTACCATCAAGAGGAAGTGTTTCGATGCCTGCTTCGCGGATGAGCTTCTTAAGCTTATCAAGTAAACTCGTGCCGTGTGTACGCATATCTGTGAAATATACCTTTGACTTTTCCATTTGTTACTCCAAAAATAATTATTTTTCTAAAACCTATTTACAAATCCGTGATCTTGTGTTATACTATTATACAGAACATATGTTTGGAAGTGATAGCATGACATTCGACCTTGATAAGACCTGCTGCTTTACAGGTCACAGAAAAATTGATAACATGAAGCTCCCAAAAATCGTGGAGCAGCTTCATCTTGAGATCGACTGGCTCCAAAGCCACGGAATCCAGCATTTTATCGCAGGCGGTGCGCTGGGGTTTGATACCATAGCGGCACTTACCGTGCTCTGGCACCGGCAGCGCGGTGACAGTGTTAAATTACATCTGATGCTTCCCTGCCCGGAACAAAGTCAGAGGTGGAAGCCGCACGATGTGGCGGTGTACGATGATATAAAACAGCGTGCAGATTCCGTAACAGTACTATGCGACCATTATCACGGTGGAGTCATGCACATACGCAACCGCGCCATGGTGGACGCCGCGCGGTACTGTATCTGCTTCTGGGACAACTCCCAGCAAAGCGAGGGTAATCACGGCGGCGGTACGCTCTATACGGTCAACTACGCAAGAAAAATGGGCAGACGGCTCATCAATCTCTGCGATGAGCCACCGATGGATCCCGAGATTGAGTTCACCTTCAATTAGCCGATCACGATATCGGAAAGTTCACGCTTGGGCACGCAGTGCACGCCCTCCTCGCGGTAGTAGCGAGTGACGCCGTCCTCTACGGGAACGATTTTTCTCACCTCATCAGCCTTTCCGAGTCCTATGGCAAGAAGCGGCTCGACGCAATCCGGAAGTCCAAGCACTTCCTTGGCGGCGGGACGCTTGAATGCACCGATTATACAGCCGGAGAGTCCCATTTCCGCGGCACGCATATAGATAGCTAAAGCGCAAATGCCCACGTCACGGTCGAATTTGCCCGCATCGCCGAATTTTTCGGTGTCCTGACAGATGACGATATACGCCTGCGGACGGTGTCCCACAGGTGGAAGGTTCAATTCGGGCAGGGCGCCGCCCCACTTGGTCAGCGCCTGGAATTTTTCAAGCTCCTCCACCGTATAAACAAGACGGTAGGACAAGGGCTGTAAGTTCATTGCCGCAGGGGTAACTCGAGCGCAGTCCACCATGTCAAGAAGCTCCTCGCGAGTGATCTTGCGGCTCTCGTCGAAGCTGCGGCAGGTACGGGTTTCGTATAAAAGTTCTTTGATCATTTTGGAAATACCTCCATTGAAGTGGCGGCCTTTGAAGGTCGCCGTTTTATTTTAATGATTATTTTCGATGACAATCTCATTAAAGGCTTCAAAAACATCCCGGTGCGCTTCATCGATGGCTTCGCGGATGCGGTGCATGGAAGATTCATTCACCTTTATTACTTGCCTGTCATAAGTCACAAGCCCGTTTATTTCATCCTCCACGTCACTGACCTGCGTCAGCACCGATGCACACAGTCCGCGCCGTATAAGCGGCACCACCTCATTAAGGTAAAGCCCCTCAAGCGCCGCTTGCAGCATTGAGGTGTCGGTCATGGTCTTATAGCCGTAAGCTTTGCTTTGATTGTATACATGACCGTCGATCCTGCAGGCATATCCGCCGAACTCCGACAGCACACAAGGGCGCCTGGACAATGGGAAATCAACTTTTTTAAAGTAGATATGCTCGCTCTGCACATCGCTCTCCCGCTCACAAAACCATCCCGACGTAGAATCCCAGATGCGGCTATCATCAAGTGCTTTCAGCTCCGAATAGAGTCTGTCAGCATCGTACTGCCCCCATCCTTCGTTGAAGATGGTGTATGCACACACACATGGGTGATTATACAGGTGCAAAACAGTCTCGGTGCAGTGCCGTTCAAAAATCTCCCGACGGCGCTTTGTGGCATGGTGGGTGATCCCGCGCCGCGGTCCAACGGTTGGCAGTGCGGTATCTATAAGGAAGCTGTATTTTCCGCTGTTGACCATGTCCTGAAAAACGATCATGCCGTACTTGTCGCAGTAATAATAAAACAGATCCGGCTCGATTTTTATATGCTTTCTAAGCATATTGAAGCCAAGCGCCTTCATTTTTTAATGTCCCACAGATACCCATCCGGTGCGGCGGGAAGATATATGCCATCGGAATAATAGCCCTGATCCAAAATTCCGTGGAAGAAGTAGGGCTTGCCGTTTAAATATAGGCGTGCTCTGCCGCCAATCTCGCCTATTGTAATCGTACGCAGTGCGAAATACGAGCGCACCTGATCCTCGCCGCAATACAGTGTGAAATTATAAAGGAACGGATCCTCCGGTGACCAAAGTCTGGGAGAGTCAAGCACAAGCTCAAAAGAATCACCATCGAACTCGCGGCAAAGTAAACCGTCCGGCGTGTCGATCTCCACGCGCTTGTGCAGGGCGCCGCCGCAAACCTCCATACGGATAGAGTCAAGAGTCGGCGTGAGGCGCAGTGATTTGATAAATTCGCTCGGTACGCTCTCAAGCCAGACTGTCTGCCAGATGCCGCTGATGGGTGTGTACCACATTCCGCCGCGCTTTTTTCTCTGCTTGCCGTAGGGGATGTCCATATCAAGCTCGTCGATGACCTCCACCGTAAGCAGATTCTCACCTTCGGTAAGCTGGTCGGTAATATCGAAGAAAAACGGCAGATATCCGCCGATATGCTCAGGAAATCTATGTCCGTTAACCGTAACCTTCGCGATTTGATCCGCCGCGCCGAAATGGAGCAATACACGCCCCACATTAAAGTCATGTGGCAGTGTGAAGCGTCGGCGGTAAAGCCAGTGCTCACCTTTTTTCAGCGTGCGACTGATTCCCGACAGCCGTGATTCCGGCACATATGGCATTTTTATCTCGCCGAGCTGTTTTTCAGCGCCGTCTCGGCTCACGGAAAGCTCCCACGTACCGTCAAGCGGCAGATATGAATCCCGCACAAACTGCGGGCGCGGATATTCACTCCACGAATACTCGGCGGTGGCTTCAAACGGGGTCGTAAGCGACACAAAAGATGATTCTTTCACTGCGGTTCTCCTTATACGGATGGTTATGATTATATTATACCAAGTAAGCGTAGTTATGTCAACACAAAGTGCGCCTGAGGGTCATAGTCCACGTTAGCTTTACCGCTTTTTCGGTATCATTTGACGTGGTGCTGGACTGGCATCGACGCGTATGGTAAACACTCCGATTTGCTCATACCCCTTGTATCCATTATATAATCTGCATTGTATCAGTGCGTCTTCCGTTGCCGTAAATATCAGAGTTTTTCATTCATTTTATAGTGGTTGCTGTTATTTTTCCCTCATCTACTCTGCACCGTCAATATGTATACGAGCAAAAATATGCTGACGCATTAACCGTATATCATGAATAATAATTAACCGACCTCCGTAGGGCGGTTTTAGTCGCCCCTATGATTTTTCGACAATAATTATGAATGATATATGTTAATGCGCCAGCACTTATTTACTTCATTTATCTGTTGTTGATAAGCTTGGTCAGCTCAACAGGCTCAACGATGCTGTCGCCCTTGTAAACGCGCATATTGCCGGACGCGATCTCGTCGATGAGGATAACTTCTCCGTTGTTGTAGCCGAACTCGAACTTGATATCCCACAGATCGAGACCGATGGTCTTGAGATCGTCAGCAACGATCTTGGTGATCTTGAGGGTCTGCTCCTTCATAGATTCGAACATTTCGGGAGTCATAACCTTCAGCGCCGCAAGACCTTCACCGGTAACCAGCGGGTCACCCTTTTCATCGTTTTTGAAAGTGCACTCAACATAGCCACCCTCGAGACGTGTGCCGTTACTAATGTATTCGCCGTATCTGCGGATGAAGCTGCCGGTTGCCACGAGACGGCAGATAACCTCAAGGCCGTTACCGCCCTGCGCCTTACCGAAGCATTCCGCGGGAAGCACTTCCATAGTAGCGTTGTCAAGATCAGCGCTTACATAGTGAGTCTTGATGCCCGCCTTCTTTAAAAGCTCAAAGTAGTATACGGAGGTCTGCAGATTAGCCTTACCGATACCCTCGATTGTCAGTCCTACAGTATTTTCACCGGGATCGAACACGCCGTCCTTGCCGGTGCAGTCATCCTTGAATTTGAGCAACACGTTGCCGTTTTCAAGCGAGTAAACGTCTTTTGTCTTGCCTTCGTAAATCTTTTTCATTTGGAGCACTCCTTTTTAATTATCAAACAAAGTGAAGTTTTTACATCAATTATTATATCACATCACATCCGGAATTTCAATAGATTTTTCAAATTTTTGGCTGTGTTTGTCATTTTTTTTGCAACAAGAAGAAAACCCTTATCCGCACTGCCTCTGCACTCCCCTTTTGGGCTGGGTTTAACAATAATTTTCCGTAATCCGCAAAATACCCAAAGTGCTTCACCTTTTTACAGAAATTTTCTTTAGATGTTACATGAAAAATTCATGCAAACATCTTGATAACTGAAAAGTTTTGTGATATAATAGATTGTAAGTGTGTTCATGCGCCTTACGAGGATTCAGTTAATTTTATTCCAAAAGGAGCGATTATATATGAGTCGTATGATTGGTACAGTATCCCGCGGAGTCAGAGCTCCCATTATCCGTCAAGGCGACGATATCGCCACTATCGTTGTAAACTCGGTACTGGAAGCACAAAAGGACGCCGGATTCGAATTCCACGATCGCGACATTGTTGCTATGACCGAAGCCGTTGTTGCAAGAGCACAGGGCAACTACGCAACTGTTGATGACATTGCAGCCGATGTAAAGGCAAAGTTTGGCGGCGAGACTGTCGGTGTGATTTTCCCCATCCTCAGCCGCAACCGTTTCTCCATTTGCCTGCGCGGCATCGCAAAGGGCGCGAAGAAGATCGTGCTCATGCTCTCCTACCCCTCCGATGAAGTGGGCAACCACCTTATCAGCATTGACGCTATGGACGATAAGGGCGTTGACCCCTACAAGGACGTCCTCGACCTCAAGACCTACCGCGAGCTGTTTGGCTACGAAAAGCATCGCTTCACCGGCGTTGACTACGTGGCATACTACGAGGAGCTTATACGCGGATGCGGCGCTGACTGCGAGATCATCTTCGCAAACAACGCAAAGGCTATCCTTAGCTACACAAAGAACGTACTCTGTTGTGACATCCATTCAAGAGCGCGCACCAAGCGTATCCTCAAAGCCGCAGGTGCCAATATCGTTCTCGGACTTGATGAGATACTGAACGCTCCCGTAAACGGAAGCGGATACAACGCCGATTACGGCCTGCTTGGCTCCAACAAGGCCACCGAGGAACAGGTTAAGCTTTTCCCTCGCGACTGTCAGCCTGTTGTTGACACTATCCAGAAGATGCTCCTTGATGCCACTGGCAAGTGCATCGAGGTAATGGTTTACGGCGACGGTGCATTTAAGGATCCCGTAGGTAAGATCTGGGAGCTTCCAGACCCGGTAGTAGCTCCCGCATACACCAAGGGGCTGGAAGGCACCCCCAACGAGCTTAAGTTAAAGTATCTCGCTGACAACGACTTCGCCGATCTTTCCGGCGATGCACTCAAGGAAGCAATCAAGGAGAGAATCTCCGAGAAGGACGAGAACCTCTACGGCAAGATGGTATCTGAGGGTACCACTCCCCGTCAGCTCACCGACCTTATCGGCTCCCTCTGCGACCTCACCTCCGGCTCCGGCGACAAGGGTACTCCTATCGTCTTTATCCAGGGTTATTTCGACAACTACACCACAGAATAAAATACGTCACGGACGGTCTTACGACCGTCCGTGTTTTTTATATGCCGCCAATCACAAAAATTCACCCTAACGGATGAAATGCTGAAGACGGGTTCGGTAAGATGAGTAGCAAAACGAATTTAGTCTTTTCCTTAAAAATAAATCACCTCACTTAAAATATCGGCGGACACACTTCCGTATAATTTATTCATCTTTTTTCGACTTAATATTCATATTTCCGAAAAAATATCATGATATAATATATATAATACTACACGATAGGAGATGAGCAAGTGACAGTCGAAAAAAGCGGCTTACCCGACAACATCCGTACTCTTGAACTCCCTCCCGCTGTCTATCTGACCTGCGAGGGCATTGCCGCGAACCTGCTCTTGAACTATAAAACCGAGCAAAAAATCGGTCTGGCGCCGCTCTCATTCACACCGCACGATCACGCCGCCTACGAGCTTTTTATCATCGAGGAAGGTGAGCTTAACATCACTGTGGAGGGCAAGGAACTGAATGTCAAGGAGGGCGAGCTTCTGATAGTAGCCCCGCATACACTCCACGAGTTGAGCTTCGCGTCGCCGAATCTGCGTCGCTTCTCCTTGCGCTTCACGTTGGTTACTAGCAACGAAAACGCCATCGCTCCCCATGCGCCCTATCTTCACGACAAGTTGGACAAAGATGAACTGCGTTTTATATTCGATGCAATAAAAGAGCTGTATGACATCTCCCACAAAGATAGCACGAGGCTCACCGTTTTTCGCGAAAAGTCGTTACTGGGCATAATTTTCAGCTACATACTTGAGCGGCTTATTAAATTCGATATTCAGCCGCACTCAAAGTCCGTCACCCATCTGCAGCTTTTAACAAAGATCGAGAATTATCTTTACCTTAACTACAACCAGCCCATCACCCTCGATTCACTGGCATCCCATCTAAGCTACAGCCGCACCCAAATGCGCCGTCTGATGGATGAATGCTACGGTGTTCCCTTCACCGATAAGTTGCGCGAGATACGTCTCGCCGCAGCCAGGCGATATCTCACCGAGGTCCCCACCCGTCCTATCGAGGAGATTGCCGCCAAATGCGGTTACGAGACCCGACAAGGTTTTGAATCCATGTTTTTGAAGTTTGTGGGCATGACGCCCAACCAGTACAGAAAAGCGTACAAGAAATAGTATTTACTCCGTTACCGCGTAGGGGCGACCTTTGGTCGCCCCTGCGCTTCTTCTGAGATTTTTCAATGAGAAACCGAAGGGGCGTTGCGACTTACGTCACAACGCCCTCTTGGCTGAAAAAGTTTAAAGCTTATCAACAAGATAACTTGTCGGCCATACAAGTTAAATTAGTGCTTCTTGGAAGCGATTACGAATGCTGCACCGGAAGCTGCGGTAAGAGCAACTGCGATGATAGCAGGGTCGAAGGTTGCAGGAGCTGCAGGAGCTGCAGGAGTTGCAGGAACCTCAGTTACAGGAGCTTCAGTTACAGGAGCCTCAGTTACGGGAGCTTCAGTTACAGGAGCCTCAGTTACAGGAGCCTCAGTTACAGGTGCTTCAGTTACAGGAGCCTCAGTTACAGGAGCCTCAGTTACAGGAGCCTCAGTTACAGGAGCTTCAGTGGTAGGAGCCTGAGGAGCTGCGGGAGCCTTAGCTACTTCGTCAGAGAGAGCTATGAACACAGGCGCCTTAGCTTTTTCACCAAAGAAGGAAGTTGCGTGGCATACGTGCTTACCATCAGCGTTGATATCGTTGAGCTGATACTTGAAGCCGAGCTTACCAGTCTTGATCATGTCGAGGTTGCCCTTGGTGCAAGGAATAGCAACTTCAACGCTGTAGGAGGTATTGGTGTGAGTAGCAGCATACTTGATGGTGGAGTAGTCGATCTTTTCGTAGTGTTCTGCGAGACCATAGCAAGCATAGCCGTAAGCGTCAACAGCAACCTTGATGGTGTCATTAGAGCCATCGAGAGAAAGTCTTAACTCGATATTGTCATTCTCATAGGGGTTTTCGCCGGTAGCAAAAGCCTCACCCTTGGAAAGAACGTCGTCGTCAGAAACGAGAGCACAGATGTAAAGGTAGCTGTCATCGTAGAGGAAGTAGATGTCAGCGGAAGCGGTGTTCCACCACTCCTGGCTAGCAGGAGCAACAGGACCGGTACCGAGGCCCTTAAGAGAGAAGGAGTCGGTGTAAACGTCATCAAGCTGACCGTCAACTACTGCAGTACCCTTCTTGATAGCGCCATCTAAATTAGCACTTGCAGTGATAGCAAGGCTGAGGACGAGCGCAAAAGCGAGGAATAATGTAACAAATTTCTTCATATTTTTTCTTCCCTTCGTAAAAATAAAGTTACTTATGATTCTGTCGCGAAGCGACTAAAATCCAAATGCGAGAAAATAGAATTAAGGCCGTAATACGTTTCTCGTTGATATAATAATTATAGCAAAAAACTGCTCGATTGTATATGTATATTCGCTCCTCCAAATGGATATTTATGGTGCATTTGATTGTATTTTCATTTTGATGTTTGATGCCAGTTACATACAAATATTATTCACCAAGTTTTGGAGCAAACGATCCATACAAACTGCTCCGTGCCAAATAGTCCGGTGCAGATGCGTACATGAAGCTTCTTCCGATCATTTTCATTGCAGGGGTGAACAAATGACACCCCTAATAATCTTCTGAGAATTTCGAATAAGAAACCGAAAGGGCGTTGTGACTTGCGTCACAACGCCCTACTGGCTGAAAAAGTTTAAAGCCTATCAACAAGATAACTTGTCGGCCATACAAGTTAAATTAGCGCTTCTTGGAAGCGAATACGACTGCTGCGGCGATAGCTGCAACAAGAACAACTGCTACACCACCAATGATTAAGCCGGTTGAAGGAGCTTTAGAAGTAGCAGGAGCCTCAGTATCGGGAGCCTCAGTATCGGGAGCCTCAGTATCGGGAGCCTCAGTATCGGGAGCTTCAGTATCAGGAGCTTCAGTATCAGGAGCTTCAGTATCGGGAGCTTCAGTATCGGGAGCTTCAGTATCGGGAGCTTCAGTATCGGGAGCTTCAGTATCGGGAGCCTCAGTTACGGGTGCCTCAGTTACAGGTGCCACAGTTACAGGTGCCTCAGTTACAGGAGCCTCAGTTACAGGTGCCTCAGTTACAGGTGCCTCAGTTACA
>JAZNAL010000037.1:0-45885 GCA_045586505.1 Candidatus Flemingiibacterium sp. | reverse complement strand
ATAGGTCGAAGGTGTAAGCACAGTAATGTGTTCAGCTGATCGATACTAATAGACCGAGGGCTTGAACTTCAAGTTTGTTCAAACTTGGGTTTCGTTAATAGTTCGTTTTCTTCCCCTTTACTCGGTTTTCAATGAGCATTTCAAACCACTGCTAATGCAGTGGTTTTTCTATTTGTAACTCCGAGCTACGCGTCTAACTCGTGGTTGGGAGAACAACAAAATGCACCGTGTGCTATCGCACGCGGTGCATTTTTATTAATACTTTTATTTTGCCTTTTTGTCGAACGAGGGATTGATTGCGAAGAAGTTCTTCGAATCAAGGTTATCCTGTACGATGCGGAGTAGTTCACCGAAGCGCTGATAATGTACGATCTCGCGCTGGCGGAGAAAACGTATCACATCGTTGACGTCGGGGTCATCAGAGAGACGTAGGATGTTGTCGTAAGTGGTTTTCGCCTTCATTTCCGCCGCCATATTTTCATGGAGATCGGTGATGGGATCGCCCTTGACCTGCATCATCGCGGTTGTATACGGTGTTCCCGATGCTGCCTGCGGGTAAACGCCTGTGGTGTGGTCCACAAAGTAGGTTCCGAAGCCCTGCTTTTCGATTTCATCGGGGGAGAGGTTGCGTGTGAGCTGGTAGACTATTGTGCCTACCATCTCCAGGTGCGCAAGTTCCTCTGTACCTATTGAAGTTCAAAATTGGTTATGTTATAATAGGGCATACAGGAGGTATAAACCTATGAGTAAACAGTATTTGATGGACTTTTGCAAAAACTACCTAACAGAAGAACAGGCAAAACAGGCAGAAGCAGTATTCCACGATGGAGACAAGTTTCTCGCTTTTGTGGTTCGTGCATATAATGACTATGCAACGAATCACAAGGGGGTGGGATTGTCCTTGATAACAAATCCCGATGCACTATGTTTTAGTTATGAGGAAGAAAATGCTTTCATTGAGGAATTGAAACAATATGTTCGGGACGTCTTAACTACAAGAAAGAGAGAAGGTGCGACATATGGCAACAACAGAACGGATGGAGGCGAAACAGACTCCACTCAAGACAAGGGACGGATTATCCCATAATGTCTGTGCATACTGCCGTGTGTCCACGGATGATGAAGACCAAAAGAACTCCCTTGCAAGTCAGCAGGCATTTTTTGATACCTTTTTCCATCGTCATCCCAACTGGACGAATGTGGGCATATTTGCCGACGAGGGTATCAGTGGCACATCTCTGGAAAAGCGAGACCAATTCAACGAAATGTTATCCCTTGCTAGATATGGTGGTGTTGAAATCATCCTAACGAAAGAGGTCTCCCGATTCTCCCGAAATGTTCAGCACCTGTTGAACATCGTGGAGGAATTGCGAGGTCTGGGTGTATATATCTGGTTCTTATCGGATGATATTAACACCGAGAGCAACGACTACCGAGAGCGACTCACACAGGTTGCTACCAATGCAGAACAGGAGAGTTTGCGAACCTCGCGCCGTGTTCGATGGGGACAGCAACAGCGAATGGAGCAAGGTGCTGTTTTCGGGCGCAAGGAAATGTTTGGTTATAATATCGAGCGAGACCAGTTCGGCATCCATCGGTTTGTTATCATTCCAGAGGAGGCAGAAATTGTCCGTCAAGTGTTCCAGTGGTTTGCCTCTGGCGACGGTACCTATACCATTGCCAAGAGATTGCAACAAATGGGAGTCAAAACCAAGCGATACAAGAACGGTTGGAGCAACACCGTCATTCTGCGACTTTTACGGAATGAGAAATATGTCGGGGACTTGGCACAGGGTAAGACATACACCCCCGACCCATTGACTCATAAGAAGAAGTACAACCGTGGCGAATCCGTCCGTTATTACATAACCGACCACCATCCAGAGTCTGCTATCATTGATAGAGAACTCTGGAACAGGGTGCAAGCATTACTCAAAGAGAGAGAACCCTCCGACGAGGTTAAGGCAATGCACTCCAACCGTTATTGGACTTCCGGCAAGATGTTCTGTGGTTGTTGTGGTGGGAAGTATGTGAGTATGCGAAAGAAACAGAAGAATATACCATACAAGGCTTGGGTGTGCTATAACAACAACCAGAGGGGACTACCACACCAGATAACCAACGACAAGGGCGAGACCATTTCCGTTGGCTGTGTGGGCAAGAGAGTCAACGAGCGAGTCCTCAGAACTGCCTTGTTTGATATTCTCACACAAATCATTATACCGAGAAAAGACGAGATTTGCAAGGCACTCAATGCCGAGTTTGAGGCACTTTCCAAACCCAAGGACAACACAGCAGAAATCGCAGCGACCGAGCGAAAACTGGAAAAACTGAATGATGCCCTTGTATCCTTAACGGACAAGTTCGCTCTTGACCTTATTCCTCAAACGGCATATACTGCTACTGCAAAAAAATATGATGAAGAAATCAAAACATTGCAGACCACCCTTGCCCAGCTCAAGAGTCAAGGGAATACATCGGCAAAGCAAAGGGCGATTTATAAGCAGTACATTTCAGAGATTGAGGAAATCGTTGCAATGGACGAGGACAGTATCAACGAGGGACTTTTTGCCCGAATCACAAAACGGATTGTTGTCCATCCCGAGCAGGTTCTCGAGATACATCTCTCATTCTATCCCAGACCGATTTATCTGCAGTACAGGACAAAAGGGAGGGGAGATGACTACATGGCAGAGTTTGATATTCTAACCAACTACACCCCAACGGAGTATAAATGACAAAAGCAGAGGCAACTGCCTCTGCTTTTGTTTATGTATTACCAGTACATTAATGTGCACATTTCGAACAAGGGTCTTTGCCCATTTTCTTTGCTTTGTTCAAAGTGGTTTCGGTGGCAGAATTGCCCGCACAACTTTTGCTAAAATGATATTTGTCGCCACTGTAATTCACATACACCGTGCGACTATTATCAACCTCTTCAATCTTTTCGATAACCTTTATCTGTATGGAGCAACTTTGGATTGTACCGTTTTTCTCTTTCAAGTACAGTGTGGTTACACCCTCTGTTTTACCTTTTATGTTTATGATGGCAAGTTTTTTGCCCGATACAGCATGGACACTCTTAAATGTACAGGTTGCTACCTCGTCGTTGGAATTAACGATTTCCAAATCGTCCTGTGTCGTTTTGAACGGCAGAACATAGAAAGTAATGCTATCCAGCTGACCGACTTCAATTTCTGTTTCTGTGCTATCGTATTGACTCAAAGAGAACTCCATTTCTTCAGGTGTTGTTGGTTCTTTATTCTCGTTGGGTATTCCAAACTTGGCAATGCATACACAGCCAATGACAATTAAGGCAATCACAACACACAGTACTACTGCACACCCTTTGGGAGTCTTTGCTTTCGGTGTTTTCATTTGTTCCGTTTCCTTCCTGATACTTTCACATAGTGCCAGTTGCTCTGCCGACATATTCTTTTGTGTTTCATTGATACCATTGAATACATCTTCGCCGTTTTTGTAACCCTTGACTACGTAGTTAATCATACCATAGGCATAATCCGTAATGCTGACATCTACACCAATATTTTTTGATTTTGCACCATACTGCAAAACAAAACCATTCTTACTCAACAACTTGGTTGCCGTGATTTTCTCGACAGGACATTCAAAACTTTCGTCCTTACCGATAAATACTATTCTTTTGTTGGTGATAATTAAATCGCCATTATAGTATTTTCTAACCTCGGCGCGAACGGCACTACTTGTTGACCCACCACTTCGCATATAGAGTCCTTTTGCCACACGGACACTTGCGCCAGTAGATTTGCATTGATACCCGATAATCTGCTCCCTATCTTTGAAAACATTTGCAGGACAAGCAAACACAAGCAATTCGTTCCCAGAACAGAAAAAGCCATCATAATCCACAAACGGAAAACCAATCCCTAATTCCATTGGGGTTATGTCAGCATAAGGGTTGACACGATTTGCCTGTGCTATTTTAAGCAACTTGTATGCATTATCAACTTTTGCCTGTCCTTCTTCTGTTTGTATATATGCCGTTTGTTCTTTGTTTGCTTTTGAGTGCCAAACAATAAAGATAATGCCAATCACCAAATTGGCAAGCCATAACAACATAAGGGGGACATTGGTCGTTCCCTCAATCGCTATTGGGATGGCTATAAAAACAATCGCATTAAGAAAGTGGATAAATCCTTTTGCTCCATTTCCTAAATTGATAAACCATTTCTTCATAATTGAGTGCCTTTTCAGTTGCTTTCAATTTCTACAATGGTCTTGATAATCTTCATAGAAGCAGGTCCTGTCAAAGAATAACAAGATGCAGAAGTGAAATACTTGCCCTTTCTGTTTTTAGTAAAGTCCTTTTGCTTGGTGACGCAGTAGCCAAAGGGTTCTACGATAGTTTTAACCATTCTGCCAACTACTGTACGGGTAAAACCATCCTTAAAATCAATGCTCGGGTTTGGCATTTGGTCAAAGAAATCCTCTAACTCAAAAATGCAACCAGCGAGAGCAGGTCTACCTTGTTCTGCAAAATCAACCATCTTGATAATGTTTTCATCTTGATTGAGAAAATCAAACACTTTTTTGGCATCGGTATTGGTCTCATAGTTTGAGCAATTAAGATTGGCAGAAATAAAATCTTGATAAGTCGCCTTCATATGCATCCTCATTATTTACGGGCGTGTTTTCACGCCTCTAAATAATGATAGCACAATCATCTTCTGTTGTCAAGCCATTTTGAAAATCTTTTCCTTTTGCTCCCGTACTGTATGTTTCGCTCTCATCTGCAAGAACGGTGTCAGCAAGGTTGGCGAGTTCCTTTTCCAATCGCTCACACTCTGCCTTTCGCCATTCATTCAAAGTTTGGTGTATTGCTCCTGTTTCCTCTTTGCTGAGTCCTCGCTCCAAACCAAAAGGCGACATCGCTTTTGCATAACTGTCTTGCATTTCTATGATTTGCTTTTTCTTATTGAAGAATCGCGAGGAATTAAACTGCCCGTTCTCGTCGGTCATTATCACAAAGCAGTGGAGGTGAGTAGTTTTTTCATCTCTATTGAGGTCTGCCCTTATCATTTTACCCTTTCCAAAGGTATCACGAACCCAAGCGAAATTGGCACGAACCCACTCGGGCAAATTGACTTGTCCCTCCATCTCCGGCGAAAATGTTAGCACCAGTTCGCACAGCACATTGGCATCCTTGCGAACCTTTCGCCCCGTTGCCTGTTCCTGTGCTTTGATTGCTTTACGCACGGTTTGAGTCATTGTTTCCTCGTATCGCTTCCAAGTTCTGTTTTCCCCCTCTCGTTCGGGGTGGGCACGATTACGGAGACGGTCACGGTGCCGTTGGTGTCGCTCTATGTTTGCCACAGACCCCGCCTTGTATTTTTGAAATCGCATTATTGCATATTTGCTCATATCAAAAATCCCTCCTTTGCTCATAGTTTCATAAGAGCAAAGGACAGCAACACACGGAAAAGAAAGGAGTGTTTTGTTGCTGTCAACCTTACTGCATAACTGCTCCGTTCATAAGGCAACGGTGCAGTTATTCCGTTCGGTCATATCTCTGCTCTTATAAAATCAGTATGCGAGAACTGTTTTTATTTCGCAGAAATATGACTTACTACGACTCGTGCCGAGTCTGTAAGGTCTGCCGACAGCCGTTTACAATGCAAATCAATCATATTTTCATTGTAAATAAAAACGGAAGGAGGAAAAAACGATATGAGGGAAAACATACATGACACACAGGCAAAACAAATGGAATGGATTGCTCTTGATGACATTGACCGTTGTGCCGTTCTCCGTATGCAGAAGAACATCGGCACGGCAAAAGCAGAGGCACTTTTGGCAATGTCCAAATACTTACGGCAATCAGTTGACACAGCACACACGACCCGTCTGCGAGGTGTGGCACAGGGGATGATTCGGACTTGTTTCCTGTTCGATGCTATCAGCAAAGAAGAATATGACTGCCTTTTGAATATGCTCCAATAAGGGAATGACACCGTAATGCAAACGGTGTCATTTTTTGATATGCAGAAAAATTGTGTTGGTTTTGTTTCTTTCATATTTGTATTGCTATCAAGCAAATATTAAATAACGGAAAGGAACTAATTCTATGAAAGAAATTAAAAAACCAGAAAACACTATTTTTTACAGCAACTACAAGGATATGATTTACAATGCCACCCCCGAGCAAGTAAAGGAAATTATGGTCGCATTTTGCCAGTATGCTTTTGAGGACAAAGAACCCCAAGTGAGTGGGCAAATCAATCTCCTGTGGGGAGTCCCTAAAGGCAACATTGACAGAGACCGAGCACAGTATATTGCACGGTGTGAGCAGAACAGAGAGAATGCCAACAAGCGACACAACGAAACGGTTGTTTATACTGTCAACGGACACGAGTATGAATTGACCTACCCAAAGAGCAATGCAAAGAATATCATCAGCGAGGAGGACTTTGCCTACACCTTTGAAGAATGTGGCGAAGACACACCAGAGCGATTTATGTATTTATTTGATTTTGTTTCCATCGGCAATAAGGACAAGTGGAGCAAACCATATCAAGAATATGAGGAGGTTTGGCAAAAAATAACCAACGGAACAAAGGCATAAGGGGCAGAATTATCTGCCTCTTTTCTATGCGACCGTTAGCAATCGCAAGCAACCCTGTATTGTTCTTTATTGACCTGTAAAGTATTGAGTTGGTTTGGACTGTCCTGCTTTATATTGACCTGTGATGTGTTGTGCTGTGGTGTACTGTCCTGTATTGTAAAATATATATGAAATAACCAAAAATAAACTTCTATACCTATATCGGTAAGTGCGCCCTTAGCCTCGGCGTAGGGCATAGAGTAGCGCTGGCTGAGATAGCGCAGGGAAGCGCCCAACTCACCATCCGGTCCGCCGTATTGGCTGATGATGATCTGCGCAAGGCGGGGATTGGTGTTCTTTATCTTTATGGGATACTGCAGCTTCTTTTCGTAAATCCACATACCTTAGCAGTCGCCTCCCTTCATGTTTGCGGAGAGCTCCCATGGCCACGGATCGTCGATCCAGTGCCAGACTCTGCCGCCCTTGTGGGTGGTGCCTGCGGCACAGCCGCAGTTACCGCCGGCGTGTGATACACTGCCGCGAGCATCATCGGTATGGCAGGCGTAGTTGCACTTGCTGCCCTGAGCCGCACAGAGCTGCTTGTAAGCGGCAAGCGCACGCTCGTCGTCGGGGTGGGTGTTGAGATACAGACGCAACTCCCACGCGGCAAAGGGAAGTGCGTACATGGTGTCATGTGCTTCGTGCTTTACTTGATCACGTGTCATTTCCTGCCTCCTGTGACGGTTCTGCCGCAGAACGGCTTGTCGAGCTCGGGAAAAAGCGTGCCGCGCTCAAGCGCCATCTTGGGCTCATACATCTTGTCGAGCCGCTGCCAGCGTACATACGCCATAGCAACGGGAAAATTGTCTGTAAGCCGCACATCGGAGGTGATGTGCATATCCTTTTCGCTCAGACTTATCATCCTCTTTCGTTAATTTTGACGGCAGTGACCGAAGTCTCGCCGCCTGTTATAATTCTATGCCTTTGGCATACTATTGTTAAGACCGACGATAGGCATAAATCTGCCGACCGCCGGTCTCTTTAAATATTTGATTTATTCGCTCTAGTTTTTTTAAGAAGGGTTGGAAAAATATTTACCTGCTGTCCTCGCTCAAAGCGTGCCATCATTTGTTTATCACAAACAAAGAGGCAGCCCACACCAAGTGGTGCAGACTGCCACATAACATTTGATATTACTCCTTACCGGTCCAGCAGTAGGTGCACAGCTTGGATGCGGGGAGGCCTACAGCTTCGATCATGTCGTCGATGCGCTGGAAAGCGAGGGAGGTGAAGTTTAATTCCTTGCGGATCTCCTCTACCATATTGGCGTACTCCTTGGTTTCGGGATCGGCGTAGAGGTGAAGCTTTGCGTTTGCTTCCTCCTCCGAGCCCTCGAGGCGGAGTATGGTGCGGCGGGTTATAAGATCAAGCTCGCTCTTGGAACGGGAGAAGTTGAGGTATTTGCACCCGAAAAGCAGAGGCGGGCAGGCGGTGCGGATATGAACACCCTTGGCACCACTCTGATAGAGGAACTCGGTGGTCTCACGGAGCTGGGTGCCTCGGACAATGGAGTCGTCAATGAGCAGGAGACTCTTATCCCTGATAAGCTGGTCGATGGCGATCAGCTTCATTTTGGCGATGAGACTGCGTTGTGCCTGAATGGTAGGCATAAAGGAGCGCGGCCAGGTGGGAGTGTACTTAATGAATGGTCTGCCGAAGGGTACACCGGAAGCATTAGCATAGCCCACCGCGTGCGCGGTGCCCGAATCGGGAACTCCCGCAACGATATCCGGCTCGACCTTACCCAGATCACGCGCCGCTAACTTAGCACCGCAGCGGTTGCGCATGATCTCGACGTTGACACCCTCATAGTCGGAGGTGGTGTAGCCGTAATAGACCCACAAAAAGGCGCAGATGCGCATATCCTCTGTAGGCTCCGCAACGGTTTCACAGGTGGTGGGAGTCATGTACACGACCTCGGAGGGGCCGAGATCCTTGTAGTGGGTGTAGCCGAGGTTCAGATAAGCAAAGCTCTCAAAGGAGGCACAGAAAGCGCCGTCCTTTTTGCCGATGACTACAGGTGTGCGTCCCAGACGGTCACGTGCGGCGTACATACCGTCGCTTGTAACGATCAGCATAGTCATGGAGCCGTCGATAAGTGACTGCGCGTAGCGGATACCCTCCACGATGCTTTCCTTCTGCGTAATCAGCGAGGCGACAAGCTCGGTGGGGTTGACATCGCCGCCGCTCATCTCAAGGAAGTGAGTGTAGCCCTTTTGGAAGCAGAGATCGATAAGTTCCTGTGTATTATTGATCCTGCCGACGGTGGTGATGGCGAAGTTGCCGAGATGTGAGCGGACGATAAGCGGCTGAGGCTCGCTGTCGGAAATACAGCCGATACCGAGATTTCCGCTCATTTCACCGATATCCTTGTCAAATTTTGTGCGGAACGGCGAATTTTCGATATTATGGATGGCGCGCTGGAAGCCGTCCTTGCCGTAGACTGCCATACCGCCGCGGCGTGTGCCGAGATGCGAATGGTAGTCGGTGCCGAAAAACAGATCGAACACGCAGTCCTTATTGGATACTACTCCGAATAATCCTCCCATAGGTCTCTTCCTTTCGGTTGAACATTTAAACTGATTTTTATATATTATACCATACAGTTTTATTTTTTTCAAGTATAATTAAATACAAATTTTGCGGATACGAAAAAAGCTTTTTGCACAGCTGGAAATACGCGGCGCGAAGAGATGGCACAAGGGAGATTTTTTTCATAAACTGTAATGCGCCGTATACGGCGTATATGAAAAACGACCTTGAGGGGATTGTTATGGAAAATACAAAAGGATATAAATTTGCGATCATCGGCGGGGATGCAAGACAGCTCATCGCCGCCGCAAAACTTGCCGCCGCGGGGCATGAGGTGCGGCTTTACGGCTTCGAAGGAAAAGAAGCCGAGGTAAACCCCATCGTCGATTCGCTGTGCTGTTCATCCTGCAGTGCAAAGCCCCATGAGCTGATACACAACCTGGCGGACGGTACCGTATCCGACTGCGGCAGAATATGCGCCACTGCCATGGAAGCGATAGAGGGCTGTGATACGGTGATTCTTCCGCTTCCCGCCACAAAGGATGGTATGCGGGTATCCATGCCGCTTGCGGAGGGATGCGAGCTGACGCTTATGAGTCTCTGCGCGCTGATGGCGCAGTGTGGCGTAAAGCATCTGTGCGGTGGAAAGCTGCAGGGCGGATTCTCCGCGATGTGTGAGGCGCGTGGGATCAATGTGTTCGACTATTACGAGAGGGAAGAGTTTGCCATCGCCAACGCGGTGCCCACTGCCGAGGGGGCAATCGAGATCGCTATGAAGGAGCTTCCGACGACGCTTGACGGCGCCACCGCGCTTGTCATCGGCTACGGACGGATCGGGAAGGTGCTCTCTCGCTTGCTTAAAGCACTTGGGATGCACGTGACTGTCAGTGCCCGCAAGCCCTCCGACCTTGCGTGGATAAAAGCGGAGGGACTCAACCCCGCCAAGACAGAGAGGGTCGCCGAGCTGTTTTGTCGCGAGCGCTTCGATGTGATCTTCAACACTGTGCCGCATACGGTGCTGGGGAGGACCGAGCTTGAAAAGCTTCCTGCGGGAGGGCTGATCGTAGACCTTGCCTCAAAGCCGGGCGGTGTTGACATACGCGAGGCGGAAAAGTTGTCGCATAACGTCATCTGGGCGCTGTCACTGCCGGGGAAGGTGGCGCCCGTGACATCCGGACATATTATCGCCGATACCGTACTTGCTTACATCGAAAGCTGTAATGGGGGAGGTAGCATATGCTGATAGGATATGCACTTAGCGGCTCATTCTGTACATTTTCCCGCAGTATTGCCGTCATGGAACGGCTTCGCGCAGACGGACATGAGCTTATCCCCATAATGAGCGGAAATGCTTATTCCACCGATACCCGCTTTGGTGAAGCTGTAGAAATACGCCGGCGTATCGCCTCTGTTTGCGAACGCGACATCATTCACACGGTGGAAGCCGCAGAGCCGCTTGGACCAAAGGTTAAGCTCGACCTGCTCATCGTTTCCCCTTGCACCGGAAACACACTTGCAAAGTTAGCCTGCGGTATTACCGACACGGCAGTAACTATGGCGTGTAAGGCGCATCTGCGCTGTGACCGCCCGCTTCTCATAGCGCTTGCCACCAACGATGGCATGAGCGCAAACCTTGGCAACCTCGGGCATATGCTTGCCCGCAAATCGGTATATTTCGTACCGCTTCTGCAGGATGACCCGCAAGGTAAGCCCCACTCCCTCGTCGCGCAGTTTGAGCGCATCCCCGAAGCCGTCTTTGCCGCGATGGAGGGGCGGCAGCTGCGGCCGTTGTTTGTATAGCTGAGTCGCCGGAGCGGTAGAGTATCGTTTAGTTTTGGAGAGTGTGAATCGTTTGCGTATAGGAGTTACGGTCGCTTTTTGAAAAAAGCTCCGCAAAAACTTTATACAGGGAATTATTTACCTATACGCTTGCATATAGGTAATCGTTAGAGTCACAGAGTCGCGCCTGCTTCATGGGTCCTCACCATTACGCAGGCTGGTATTGTGCAGATTTGTTTATATATTTTATCAAACGATTACGTATATGAAAGCCACCGTAATGGAGAGGACCCATGAAGGTGGCACGCCTTAGCGGTTCTGAGGATTACCGCCTATCTGACGAAAAGTTTTTATTCCCCTTGTATAAAGTTCTTTGCCAGGCTTTCTTTCAAGAAAGCCGCGTAATCCTATACGCAAACACCTCGCACTCTCAATCGATAACGATAATTTACATTTTATTTCACTTATGCGGCTTGACAACGTGGGCGGCTGATGGTATCATAGAGTAAAAGGAGGGAAGTTTAAATGAAACTACGTTTATTATCACTGCTTTGCGCGGTTTTACTGATTATATGCGGCTGCGGAAGCGGTCTTAGATTTGATTTTAAGGATGTGCAGTCGGTGGAGATCACGACGGCGGATGCCCGCGTGAAGGTGACCGATGCCGAGGCGGTGGCACGCCTCACCGAGCAAGTAGGCGGTCTTGACTATAATAAGGTGGAGCTTTCCTTTGAGGAGGCGGATCTCGGCTACGTTTACGATACCTATTACACGCTCACCTGGTACAATTCCGACGGAGTTGCTATTGAGTCCATCGAGATCGTGGAGGAAAACGGCTATCAGATCGCTCACGATGGGGTGGTTTACACCGTGGATGACGACCTTGCGGTTGATGTAGACATGATCGGGGAGCTGGTTTTGACGAAGTGACGTTGATTCCGTGAAAAATAATTGACAAACCGCAAAATATATGATATAATTATATGTAATTATATCAAAGGTGTAATTACATTCCGCAGACCCGGTTTGCGGAATGTTTTTGCGTCTGTACGGAGGGGCAAGAGTATGAAATATGACATTATCATCGTCGGCGCGGGGCCTGCGGGTATTTTTACCGCGTTGGAGCTTTTAAGACAGGGTACAAAAAAGAATATCGTGATCATCGAAAAGGGATTGCCCGTTGAAAAGCGCTGTTGTCCCAAAATAAAGACCAAGTCCTGCGTAAATTGTAAGCCGTATTGCCATATCACCACGGGATTTTCGGGTGCGGGTGCGTTTTCCGACGGAAAGCTGTCGCTGTCGCCGGACGTGGGCGGCGAGCTTCCGGAGCTTATCGGTTGGCAGAATGCGGTGGAGCTTATAGACTACACCGACAAGATCTACCTCGAATTTGGTGCGGACGAGCACGTGGAGGGTATTTCAAACGATCCCTACATCAAAGAGATCCGCAAGCGTGCCATTCAGGCGGGACTTCGCCTTGTAGACTGCCCCATACGTCACCTCGGCACCGAAAAGGCGCAGAGCATCTACCACTCTATACAGGAATATCTTGTCGCAAACGGCATCACGCTGATGTTCGGCGCTAACTGCACCGATCTCATAGTAGAAAATAATGCCTGCCGCGGTGTAATGCTCACCGAAAAAGACGGCAGTGAGTGCGAACTGCGTGCCGATACTGTCGTGGTTGCCACCGGCAGACGCGGAGCGGATTGGCTGGAGAAAATTTGTGCCGAGCACAACGTGGAGCACAAGCCGGGCACCGTAGATATCGGTGTGCGCGTTGAGGTGCGCAATGAGATCATTGAGGATGTGAACCGCGTGCTTTACGAATCCAAGCTGATCGGTTATCCGAAGCCGTTCAAAAATAAGGTGCGCACCTTCTGTCAGAATCCAGGCGGATTTGTGTCACAGGAGAATTACGACAACAATCTTGCGGTGGTCAATGGTCACTCATATAAGGAGCACAAATCAGGCAATACCAATCTCGCCATTCTCTGCTCCCACAATTTCAGCGTGCCCTTCAATCAGCCTATCGAGTACGCAAAAAAGGTGGGCGAGCTTACCAATATGCTTGGCGCGGGGCACATCCTTATTCAGCGCTTCGGCGATATTCTGGATGGCAAGCGTACCTGGCCGAAGGAGTTGGCGCAGAGTAACGTCAAGCCCACGCTTCCCGATGCGGTGGCAGGCGATATCACCGCTGCGATGCCGTACCGCGCCATGACCAATATCATCAACTTCATTCAGGCTATGGATATTGTAGTTCCCGGATTTGCAAGTCCCGAGACGCTACTCTATTCGCCAGAGTTGAAGTTCTACTCTAACCGCGTGAAGATGGACGAGAACCTTAATACCTCGCTTTCGGGACTTCACTGCCTCGGTGACTCCAGCGGATGGACAAGGGGTCTGATGATGGCATCGGTAATGGGCGTTTTAATGGGCAGAAAGCTTGCCGAGACGTAATTTTTGGCGGTTTTGCTATTGCGTAGCGGAGCAATATATGGTATAATAATTTATTATATATGTTTCATAAAAAACGGATTATATTCATAAAACCAAAAAAGGAACGATATCATGCTTACAGTAAAAAAACACATAGCGGACAAGCTCTATTCGAAGTTTGCCGCACTTACAGAGGGTAATCCCGCGGCGGCTGACATCACCGCAGAGGATTTTGCCTCCTATCTTGAGTATCCGCCAGATGATAAGCTGGGCGACCTTGCGTTTCCCTGCTTCAAGCTGTCAAAGGCGATGCGTATGGGACCTCCTATGATCGCCTCCAAGCTTTCTGAGGAGCTCACAGACGACATTATCGCAAAGGCAGACGTTGTGGGCGGTTATCTTAACATTTTCATCTCCGCTGAGTATCTTGCGGGCAAGCTGATGCCCGAGATCATGGCAAAGGGTGACAAATACGGCTCCTTCGATTTTGGTGCGGGCAAGAACGTAGTGCTGGACTACTCCTCCCCCAACGTCGCAAAGCCCTTCCACATCGGTCACCTCGGTACTACCGTCATCGGTCACAGCCTTAAGATGCTCCACGAGTTCTGCGGCTACAACTGCATCGGTGTCAACCATCTCGGCGACTGGGGCACACAGTTCGGCAAGCTCATCGTGGCTTACCGCAAGTGGGGCAGTCGTGAGGTAGTGGAGAAGGGGGATATCGACGCACTGGTTGCGCTCTATGTAAAGTTCCACGAGGAAGCTGAAAAGGATCCCTCCCTTAACGATGCCGCAAGAGCGGAGTTTACTAAGCTGGAACAGCATGATGAAGAAAACACCGCGCTTTGGAAATGGTTTATCGAAATTTCTCTTCGCGAATACAGTCGAACCTACAAGCAGCTCGGCATTGAGTTTGATTCCTACAACGGTGAGAGCTTCTATTCCGACAAGATGCCTGCGGTGGTACAGGAGCTTAAGGATAAGAACCTTATGACCATCGATGACGGCGCATCCATCATCAATCTGGAAGAATATAATATGCCCCCCTGCCTTATTCTGAAGCGTGACGGCTCGACTCTGTATCCCGCCCGTGATATCGCGGCGGCTCTTTACAGAAAGAAGACCTACGACTTTGAGAAGAACATCTATGTAACCTCAGCCGGTCAGAGCTTACACTTTGCACAGTGGTTCAAGGTGGTAGAGCTGATGGGCTACGATTGGGCTAAGAATCTCATCCATGTCCCCTACGGCACAGTATCCATCAACGGCGCGAAGCTGGCGACCCGTACGGGTAACGTAATCCTGCTTAAGGAGCTGTTTGCCGAGTCCATTGAGAAGGTCGGCAAGATCATGGAGGAGAAGAACGCGGCGCTTGAAAACAAGGAAGAGGTTGCCGAGGCAGTCGGCGTCGGCGCGATCATCTTCCACTACCTCATGAACAGCCGTATTAAGGATATCAACTTCATTTTAGAGGATGCCCTCAACTTCGACGGCAACACCGGTCCCTACGCACAGTACACCTTTGCGCGTACCTGCTCCATTATCGAAAAGGCAGGCGGTGTTCCGGGGATCAAGCCTGAGGCATCTATGGTCACCGATCATGCCGAGGCGGCACTTTTAAAGGTGCTGTCCATCTTCCCCGAAAAGGTGCTTTCGGCGCTTAATGATCTCGAGCCGTCGGTCATCACCCGCTACATCCTGGATGTATGCGCGGCGTTCAACCACTTCTACCATGAGTGCCAGATTGTCACAGCTCCCGATGCTGTAACCCGTGACTTCCGCGTGGCGCTCACCTCCTGCGTGCGTACCGTCCTCGGTAGTGCATTCGGGCTCATCTGCATGAAGAAAACCGAGAAAATATAAAGCGTGAAAGTATTTCACACCGCGATTATTGAGAATAGAGGAGAATAAAATCATGTCCGGACATAGCAAATGGAAAAATATAATGCATAAAAAAGAGAAGACCGACGCACAGCGTGCGAAGATCTTCACAAAGATCGGTAAGGAGATGGCGGTTGCAGTAAAAGAGGGCGGTCCCGATCCCGTATCCAACAGCAAGTTAGCGGCTCTTATTACCAAGGCAAAGGCTAATAACGTACCTAACGACAATATCGACCGTATCATCAAGAAGGCTTCCTCAGCGGACAGTGCAGATTACGAGGAGATCGTATACGAGGGCTACGGCCCCTGCGGCGTTGCCGTAATCGTTGAGGCTACCACCGACAACCGTAACCGTACCGCCTCCGAGGTTCGTCATTACTTCGACAAATTCGGCGGCAATCTCGGTACTACCGGCTGTGTGTCCTTCATGTTTGAGGAGAAGGGCGTTATCGTGATCGAGAATGACGGCAAGATTGACGAGGATCAGCTTATGGAGGATGCTCTCGAAGCAGGTGCCGCTGACTTCGCATCCGAGGATGGCGTTTTCGAGATCTCCACCGAGACTGATGACCTTGAAGCCGTTCGTGCGGCGCTTGCTGATAAGGGCTATGCGATCGCGTCGGCTGACACCGACAAGATTCCTTCCAGCTACGTTACCCTCACCGGCGAGGATGACCTCAAGAACATGAACAAGCTGCTGGAAGCGCTTGAAGACAACGATGATGTTATCGAGGTCTACCACAACTGGGAGAACTCCGACGAGGAATAAACCGAAAAACAAGCCACACCCAAAAAGCCGCCTTTTGGCGGCTTTTTTATGCTAAATTGGCCTTATAATCTTTTTTCGTCGCAAACTCGCCGGGGCGCGCTAAATGATATTTTGCTACCCGTCAATGCGGTTTATGCGGTTGTAGGCATCGGCGAGAGCATTCCATGTGGCTTTATCGACTCTGCCCGTGACCGGGAGTCCGTGTGACTTTTGAAAAGTCCTGATATCCTTGATGGTTGCCTCGTTGTAGACGCCCTCGGGCGGCAGACCGTCGATGTTATCGTAGGCATTGGCAAGCAGGCGGAGCATAAACTGCACGATGGCCACGATGTCGGAGTGCTCACCCTCGTCGATCTCGTAGCCCTCCTCCTCGGGAAATGGGGAGATGGGGTTGGGTCGTGCACGCATCGTCACGGCTTCGGTGTATGCCTTGTATATGGCGTTCCAGGTCGCAAGATCAGCCTCGCCTGTTTCGGGGAGCCCCGCTTCTACTTGAAATGCCCGCACTGCTGCGGCGGTTTCGGGACCGTAGATGCCGTCCGGGTTCACAAGCGGTATATCGCCGCCCGTGCTGTGGTGCAGCTCTCTCAAATAGCGCTGCAGCTCGGTAATGCTGTTTCTCTCATCGGTAATATCTCGCATGGCGGTTCCTTTCAGGACAGCGTTGTGCCGCCAAACTGTCCCTCGGCGGCTCTGCTGCCGTAATAAATATCGCTGTAGGCATCGGTGATGGCATCCCAGGTCAACGCGTCGACGATTCCCGTGGGACTCAGCCCGAACAGTGACTGAAAGGCGATGACCGCATCACGGGTCGCCGTACCGTAGACGCCGTTGACATCTATGGTGGGAATCTCGGTGTAGACCGTGGATAATACGCGCAGATACTCCTGGAGCAGTGCTACCTCATCGCCCTGCATACCAAGGAGGAGCAGGTATCCGGGAAAGAGCACCACGGGGGTACCATTGTAATACTCCGGTGTGGACAGGAGGATGCCGCGGTAAGCGTTGTATATATCGATCCACGTCGCCTCATCCACAACGCCCGTCACGGGCAGACCGTACGCCATCTGGAAGGCGCGGACTGCGGCTTCGGTGGCGGGGCCGAAGCTGCCGTCGATGGCAATGGGCGGTATCGCCGCGAGGTTTTCGCCGAGGACATTCAGAAAATACTGAAATTCTCGCACATATATGCTTTCATCGCCAGGCGAAAGCTCCGTTGGGAACTGTGCAGACACATCCTCAAAGGTCAAACCCTCGGACGCGAGTGCGTTGAGCCGCTTCACCCCGTTGTAAAGCTGGATAATTTTGTACCATGTGGCAGGCCCCACGATGCCGTCGGGCGTCAGATCGAACACCCGCTGGAACTCCTTCACGGCGTTGTCGGTGGAGATGCCGAAAACGCCGTCAATGGGGTATATCTTCGGGATGGACGGATAATTGGCGGAGATGCGGTTCAGCCGCACCTGTACCGTGCGCACATCGTTGCCGAAGTTACCAAGCCGGAGCGGACGGTAGGGCAGAGAGGGGCTGAAGGGCTGGATCGGGGTGTCGGTATTGATATCGAGGTTGGTACCGTAGTAGCGGGTGAGGATATCGTAGGGCGTCAGACCTTGATTCGCGAGATCCACTGTGCCCCACTGTGACAGTCCCTCGCATTGCACCTCGACTCCGTCACAGTACTGCGCAAACAGCGGCTGGACCTCGCCGGGGCGTACAAGATAATCGTTAAAGATGTCATCGACTATTTCTGCTATATTATCGAAAATATCACGGCCCTGCACAAACGACTGGTCGATGGTGGTGGAGTTGGTAATATCGAAATCATAACCGCGGCTACGGTAGTATTCAGTGTAGATGCGGTTGAGCGCGTAGGATATCTGCGCATAGATGTTGGCACGGATGGCGTTCTCCGGCCAGGTGGGATATATTTCGCTGGAAGCGACGTTCTTTATGTAATCGGGGAAGGAAACCGTAACGTTTTCGGCGGCGGCATCCGGCGCGCCCAGGTGTACAGTAATGGTTTCCGGTATATACGGAAGCGGCAGAGATATCATCCTTTCTGAATATGTTGTTTTATAAATTATCGTTTATCTGTCCTCGCGATGCTTCGCATCGCTGCGGGCAGGGGGGCTGCTTTGTCTCTCAAGCAGGTCGGAGACCTGCAGCCGATCCCATCCGCCCCCCTGCCCCCCCAGCTCGGCTCGGCTAATCGATAATTTACCGCATATTATTCCCGTCCAACGTCTGATTCGTTCCTTCGGATATCTCAAGTCCGACGCGGGGATAGACGCTGTCCGAGTTGTATTCGGCGCGGGGGAGCATCTCCACCGGTTGGATGGAGGTGACACCCGCGAATATGGGGACATTGGTGTTTGTGACGGTGTAATAACCGTTTTTTTCGATCTGCAGGGTGTAGGTGGCGTAGGGCTTGGCGTTGCCGGGGACCTCCGAGAGGGCACGGGCGGGGGCGGGAAGCTCGATCTTGCCGGTCTTGCCGCTCATATCGGTGGTAAGTACAGTGAATATCGAGCTGTTTTCGGGCTCGTCGTACATCACGGTGACCGAAGCGCCCGACAGCGGTATGGCACCGCGAGCGGTGGAGACGTTGACTACAAGATAGCCAACATTCTGTGTTTGATCCATAGATTTCCTCCGTTCATAGTGAATTTTGCGGGGCATTGACAGTGTATGGCGAGAAAGCGGAGGTTGACACTGCGGGGAACGTATTTTTTGAGGCGTGTGTATGCAAAAGATGAAAAGTGCATGGATTTAGCAAAAAAGCTCACCGTGGGGTGAGCTTACAATGAAAATCAGGAGAAAAGCTGACCGAAAAATTCAAGTATGCGGAATTTTACCACCACATCGGGGGAGTTTCCCGTAATTATGCGTACCTGCGATGGCGTCAGTCCCGCCGCGGCAAGCTCGGAGTCGTCCACCACAGAAAAGGCGCTTACATCACGACTGGCACCGATGCACAGCTTCGGAAACAACACGCACCACCAATTCTGCCCCTCGGCTTCACCAATAAGTACCCGTAGGGAGGTGTAGATTCCCGCAGGCAGCGTGATATTCTCGTATTCGCGTGTGGGATAGCTTTCCTCGGTGAGCGTCACCGAGACGGAGTATCCGTATCCGTTTTCGTGGATCACCTGCTTTGCGGCAGATTCGATCATGTGGAGGTTTTCGCGAAGACGGTTTTCTGCGGTGGTACGGTCGGTGACATCATAAAGCAGCTCCGATACTGCCTCAAGTATGCCGTCGCGTACAGCGAGCTTGAGTGCTTGATCGTTCTCGCCATCGGAGTTTGCGAGAACGTGCAGGCGGATGATGCCGTCATACAGTGTCGCTTCCTCTAAAGACGGCAGTGCCGCGGACAGTGGGAGCATAAGTGCGGTGAGAATCGAGAAGGTAAGTAAAAATGCGGTTAAACGGTCGTGCATTTTGGGAATCCTTTCGTAAATAAAAAATTGCTTCTGTATTTCGGGTACAAGCATTGTTGACTCGAAATACAGAAGCAATTCGCCCTTTATCAATCTTTTTTTGGATTGCCCTCGGTGGTGCTGACATAACAGCGGTCGCAGGTGATCACGGAATTATAGGTGGGGTCGAGCATACGTATGCGCTTGTCAAATGAGGCGCAAAGCTCGGTATCACACAGAACACATTCAAAGGGAACAACTACATCAAAAATGAGATTGGTGTGAGATTTGCCGCGTACCACACGGAAATCGTGCATTGAGACCTCACAGCCGTATTCTTCGGAGACAAGCATGGTTATGGCTTCGATCTGACGCCGCAGTTCGGCTAACTCCTCATCTTGAGTGATGATAGGATCGAGATGTACGACAAGCGCGATACCGTTCTCTTTTCTGAAATCAAACTCAATATTATCGGCAATATCGTGACTTATGAGTATATCCTGCTCGGCGGGAACCTCTAAGTGTACCGAAGCAAAGATACGGTCGCTTCCGTAATCGTGGACCACAAGATCGTGATAACCCAGCACGCCATCGTAGGACATGATCTTTTTGCCTATGTTTGAAACAAGCTCGCCGGATGGCGGTGTGCCGAGGAGCGGGTCTGCGGTTTCCATTACTAGTCCGATACCGGATTTAACAATAAAGCAGGCGACTGCAAGGCCCAGCCACCCGTCAAGATTAACGCCGCTGAATTTGGATATCAGCGCCCCCACAAACACCGCAAGTGTGGATATGGCATCGTTTCGGCTGTCGGCGGCTGTGGCGATCATCGCACTTGAGTTTATATGCTTGCCAACGGCTCTGTAGAAAAGCCCCTGCCACAGCTTAATGACAACTGATATTACAAGTATGGTAAGAGACACCGCAGAATAATCTGTTTTGGTTGGATGAAGTATCGCATCAACAGAGTTTAAGAAGAGTTCCAGCCCCAGGACGCAGATTACCATAGAAATAATCAGCCCCGTGATATATTCAATTCGACGATGCCCGTAGGGATGCTCTCTGTCGGCAGGCTTGCTTGCTAATTTGAAGCCTACAAGCGTAATTACCGATGACGCGGCATCCGCGATATTGTTAACTGCATCGGCAATGATGGCGATGCTTCCGGACAAGATACCGATAATGATCTTCATTACAGATAGAAGCGCATTGGAAACAACACCGATCACACTTGCGGCAGAAGCGCACTCTGTGCGTATGTTCGGGTTTTCAGTGTCGCGGTAGTTTTTAACAAAAAGTGAAAGCAACTGAAGATTCATAAGCGTGCCTTTCTTTGAAAAATCATAGTGGTCTGCCTGATTTTTTTGACCAAAATCCGTTATAATTAGGTTAGGTCGAGATTTCTTCTAATTGTATTGGAACGGTGAAATATGAAAATATACGATATATTACAGGAAATGTTCAGATGCGAGGTCTACTCGGGAGTCCTTGAGCCAAAAAGAGAGATGCTTAGCTCCATACATAACGGTGCGCCTTGCCGTGTGGTGCTTATTAAGTGAATCCTATAAAAATGTAGGGGCTTCGGTAGTCCCTACATTTTTTAGTGCTGATTATATCTTCGTGTATTCCATAGTCTATGCAAAGCGTGCCTCCGTCGCTATTGGAAGCACTCAACTGCTGTTATTATACCACTCTTTTTGGGGGCTGTCAAGCACGAAATCTATATCATGTGGAATAGTATACCGTACTGAGGTGATTATCTTCTAAAACTACTGTTTTCAGCGGTACGTATTCGCCGTCAAGCATCCCAAGGTGGAATTCCACCTTGCGGGAGGGGACTGTCATGGAATAATCTGCCCAAAACTGTGCGGTGACTACCGTGATACCGTCTGTGACGGTCTCAGATAGATAGGTGCGGAGCAGTGGACCGCCTCCGCGACCTATACGGATGTATCCGCCCTCCACGGAGAAAAGTGAATTTTCGATTTCCAGCGTTTTTCCGTCCACACCGAGATATTTTTCGGCGTAAGCACGGATCTCATCGGCGGTGCAGGGGTCATAATTACCCTTTAAGGTGTTAAGTCTGGCAACGATAAAGTCGCAAAGCCCGAACTGCCGCATATTTTCAGCACTGAGCGAGGAAAAATCCTCAAGCATCACCTGATCAAGATAGACTTCGGCATCAGATACCTCCGAGGGCGGCATATGGGTGTACCATTTAAAGCTCTCCCGCGGTGTGAAGGTTATAGCCAGCCCTGTATCAAACACCAGACGGTGCCTGCCGACAGAAAAGAGTGAGCCGTTGCTTTCAAGAACCTCAAATTCAAGCACCGGGTAAGCGTTTGTTCTGGAGGAATCATCCGCGGCGGGGATGTCCTCGCGATAAAGACGGTATTCACCGATCTTCATATCAAGGAGCGACTTGTATGTATCCGCCGCCACACCGCAGTATCTCGCAAATGCCTCCGCGTCCCCGCGAAGGAGTGCGCGGACAAGATAATATATATTACCGTCCGTGTAATTGTACGCATCAAATTCCAGCGCCGCCCAATCTGCAAGGCTTATGGTATCGGATGCGGCAGGCAGCGGAATAAAGCTCAGCGGAAGCGGATCATCCGGAGTCAGCGTATCAAACCAGCTTCCTTCGCAGATAAAATGCACAAAGCCGCCGTATTCGAGGAGCTTTCCCTCAATACGTCTGCCTGAAACGATTACTTTGTTTCCGCTGTTATCGCGATAGGTGAAGTCGAGATATGCCAGAATTCTTCCTGTGAGCGGATCGTATGAGTAGGTACCCTCGTATGTGCCGCCCGCGTCAGTGCCGTCAACATAGGATGCCACGGTGATCGTATCTTCAAAAATCGTGACCGTTCTTACCGTGATACCCGAGCCGCCGTATGCCTTGGACACATGGGTGCCGTTGAGCTCGCCGAGATATGGCTTGCCGCCGCCTGTTACCTCTGCCTTGGTTATGGTATCGGCTTCGCATACGGAGGTGATATATCCGTTCCTTGAGGAGACCTCATATGTGAGATATTCGCGGAATTGCCCCTCATTCTCCTGCAGATGACTGCCGATGCCGAAGGTCACATAACCCGTACCGTCCGCACCTGCATAGATGATTCCGCTGCTCGATGCGTAGGGGATGCTTTCACCGTAGATTGCCAGCGGCATGAGGTATTCCTTCCGGGTCATATCAAGCTCAGATGGCACCTTGTATTCAAGAGCGGGAAATTGCGGCTCGACCACATCCGTTTGAGTCTGAGTCGGCTCGGTGTCGGATGCAGCCTCCATTGTATCGGTGACAACGACCTCGTTATCCTTGGGTGATGCGGTATCCGCATCATCGGCGGGCGGGAGAGTCTTTTCGCATGCACAGAGAATAAACGGAATCAGAATAAGAGAAAGCCAACACTTTTTCATAATAAGCCTCCTTGCTTGATTGCTTATAACATAAGACAGGTTTATACTCATTAGACGAAGAGTTAGCTTAGTTTGTTCCGTGTATAGAAATATATTGGAACTTTATGTCAGAGTAATCATCAGCCGTAAGTAAATAATGCGGTAATGCGGAGGTTTATGACTTACGGCATTGACATTTCAGATATAATTGTGTATAATTATTATGGATAATTTTGACTACAGGCTTTATTTGCCCGTTTTTTAGAATGAAGCGAGGACATAATGATGAAATACGATTTTGAATCCATAATAGATCGAAGCGGGCGCGATGCGCTGGCGGTGGATGCGCTTGGCAGCGGTTGGGCGCCCGGACGCCCGGGGGAGGGCTTCGATGCGATACCTATGTGGGTCGCAGATATGAATTTCCCCACCGCACCCACGGTTTGCGAGGCTATGCGGGAGCGTATCTCTCATCCTGCCTTCGGTTATTTTGATCCGCGGGAGGAATACTATACCTCCATCATCAGATGGCAGGCCCAGCGAAACGGAGTCACGGGACTTGAGCCTTGCCATATAGGCTACGAAAACGGAGTCCTTGGCGGACTTCTCTCTGCCATCGGAACCTTCTGCCAGCGCGGGGATAATGTGCTCGTCCACAGCCCGATCTACTTGGGATTTTCCCGTTCGCTGAAAAACAGCGGCTATAACATTGTAACAAGTCCGCTGGCACTTGATGATGACGGCATCTGGCGGATGGATTTTGAGGATATGGAGCGGAAGATCACGGAGAATAATATCCATGCCGCAGTTTTCTGTTCACCGCACAACCCCACCGGACGTGTGTGGGAGAGATGGGAGATCGAGCGTGCAATGGAGCTTTTCAAAAAGCATGATGTGTACGTCGTCTCTGATGAGATCTGGTCGGATATTGTCCTTACGGGGCACAAGCATATACCCACACAGTCGGTGAGCGAGGATGCCAAGCGCCGTACGGTGGCGCTGTATGCGCCGTCGAAGACCTTCAATCTCGCGGGACTTGTGGGGGCATATCACATCATCTACGACAAGCGGCTGCGTGACCGTGTAAATAAAGAAGCCTCGCTCTCTCACTACAATTCCATGAATATGCTCTCGATGTACGCTCTCATCGGTGCCTACAAGCCCGAGGGCGGTGAATGGCTGGATGAGCTTCGCCTTGTGCTCAGCGAAAATGTCAAATACGCCTGTGATTACATCGAAACACATTTTGAGGGCGTGCACGCCGCAAGACCGCAGGGCACTTATATGGTGTTTATGGACTGCCGTGAATGGCTCCTTGCCCATTCCATGACGCTTGATGAGCTGCTTTCTGCGGGATGGGATGTAGGTGTGGCATGGCAGGATGGCAGACAGCATGGCGGCACGACACACATCCGCTTGAATCTTGCACTGCCCCTTTCGCGGGTGAAGGAAGCCTTTTTGCGTATGGACAAGTATGTTTTCGGAAGAGGTACAGAATGAAGCTGTTGTTTCAGGCAGCATTGAAATATGCTGTTGGTCTTGTGCTCGTGGGAGCACTTCTGTTTCTTCCCGCAGGCGGATTTGATTATTTCGGCGGATGGCTGTTTATGGGACTTTTGTTTATTCCCATGCTGATCCTCGGCGCTGTTCTTTTTGTCAAGGCTCCCGCATTGCTTGAAAAACGTCTTGACGCAAAGGAGAAGGAGTCTGCACAGCGGGGTGTTGTTGCGGTTTCGGGACTGATGTTTCTGTGCGGATTTATCATTTCCGGACTTGATCACCGTTTTGGATGGTCACACGTTCCGACATGGGCGGTTATCACTGCATCGGTAATTTTACTGATCTCGTATGCGCTCTATGCCGAGGTTATGCGGGAAAACGCATATCTCTCGAGAACGGTGGAGGTGCAAAAGGGGCAGAAGGTGGTTGACACCGGACTCTACGGAATTGTCAGACATCCGATGTATGCGGTAACGCTGTGGCTGTTTATCTCCATACCGATCGTACTCGGCTCGTGGTGGGCGCTCATATGCTTTTTGCCGTACATAGCGATAATTGCGATAAGGATAAAAAACGAAGAAAAAGTCCTTGATGAGGGACTTTGCGGATATCGCGACTATAAAAACAAGGTAAAATATAGGCTTATACCGTTTATTTGGTAACAAACCGAATGAGCGGTATTTGGAGGAAATACAAAATGAAACGTGATACAGAAGCCATGTACGCCGGGATGGCGCCATGGAAGCTATTTTTTATTGTGGCATTGCCGGGCATGATCAGTATGTTCGCAATGTCGATATACAGCATTATCGAGGGCGCTTTTATCGGACAGCGCCTTGGTGAGGGCGCATTTGCGGCGGTCAATATTGCGATGCCGCTGGTTATGATAAACTTCTCACTTGCCGATCTTATCGGAGTGGGTGCATCCGTGCCGATCTCCATCGCGCTTGGCAAAAAGGATAACGAAACCGCGAACAATGTGTTCTCCTGCTCGGTGATCATGATTTTCATCACCTCGATCATTATGGGCACGGTAATGTTTTTTGCGGCGGAGCCGCTCTGCCGTATGATGGGCGCGGATGATGTACTGCTTGATACCTCAGTGAGGTATCTTCGCACCTGTGCGCTCTGCGGTCCGCTGGCGTCGATCTTCTTTGCAATGGACAACTATCTTCGCATCAGCGGATATGTTAAGACGAGCATGGTGATCAATATAGGCTCGAACCTTGCCACGCTTGGACTTCTGACCTTTTTCCTCATCGGACTCAACATGGACGTTGTCGGCTCAGCACTGGCGGCGTCGCTTTCAATGTGTCTTTGCTCGATTGTGGCTATGATCCCGTTTTTGCGGGGTAAGACCTTGCTTAAATTTGCAAAGCCCCGATTCCATGGGGCAATGTTAAGACAGATCGCCGCCTGCGGCTCACCCGTATTCCTTAACAACATCTCGGGACGTGTCACCTCGATCCTTATCAATATTTCGCTGATGACTCTCGGTGTGGCGACGTGGGGAGAGGGCGGCGGAACTACTGCGGTTGCGGTGTATGCGGTGCTTATGTATTCAAGCGATCTCTGCTGGCCTCTGCTTTACGGCATCAGTGACTCACTCTCCCCATCCATCGGCTATAACTGGGGTGCCGCCAGCTATGACAGAGTCAAAAAGATCGTAAAATGCGCCTATACAGGCACAGCTGTGGTGGGACTTGTATCTACTGCCATCCTGTTCTTCCTGTCGGGAACGGTCGCTGCGCTGTTTGTCAAGGAGGAGGACATTATGCTGCTTGCGGAATCCACGCGGGCTATCAGAATTTTCAGCTTTGCCTATCTGTTCAGATGGTTCGCTGTAACGACGCAAGGCTTCCTCAGTGCTATCGAAAAGCCGGTGCTGGCGACGCTTATGTCGGTTTCTGCCGCGCTTGTTTTCCCGGTTCTTATACTTGCTGCACTTTGGAATCTCGGACTCGACGGTATATGGTTCAATTTCGTCGGTGTAAATCTGCTCACAGCGGCACTCGGTCTGATACTTTTAATAAAGGTCATGCGTGAGATCAGAAAAAAAGAGCAAGACAAAACAGAAGCGAATAATAATGAGGGATGATACGGCATCAAGAGCGTACAGTAATTACCGGACAGAATCTTAAAGGCGGCATACAAAAGATGAACACCCGCATTATGTGCAAAATATGCACTCTGTGCGGGAGTTCTTTTTGTATAATCGGCGATACAAAAATCGCTTACGGTATATTGACATGACAAGAGAAATTTGATATAATATTAAAGGTAATATTATAAAAATTCTTGAATTTATATTTTTTGGAGGTGCGATTATGGCAAAAACAGTCAGCGATGTTTTGAATATTATCAAGGAAAATGGTATTAAGATGGTCGATTTCAAGATGGTCGACATCAACGGTCAGTACAGACACGTTACCATCCTTGCCGAGAATTTCACCGAAGATACCATGAAGAGCGGTATCGGTTT
This sequence comes from Candidatus Flemingiibacterium sp., assembly GCA_045586505.1. Lineage (GTDB taxonomy): Bacteria > Bacillota > Clostridia > Oscillospirales > CAG-272 > Flemingiibacterium. The sequence continues at coordinate 19,036 of JAZNAL010000037.1, read as the reverse complement.
TGATGCTTCGAACTACGGCTATGCTGTAGTTGAAAAGAGCGATATGGTGTTTATTCCCGATCCCGATACGGCAGTTATCGATCCCTTCTGCGAAATCCCCACCCTCTCTATGACAGGTAATGCGATGATCATCGCAAGTCCCGAGAACCGTCCTCTCCCGCAGTACCCCAGAAATATCGTGCTTGCAGCCGAAAAGTATATGCAGGACTGCGGCGTTGCGGATACCATGCTTATCCTGCCCGAATTCGAGTTCTATCTGTTCGATCAGATCGGCTGGGAGGTTGCGGGCAACCATATCGGCGTAAGAATGGATGCAAAGCAGTCTTACTGGAACAGCGATGTTGAGGGCAAGGGTGTTGTCGTTCCGAAGCAGAAGAACTATCACATCGCAAAGCCCTTTGATATCTCCTACGAGTGCCGCAGTGAAATGTGCCTGCACATGAAGGATGCGGGAATCGAGATCAACTATCATCATCCCGAGGTTGCGGCAAGCGGTCAGTTCGAGATCGAGCCTCAGCTTGGTAAGATGTCCAAGATGGCTGACGCTACCATGATGATCAAGTATATCATCCATAACACCGCACTTAAGTATGGCAAGACCGCAACCTTTATGCCCAAGCCCATCTACGGTGAGGCGGGAAGCGGTATGCACGTCCATATGCTCCTTATGAAGGACGGCCAGCCTGTATTCTCCGATGACAACGGATATGCAAATCTCAGCGAGACTGCACATTATTTCATGGGCGGTCTGCTTAAGCACATTGCTTCTCTCTGCGCGCTTACCAACCCCAGCACCAACTCCTTCAAGCGTCTGGTGCCCGGCTTTGAGGCTCCCGTAACCGTGGGCTACGCTACCTCCAACCGCAGTGCGGTCATCAGAATCCCCGCATATGCAAAGAGCCCCAACAAGCGCCGTTTTGAGCTTCGCAATCCCGATGCGACCTGCAACCCCTACTTCTGCTATGCGGCTATCCTCATGGCAGGTCTTGACGGCGTAAAGAACAAGATCGATCCTCATGCAAACGGTTGGGGTCCCTACGACGTTAACCTCTATCATCTTCCCGAGGAGGAAAAGGCAAAGCTGCAGGGCTTACCTACCTCGCTTCCCGAGGCGCTGGATGCACTTGAGGCAGACAACGACTATCTGACCGCAGGCGGAGTATTCCCGAAGGAGCTTATTGAAAACTTCATTAAGTCCAAGCGCGAGGAGTGCCGTCAGCTTGCAGCTATTCCTCATCCCGCTGAGTTTGACAAGTACTATAACCTTTAATAAAGAGTACGGCCCTTAAAAACTAACATCAAACTGACATCGCCTTTTCGGCGGTGTCAGTTTTGCTTTGCATAGAAGAAATACATGGTATCGCATTTGTTCGATGTGCGGCGGGGGAAATATTATGAAAACCCGATTAGTCCGAAGAATAAAGAACAGCCGATGAGGAATCAAGTGATTGCTCATCGGCGTATTTATGCATATTTCTGCCTATATACCGTAAGTTCCGGATAGCGGATCCATGAAAATCCCGATCTCGGGTGTTATAAAAGTGAATACAGCAAACATAACGGCGATCACGCAAAGGAGTGTAAAAGCAACCCTTTGCGACTTGCATCGCGCAGTTCCGCTGTTAAACTGCCGTGTTTCATAGATATATGCAACAGCCGCCGAGATAAAAAAGATCGCAATGTTGATAAAATTCGGCGATTTGCCAATCACGCTGTTGTAGGTGTAAAAGATTGCGGGAATCAAGCCAAGTCCGAGCAGGATGCTCCGTAACTTGACGCACCAGAAATCCTCACGCTCTCGGAAGAAAAAGCCTTGCATTATGGTGAAGATAAATATTGGTCAAAAAAGTAGCTTTATATGTTTCTATGTTGATTCGTTCACGCCGGAGAAGGGGGCGACTAACAGGGATTTGCCGGTCCAGTCGTATAGAAAATGCAGTACCGTGCCTACAAACGAGGTCACAGCAAAGCCAAGCAGCCCGGAAAGATTTATTGATCGCATCACTTTTTCACCTGCAAAAACAAATTATAGTGCAGTATATGCACGCAAATGGGCATTTATACCGTGTGAAAAATTCACTGCAGCTTAATTTGCCTGCGGATGTTATTGCTATTTGGATGAAGTTGTGATATAATTGATTTATAAACACATATAAAAACTATTATGCTGAAGAGGAGAACCGTATAATGTCAGAATTTTTGGCATCAATTCATCCCGTGGCGGTATGCTTTATCGTATGCGCCGCAAAAATAATCGAGATCACGATACAGTCACTTAAAACCTGTATGATGGTAAAGGGACAGCGGCTGAAGGCGGCTGTGCTTGGCTTTGTCGAGTGTATGATATGGGGACTTGTTATCTCGACTATTATCGGAACACTCGGTGATAATTTGTTCCTGCTTGTGTTTTATTGTTTTGGATACGCCACGGGTCTGTTTCTCGGCTCAACGCTTGAAGGCAGGATCGCGCTTGGAACGTCCAACCTTCAGCTTATTGCCAATGACGAGAATACAGCAAAGATTATAGAATACCTCCGCGAGAACTCCCGTGGATATACCGTTTTCGACGGCCACGGCTCAACGGATAAGATGAATATGATCCTGATAGTCCTGCCGCGTCGCGAGTCGCTTTTTGTGCTCAAAGAAATACGGAAGATCTGCCGGAATAATGTTTTTGTCATTGCATCCGAGGTCAGCAAATATGCCGGCGGCTACGGTATGGTGAAGTAAGATGATAAGGGATTACGCTCCGCAAGAGTAAAAAGTATGAAAAAGATTATAGTAATAGGCTGCCCGGGAAGCGGCAAGAGCACTTTCTCAAGGGCACTTCACAATAAAACAGGCATCCCGTTATTTCATCTCGATCTGATGTATTGGAACGCTGATAAAACTACTGTGGAAAAGAGCGTTTTTTGCGGGCGGTTGTCAGCCGTGATCGAAACTGACCGGTGGATCATCGACGGTAATTACGGCTCCACAATGGAGCTGCGAATGGCTGCCTGTGACACGGTGGTTTTCCTTGATTATCCGCTTGAAATCTGCCTTGACGGAATCAAGGAGCGGCGCGGCAAACCGCGGAGCGATATGCCGTGGATCGAAACCGAAGAGGATGCGGAGTTTATAGAATTTATAAAGGGCTACAACGAGCATAGCAAGCCGAATATAATGGAGCTGATCGACAAATACAAAGACGGCAGAAAAGTCGTGATATTAGGGAGCCGTGAGGAAGCGGACGAGTTTGTTCGGCAGATATGATTTTACTATGGGGGATAAACCATGACATTTGAAACCAAACGCCTCATTCTTCGCCCGTGGTATGAGGTTGACGCAGAGGAGTTATACAAATATGCGCGCGATCCCGAGGTAGGTCCGCCGGCAGGATGGCTGCCGCATACGAGCGTGGAAAACAGCCGCGAGATCATTCGGACCTGCATGACACGCTGATGGCGCGCAGGGAAGGATGCGTCGGTATGGCGATGAAGAATCAGAAGAAACACTTACGGATATAACAAGTGATACTGATTCCGAGCCGCTTCAGCCAACCCCATCTCCCTAAAACCTCGCTACATAAAGCAAAAGGGAGATTCTTACGAATCTCTTTTTGCTTGGTCTGAGTGACAAGGCTTGAACTTGCGGCCTCTACCACCCCAACGCCGAAATTATCGTTTTTCCGGTGCTTTTACGTTTTTCTGGTGCTTTTCTGTCCAGAAAAATTGAGTTTTCGTGCTTTCGTGTGCTCTTGTGTCCGTATAGTCCGTGTCTGTCTATGGTCTGTACATGTGGTCAGGAAAATATGTTGTGGTCGTTATGTGGTCAGACTGTTTTTCTCTTATTGGGCAAGTTCCTCAAAAGCACGGCGATATTTCTTAAGGACACGAGCTGCAACAAAATCTATTTTTTCATCTTCGGTCATTTCAATATTGTAACTGCTTTCCATGTCGATGAGGATGTATTTTGGACTATCATCAATACAAATATATGCGGCACCAAATTTATCAGCAATCTGCGTAGTACGCCAAAAATCTTGCTCTGCTTCAGCTAAGTCCACTATTTGCTCCGGTTTGATACTCATGAGCATCCCTCCAATCACAAAATATTATACTCGAAATTTGCCATAATTCAAGGTCATAATTGTTAATACGTTGTGTTGCCAATGGGTTCAATATTTGCACCGCATAATCAAAGAAAACAGCCGATGAGGATTTGCTTTCCTCATCGGCATTTTACGGTTATCTTACAACAGAAGAATGACTGTAAATATAGAACTCCTCCTGGCTCGGCATCCATGCCTTTTCCTTTGGCGGAAATGTCGCATCAAATGCCTCCACAGCGGCGGTGTCCTCACAGCAATCGGCGGCGGTTGATGGGATATACATCCACTTATTGCCATCAAGCACGCCAGGAACAAGCTCGCAAACAAGAAGCGCTGTTGGGAAGTTGCCGTCCACTACAAAGCTTACATTCATCTTTTTGCAGCTGACAAATCCGCGGCTGACATAGTTGCCGGGATTGCCGAAGTTGATGTTCACGTCATAGCCCATTTTGCGTGCCACATCAAAAGAGTGCTCGATGAGTATCTTGCCAAGCTTCTGCCTCTGATACTTGGGTGCAACGCAAAGCGGTCCGAAGGAGAGGATCTCCTTTCGCTCGCCGTTCTCGTCCTCAAGCCACGCCTTCGTGTACATAATGTTACCGACGATCTCGCCTTCCTTTTCAAGCACGAATGTAAGCTCGGGAATAAAGTCTGGATGTGAGCGCATCATGTGGACATAGTAGTGCTCGTCCGCGCCTGGTTTGTAGACGTTCCAGAACGCCTCGCGTGTGAGCTCTTCTACTGCGCGGTAGTCGCTTTCGGTTTCTAAACGTATCGTCAAATTGTTCATTTTTTACCTCCAATATTATCGTGACGAATCAATGCTATGAGAGGTTCTGCGAACTGCGGCAAACCTCTCGGTTATGCCACAAGTTCCAAGGTGTTGTTTCTTTTCAAACAGCAATCTCCAAAATTTTATTCAAGCCGAGACTTGTAGGTCTATTATAGCATAGTTTGGGGATTTGTGCAAGGGGAGTAGGAGATTTCGTGCGTTTACAAGGGTAATTATTTGCGTCGCATTAGACGAAGAATACGCGGTTTCACCGTTCAGCCGTCGTATGAATAAAATCCGCTGACTTTGGATAACCTACAAATATACAAAATTTATTGACAAGTAGGATGAAATGTGATATAATATTATCAGCAAATACATCGGAGGTGATTACGTGAAAAGAGCGGTTACAAAGGAATACCGTGCGCTTTTGGCTAAGAAGCTGACTATGGAGAGCGAGCTTGCCGCTCTGCCGAACGGATATATTTCCAAAAAGAATATCAAGGGCAATGTGCAGTACTATCTTCAGAGAAGAAGCGGCACGAAAATCGTCGGCACGTATATTCGCAATGAAGATGTGGATACTGTAACTGCGCAAATAGCGAGAAGAAAAGCAATTGCCGATGAACTTCCGGCGATCTGCGAACGTCTGGAAACACTTGAAACGGCAGCGAAAATGGTTGATCCTAACTTTTATCGTCAGCTACTTATGTATAAGCTCAGCACAGGCATGGACGTGCTGACAACAGCAGAGAGGAAACAGTGCTCATCCTTCGGTTATGCCATGAACGCAATCGAGGGTGTTCCTGTGAGCGAGGAAACCGCAAGCGAAGTAAAAGCGTGGGAAATGGGCGAAAGTACATTCTGCTCGGTATTCGAAAATGCCTTGAGGCGGTACGGATTTCCCGTGGAGGTTCAGTAAATGCGTGATCCATATTTATACGACAATGCGGACGTGCTGAAGAACCGTGCTAATATCAAGGATGCGGAGTTTCTCCGCAAGGCGGAGGCTGACATCACAAGCCTTGCAATGTCTGCAATTTACGAGAGTGTTTACGATAAGTTCAACGCCGAAACTCTTTGCGATATTCATCGGATGATTTTCGGGCAGATATATGATTGGGCGGGAGAATTTCGTACCATCCAGATGGTGAAATACGAAGAAGTTCTCGGCGGCGATACGGTCCGCTATGCTCTGCCAAAGGATATCAAAAAGGAGCTTGCCGCCACCATGAAGGAGATCGGCAAGCTAAAAAGAACCGGTGATAACGACCGTGATGTTGTTTTTCGCCTGGTGAGAATTATTGCAGCCATATGGCACACGCATCCGTTCCGAGAAGGAAACACGCGAACGGTCATTGTATTTGCAGTCCTGCTTGCCAAGCATCTCGGCTTTGAAGTAAATCACGAGCTGTTCAGGGAGCATTCCGCGTATGTACGCAACGCTCTCGTATGGGGCGCTCAGGGGATATATTCAAAGTATGAGTATCTGGAGCGCATCTTCTTCGATGCGATATTGCATGAGGAGGATAACGCGAAGGCGGATATTGGCGAAGGCAATGGCGGCAAGTATGAGAAGATTGGCGATTACAAGGTCAAGAATTATGTGGAGCGTCCGCATGAGTATAAGAAGTGATATGTTATTAAGAGGCAATCTTAAAACATAGTACATTTAAATTCGCTGAGGAATCTTACGAAACCTCAGCGGATATTTTATATTCTTAATAAACGCAACTAATCGATTACAAAAAGAATAACAAAAGCACAACAACTACAACTGCAATAACCCATCCTGCACTGGAATCAACACCTGCCGTAGGAGTTGGATTCGGCTGTGATTTGTTTGATCCGGTGTAACTCTTTCTCGCTCCTGAACCTGAACTGCTCGACTCGGATTTGCTGTCGTTGTTTATAACCATATGGTAAAATGTTGCATCATGTGCATTTATGTTTCCGTCTCTATTCCAGTCCATAGTTAGTCCCCCTTTTTGCGATGATTGAACCCGCCAAATAAGCCCGGGTAGCTGTTACCAGTTTTCTTGCCGTTACTATCGTAATGATTGTATCCCCCGAACAAACCGGGAGATGATCGTCCGGTCTTTTTACCATGGTCGTCATAATGGTTGAACCCGCCGAAAAATCCCGAAGAGGAACGTCCGGTCTTATGACCCTCATTATCATAGTTTGTATAACCGCCGAAAAAACTCGGTCGGCTTTCGCCTATCTTTTTTCCATTGTTATCGTAGTGATTGATTTGTCCAAACAGACCTCGTCTGCTATAACCTGATTTGCTCACGGTTATACCTCCATTATGTGTTATTCTTATGCCGCTTTCCTCAGCGATTCTTTGTGTATTCTCACATCACAAAACGTGACTTCCCGAGCTTACATGTTTATTATATCGCATCTGATGTACAAAAAAACGGACACATAACGATTGACATATCCACCAGGACGTGGTATAATTAAAACAATACATTACAATCTCGGAGGCGGCTATGGCAGGAAATCAGAAGATAAAAATACTCTACCTTATGAAGATACTCCTCGAAAACACTGATGACGAGCACGGCATGACGCTCGAGGAGATCACAAACGCCCTCTCGTCTTACGGCATAGATGCCGAGCGCAAAACGCTGTACAGCGACATTGAAACTCTGCGAGTGTTCGCCATTGACATCGAACAGCGCAAGGAGAAGCAGGTACGCTATCACGTTGTCAGTCGCACGTTCGAGCTTCCCGAACTGAAGCTTCTCGTTGACGCAGTGCAGGCTTCAAAATTCATCACGCATAAAAAGAGCCTCGAGCTGATAAACAAGCTTGAAACGCTCACGAGCGCAAATCAGGCGCGCACACTCAACCGACAGGTGTTCGTTGCAGGACGAATAAAGACGATGAACGAGAGCATTTATTACACCGTGGACTACATACACGAGGCGCTGTCGGCAAATAAGAAGCTGTCATTCCACTATTTCGAATGGAACGAGCAAAAGGAGCGTGTGCTCCGTCACGATGGCAGAGTTTACGTTGTAAGCCCCTTCGCGCTGACGTGGGATGATGAGAACTACTATATGATAGCCTATGACTCCCACTCCGAGAGCGTACGCCATTACAGAGTTGATAAGATGCTGCATATTAAGGTGCTTGACGAGCCGCGTGATGGTGCGGAAATGTTCAAGGATTTCGATATGGCGGCATATGCAAAGAAAACATTTGGCATGTTCGGCGGAAAAGAGGAAGCGGTAACGCTTCGATGCAAGAATCACCTTGCAGGCGTTATCATTGACCGTTTCGGAAGTGATCTGCTCTTTTCAAAGGTGGATGACGAGCATTTCGAGGTGCGTGTTAAGGTAGCAGCCAGTCCGCTGTTCCTGACTTGGGTTATGAATTTCGGTGCGGATATACGGATAGTGTCACCGAACAATGTAAAAGACGAGCTTGTGAAGCTTGCCAAAGTGGCGATAGCGCAGTATGAATAAAATTATGAGCCGGTTGCGAGGATGCAATCGGCTCTGTCCGTTTTTTGGGACTCTTGACGTGGTATTATATATACAGAGGCGGAAAAGCCAAATAAAATTTAAGGAGATAATACTATGGGAAAATTAACGATTACAGGAAAAGCAAAGCGAGAAGTAGCATACGATGCGTTGACTATGCGTGTACGTTTTAATACACACGCAAATACTGCAGCCAAGGCATTAAAAACAATTATGGAACAGAGCGAAGAATTCTTAAAAATCTTGCAAAATGCCGGCATATTGATGGAAAGCATTATGTTAGGCGATAGCGGTGTTGATCAAGATTATGACGATGGCGAACTTGATGCTTGTGCCGACAGGGAGTTTAGAATTCGTATGCCGTTTTATATGCCATTTGTTAATTCTATCATGAAATTAATCAGCGAAAAGGGATATGCAGTTGATGTTGATTTTAACTACTATATCACTAACGCAGCGGCAATACATGAAGAGCTTTTACAAGAAGCGCTTGCAGAATCAAAAAAGAACGCCGAGGCAATAGCAGCAACAATGGGGCAAAGAATAACGGGTATAGATACAGTGGAATATGACCGTTATAGTGGTGAAACTCATTATTTGTGCTGTGAGCAAGAGCGTGGTTGCGTAATTGGCGAAAGCCACACTCCGTTCTCGGATCGTATTAAGGCACCAACAACCACAGAATCAGAAAGCATTGAAGTAGTTTGGTTAATGGAATAATGAGTCTGGGATATGGAGGTGCTGCGCGCCTTGTTTTGCAGGATGACAAAACTGTCATCTACGAGTATTTTGCCGACAGCTTAAATCATCCAAAATATTGTAACAAAAACTGTATATACGACGGAATTATTACAATCAGCAAATCAGCACTGGTTGAGCCGGAGATACACCGCAAAGTCAAGCGTATGCCAAGTGGCCGAAAAAAGCTTATCGAGAAACGGGTTCCCGTTGAAGTTAACTGGTGAGAGTTATGTTACAGCGATTTGATACAGGTCCAGAACAGTAGCTACTGTTGGCGAATTTTAGATAACGGCTGGGAGCTCGCAGCTCTTCACATTATTTGGAAGATATTCGATAAATATCGGGAAACCGGGACATTACCTGAGATAACGGGTTGGATGTGTTAGAAATGCAGTTAACTGTCCGTTTTCTTGTACACTTGGTGTGGTAGAATAAATACAGTAAAATAAGAACAAACGGAGGATAATCAAATGAAAAACATATTCGTAACAATCACTGGACAGAATCATTACCTTGGTATGAAGCCGTACAAGGTAGGTCGCATCGTAAAGCTCGTGAAGGACAAGGAGAACGAGTACGATGAGGATGCTATCGCCGTAAAGCTCCCTTATATTGATACGATCGGCTATGTTGCGAACAGCACAAGCACCGTATTTCAGGGAACGTACAGTGCAAGCCGTCTTTACGATAAGATAGGCGATACGGCGTTGGCTGAGGTTATGATTATTTCTCACTCCAGCGTAATCGCTCGTGTGCTTTCAAAGGAGGAAGAACGCGAGGCGAAGAAAAAGCAGTCGCTTTGTTTTGAAGAGGGCGAAGACGATAAAATCGAAGATGCAAGCGTTTCAGCAGACGATGAATTAGCGTTCTGAGGAGAAAAATATGCTTTACTACAGCAAAATCGGGAGAAAAAAGGTAGTACACCTTGAAAGATGCAGACATATAAGTAATATCCGTGATGAAAACCAAGAATCCTTTATAAATATAAATGATGCAATAAAAGCCGGATATAGGCTATGCAAATGCTGCAATCCGTGTGTAAAACTGTATGAGCACTACGAAAAAGAGCTTGTCCAGCACGCATACGAGAATGCATTTTCAATCAGTTTTGACGTAAATAATATTGTAATACAGGCTCCACGCAGCAAATGGAAAATAGTTGCTACGGACAACGGAGGACTTGCGCTCTATCATAAAAACGACATAAAGAAATCGACCGATGCAGATTCGCTTATAACCGGATATCATTATCAGCGGCCGGTTGATGTTTCTCTTGAAAATCTATTACAGTACATTACAGAACACGATAATTACCGTGTGAAGAATCCTCTTTACAACGTTGTGCCTAAAGAACCGCCGAAAAAAGGTACACACCGCTGGGAACGCGAGCAGAAAAAGCTTAAAAAAAGAAAACGCAGGAACGCGATTGCTGTTGTATATTCGCTGTTTGACAGACTTGAATGTGCAAGTCCGGCGATTTGAGGAGCAGCCAATGCATCTGAAAAAAATTTCATAACATATTGACTCTCCCCTTAAGGGGAATGATATACTTTCATACAGAGAGGAAAATGAGTATGCTTAATATAAGTCAGTTTGCCAAAGAGTGCGGAACTACGGTTAAAACAATACGCCACTATGATAATATTGGACTGCTGAAGGCCGATTACATATCTGAAGAGAGCGGGTATAGATATTACAGACGTGTATCAGTTATAAAATATCATCAGATAGTGAAGCTGAAGCAATCGGGGTTTACGCTTAAGGAAATCAAAGAGAATTTCAGCGATTACAACATAGACGTCAACCTGACTCATATCGAACAAAAAATGCTCCTTCTCAAAAAACAGCAAGAAATATGTGAAAACATGAAAAAGGAGTATGAAAGAATCATGGCAGAATCAAAAAATGTTATCGTATCAACCGTCAGCGAAAAAATCAGCATAGCATCCAAGGATGGCAGAGAGCCGATTGTTTTTGCAGCAAATCCAGATATTGTGAACGACTGCGCAAAGTTACTTGACCGTTCTCTTAATGAGGAACAGTTCATAGTTATTGATTTTGACGATTTACGACAGGCAGTTACCGATAAAACAGCATTTTCTATGGGAAGCTGTTACAGTCCTGACTTCGATATTTCGGATTTTGACAATATTGATATTTCGAGAGAAGATGAAAAGGCATCAACAATGATTGTGTTTTTTGAGGCATCTCCAGATGCTTCGCCGGAAAAGATCAGTGAAGCAATAGGTGCGTTTTTAATGTCATTCACAGATGATACAAACATTTTATTCAGTGCGAATTTGGAACACGGCGAACGCGGTCTGAATTTACAGTGGATATGCTTGAAGTGAAGCATAAGGCCAACTAATGCTGTACTATACGGAAGTTGGACTGAGTCCGTACGAAGTCCCTGGCGAAACCGCAATATGTATTTATATATCCGGATGCTGTAATCACTGCCACAACTGTCATTATCCGCTGCTTCAAAGAAGGGACTATGGGGATATACTAATGGCACATTACCGTGAGATCATAAATTTATACGGTGATGATGTTACATGCGTTTGCTTTTTAGGAGAAGGCGAAAATCCTTCAAACGAGCACCGGGAATTCCGCACAATAGTACAGTACGCAAAATCATTAGGTTTGAAGACTTGCCTGTACTGCGGCAGAGATACGGATATTGAGAATTGGATGAAGATATTTGATTATGTGAAACTCGGCAGCTACAAAGAAGAGTATGGCGGGCTTGACAGTAATACAACCAATCAAAGAATGTATAAGAAAGAGGGACGGAAATATCGGGACATAACTGATGCTTTCTTCCAGTACAATTAGTGCAATTAGTCATGTTACAATTTGCTTTACCGCAAATCGTAATGCTCCGATTGCCAAGTGCTTACAGTACTCAAATGTTACATGACAGTAAACAAAGAATACGCCGATGGGGTGGTAAAACCTCATCGGCGGTTGCTGCATATATGGATGCGAACATCAATTATCTATAGATGTTCTTTTCTATCCATCAGCCATAAAAATCTTGCGAACGCAAGAAAATATATTGACTTATGTCGAATTTTGTGATATACTACTTATATACTTTTATTTTGTAAGAGGTGTAAAGTGGCTATCAGTTATAAGAAACTTTGGAAATTACTTATTGACAAAGATATGAAAAAGAAAGATTTACAAGCTGCCGCTGGTATTAGCTCAGCATCTGTCACTAAACTCGCAAAAAATGAAAATGTTAATACCGAAGTGCTGCAGAAAGTTTGCACGGCGTTAAATTGCGATATTGGAGATATTATGGAAATGATTCCGGATAATAATCAATAATCTCAAAAACAGAGGTATAACTCGTGATAAAATATTTTTGCAAAAATTGCAACATATATGTTGAAAGCAGCGAGTGCTCTGTTTGTGGTGCGAGAACCGAAGTGGAGAGCAAACTGTATTGGTGTTCAACCTGTAATATACCAGTATATGATGAGGTTTGCCCTCTATGTGGTTGTAAAGGTGAATATTTTACTTCCGATGCACGCCCGGTTTTCCCTGAAGAGCGCTTGCTTATTGAAATAATGCTTGGCAAACCGTTTTGCTATATTGAGAACTCAGTGTGGAACGGTGCAGGCAACAGATATTACGTTAATGGAAAGAAAATTCCGTTTTCTGTGTCAAACTTAAAAAACTATGATCCGGATGCTATTCGAGAAAAGCTTGATGAAGTGAAGAGTCAGAATACATACGAGCATTTTGATAAAATGATTGCAAAGTGGATCAAAGCAAATTCGATAAGATATGATTATATCACTTCTGAAGCAAAAAGCTACATTGCGCAATATTCGAAGAAATATCTTAACAACGATTTGAATGCGGCCTTTGTTTCTTTCTCTGGCGGTAAGGATTCGACCGTTGTGAGTGATCTTGTTCGAAAGGCAACAGGCAATCCTTCTATTATACATATTTTCGGAAATACAACTCTTGAATTTCCACAGACTTATGAATATGTAGAACGATTCAGAGCAACAAACAAGAGAACGCCGATGTTACGAGCAGAAAATAAAGAACAAGACTTCTTTAATTTGTGCGAAACGTTTGGCCCACCTAGCAGAACCTTGAGATGGTGCTGTACGATATTCAAAACTGGATTCATTGGCGAAAAAATCAAAAAGACTTTTAGCGGAAGAAAGACAGTTTTGACATTCTATGGTATCAGACGAAACGAGTCTGCAAGCCGTAATACGTATGAACGATCTTCCAATGGAAGGAAGATAACTCAACAGTTAGTGGCATCTCCGATCATTGACTGGATGGATTATGATATTTGGCTTTATTTGCTTACAACGGGAATTGATTTTAACGAAGCATATCGCTTGGGATATACTCGAGTTGGATGCTGGTGCTGTCCAAACAACAGCGGTTGGTCGCAGTTTTTGGCGAGCATCTATATGCCGGAGCAGCACAATCGTTTCAGAAACATATTGCTTGATTTTGCTATTAAAATGGGGAAAGAGGATCACGAAGAGTATGTATCAAGCGGTGGATGGAAAGCTCGTCAAGGTGGAGCTGGCATAGAACTTAGCAAAAACGTTGCAATCTCGTTCAAACCTTGTGCAACGGATGCTAAATCTTTTAATTATGTTCTCAACAAGCCAATCTCTGATGATTTGTATGAATTCTTTAAGCCTTTTGGTGTATTAGACTTTACAATGGGCAAAGAGCGCTTGGGAGAAGTCTATATTTTGGATTTCAAAACTAAGCAGCCCATTATGAAACTTCAGGGCAGACGTGGAACGAATGAGCTGAAGATAACAATTCTCTCAACTCCAATTGCTGGTAAGACAAAAATCAATGAGATTGAACTTAAGTTTAAATGTCAAATTACAAAATTCCAATTATGCGCAGGATGTCATGCATGTGAGAACGCTTGCAAGCATAGTGCAATCAGACTTATCAAAAATGGCGAAGGTGACACCGAGTATAAATACTTGATTGACGAAAATAAGTGTGTGCATTGCTTTGAATGCATCAATCATTATACTGGCGGTTGCTATATGAGAAGGGTGCTTTTGCCTAGAGGAAAGGGATACTCTGATGATAAATAAACAAGAAAAACTTACTAAGGTGAAATTGAAAGGCAACGAGTCTTTCAATATACGCGAGGGCTGGCTTAGAAAAGGTATGCGATGTGTTCAAGAGTGTCCCACGCTCTTTTCTAAGGATGATGCTATGGAAATACTTGGAGTCGGTAGCAAAATGGTAAAATCCATTCGTTATTGGCTTCGTGCGACTGGTTTGACAGAAGAGAACGCACCAGTCGGTAGAGCAAGAGAGCAGAGATTAACTGAAAAGTTCGGAGACATCGTTGACCACTATGATCCTTATTTTGATGATGTGTTCACGCTGTTCCTGCTCCACTATAACATTGTGAAAGATTCAGATGGATTAAGCGTTGTCTGGAACATCTTCTTTAACAATTACGATGGACAGGATTTCACAAAAGAAAATATGATTGAAAAGTGCAAGGAAGAGTTAAATAAACGCCTTGCTGAGGGTGTAACATTTTCTGATAGCTTGTTTGCAGATGATTGTGCAAGCATTCTTAAAATGTACAATGCGACAGATGCAGTAGAAGATCCCGAGGAAAGTCTTGGATGTCCGATGGTTGAACTCGGATTGGTTTGTAAAAGTGCAAACAAAAAAGGCACATATGTAAAAACTCCTCCTGCGAGAGAATTGCTTGACAAATTAGCAGTGTTATACGTTATTCTGGATAACATGGAAGAAGGCAAAGAATCTGTAAGTATTGATTCTCTTATAAATGATTCTAATAACATCGGTAAAGTATTTAATCTTGATCGAGTGTTGGTAAACGAATATCTTGACCAGTTAAGAGTTTCGGGATATATTACTCTTAACCGTACGGCTGGTTTGGATATGGTTTATGTTAACACAGATAGAACACCGCAGGAAATTATGCGCGAGTACTACGAAAAGAGAATGAGATAATATGAAATATTCTGATTTTATACATGTAAATGAGGGATTTCAGACTTCTGTCAATTTGGAATATGATTTGAATAAACCCGAAAAGGTAAAAGGATATATTCCTACAGAGCAGTCGGTAAAAGTTCTTGGAGAATTTTTGAAATCCTTCTATTATAGCAATGACACACAAAGTCGCGCAAATGTTTTGGTAGGCCCGTATGGAAGAGGCAAATCACACCTTTTGTTGGTGCTTTCAGCCATAACCTCTCTCGACATGTTTGCCGAATCTGAGAAAGAGAGAAAAGAGTATCGTGCAATTCTGGACGAGCTTTGCCGTAAAATCTCTACTGTAAACGAAGAGGTGGGGGCATTAGCTAGTGAAATTGTTCAGGTCGAAATAAGGACGCTTCCTGTAATCATTAATAGCAATTTTAATGATATCAATCAGTCGTTCTTGCTTGCAATTAATGATGCTCTTGCTAAAGCCAATTTGCAACATTTGTTGCCGGCAACGTATTTTGATTCTGCGCTCTCTATTATTAACAAATGGGAAGCAAGTTTCCCCGAAGCATACAAAAAGCTTGTTGTTGAACTAAAGAAAAAGAAGATCAAAGTGGAAGATCTCAAGGTTGGATTGTGCCGCTTTGATCAGGAAGCATATTCCACTTTCTGCGACTGTTATCCACAAATTGCTGCTGGTACAGCATTCAATCCCATGACCAATATGGATGTGGTGAAACTGTATCAGTCGGTTGTAGATGCATTAGCTAAGCAGACAAACTATTCTGGTATCAATATTATCTTCGATGAGTTTAGCAAATTCTTAGAGGCCAATATCGATAAGAGCAAAATGCTCAACTTCAAAATTATTCAAGATATTGCTGAGATTGCATCTCGTAGCGGAAAGAAGCAGATACATTTTACTTGTATTACACACAAGGAGATTCTGGACTACTCGTCGAGTGACAGTTTTAAAACAGTTGAGGGAAGATTTAAACACATCAAGTTTGTTGCTTCGTCTGAACAAAGCTATGAGCTGATATCTAACGCCATTGTTAAAGACACAGGTTTTGAAGCATTTAAGAGAAAAAACAAGGCGAGATTTGCTGAAGTATGCAACAAATCTGCGATGATCGATGTATTCAACGAGTTGTCAGAAGATGCATTGGAAGAGAAACTGCTATATGGTTGCTTCCCGTTAACTCCTTTAAGTGCCTATGCATTGTTAAATGTTAGCGAGCTTGTCGGTCAAAACGAAAGAACCTTGTTCACATTCTTAGCACAGGATGGCGAGCATACTTTCCAGGCGTTCTTGAAAGAAGAATACGAAGCAATTGGCTTTATTACTCCAGACTATATTTATAGTTACTTCGAGGAACTGTTCAAAAAAGAAGTTTTTAACGCAAAAGTTCATAGCATTTGGAAAAAGACAGATTCGGCGTTAATGCAAGCCAAAGAAGAGTCTCAGATTCGTATTCTCAAAGCTATGGCGATTATCAGCATGATTGGTAATGAGCGCTTGAAAAATACGCCAGCTCACTTGAAAGCAGCTTTGCTGATGGATGATGCTGTGTTTGAACAGGCTATGCGATTCTTGCAAAGAGAACACATCATTTCACAGCGTGATACTTCAGAATATGTTTTGTTGACAGCCAATGGTGTAGATGTTCAAAAGAGCGTTGACGCATACATAAAGAGTAAGGCAATCAAGATCGACCTCAGCAAGATGCTTAACGAAATCTGCGATAGCGGATTTATTTTCCCGAGAGAACACAATGACAAATTTAGCATTCTTAGATATTTCAAGAAAGTCTATATGGATGCCAAAGAATTCGTTGCTTTAAAAAACGCCGAGCAACTTTTAACAAAATATCGATACGATGGTTTGATTGTTTATCTCGTACAAGATAAAGCTACAGATAAAGCTCGAGTTGAAAGCAAAATTAAAGCATTTTCAAAGCATCCGCAAATTATTGTTTGCATTTCAGATATGCTTTTTGAAAACGCTGAGGTTTTAAAGCGAATTGAAGCAATTACGCACCTCAAGGAAGAAAATCTTCAGCATCCCGATCCTCACTATCTCGAGGAAATGGAGATTTATGAACAGGATCTGATTAAGCGCATTCAGGATTATGTAGATCTTATGTTTGCGCCTCGTAGCCAGCATAGCGTATATTTGAACGGCGAAGGGGATTTAAACGTAGACAGCCAAGTGCGTTTGGTTCAGACGATTTCCAGGATATGCAATCAGTGTTATAATCGAACTCCGATTATTAACAATGAAATGGTTAACAAAAACACTCTCAATGCCCAAAATATCAAAGGCCGTGATCTTGTAGTTCAGCAAATATTGGATTATGCCGAAAGCAATGAGATTCCTTGTATGTCTGGATATGGACAGGAGGTAAGCATATTCAAATCTGTTCTTTTGCGTACAGGATTGGATATGAATCCGAGAACCGAAGATATCAGTTTGAACGAGGTGTTGGATGAGATTCATGTGTTCATAGCTGGATGTGAAGCTGGAAAACGCAATTTTGAGAGCCTTTACCAAAAGCTTTGTGCTGCTCCGTATGGCTTAAGAAAAGGTATAATCCCGATTTTAATTGCCTATGAACTTCGCCAGTATAAAGAAGGTGTAGTATTCTATTTCAAAGATAAAGAAATGGAGCTTACTCCTAGCCTTCTTTCTGCCTTGAATGAGTCTCCGGCAAACTATCAGTTACTTATTGAAATAGGAACGGCAGAAAAAGAACAATATCTTGCAAGCTTAGAAAAGATTTTTGCGTACAACGCAGATGCTAGGACAACTAGTATCAACCATATTTATAGCGTTGTTAAGAACATGCAGAACTGGATTCGTTCGTTGCCTGAGTATACTAAGAAATTTAAGTCTTACTGGGAGAATGGCGAATCGAGAACAATAGCACAACAGGCCGAAAACTTCAGAAAAGAACTGATGAAGTTTGAAATTAATTCTCGCGAATTGGTGTTTGATTCTTTACTTGCGATTTTCGCAGCACAAAACGAATTGCAACTTGCAGTCGATGGAATAAGATATTGCAAAGAGTTCTTTGATGGACATATAAAAAATTGCAAAGCAGAGATTAGCAAGATGCTGATTGCATTGTTCATGCCTGGATATCAGGGAGGCTTGGCGAAGTCTATGATGGCTTGGTATAAGAAACTTCCTGAGAGCACTAAGAAGCATGTGTTTGACTCTAATTCCAACGCGCTTCTTGGATTTGCATCAAAGATTTCTACCTATGACGATGATGCAATCTTGGATGAACTGATGTTTGAGTTTGCTTCTATGGAAATCGAGGATTGGAGCGATTCTCTTGCAAGTAACTTTATCAAAGATGTTGCTGATGCAATTGCAAAGATCAACGATTATCACGAAGATTCCGTATCAGGTGACAATGAGTGCATGGTTTCTATATCTCTTACCGGAACCAAACTCGAAAAGACATTTTCATCAAGCACCATATCGCCACTCGGCAAAACAGTTATTAACAATTTGCGAGCCGTTTTTGATGAGTATAACGGTGCGTTGGAAACAGACGAACAGTTGGCTATTTTAGCGCAACTAATAGAAGATATTATCAATTAAGGAGATCCTATGATTTATTTGGATAACGCCGCTACAACATTTCCGAAACCGGAAGAAGTGTATCAGGCAGTAGATTATACACAACGGAATATGGCAGTGAATGTTGGCCGAGGTAGCTATAAAGTTGCATCTGATGCCATGAAGGTGGTGGATGAAACTAGATATCTGATGGCGGAGTTACTTGGAGTGGAGAATCCTAACAATGTGGTTTTCACACCTTCTGCAACCATAGCGGCTTACCAAATTATCATGGGCTTGGAGTGGGATAAATATAAGACTGTCTATATTACCCCATTTGAGCACAATGCGATAGCTCGTCCTTTGCATTTGAT
>JAZNAL010000036.1:0-18566 GCA_045586505.1 Candidatus Flemingiibacterium sp. | reverse complement strand
CGACAAATTGGAATTTGTCAGTATTACAACTGCTTAATCTCATTGGCAATCACAGCCACATCCTTTGCGTTTGTATCAATTATAATGGTATCCAATGTTTGATACATCGGTATTCTTGCTATGCTTCTCTCAATTACATCTTCAGAACGAATACCTCTTTCTACATCCATTGCCAATCTTTCACACAGAGTCTTTTCATCCGCTACAAGCGAAACGCATTTCACCTCACCGTTCTGTGTATCCAGCTTCTCAAGTATGGAATTGATAATACTCTGTTCGTGCATCACCCAACAAAAAATGATATTCTCGTATGCAGAACACTTCAGAAAATTATTGAGTAAATAACAAATATTATTCGTCACCATTGCTTTTGTTTCGTCGGTTACTTGGAACGGACTTGCATCCCAGCACCAATCTCCGTCAAGAAATACGCTATTCGGTAAATCCTGTTTGAGCTGTTGGCACACAGTTGTTTTTCCAACTCCCATAGTGCCACCAATCATATATAAAGTTTTCATCATTCACACCTACAAATTCAAAATTTATCGAACTGTTTAAAAATTTCTTTTAACTAATTATAGCACAAAAATGTGAATATTTCAATCTGCCTTGAAATGTTCATAATCTTATGATACAATAAATACGTAATCAATAGCACCTAATGGCGAGGTTTTCTTTCATCAATTACCGTTTCGGTCAATGCCGACCGAAAAAAACGTTGTAAAGACCAATATTAAGAGTGTTAAAGGGGCTATTTAGACCTGTTGATTCGTAATCAATAGGCCGTGGGTTCAAATCCCATCTCCAGCTCCAAAGAGGCTGGTTCGTTAAGCCACACAGAAAAAGAAAAAACGGATACTCTTTACCGAAAGGTATTGAGTATCCGTTTTAATTGTTTTTATTGACTTAAAGAGTCAGCCTATTCATCTGTTCAATAGATCAGGCAAGTATCTCCTGTTCATCATCCTTGACTTCATGGAGAACGGTAAGCTTTGTTACACGCTCTTCGTCCATGTGTGCCACTATGATAAACAGATTCTCATACCGGAAGCTGTCGCCGACGTGCGGATCGGCATCCAGCATTTCGATAGCCCAGCCCGCTATTGTGGAATACTTACAGTTGAAATCCTCCGGCTTTGTGAAATCTATCTCCTCAAAGAAGTCGTCAATATTCATCTCTCCGTTGACTTCGTAGGTATTCTCACCGGTGGAAATACATTCGTTGATAATGACATCTGTATCGTCCCAGATATCACCTACAATCTCTTCCAGGATATCCTCCATGCTGACAACGCCAAGAGTTCCGCCGAATTCGTCAATGACGATTGCGAGATGCATTTTCGACTCGCGGAGCTTCGAGAGTGCCGCCGGAAGCTTCATAGTTTTATGCAGCTTGCACGGCTTCAGTAGCAGTGAACGGATATCGACATTTCCTTTAAGTGATTCCTTATAGTATCGTGTCAGTGACAGAACGCCGATAATATTATCTATGCTGTCCTCGTAAACAGGCAGACGCGAAAACTGCGTCGGGTCGGAAAGCAACGGAGCTATATCCTTATGTTCCGCCTCGATATCCAACGCGATCATATCCATTCGGGGAGTCATGATCTCTTCGATAGTGATATCATGGAAGAAAAGCACGGACTGGAGCAGATCACTCTGTTCTTCGTTTATGACGCCTTCCTCCTCAACCGTATCAATAATGGTAGAAAGCTCTTCCTCAGTTACCGTAGGTTCATCGTTTTTGTGATCGCTTCCCCACAGCTTACGCAGGAAAAAGAGAAGCAGCATTACGACAAAGACGATCGGGCTGAGAATTATCATCAGTACTCGTGTCGGGATAGCAATTATATGGACGACCCAGTCAGCGTGCTGTTTTGCAAGCACCTTAGGGATAATCTCGCCGAAAATCAGGATAATTACCGTAACAAGTATCGTTGCCGCTGTTGAAGCTATCGCCACATTGTCATGGAACAGCTCCAGAACGATCAGCGTCGTACAGGTGGAAATGGCGATGTTTGCAAGGTTGTTGCCGATAAGAATAGCGGAAAGCGCGGTGGTG
Organism: Candidatus Flemingiibacterium sp.; assembly: GCA_045586505.1. GTDB lineage: Bacteria > Bacillota > Clostridia > Oscillospirales > CAG-272 > Flemingiibacterium. The sequence continues at coordinate 16,504 of JAZNAL010000036.1, read as the reverse complement.
AATTTCTGCGTGATATTGAATGCAATACGCGCAGTGGAGCTTCCGTTTTCCGCGGCATGACGCAGACGCATCTTATTGGATGTATTGAATGCGATCTCAGACGCAGAGAAATATGCGGAAAGGCACAGCATTGCAAAAATAACTGCATACGCCCACCACATATGGGATAAATGCTCTGCAAATGTCATATGATCACCTCCTCTTCGGGAGCAGGCGCAAGACGCTCAGCAAGCTCTTCGGGGTCCAGAATATGGATGATGACCTCCGTAACGCCCTTTTCATCCACGGATTTTGCGGAAAACTCTAAATTATCGTGAAGGAAAACCTCGTCCTCCGCAGGCAGATGACCGAGTGTCTCGAGTACAAAGGAGACGATCGGTTTCTGAGCCAGCGACGGCGACGGGGGGGTAAGTCCCATACGCTCATAGGCATCACCGAGAAGAATATGAGTGTTTACCATATATTTGTTGCCACCCATCGAGTAGAAATTCTTATCTACCTGATCGTCCTCGTCGAAGATCTCTCCGACAAGCTCTTCCAGGATGTCCTCAATGGTAACAAGTCCGACTACCTTTTTGTCATCGTCACACACAACAGCCATATGGCATTTATGCTGACGCATATCATTCAGCAGGCTGTCGATCTTTGATTTGCTTCTGATAATGTACGGCGGAGTCATAACGGAACGCAGTTTAACTGCGGGATTACGCTTATACTCGGTAAGAAAAGCACGCGTACGCAGAATACCGATAACACGGTCCGAGTTTGCGGCTTTAACCGGCAGACGCGAGTGAGTTGTACTTAGAATAGTCTCAAGGATCTGTTCTGTAGAATAATTTATATGTAAATGGGTGATATCCTTATTCATTGTCATGATTTCATCCACAGTGGTTTTTGAAAATTCCAAAGCGGATTTGAGCATATCTCTCTGCTCTTCATCAACAACGCCCTCTTCTTCGGCTGTAACAATAATCTCCGTCAGCTCATCCTCGGTTATTGAGGGATCAGCCTCGCCAAATGAAAACAGGCGGGTAACGCGGTCGGAAATCAGATTGAAGAAAGCGGATACAGGGTGCAATATCTTCATAAGAAAACGAAGTGAGCCCTGGAAAAAGAGCGAAACGCTTTCACTGCGGTCATTGGCAAAGCTTTTGGGAATCATCTCACTGAAAAGGAAGATGACTGCGGTGCTCAGCACAGAGCATATCATTGAAAAAGAAAAGGATTCGAGAAAGCTTTCGGATTTTCCGAGATTGTCACGGGCAATATCCGTTGCTAAAATCGTGAATATCGCTGCTCCGGCAATTTTGGTAACATTGTTTCCGACAAGCAGTGTGGTCAGTGCTTTGTCGAACTTATTAAGGATATACATTACCCCTTTTGCCGACTTGTTTCCGTCATCAGCCATAGCCTTGATCTTGATCTTATTTACCGCCGAAAACGAGCTTTCCGTAGCAGCAAAATACGCGCCGCCAACTACACAGATAAAAAATGCGATCCATAAAGGTATACTGTCACTGTCCATAAGATTCTATTGTTCTCCTTGAATTATTATTCTGACAATAAGTCATATAAAGTATTTTAACATTTTTAATACTATTTGTCAAGATGTTACGACCATATTAGTAAAATAAAGGTTAAATATTCTCCAACCCACGTCTTGGCGCAGTCATTTACACGGTTATTGCACTTCGACAGCTTCGTGAGGTTTTCAAGAATCAGCTTGTTCGTCCGCTCTTTTCCTTATACATACGATACGAGCGCACCACGCTTTTACAGAGCCGCACAATGAGCCATGTGAGCACAGCCGAAGCCGCCGCTATCACCGTATAAACAAACGCGGCGGGAAGCTCGGCAAAATCGCGGATCACGGTATTGAGTATTGCGATTGCAAGAAATATCACGCCCATAAGCGCGGCAAAAACATAATCTCCGCGGCAGGCAAGCATCACCGCCGCGCCGTAAAGGATGGCGGTCAGCGGATACCACACAATGATTAGGTCAAGACCGTAAAAAAATGTTATATCCGGTCTCGGCGGCACATACAAAAGAAACACAGCAGCTGCAGCAAGCACGCATGCAATGCCCGCCACAATCTTTGTTTTTGTATGTTGCTTTTTGAATAACGACATGTTTAACCTCCGTCCTTCGCTTGATGCGATAATATTTATGATGATTATATCACGCCCCATCGGGGTTGTCAAGGGGACTTTTTGCAACTCCGCGCTCACCAAAAAGCACTTGACAACTCCCCACAGGCGTGCTACAATATTACATATTGTGTCATAATACGGCAACACTTGCCGTAGATTTGCAAAATCAACACTTTCCGGGAGGCTTTATGCAGAAAAAAACAGTTTATTCCGAGCTTGCGTATGTGATCGGCGTGCTTTTGGTCGCACTTGGTACGGCTTTTATGACTCATGCGGATTTCGGTGTTTCGATGGTCGTCGCACCGTCTTATATTATCCACTTAAAGGTGTCCGAGCTTCTTCCCTTCTATTCCTTCGGCATGTCGGGATATATATTCGAGGCGTTTATTATACTTCTGACAGCCTTAACGGTCAAAAAATTCCGACTGTCTTACTTTTTTTCCTTTGTGACAGCGTTTTTGTTCGGACTTGCGCTGGATGCCCTGCTTATACCTACCTCACTTATCCCCTGCGAGCATATCGCGGTACGCATTCTGTTTATGATACTCGGCTTGCTGTTTGTAACCGCGGGCGTGTCCATGCTGTTTCATACCTATATCCCTCCCGAAGCTTACGAGCTGTTTGTTAAGGAGGTGGCGTCTTGCAAAGGCTTAGACATCAACCGCGTCAAAACCGCCTATGACCTGTCAAGTTTCGCGCTTTCCGTTGTACTGTCCTTTGTCTTCTTCGGTTTCATGCATTTCGAGGGCATCGGTATCGGTACACTGATAAGTGCCCTCATAAACGGATTCCTGATCGGATGCTTCACAAAGCTGTTTGATAAGATCTTCATCTTCCGCGACCGTATGCCGTGGCGTAAATATGTATAAATTTTGAGTGCTTAGCACACAAAAAACGCAGTATCTTTGCGCTTATGCGCCAGGGGCTGCTGCAAGTTTTCAACTTGCAGCAGTCCCTTTTCTAAAACTTCCCTTTTCAAAGCAGACTCAAGCTCACACGCCCAGCACCTTGCGGCACAACGCCGCAAGTCCGCCGCAACTTGAAAGGAACGTGTATATCTTATCGAGATTGTCGGTGTCGTACTCCACCTCTTTGGAATAATCCTTCGCCGCCGCGGAAAGCTCACCGCCCATGGCCGCGATCATGATAAGCGAGGCGATGGTGAATTTTATGCACAACGTCTCGCCAAGCTCAAAATAGTAGCGGAATATAAAATATCCCGCAAGCCGTGCGTACCGCTCATCGGTGACGGTAACCGGTGCATCCAGAAAGCGCTTCGGGAAATCCCTATCCAACACTTCAAGGGATGCGTAAAGCGATCTCAGCTTGTAATAAAGCTCGTCATCCGACTCACCGCCGATCAGACGCGCCAGACGTTCACCCAGCGTGCCCTCGCCGGTTACTATATGACGGATAAGCATTAACTGACGCGCCGCCGTTTCCTCCTCGTCAACGGTTGTCGGCTCACCGTCGTCCTCGCATACAAACTCGCAGGGCTCGGAAAGCCACAGCCGCGCAGCTTCGGGACAGCACAGTCCCACGCCCACCTCAGTAACGCCGTCACTTCCCGAGTAAAATCTCGGGTGCTCCCGGCAGATGTCGCACAGCGCACCCTCGCCAAGGCGCAGTATCAGCTCGCAGAGATTATCACGCCGCAAAAATGGGCATCTTTCCCCCTCTCGGCAAAGCTGTACACAGTCCTCACCGCGTATCAGCTTTGAACGCACAAAAACTCCGTCCTCCCCGCGAAGGGAGTCGTAATATTTCTCGGTTTCCAAATCCACATCGATCTCCCAGCCCGCGCAGCAGGTGTCGGGGCAGTCGGAGGCGATACATTTGAAGCCCTCGTAAAATTTCGGTTTGATTATCATCTCTCGGAAAATCCTCTCATTTAAAGCTGTTCCGCGAGCTCATAGTATCGCGGAAAATATCGAGGTTGTAAGCATGGAGAAAGAGCACAAAACAAAAGGAATACATAATGCTTGATGGCACTCACATTGTGAGCGCCCATAGTTTTTTAGGTAATGCTTTCAAAAGCAACAGCACCCAAAAAAACGGTTTCTCAAGAGTTATTATACTACATAATCGGCTAAAAATCAAGTCGAACCTTAGTATCACAGCGCCTTGTTAAATTATTTAGTTAATTTTTTATGAATAATTTAAATTTCGCAGTATTTTGTGATACAATATATATAGGGAATTTTGCGCTTTCTAAAAAAGCGCTCCCATAGTTTCATCTGTGAGGGTATCAAGGCTTTATGGAACATATCAGAACAGCTTTTTCATATATTTGGAGCATTATTTCAACAGGCTCCTTTATCGATGTAATCGATATCGCCATCGTGGCGTTTGTGTTCTACTATCTCTATAAATTCGTGCGTGAGCGACGCGCGGGAAAATTGGCGGCAGGTATACTCATTCTTCTGCTCGTGCTCCTGCTAAGCGAGATCCTCGAAATGCACGCCCTTGGATTTATTCTTTCGAACATCTTCCAGGTGGGAATAATCGCGCTTATTATCCTGTTCCAGCCGGAGCTTCGCTCCGCCCTTGAAAAGGTGGGCGCAGAGCCGCTCCGAGGTCTTCGCAACATAAGCGACAAGGCAGGCAATGATGCACAAACACTTGCCATGATAAACGAGATCACCGAAGCGGTCTGCGACATGTCCTTTGACAAGACCGGTGCGCTGATCGTCATCGAGCGCGACACCAAGCTCGGCGACATCATCAAGAGCGGCACCGTGGTCAACGCCAACGTCAACGCCTTTCTAATAAGAAACATCTTATTCAACAAAGCACCGCTTCATGACGGTGCCATGGTCATAAAGGACGGACGCATCTTCTCGGCAGGCTGTTTTTTGCCGCTGTCCACCAATGACGATATCATAAGGGATCTCGGCACCCGTCACCGTGCCGCCATCGGAATGAGCGAAAACAGTGACGCGGTGATCATCGTGGTTTCCGAGGAGACCGGCGTAATTTCAATAGCTTTAGAGGGTCAGCTCAAGCGGAATTACAGCTACAACACATTGAGGGAAGACCTTCGCCGCCTTCTCATTTCCGACGACGAAGCGGCAAAGCAGCAGAAGAAGGTTTCACTGCCCATCTTCGGCAAGAAAGATGAGAAATCGGACAAGGACGAGAAATCGGATAAATAATCATACTGAAAGGGCATATCAATGCGCAAGGTTACAAGCAAAGCGTCAGCCCCCGACGAATACGAGCAGCACGTTGCCGAGTCGGGCGGAAATTATCAGGTCAGTACAAGTAAATATCAGAATGCAGTCGCAAAGGTGCTCTGTGTGCTTTCGGCGATAATTCTGTGGTTCTATGTGGTTGGCACCAACACCGCTATCGAGGAGCGGGTATTTTCCGGAGTTCCCGTAGCCATCAAGAATATTGAAACAATTGAATCCGAGCTTGGAATGTCGGTCATCAGCGGCCACGATTACACCGTTGATCTTACGCTCCGCGGCGCTAAATCCGAGCTTGACCGACTCTCCATCGAAGATATATCGGTATATGTTGATGTGGGCTCTATCGTCGCCTCAGGAGAGCAGTCGCTTGAAATAAAGACCTCGCTTCCAAGCGGCATCTCCGTCGTAAAGCAGTCCGCAAGTCTTATTCGCGTATACATCGACAAGAGCATTTCTATAAGCGTTCCGCTTCGTGTGGAGCCGCATTATTCCATCGAATCCGCCTTTGAGCTTGGCGTACCCGTACCCAACGTTGACACGGTCAAGGTAACCGGACCCGCGGCAGAGGTTGAAAAGGTAGCATATGCCCTTTTATCCATCGACCTCGGACGCATAAACAAATCCATCACCGCCACGGGCAGACCCGTGCTTGTGGATGAGACCGGTGCTGAGATCGACAGCGCCTATGTCAAGCTTCAGACAGGTGAGGTCTCCGTACAGGTGCCCGTTTACACCTACAAGGATGTATATCTCGCGGCAAGCTACAAGTACGGCTTCTACAACACCTCAAACGTAACCGTAAATTTCACCCCCGAATCCATCCGTCTGAAGGGTGATCCCGATATACTCGCCACCATCGATACCGTGAACATTCTTATCGATGAAAAGAAGGTGCTTGACGACGGCGTGCTTAACGTCGAGATTCCGAAGATCACCGGTGTCGAGAATGCAAGCGGTATCACAAACGTCAGCGCCTCTATCGTCCACAAGAATACCGATATCCGTACCATGCGTGTGGACAACATCGTGGTGGTGAACCCCGATGACCTCGATTATATGCTCGAAGCCTCCACCATCGAAGTAACCTTCCGCGGCTCCAAGCAGCGTTTGGCACTTCTCAATCAGAACAATGTCACTGCGACCCTTGATCTCGGTGACACTCCCGATGTACCGGGACTTCAGATGGTACCCGTCAGGATCACCATCACCAACGCACTTTCGAGCAATGTATATGAGATCGGAACCTACGAAATGAGCGTACTCATCGAGTAAAAGTCAAATGGCGGGCTGCAGTACACCATAAGCAGCCCGCATTTCGTTATTACCGTCACCCTTCCCCATTCCATAATCCCGGAGAAAGCCATGAAACAGCAGATCATTGTAAAAAATATAAAGCTTCCGATTACCGCCCCCGTGACGGAGGCGTATGCGGCGGCAAGACGCCGTCTTGCGCTTACAGATTCCGAATACATTTCCGCCGCACTGCATAAGCGCTCCATCGACGCGCGAAGACGCGGAGGCGGTGAGCCGATGTTTGTGTATTCGGTCACAGTGGAATGCGATATCGGCGACAAAAAGGCGGCTCGACTTAACAAAGAAGCAGACACCGAGGTGGTGCGCCGCGATCCGCTCGTATTCGAATATGGCACCCGTACGCTTTCTTCCCGCCCACTTGTGGTTGGTTTTGGTCCTGCGGGAATGTTCGCGGCGCTGATGCTTGCCGAGCACGGCTACCGTCCCCTTGTCATTGAGCGGGGCGGCGACATAAAAACGCGCTGTGCGGCAGTGGATGAATTCATCCGCACGGGACGGCTCGACATCTCCACCAACATCCAGTTCGGGGCGGGCGGCGCTGGCACATTCTCCGACGGCAAGCTGGTAACCCGCATAAACGATCCGAGATGTACTTATGTTTTAGAACGGTTTGTGGAATTTGGCGCGCCGGAGGAAATACTGTGGCTTGCCAAGCCTCACGTGGGCACCGACCGCCTTTTGTCGGTGGTTGATGGCATAGCGGAGCGTATACGCGAACTTGGCGGCGAGATACGGTTTAACACCCAACTCACCGATCTGACAGTTACAAACGGTCGCGTCACTTCGGCGGAGCTTACCTCCCGCGGCGGACGTGATCAGGTGGATTGCAGCGCGCTGATCCTCGCTGTGGGACACAGTGCACGCGATACCTACGATATGCTTGCATCCCGCGGATTTGTGCTGATACCCAAGCCTTTTTCGGTAGGTGTACGCTGTGAGCATCTGCAGAGTGACATTGATGCGGCGCTGTATGGAGATGCGGCGGAGCTTACGGATAAAAACGGCAAACGCATCCTGCCGCCGGGCGAATATTCCCTCTCCTATCGCGAGGTGCAGGACGGACTGCGATCCGACACCGCGCGCGGCGTGTACAGCTTCTGTATGTGCCCCGGCGGCGAGGTCATGGCGTCCGCCTCCGAGGAGGAGGGCGTTGTCACCAACGGCATGAGCCGCTACGCCCGCGATGGAAAAAACGCTAACGCCGCCATTGCGGTATCGGTGTTCCCCGAGGATGTGGGCGGCAAATGGCGCGACGGCATCGATTTCCAGCGAAGGCTTGAGCGTGCGGCGTACGCCGCCGCCGATACGGGTGCGCACGACTACCGCGCTCCTGTGGAAACGCTGGGCGATTTTCTCGACGGAAGAACCTCGCATTTTACCGAGCCAAGTCGCGTGAAGCCCACCTACAGGGACGGCGTTTACACGCTCTGCGATCTTTCGTCCGTGCTCCCTTCCTTTGTTTCGGATATGTTAAAGAAGGGCTTCGATAACTTCGGCAGAAGGATCCGCGGCTTCGATGCCCGCGACACGGTGCTGACAGGCGTTGAGACACGTACCTCCTCCGCTGTACGAATTCCGCGCGGCGAGACTCTGAATGCTTCAGCGGCGGACAACCTTTACCCCTGCGGTGAGGGTGCGGGCTATGCAGGCGGCATCACCAGTGCCGCCGTGGACGGCATCAACACGGCGATGGCGCTGATGAAGGTATGGGCGCCCATGAAATAAGCATATTTTACCGCATCACTCAGTCAAAGTATATCACCAAAAACCGGTCGAAAACCGAGAAATCGGGAGAATTCGAGCGGTTTTTCGTTTTTTTGCGGACAAATCCGTGAAATTTTCGGGATTAACATAAAAATTTGCGGTTTTTTCAAGAATTTTGCAAAAACTATTGACTTTTCATTTCATCTCTGCTACAATATTGCTGTCACCCTATTTACACAGTGACAAACGGAGTGTACACGCACAAAACCGTGTGTGCGCCTGCGATTTGTTTTGCCATCTCATAACCGGTCGTCCGATGCCGTATGTCGGAGTATTGGTTCGGGGTGTTTTTTTTCGTAAGGCGTGAAATTTTTCATCAAAAAGGAGCTATCGAAACAAGAAGATGAACAAAAACAAAATCATTGAACTGAAAAACATCACAATGGAATACGACGGTGAACAGATACTCAAGGGTATCAACCTCGATATCCATGACAAGGAATTCGTCACACTGCTTGGTCCCTCCGGCTGCGGCAAGACGACCACACTTCGTATCGTGGGCGGCTTTATAACCCCCGACTCAGGCGATGTCTTCTTCGGCGGAAAGCGAGTCAACGATGTCCCGCCCTATAAGCGTCCCGTCAATACTGTTTTCCAAAAATACGCTCTTTTTCCCCATCTTAACGTATACGAAAACGTCGCGTTCGGTCTGCGCCTTAAAAAGCTCCCAGAAACAGAGATCGCCCGCCGTGTGGGCGAGATGCTGGAGCTGGTGGACCTTAAGGGCTACGACAAACGCGGTGTTAATCAGCTCTCGGGCGGTCAGCAGCAGCGTATCGCCATCGCCCGTGCGCTTATAAACAACCCCAAGGTGCTGCTCCTCGACGAGCCTCTCGGCGCCCTTGACTTAAAGCTGCGCAAAGAGATGCAGATCGAGCTTAAAAAGATCCAGCAGCGCATGGAGATCACATTTATTTATGTAACCCACGACCAGGAGGAGGCGCTCACCATGAGCGACACCGTGGTCGTTATGAAGGACGGCACCATTCAGCAGATCAACACACCGCAGGATATCTACAACGAGCCTGTAAACAGCTTTGTCGCCGACTTTATCGGTGAATCCAACATCCTGCCCGGCATCATGCACCGCGATTATCTTGTTGAGTTCGCGGGCAACAACTTCGAGTGCGTGGACAGCGGCTTCGATCCCATGGAGCCGGTGGATGTCGTTATCCGTCCCGAGGATATAAAGTTAACCCCCGCTTCCGACGATGCGCTCAACGGCGTCGTTGAAAATGTCACCTTCAAGGGTGTGCACTATGAGATCATCGTCAAGGCGTATTCCGACACATGGATGATCCACTCCACCAAGGCGCCAAATGTAGGCGAGGTCGTCGGTATTACTCTCACTCCTGAGGATATCCACATTATGAAGAAGAGCGAGGTCAAGAAGGTCAACTACTTCAAGTCCGACCTCACGGAGGGCAGCAACATTGAGCAGAAAATCTAAATACGCTGCCGTCCCTTACCTTGTATGGATGATCGTGTTCATCCTCGTGCCACTGGTGCTTATCGGCGTATTCGCCTTCACCACCAAGGTGCAGGTGGACTCCGAGGGCAACGTGCTCACCACCGAGGAGTACGACACCTATGTATCCGACCTCATCGCCGAATACGATGAGATCGGCGAGGACTACGATATTAACGAGATCTTAGCAAACGATGACATTACCGAAAAGACTATATTTACCCTCGCGCACATCATGGAGGTAAGCAAATACTCCTCCGTACTTATCAATTCCGCATGGCTGGCACTCATAGCAACCGCGATCTGCCTTGTCATCGCATATCCGCTGGCGTACATGATCTCCCGTATGCGTGAATCCCGCCAGAAGCTGGCGCTCATGCTGGTCATGCTTCCCATGTGGATGAACTTCCTCCTTCGCACCTACGCATGGATGACCTTACTTGAAAAGAACGGACTTATCAACAAGCTCCTCGGGCTCATAGGTCTCGGTCCCTTTGAGATGATCAATACTCAGGGTGCGGTAGTGCTGGGCATGATCTACAACTATCTGCCCTTTATGATCCTCCCCCTCTATTCGGTCATGACCAAGATCGACAGCCGTACCGTTGAGGCGGCGCAGGATCTCGGCGCAAACGGCATTCAGGTGCTGGGGCGCGTCATTATCCCCCTCTCCATGCCCGGCGTGGCTACGGGCATCACCCAGGTATTTGTACCGTCCATCTCCACCTTTATTATCTCCCGAATGCTTGGCGGCGGCACCAATATGCTTATCGGTGACCTTATCGACCTGCAGTTCCTCGGCAATGCTTACAATCCGAGCCTCGGCGCGGCGATCTCGCTCGTTCTGATGGTATTCATCATACTCTGCATGTCGATTACCAACCAGCTCGACAATGAAGACATGGAAGGGGTGCTGATGTGAAAAAGATTACTTCAAAGCTGTACATCGCACTGGTGTTCCTCTTTCTCTATGCGCCAATCTTCGTGCTTATCGCTTACTCATTTAACGAGTCTAAGAGCCGTACCGTATGGACAGGCTTCACCTTTGATTGGTATGTAAAGCTATTCAACAACGAGGTCATCTTAAAGAGCCTTGCAAATACCCTTATCATCGCCCTTATCGCGGCGGTGGTCTCTACCCTTCTCGGCACTCTCGCGGCGATCGGTATCTACAACATGAAAAAGTGGATACGTACCGCCATCGTCAACGTGACCTACATCCCGATTATGAACTCCGAGATGGTAACGGGCGTTTCGCTCATGCTGCTTTTCGTGGCGCTGAACATCGACCTCGGTTATCTGACTTTGGTGCTGGCGCATATCACCTTCTGTGTTCCGTATGTTATACTGAACGTACTCCCGAAGCTCCGTCAGATGAACCACAATCTCTACGACGCGGCGCTTGACCTCGGATGCAATCCCGTTCAGGCATTCAGACACGTTATCGTCCCCGAGATCATGCCCGGTATCGTCACAGGCTTTCTGATGTCGCTGACCTACTCCATCGACGACTTCATCATAAGCTACTTCACCACCGGCGCAAACTCTCAGACCCTTCCCATCACCATCTACTCCATGACCCGCCGCAAGGTCTCCCCCGAGGTAAATGCACTGTCGGCGATCATCTTCGTGGTGGTACTGCTTATTTTGCTTATCATGAACTTCAAGGACATCCGCGATTCTTCTCCGAAGAAGCGCAGAAAAGGAGGTGCGGCATGAAAAAGCTCAGCCTCCTTATGGCATCCCTTATCATGCTCTCGTTGCTTTTCCCGATCAGCGTCAGCGCGGACTCGGATGAGCTTACCTACTCGGATAGTGTTGACTGGGATAAGTTCCGCGATCAGAACATCACGATCAACGTCTACAACTGGGGCGAATACATCGCCGTTGACGACGGCTCAGAGGGAGCGTTCGACACCAACCGCGCGTTTGAGGAGCTGACGGGAATCGACGTCAACTACACAAACTTTGCGTCCAACGAGGAATTGTATGCGAAATTAAAAAACGGCGGCTCGTCCTACGACATCATCATTCCCTCCGACTATATGATCGCGAGAATGATCAACGAGAATATGCTGGAAAAGCTGGATTATTCCAATATCCCCAATTTCGAGCTGCTTATCTCCGATGAATTCAAGGAGATGGACTACGACCCAAGCGATCAGTATTCGGTGCCCTATATGTGGGGCATGGTGGGGCTTATCTACAATACCACGCTGGTCGATCCCGAGGATGACGTTTACAGCTGGGATATTCTGTGGAACGAAAAGTATGCGGGCGACATCCTTATGTTCTCTAATTCCCGCGATGCATTCATGATCGCCGAGAAATATCTCGGCTACTCCATGAACACCACAAACGAGCAGGAGCTTCGTCAGGCGGCAAGCGCGCTGACCAACCAGAAGCTGCTGGTACAGGCGTATGTCATGGACGAGATCTTCGACAAAATGATCGGTGGCGAAGCGGCGCTGGCGCCCTACTATGCGGGCGATGCGCTTACCATGATCGCCGACAATCCCGACCTTGCTTACGCGGTGCCGCGCGAGGGCACAAACCTGTTTGTGGACGCCATGTGCATTCCCAAGGGTGCTAAAAACAAGGAAGCGGCGGAGCTGTACATAAACTTCATGTGCGAGACCCTGGTGGCACTTCGCAACTGCGAGTACATCGGCTACTCCACCCCCCAGAAGTACGTCCCCGAATACCTTGATCCGGAGCTTGCAAATAATCCCATCGCATATCCCGACGAGGAGACCCTTGCAAACACCGAAGCGTTCATAGCCCTGCCGAGCGCGACAACTCAGCTTATCGATGAGCTGTGGACATCCATTCTCACCGCCTCGGAGGCGGCGCCATGGACGATCCCCGTATTCCTGCTCGCCTGCCTGGGTTTATCCATCGGCATAAACGTTTACAGGCAAGTAAAGAAAAAGCGCAACATATAAAAATTACGCCGACCGTTCGCGGTCGGCGTAATTTTCTTGTAAACAAAACCCGACTGTACGCGACAGTCGGTTTTTTATCTATTTCGTGATCTTATCGATCGCCTTGTTCTCACCGAGGATGGCAACGATTTCGCCGCCGGTAAATGGCTTCGTGGGATCGGGGGAGATGTTCATATCGCCTGTTTCGGCATCGCTTACCGCCAGAACAGTAACACCGTATCTGCGGCGGACGTTAAGCTCAATAAGCGTCTTGCCAACCCAGCTTGCAGGTACTGCAACCTCCACTATGGAGTGCGTGTCGGAAAATTCGATGTATTCAAGCACATTGTTGCGGTTGAGGATATTGACAAGCTTTTCGCCCATATCGCGTTCGGGGAATACGACCATGTCCGCGCCGACCTTCTCAAGCACCCGTCCGTGCTGTTCACTGCCTGCACGGGCGACGACCTGCTTGACTCCCAACTCCTTTAGGAGAATGGTGGTAAGTACGCTGTCGTTGATGCTTTCGGCGGTGGCAACGACTGCACAGTCGTAGTCCGCCACACCTGCGGCGTGAAGCACCACCTCGTTTGTGGGATCACCCACCACTGCGTTGGTGACGGTATCGCTCATTACATTGATAATGTCCTCATCAATGTCGATGACCAACACCTGATGATCGGTCTTTGCGAGATTTACGGCGAGGGTCTGTCCGAAACGGCCGAGACCTATAATGCAAAAGCTGCGTTTTCTTTGTTTCATAACTCTATCCTTTCCTCGGAGGTCATCCGATCATCATATTTAATTCGGGATAGCTGATACAGCTGTTCCTTCTGGCGCTGCGGAGCATGATGGAGTAGGTGATGGTCAGAATGCCCACTCTGCCAAAGAACATCAGCACAATTATTGCAAGCTGTGATGCTGCACAGAGCGTGGGGGTCAATGACAGCGACAGTCCCACTGTCGCAATGCCCGAAAATGCCTCATACAGCGCATCTATCACTCCTACACCGGGGTTGGTCTGAGTGATTATCAGCGTCGCAGCGAATACGGCAAGAAGATCGATGCCGATAACGGTCAGCGCGCGGCTGACGGTCTCGTGGGAGATCTTGCGCTTCATCACCGAAAGCTCCTCGTCTCCGCGGGAGAATGCCAACACCGCAAGGAAGAGCACGCCGAAGGTGCCGACCTTGATACCGCCTGCCGTAGAGCCGCTGGCACCGCCCACAAACATGAGCAGCATGGAGATAAGCTTCGACGACTCGGTCATAGCGGCATTGTTTATCATATCAACGCCCGCGGTACGGGTAGTCACCGACTGGAACAGACACTGAAAAATCTTATCCCCCACTGACATATTGCCAATGGTGGCGGGATTGCTCCACTCGCACAGCATAAGAAGCAGTGTGCCGCAGACGATAAGTCCGAGAGTTATTATGAGCACGAATTTCGAGTACACCGACAACCGCTTGCGTTCTCGTATTAGATTCACAATGTCATCCCACACGATAAAGCCGATCCCGCCGATGATGATAAGCAGTATAACGGTGACGCCGATCACATAATTGTCTGACAGGCTTGTAAAGCTGGAAAAATCGCCGCCATAGCCGTTGGTGCCGTCCAGCACGTCAAAGCCCGCGTTGCAGAAGAAGGAGATCGCGTGGAATATACCGTAGTATATTCCCTTGCCCCAGCCGACCAGCGGCACAAACTGCGTCGCCAATATGGCGGCTCCGATGCCCTCCACCGTAAACGTACCGATGACGATCCTGCGCACAAGGGGTACCGTGCCGCCGACACCCGTAAGTCCCAGCGACTGCGCCGCAAGCAGGCGCTCTCTCGGCGTGATATACCGTTTAATGAATATCGACATCATGACGGCCATGGTCATAAAGCCAAGACCTCCGATCTGGATAAGACAGATTATCACGATCTGCCCGAACAAGCTCCAGTGTGTACCTGTATCCTCAACTATAAGCCCGGTCACACAGGTGGCGCTGGTAGCGGTAAACAGCGCATTTTTCGGGGAGGTGAAGCTTCCGTCTGCCGAGGATATCGGCAGGGTCAAAAGTAGCGTTCCTATAAGTATCAGCGCGATAAAGCCGAGCAGTATGACCTGCGTTGGCGAAAGCCGCCGTTTTATGTGGAGGTTTTTTCTGACACGCCGCAAATGTTTTTTTGATGACGGTTCCATTACATCATTCCTTTTTTGTATACAGCGTTTATTACTTGTATGTACGACTGCAGCGCAGACGCATACCGTGAGCGGTCAGAACAACCGCTCAATCCGGTAACTATTTTACATTATACCTCAATTTTCTCCGACTGTCAAGGCACAACACTGCAATTTAAGCTCTGATCGTCTCAAAACCGTCAAAATTTAACAAACAGGTAATAAGCGCCAAAAGCTACGGCACTACACATCATTTGGGGACTTCAGATACCATACTGTAAAATTTGTACAATCAAACAAGAAAAAAACTCAAATAAATTTTCAAAAATGTTCTTTTATTTTAGTTGATTATATGGTATAATATAAGAAGCGTTTAAAATTACGCGAAATATGTCAAACTATGAAGCCGCGGCTTCAAAAACACGCAAAAAATAAAAAATGCTTGAAAGTTTAAAAAATCTCAACAACCTTATAGTCGTCTGCGGACACTACGGGTCTGGCAAGACCAATTTTGCGGTCAATTTAGCCCGCGAAAAGGTCAAGGCGGGACACAAGGTCACGCTTATCGACCTCGACATCGTCAACCCCTACTTCCGTGCGGCAGACAATGTATCCGAGCTGACCTCCCTTGGCGTCAAATGCGTGGTGCCCGACTTTGCCAACACTAACGTGGACATCCCTTCCCTACCGCCAACGGTTATGGGAGCGCTTGAAGCCTATGCCCGCGATCCCGATACGGTAACTATTCTCGATGTCGGCGGCGACAACGGTGCGGTGGCGCTGGGTATGTACAACCGATTCTTCAAAAAAGGCGAATACGACCTGCTCTGCGTTGTCAATATGTACCGTCCCCTCACCGAGGATGTGGACGGAACGGAAGCGATACTCCGCGAGATCGAATGGTCTGGACGACTATGTGCTACGGGCATTGTCAACAACTCAAATCTCGGCGTTGAAACCACCGCCGCGGATATCACCGACACGGATGCGTGGGCACATAAGGTGGCAGAGAAATGCGGACTACCCCTTGTCTGCACCTGTGCCGACTGTTCGCTTGAAGGCAAGCTATCCGACATCCCAGATGTTTTTTACATCAAAAACGCAACAAAGCAGATATTCTAAATAACAAATAAACCAAACGGAGGTAATACCATGAACAAAGTGACATTCAACGAAGATCTTTGCAAGGGCTGCGGTCTCTGTGTACTCGCTTGCCCCAAGAAGATTATTTCGCTTGCAGGCGATAAGCTCAACAAAAAGGGCTACCATCCCGCAGGCGTGACCGATCAGGAAAAGTGCATCGCGTGCGCAATGTGTGCCACCATGTGTCCCGATGTAGTTATCAAAGTCGAAAAAGATGTGT
The DNA here is from genome assembly GCA_045586505.1 of Candidatus Flemingiibacterium sp. GTDB lineage: Bacteria > Bacillota > Clostridia > Oscillospirales > CAG-272 > Flemingiibacterium. The sequence continues at coordinate 151 of JAZNAL010000036.1, read as the reverse complement.
AAGGAGAATACAAATGGCTAAGAAAGTACTTATGAAGGGTAACGAGGCTATCGCGGAAGCGGCTATCAAATCGGGCTGTCTGCACTTCTTCGGATACCCCATCACTCCCCAGACGGAGATTTCCGAATATATGGCAAAGCGTATGCCCAAG
>JAZNAL010000035.1:0-128858 GCA_045586505.1 Candidatus Flemingiibacterium sp. | reverse complement strand
CAGCCTAAAAATACCGTACATATATATGCTCAGCGTAGTGTACCACTTGCGGCGGGTGACTATGTTCTCAAATTCAAGATGCGACTCACTCCGTGGCTTATTTACTGTGCCGTGCCTACCGAGGAAGCGCATAGCGAGTATTGTGTGACGGTTTCGCCTACGATAGATAGCACGGCGGCATACGGTGCAAATGATGTATACTGCGCGGCGTCTGGCTCGTCGCACGTTATATTTGCGGCTGACAGTAGCCCTACTTCGGATATGCGTGTAAACTGCATGATATCGAAGCAGAGCGGCGCACAGGGACTTATATTCCAACCCATGAGGGGGTTGCAATCAAGCGGCGTTGATTATCCTGACGGAGACGAGGTGGCATACTAATGGCTATAGTTAAGACAGACAGCAAGCACTACAGCGATATAGCCGAAGCGCTTCGTACTCATTCGGGGGCGGCCGCATTCAAGTACAAGCCTGCTGAAATGGCGCAGGGTGTATCGCTTGTATATGAATACGGAAACACCAAGGGCTACGACGAAGGCAAAAGCGACGGCTTTGGCGTTGGCTACAATACCGGAAAGAACGAGGGCATCAGCGAAGGCCACGACGCAGGTTACAAAGAAGGCCACGACGCAGGTTACAAAGAAGGCAAAAGCGACGGCTACGACGAAGGCTACGACGTCGGTGTTGCCGAGGGCGGCATGAGCGTTAGCAGTGGAACCAAATATGAGTACGGGAGCGGCTCACTAACAATTCCCGCGCTTATAGGAAAAAAACACTTTACATTGATTTCAATAGCGAATGGTTGGTATATTGAAGGTGGAGAACCCTACGGCTTAGGACCGGAACACGTGGTGGCGGTAATATGCGTCGACGGTAGTATATCCGCAGTGGGTTGTACCGCATCAAGTGATGAAGACGTCACATATGATGCAACTATAAGGGAGATCACTGTCATTTTTGATCCATCAAGTGGCAAGCTCAGTGGTAACGATCTATTGTTTAAAGGCTCATACAAATACACGATATTTGAGTAAGGAGGTAACATAATGGAAATAGCGGCACTCTTTCTCTCGGGAGGCATCGGCGCGGCGATTGCCACGGGAGTAATGAGTATTTTACTCTACAAGATCAAGCGTGCGGATTCAAAGGCTGACGCGCAGTCTAACAAATGCGTTATGCAGACCACGGCTGTACGCTATCTTATGCTATACGCAATTCGAAACGAGTGCGAGAAGCATATTGAGAGAGGAAGAATCACATACGAGGACCGTCGCATGCTTCACAAGTGGCACGATCTGTACCACGATGAGCTTGGCGGCAACGGTGATGCAAAACTTCTCATGAAAGACGTGGACGAGCTTCCGCTGATAATACGAGAAGAATAAATGTGAGGTATACAGTGTTATGAAAGGAATCGACGTATCTACGCTGCAGGGCGTTATTGATTGGGGAAAGGTCAAAACGGCAGGTTACGACTTCGCCATGATCAAAGCCACACAGGGACGCGGAGAGGGCGCAGCTACACGTCTGCTCCGTCGCTTTACGGACGGTAAGTTCAAACGCAACATCGAGGCGGCGGCAAAGGCAGGGCTTGCCTGCGGTGTGTACCACTATATGACTGCCAAGGACGAGTATGAGGCGATAGAGGAAGCGGAATACTTCTGTGCAGTCATCGCGCCGTATCGCGACCGCATCACGTTGTGGGCGGCGGTAGATGTGGAGAGCGAGATGCATTTATCAGGCATTGCTCCCGGTACACTTGCCGAAATAGTTAAGCAGTTCATGCTTACTGTTAAGAACCGCGGTTTTAGACCCATGCTGTACACCAACCCCGACTACATAAAGTACCGTTTTCCCGACGGCGCATTCAACATTGCTGACATATGGCTTGCGCATTACAACGTGGCAAAGCCCATGGCAGTACCGAACACACGCATATGGCAGAAAGGCACCGACCGTGTACCTGGCGTACCCGGTGTATGCGATGTAAACGAGGGGTATTTCTCCCCGGCGATACCCGCTGTGTGCCGTCTTGCGGCGGCGGGTGTTATCGGCAGTCCTGCGTATTGGTGCGAGCACTGCGAGGATGTACGGTACCTGGCCGAGCTTATTACCAAAGCGGAGGCATACATAAACAGCAATGCTATTCGCGTACATCCCCAAAAGCTCGCCTTTGAGGCGGCACTTGGCAGACTTCACGCGGTAGGCATCATCAACACGCCCGAATATTGGCGCGGTGTGGCTAACAAGGTGCAGTACCTCCCCGACCTCATATGCAAGCTGGGAGGCGCGGTGTGAGATTTCTTAAAATATTCCTTATATCGTGGTTCGGCTTCGTCGCCGCATTCTTCTTACTGTCGGAGATACTTAATGTGATGACAGGGATAGATTTATCTCCTTACTGCACAGCACTCATGGGTATCACGGGTCTTGAAGCTATGGTCAGCGGTATTATCGAGGTCGTGAAGATACGGGAAGAGGCAAAAATAAAAAAAGAATCGGCAAAAGCCGAAGAAAGTGAGGATATCATATGAACGTGGTTAACTACATAATCGAAAATTGGGACTTCTTTCTCCTTATAGTCCTTGCGGCGGGAGCTTTGGTATTTGCAGTATTCATGGGTAATAAGTCCGTGGTAATGGACATGCTCGTGGCGCTCGTTACCGCAGCCGAGAAGGAATACGGTGGCGGCACGGGTGTGCTGAAGCTGGCAAGCGTCATTGACGAGATATACCCTAAGCTGCCTACTATTATTAAGACGTTTATCACGAGCAAGATGCTTAAAAAGTGGGTAGAGGATGCGCTCAAGATTGCCAAAAAGAAATGGGAAGCAAACGCTGCCATTTCGGGGTATATTGAGTCTGGCAAGAGTGAATAGGCGAGGAAGGCGGTGTAGATTATGCCGAGCATGATGATGTTATCTGACAGCATGTTTCCCCGCTTCACGGATGAAAGCTCCCAGGGTGAAAAGATAGAGGTAATACACAACTACCTCTATCAGCTCCTGGAACAGCTTCGGTACACTCTCGGCAATCTTGAGGCGGACAATTTCAACGAAAGCGCGCTTGAAAGTCTTGGTAGTGATATTACCGCAGAGCTTGCCGGCGAAGTAAAGGTGATACGCCACGCACTTGTAGGTCTTAATGGTACGCTTGACCTTGCCATGACAGGTGACGGTATCCTGACGAGGCTTGAGAGTGCGGAGGGAAGTATATCACAAGTAAATATTACTGCGGCGGAGCTGTCAACCCGACTTGAGAGCGCTGAGGGGAGTATAGCAGAGTTTACAGCGACGGCAAATAAGATAGAACTTCGTGTAGCTTCGATTGAGGGCGATATTGACGATATCGAAGATGAGGCGGTTGAAGCATCTGTTGCGGAGATACAGACCATGGCAAAAGAGATCAGCATGAGCGTAAGAAACCGTGGTACATCGTCGACGATTACTCTCACCGCATTCGGCACGAAAATCGTGTCAGACGCGATTGAGCTTACCGGCTATGTTACATTTTCTTCGCTTGAAGAAGAAGGCGAGAGCACAATCAACGGTGCTAATATCACGACAGGAACGATTACAGCAATTGATATCGAATCCTGTGATATACGCGGATCCAATCTATACCTATATATGGATAACAATGATTATGATGATTCTATGCTATATCTGAAATATGGTTCTTTAACCATAGGCGAGATTGGAATCGGCTTTGATGGTAGCACCCCGTATATGAGGGTAAGCGCAGATAAGAACAGAACAGTCGATCTTATATTAAGCGCTGCGGGATACGTAAAAATAGACGCCGGAGGAACAACATGGCGGTTTGAAGACGACGGCATATATGCGTCCGTCGGCAATACCGATTACAAGGTAGTTGCTTTGTGATAAAAAAGGAGAAAAACATGAAACTAATACAGTACATTGTAGCGCATACGGCGCTTATGACACTTGCAAAGAAAGAATTTCCCTATGCTATAGCATACAAGCTTGTGGAGCTTAAGCGGCGCATTGCTCCCAAGGTGGAGTATTACGGCGAGGAGGAGCGCAAGCTCGTGGAACGCTTCGGCGAGAGGGACGAGAATGGCAAGCTCAAAATAAGCGGCTCACACTTTAATTGCAAGGGCGATACACCCGATGAAGTTGCGGCGAACGTCCGCGAATACGAGCGGCTCAAGCTGGAGCTTAACGCAGTGGAGGATGAGGAAGCCTTCACGCCCATCACGCTTAAGCTTCCCAAGGATATGTGCATATCTCTCGAGGTGATTGAATCCCTTGACGGTTTTGTTGTATTCGAGGTGGCAGAATGAGCACGAGGCATCCTATTCCCACTGTGTCAGACGGTTACCGCAAGCGCACGCAGTCAGGCTTCGGCGGCTATGACCACCGCATGGGCGGCGGTGACGGCACTGTATGGGACATGAAGAATATGTGCGGCATTTATACCCCCTTGCGTCAACGAGGCGTGAGCGCGTTATTTCGCGGGTTGTAGACAGTCCATACGGCATTGCGGGTCATGACGGTGTGTATTATGTGTCGGGCGGAGGCTTCTACGATGCATCGGTATCGGATGATGAGCCTGTTGGGGAAGTAAGCGAGGGTGTGAAGCAGTTCGCTTTTCATGGGAACCGCCTTATCATTTTCCCCGACAAAGCGTATTACGACACAGTTGCGCATGAATTTGGCTCCCTTGAAGCTGTATGGAGCGGTGAGGCGAGCTTTACCGACGGAACATACATGGAAGAACCGGCTGAGGGGTGCCGTATAGTGACGAGTGGTACGGCTTTCCCCTTCAATGCAGGCGATGCGGTTACAATCGAGGGTGCAGGCAACGAGGAAAACAACGTAACGCTTATCATCCGTGAAATAAGCAAGGACAAAAAGAGCCTCGGATTCTACGAAAATTCTTTTACGACTGCGAATACCCAAACGCTTAAGATTTCCCGTACCGTTCCCGACATGGATTTCATCTGCGAGAACGAAAACCGGCTTTGGGGATGCAAAGGCGATACCATTTACGCCTCCAAGCTTGGCGATCCCTTCAACTTTAACGTATTTGATGGACTTGCATCAGATTCCTTCTCCGTAGATGTAGGCAGTGCCGGGGACTTCACCGCCTGCTTCTCCTATGGCGGATATTCCATATTCTTCAAAGAGGACTACATATACAAGGTCTACGGGGACAAGCCCACCAACTTTCAGGCGATGGCAAGCGCAACGCTTGGTGTTATGAAAGGCTCGTCAGGCTCGATTGCTATAGCGGGAGAGGCGTTATACTATCTTTCCCGTGTGGGCGTCATGGTGTACACGGGAGGAATACCTTCAAATATCGCAGCTCCATTCGGTAATGCACATTACAGCGACGCCGTGGGCGGCTCGGATGGCGTAAGGTACTATATATCCATGCGCGATACCGCAAGCGGAGCGTACAGCCTCTTCTGCTACGATACGCGATACCGCGATTGGTGGCGCGAGGACGATACCCAGGCGGTGGGCTTCGCTTATTATGACGGGCTTCGCATGCTTTCGTCCGACGGTAAAATGTACCGCATCGGCGCGTATCGTGACGCGGAGGATGGAGAGGAACGGGAGGGAGCGTTTGATTCTATGCTTGAGTTCTTCGACATCACTGAATCAAGCTCTGATAAGAAGTATGTATGCAAGGTACAGCTTCGCGTAATGCTTTCCGAGGGCGCAAGTGTTAAAGTGAGCATGAGCTTTGATGACGGACCGTATAACGAGGTCAAAACGCTCACGGATGACGGGAAGCACAGTTATTATCTCCCCTGCGTCCTTCACAGGTGCGACTATTACCGCATCAAGCTCGAGGGCGTGGGACAGTGGAAGCTGTGTTCGCTGACCCGCGAGTATTCGCCGGGAAGCGAAATGTAATTTTTATAAACGAAAGGATAAAACAAATTATGGCTACATTCACTTGGAAGGACGTTGACGATCTTCTTGCGTCCGAAGGGCTGTATATGGACGACGACGAGAGGCGGAAGCTGGCAAACGATCCCGATACGGCATATTCGATTGCCAAAAAGAAACAACTTTACAAATACGCACAGACGGATGATGAAAGAAGCAAGATCCACAGCGAAACGGAGAGCCTGCGCAAAGGACAGGGTTACTCCATGGGAGATAGCGGTGCGACTTTCTCCACTGTTCCTTCACCGTCCTCGTTTTCAAGCGATTATACCGCTGACGTTAAAAAGAATTACGAGGCGGCGAGAGATTACGAGGACTTCAAATACGATGCTTTTGATGACAAACATGCAAGCAAGCGTGCGGAGCTGCTTGATGCAATAGCAAACCCCACACCATTTGAATATAACAAAGACAACGACCCCGTGTATCAGTCCTTTGCGAAGCAGTACCGCCGAGAGGGCGCGAGAGCTGTGGAGGAAGCGCTTGCCAGGGCATCGGCAAATACCGGCGGCAGAGCATCCTCGGCGGCGGTAACTGCGGCGGCTCAGGCAGGCAACCACTACGGTGCACAGCTTGCCGACAAGATCCCCCAGCTTTACGACGCGGCATACGATCGCTGGCTCGATGAGTTCACCATGAAGCAGAACGCCCTTGCGGCATACCAGGGCGAGACGGATGCGGACTACGACCGATACACATCCGAGCGCAGCTTTGCCAAGGGTGTACATGATGACAAGTACAGTCGCCTTATTGATGCTATGAACAATGCGGCGGCACTTGAGTCTGTGGACTACGACAGGAACAAGGACAACCTCACCTACAGCGACAACCAAAAGAGTCAGGAGCTTAAGGATGCCATTACCCTTGGTACGCAGGTGGGCGACACATCGTCACTCAAGGGAATGGGCTACGACACCACCCTCCTTGACGCAATAAACAAGGCGAATAAATCGGAGGCATATCTTAATAATCAGTACCTTTCGGCGCAGCTTGATAAGCTTAAGGCGGAAGCGGAAACAGAGAAGCAGAAGAACGACATTTCCATGGCGGAATATAAGGCGGCGCTGGGTGACTACACCATGCTTGCGGAACTCCTTGGTGTAGATGTGGAGCAGGTTGAGGCGGCGTATACGGCGAAGGACACCCCTACGGATCCTACCGATGATAAGACCCAAATGGCACAGACTATTCGTGCGATGCTTATGATGAGCGCTGAGGAAGATTTCCCGTCGGAGGATATTCCATCGCTTGAGGAGATAAAATATCTGCTTGCAAGTGGATATACAGGATTTAACGATATGTTAATACAGAGTGTACCCGACTACGCTGCGCGGAACGGAATACCGCTTACGAATCCATTGTTGAGTTATGACGGTGCAACTTCACAAAGCGAGAAAGCCAGAATAACCCAACAAAATGAAAAAATCAAAGCGGATAACGACGCTCTTACAAAGGCGTATTTCACCGACTACGCAGCTATTACCGCCGCAGGCCAAACAATAACCCGTGAGGAATGGGAGCTTGCAAAGCGTGCCGGCAATCAATATTACATATTCCTCAATTATGACAGCTATGATGCTTTCATAAATGATTATAACGTATATTTAAGTGAAAACGGCTTTATTAAGTAAGTGAGAGGTGCTGACTATGGGATTCGAAGAATGGAAAAAGGAAAGAGATGCAAAAGGACTCGGTGAAAACACCGAGTCCACCAACAATACCTCAAATGGCGGCTTCGAAGAATGGAGAAAGGAAAGAGATGCAAAAGGACTCGGTAAAAACACCGAGTCCACCAACAATACTTCAAATGGCGGCTTCGAAGAATGGAGAAACAGTGAAGAGGGACGTGCGGCACTGCAGCGCTCATGGGAAAGGAAGAATTTCGCCGTCACGTCGTACAATGCCAATTTGCGTAAGGATATGGAGAGCGGTACACTCTCTGAAATGACATACAACCTTGCAAATGAGGTGTTTACTCCCGAGGAGAATCCGTTTGCACTCGTCACCTATGAGAAAGCGGCTGAGAATTTTAGAATGTCAAACGCTGTTGCGGCGCGCCTGGAAGAGGCTCAAGCAGAAAGAGAGAAGGCACTATCATATGATTCTGTAGCCGGGCAGGCGGAAATAGATGATCTCGAAAAAACATTTTCAAACGCAACGGACCTCGCAAAACGCATAGCAGACAACCAAGGCTGGATTGACAACTACAACGCCGGAGTATATGACGGGCAGTACGAGAACCGCGAAATGCTTGATAATGAATACTCGCAACGCAAGGCAGCGTATGATTCGGACGTAAACGAATACGATGGGCTTATAAGCCAATACGATAACGGTCTTGAAGGTATGAAATCAGCCCTTGAAGCTAAAAAGCAGTATCACGATTCAGCAATATACGCACAGGAATATAAAAAGTGGGTTGACGATGTACGGCTTGAGGGTGATTTCAATAATTATTCCAAGAGTGGCGCGGCTGACACGCTTTCGGAAAACAGTGTAATTAGTATGTTTGGTCTTGATTGGCAGCGTAATGAGAAAGGAAAATATGAAGCAGCCGAATGGGGCGACAAGTATAAGCTTATGACTGACAGTGAGCGTGAGGCGTACAACTATTATTACTCTAAATACGGTGAGAAAAAAGCAAAGGAATATCTCAAGGTCATAGAAAACGCACTCAACGAGCGACAGGCAGGAAAAGCCGCGGCGGCTCATAACAATACGGCTATCGAACCGTTTTACAGAATCGCGAGAGGATATGAGGGAGTCGTTGAGGGGTTCACAGGAGTGTATGATGCCGTTGTCGGCAACGAGGAAAAGCGTCCGACATCTGCTCTGAACTATGCGTCAGGTAAAATGGCTCAGGACAATACGGGCGTATTTAAAGTTGTTAATGATGCGGCAGAGGCTATTACCGGTATGGCACCTACAATTGCGGCTTCTTTAGTAAATCCTGCTCTCGGCATTGCGGTGCAGGGCTTATCATCGGGCGGTAATGCTTATAACGAGATGATCGAGCGCGGAGGAAATGTATGGCAAGCGCGCGGAAAAGCTCTGCTTGTGACAGTATCGGAAGCAACATTGCAGCGTTTTATGGGTGGTATCAGCAAGCTTGGCGGTAAAGGTGTGTCAACTGCGGCAAAGACGATAATGCCCGGAACGGCGGCAAAGATTTCAAGTGTAATAAACAGTGTTGCGGCAAAGTCGCCCAAGATACTGAGCTTGCTCGGACACGTTGTTAAGGAGATGGGCAAGGAAGGCGCGGAGGAAGCACTTCAGACAGTGCTTGAACCCTTATTTGAATCATTTGTAACCCGCAAGGCGTACGAAGCTCCCGAGTTTGAAGAGGTTGTATATTCCGGGCTTCTCGGTGCTATTACATCGTTTGCGCTTGAAGGCGCGCCGAGTTTGGTGTCTGCTACGCCTGATGCAGTACGTTCAGTAGCAAAAGGCGCATATAATATGGCAACCGGTAATAATGCTATGACAAAGTTTTGGGTGGATAAGCTTACCCCGAAAAATGAGGTTGAAGCCTCACTCATTAAAGATCCTGAAACCGCGAAGATCATAGCGGAAATCGAGGCGGAGGAAAAGGCGCGGACGGATATTCGCCCGGAATCGCGTACTGCTATAAATCAGAATACATCCGAAGCTCCCAAGGTCAGGGCGAAGGATGTGTTTGAGCGCGGCGGAATGCTGCCTACAGCAGACCAGGAGATAGCGCAGACAAAAGCCGCCTCGGCAAAGACCGAGACGGCAAGGACGGGTTATCTTTCGGGTGCGACTGATGCGCAGATCTACATAGCTGAAATGCTGTCTAATGTTACCGGGCGCGATATTATATTCGCAGGTGACGATTACGTTGCGGACGGTGAGTTTGACGGCGATAACACAATTATTGTAAACGCCAAGCGCGGAAATATAGTATCTCAGGTTATCGCTCACGAGCTCGCCCACTCGGTTCAGGGTACAGAGGGTTACAGCACTCTTATGAAAGCGGTAAAGGCGTATGTTGATACCTATTCGGGCAAAGGTGTTGTTGCGGATTGGGACACTCTGTACAGCGAAGTATACGCAGAGTACGAAAAGAAGTATCCCGAGATTACCGGCAAGAAGTTTGACGATGCCAAAGCCGAAAGGGAAGTGGTTTCCCGTGTAATCGAAACTTTCTTCGGTGAGGGCGCGGACACAACGGAGCGCCAGGTAGATTTGACATCCTTTATCGTAGAGTATGCAAAGGCTGACCGGAACGGGGCAACCCGGATGTGGTACAAGCTTACCAAAATAGCGACGCGGATTGCGGAGGATCTTGCGGACTTTGCAAAGCGTAGAGTATGGGGTAAGGACTATGACAGCACGTACCGTGAGCATCAGCTTATGCTTCGCAAAATCGAGGACATCCGCGACATGTTCGGTAATGCGCTTATGGAAGCGAAGAAAACCGGCGTCAAGGGTGAGAGGGCGTTTGATATTGTCGCTTTGGCGGATGGCAAAATTTATGTCGAGGCTAGCCGTAATGTCGTCACCGGTAAAACTGTAGATCAGAAACGAAAAAATATTACAGATTTTTTCAAACAGTTGTTAGGTGGGAAGCTCTCGCTTGACATAAAAACACTTGAGGGAGATATTCTCACCTTGACAAGTGCACAAACAGCCGACAAGGCACGTGCAAAAACAAAAGAGGTTAACGGAAACAAAATTGAGATGTCTGAAAATGAGTTTGCTGTGAAATTAAGCGTTGAAGCGCATATTGATGAAATTGCAGAGATCTCAAAAAGGATTGGAAACGGACCGCCTACTACAGACAAGAAAAATCGCGTGTTTTCAAAGGACGGATTCACATATAGGAAAGCCTATTTCCGTGATTTTGATGGACAGTATTATGAAATCACATTGTCAGTTGGGCACAATGGAACGGTAGCTACTGTTTATAATGTCGGTAAAATAAAACAAGATACTTTACCCGCAGCTACAATAATAGCCGTTGTGGGGTCACAGCCCCTTGGCAAAGTATCTCTTGATAAAAGTATATCACCAACGACACAAAAAAGCAATAAACAAACTGTAAACAATACCCCAGGTAAAAGTTTATCTATCACCAAGTCCAACACCGCACCGCAGAATAAGGTGGAGGCTGAAAACCGTGCAAATGCCCTTTCTATGTATGAGGATATGCGCAAAGCGCAGAGGGCGCAGATGCCGACAGATATCACCGAGGAAGGTATCTACGAGCAAACGGGCTGGTATTACGACTACTTCGGTAACTTTGTCATAGACCGTGAAGCTCCGGTGTACACCGATGAGAAAACACCCAGCGAAAAGCACCGTAACGTGCTTGAAGCGCAAAACGCAGAGCTTCGTTCCGAAAACATAAGCCTTGCGGAAGATGCGGCGAAGTGGAAAGCTCGCGCAGAAGCGGCTGAAAAGGCGGTGCGCATCATCGAGAGGGATATAAGCGGCCGTATAGCGGCTGACCGTCAGCTTTCGCCCGAATATGTGCCGTCCACCAAGCAGGCGGAGGGAATTATCTCCGAAATATCCGAGAGCATGGGCGGCGGTCATACAAAGAAGCAGATAAAGGAGTTCGGCGCACGTCTTGTAAACATTTACGACAAGATAAGCACCAATGCCCGTTATGCTCACGAGCTTACCAACTACTCCAAAGAGATAGCCGAGCTTATAAGCGATATGCAGGATGTGCGAATTGAGATTTCCGACAACGCGGAAACGGCAAAGACACTCCGTGCGGAGCTTAAGACACCGCTGTATCTTTCGGAAAAGGCGAGAGGGGATTTTGGAAGCCGCGGCGGATATGGAAAAATGATGCGTCAGTATCGCGGCAAGGTTATGCTTACCACGAAAGAGCGCGGCACTCCAGTTGATGTGCGGTATGGTGAGCTTTCAAGTGCGTATCCGGAATGGTTCCCTGCGGATATTGTAAATGAGGCAGATCAGCTCAACAAGATACTTGAAGCGGCGGATCGCATATCTGACAAGGATTTTACATCGAGAGATAGGTACGACGCACTTGATTCGGACCCCGAAGCTGTACGCACATCCGATTTTGACAAGGCTATGCTCCGCATCCTTGAGGGCTATACCAAGCTTGAGCGTGTACCTCGCACCTTTGCTGACAAGATTATGCGTCAGCTTGAATATGAACGACGCGAAAATCAGCGCGAGCTTGCAAGAGCGACCGAGGAGGAGCGCGAGAGACTCACCGAGGCGCATGAGGCTGAAATGGAACGGCTTATGAAAGAAGCGGAAGACGCTATGGAGTGGGAAACACGGTATCTCCAGAAGGAAATATCGCAAATATGCTCCGAAATCAGGGAAGCTGAACGCAAGGCGGCGTCAGAAGCGGAATCTGCAAGAGAAGCGGCACGCAAACGTGCGCATGAACGCGGCGCGGATATTCAGGATGCCGCAATCAAGGCGTCGCAGGCGGACGGTTCATTTACAAAGAAGATGACCGAGCTTTATAACCGCCTAAATGCGCTTGAGGATGAGATCGCCCGTGTTCAGGCAGAGTGCAGGAATCATGAGCATATAGACACCGAAACACTTCGCAACTCCGACGAGAGGGCGTATATCAAGCAGCTCCGTGCACGCCGTGATGCTCTCATCGAGGACAAGTCCAATCTTGAAGCATACATCAACAAGGTTAATTCGAGAGTTAAGGATATTCGCTTCCAGGCTATTTGCGATATGATAGCCGAGGATGGATATTTGAGAGGCTGGGACGACAAAGCGGCACCTCTGTGGTATGCTGTTGAGACTATGCGGCGCAACGTGCTTGATATTGCACCGAAAAGCGGCGATTCCAAGCTTGCAAAGTATATTATCGAGCAGATACTTGATCCCATTACAGAGGCTACATATTACACTACGGTTGTGAGAAATCAAACGAGGGCGCGTGTGGATGCACTTAAGCTGGCTACGAAACCGCACAAGGGTGATGTTCTCTCTGAATCGCAGTTTGTGCAGGCTTACGCGGAGGCTAATGACAATATAGATGCACTCTCGAAGCTTGAAGGCTCGTTTATCTACAACAAGTACGGCGAGCCTATGCGAGAGGGCATGACCGCTGACGAGTGGCGAGGATACCTCAACCGTATCGTTGAGGAAAACCCCGGTATTACCAAGGATAAGGCAAAGTTTGCGCACATGAAAGAATCAGCGAAGGTGTTTGCGGAGATATATGATGATCTGTTTACCATCGTTAACGCCGCAAGAGTGCGCAACGGTTATGCGCCCGTTCCGTATCACCGAGGATATTTCCCGCACTACAATAACGTGAGCAAGCAGGACAGCGTATTTTCCGCACTCCTCAAGGGGCTCGGACTTCGTGAGCAGGAAATAAGCCAAAAGCTTCCCACGAACATAAACGGTCTTACGGCTACATTCCGCCCCGGTATTCGCTATATGAGCAATGCGAAGCAGCGCTCGATGGCAGGATTCTCGGGAGAACGTCAGATCACGGGAGCAGTTGAGGGACTTGACAGATATATCGAGGTTGCGACGGATGTTGCATTCCAAACGGACAACATCCAAAATCTTCGTGCATTGTCAAATGCCATACGCTACGCTACCACCAATGGCGAAACAAAGAAGCGTGTGGATGAGATCAGAAACAATGACAGCTTCAATCGAGATAAGAAGCAGGAGGAGATCAACAAGATATTTGCTGAAAAGACGGATAAAACCAAGTATGCACTCAACAACTTTATCGTAGAGCTTGAGGAATATACAAATCAGCTTGCAGGCAAAAAGTCCATGAGAGACCGTGAATGGGAAAACCTTTTCGGGCGCTCCTTCTACACAGCCATGAAGCGTATCACGAGCAACACGGCGGCAAATGCCATAACCGCCAACATCGGATCGGCACTCACAAACTTTATTCCGCTTATGGATGGCGGTGCGGTGATGCACTATCATATGCTTGGTGCTATGTGGGATATGATGCGCGGTATTGTTCATGGTGACGGATTTGTGTCAACGTCGCAGTTTCTCACTAACCGTCGCGGTTCTGACAGACTTATTAAATCCGGCAAGGATACGGCAAGCGACATTCTCGGAAGTCCCATGAATTGGGTCGACAATTTCACATCGGAGCTTCTTATGAGGGCACGTGTCAGACAGAACATGTCAAAGCATCGCGGCGGCATGAGCTTCGACGCGGCAATGAATGAGGCTGATACGTTTATCTCCGGCATGATGGGCGACAGAAGCAAAGGTGCACTTCCTACGATATATGGGACGGCGAATCCTTTCCTTAAGATGTTTACTATGTACCAGGTTGAGGTAAAGAATCAGTTCGGATTTATCTTGAAAGACCTCCCGAGGGACAGCGACAGGCTTGAGTTTATTGCAAAGGTTATTGCGATGATGTTGCTTCACAATCTTTTCAATGATGTTTACGAGAAGCTTGTAGGGCGGCGTCCTGCGCTTGATCCGCTAAACATGTTGAAGGATTTGGGCGGTAATCTGTTCGGCTGGGAGTTTGAATCTTTCGACGAGCTGTTCAACGGTGACGGTGACATTATCAACAAGACCGAGAAGAAAGGTGTTGTGGATTCTGTTATGAGCTTTATGACAGATGCGGCAAGCGAAACGCCGTTCATTGGCGGCCTTATTGGCGGCGGACGCATTCCGATATCGTCTGTTATGCCCGATTGGGACTACTTAAAGAAAGCTTTTGAAGGCTTTGAGGGTGGCGACAGCGGACAAAAGATAGTCGAGAACTTATACAAGGGCGCTTCTCCCGTTATTTACTACGGCGCACTGCCTATGGCGGGCGGCGCAGTCAAAAAGGTCGTTGAGGGCGTAAATGCATATGCAAAAGGCGGCTCATACACCTATGATGCAGAAGGTAACCGTAAGCTTCAGTATCCGATATTCACGGATGAGGGCGGAAAGTCGGTCGGTACAGCTGTAAAATCAGCTGTGTTTGGCAAGACCTCTACCGAGGGCGGTCAAGAGTGGGTTGACAGTGGATTCGGCTCTCTTTCAGCGAAGCAGACGGCGACGTATGAGGCTATGGTGAAAGCGGGAGAGGGACAGCGTGAAGCCTGGGAAGGGTTGAATGCTGTAAAGAACGCAGGAAGCAAGCAGATAGACAAGGTGCGTGCGCTTCTCGAACTTGATCTTAGCGACAAGGCGAAGCTTATTCTGTTCCGTGATATTATTACCACTGCGGAAAAGAAGATTGCGGCGGCAGAGGAGAGTGTAAGCAAGCCCGGTGGTATTGACACCTACCTTGAACAGCTCATTGACGAGCTTGAAGGCGATAACATACCGGAAGTGCCCAAGGAGGAACCTCAGGCGGCAAAGATACCTGTGGTACCAAAATTTGAGCCGCCGAAGGTGCCGACAGTGAAGATCCCGACAAGGTAGGCGGGGTTGATACGAAGGTAAACCAATAACAGAAGAAAAGCTCCGAGGCGGTTATGCTTCGGAGCTTTTTATGCGCAAATTTCCCATGAATTTCCCATGAATTTCCTATGAAAAATACGAAATGTCGGTTTTGGGAGCGGAATCGAATGCGTACGATAACCGCACAAAAAGCACGGTGAATACAGGCGAAATCGAATTTAAAACGCTGCAAATAATAGCGGAATAAAATGCGGAGTTCGATTCCCCTCGCCTCCACCAAAGAAGAACCGTAATTTTGATACAAAGTTACGGTTCTTTTCTATGCCTGAAAAGCCTTGAATAAAGGTTTTTCAAATCTTTTTCATACGACGTAGCCATTTGTTCTATTGAAACTTCTGCGGTTGATTTGCGGTTTCACGGTATTCCTTTGGTGTCTTCCCGGTTTCCTTTTTGAAGATCTTAGAAAAATACTGGACATCAATAATGCCGCAGTGAAGCGCTACTGTCTGTATCTGCAAATTGGTTGTGGCGAGCAGATAGGACGCGTAATCGATACGCTTTTTGCGGATATACTCGGAAATAGTCTTTCCGGTATCTTTTCGGAATATCGAGGAAAGGTAGCCCGGACTGACGTTTTGACTGCCTGCGAGGGATTTGAGCGAGAGGTCTGCTGATAGGTCCGAATCTATCAAAAAAATCACTTTCTGCACAACGGGTGAATAGTGGGTCATGGCATGCTTGCGTACCAACCGGCAGTAGGATCTGAAGATATCCCTCATAATGGACACGTTTTCAGAAATGTCAGACATCTGCTCGATCTTGGCGGCAAGCTCCGATGACACACGGTCGATATATACGGGATGCACGCCGCCGTTTTCTGCGGCTTTACGCAACAGCGTATTCATAATGATGCAGTAGTTTTTGGCGTTGCGGATAGGGTCACGGAGACGATTTTCAAAGGAGTGAGCCGAAAATGCGACGAGTAACTGCTCCTCCTTGTGAAGCTGTCCGAGCGTGACTGCGCGGATAAGCTCGTTCTCGAACGCGTAGCGCTTTTCCATGGTGATCATGCTGACGGTAATATCGTCAAGCGTGTCTGTCCGCATGGTAGCGTTTATCGGCGAAACCGACGATTCGTGCTTGTTGTTTATGTCAACAATAGCAAAGGCGGGCCGCTTCCAGATCCGCTCGCAAAAGGTGTTTATCATGACAAAAAGGTGATCACCTTCAGACAAAACCGGTATCGTTAAATAATACTCGTCAAAACGTGATTGCTGTGATGGTGACACGCCGCGCTTTTCTCCAAGCTCAAGCAGTCGCTCACGAGTTGGGAGCGCGGTGAGATAGGGACCGATCATAAGAACGGTGGGCAGTATTGTATCGGGGAGAAGCAGAAAAATGTAGCAAAGATCAAAGCTGTCGGTCAGCTTATACATTGTGAAACGGTCAAGCGGACCGTGGATACGCGGCGTCGGCAGCGGTAGACTTTCCAAATCGTGTTCCGGCTCGGAAAAATCGTCCTGATAGGAAACGGTAACATTTACACCGCTTTTTTTCAGAGTATCACAGAAAAACTGGAGTTCGTTATGATAAAACACGGTTAAATCTCCTTAACTTAAATTTAAAAGTCGGGAAACGGAAATCTGATCGGTTGCTATTTGAGCATATTTTCTAATACTGCGAATATTATATCATATTTTTTAAATAATTACAACATATATTTTGCTGGAAATATGAAAAAAATACAAAAACAGTGTAAAAAAATACTCACGCATATTTTGAAAATGATTTATACTTAATGTAGATGTGCACTGTTGAATTTTTGCCTTGGATTTACTGATTCTATTTAAAAACATTTGGAAAGGGATGGTAACAACTATGAAAAAACAACTTAAGCTTGACGCAAACGGACATCGCAAGTTTGGCATGCTTGACAAGCTGGCTTATGCAGCAGGCGACATTGGCTGCAATATGAGCTTTGGTCTTAAAGGAACTGTGCAGACGTTCTGGCTTATTTATATGACTATGGAAACAGGTCTTCTCTCTGCGCTTCTCCTTCTCGTTCAGATCTGGGACGCAATTAACGATCCCATTATCGGTGCAATGATCGATGCAGATAAACGCAGATATAAGATGGGTAAGTTCAAGACATACATCTTTATCGGTGCACTTGGTCTTATCCTTGGCGGCGCGGCAGTATTCCTCCCGTTCCCGAATGCATCCGTAGTCATTAAGGCTATTCTGTTCATACTCGGTTACGTTATCTGGGACGCAGCTTACACAATGGCAAACGTTCCCTACGGCTCTATGCTTTCACTTGTTACTGACGTCCCTTCCGAAAGAGCCCAGCTTTCCACTTGGAGATCCATCGGCTCTATGGTTGGTAATATGCTCCCCAGCATTATTCTTCCTTTTCTCATTTGGGAAAACGTTGTTGACGAAGCAGGCAACCCTGTAATCAACGAAGAAACTGGCAAGCAGGTTCAGACTCTTCTTGGCGACAGAGTCTTTATCGCAGCTCTTATTATGGGCGTAATCGGCTTTGCATTCTTTATGTTTATGATAAAGAAGATCACCATCCGTGTTGACGAGTATTCCGTGAAGACAAGCGAAGGTGACGGAAAGTTCAATGTTTTCTCCGCTATAGGCAATTTTATGAAGAATCGCCCCGCAGTTGGTGCAACCCTTGCGGCTATGGGTATGTTTTTAGGTATGCAGTCCGCAACAACTGCTACTACGGTAATGTTCGCTACATACTTCGGCAAGGCTCAGCTTTCCGGCGTTGTAATGCTTATCGGTTTCCTCCCCATGTTCCTCTTCATTCCTTTCATTAAGAAGCTTGTTGAAAGGTTCGGTAAGAAGGAAGCAAGCGTTGGCGGTATGTTGGTGTCCCTTGTCGGCGGTGTTATTATGGTCGTATTCCCGTTGATCAAGGATGTTGATACTGCTCTCATTGTTTATATGGTAGGTCTCGTATTTTTCGGTCTCGGCATGGGTGTTTACACTTGCGTATCGTGGGCTCTTATGGCAGACGCTATCGACTATGCGGAATGGAAGTTCGGCAAGCGAGAGGAAGGCACCGTATATGCACTTCACTCCTTCTTCCGTAAGCTTGCTCAGGGCGTAGGTCCTTCTATCGTGCTTCTTCTTATGGGCGCTCTCGGATACGTTTCCGACCTTGGCACAGAAGGTCAGTCCTTCCAGACGTCTCACAATATGTGCTGGCTCGTGGCAGGTCTCTACCTCTTCTCTGCAATCATACAGTTTGTTGGTGTTGGCATCATCTACAACCTTGACAAGAACACGCTTGCACAGATGAACAAGGAGCTCGGACGTGACGTTGAGGCGCAGATAGCAGAATAAATCTGACTTTAAGGTGCCCGACGGTGAAAATTGTCGGGCATCGTCTATTATACAAAGGAGATACACAGTGAGAAACGTTTTAAACCTTAACAAAGATTGGCTTTTTATCAAAAATACTACGGACATCACCGCGCGTGAGGGCGAGAGCATTAGCCTTCCGCACACATGGAACGCGGTGGATGGTCACGACGGCGGCAACGACTATTTCCGCGGCCCTTGCCTTTATGTAAAGACGCTCAAGAAGGCAGACCTTCCTGCGGCTGATTGCTACTACCTCGAGATCCGCGGCGCTAACTCCTCCGCTGACGTATACGTTGGCGGCGAGAAGCTCGCGCATCACGACGGCGGTTATTCGACATGGAGAGTTGACCTGACAGGCAAGCTCGCGGACGAAACCGATATCGCTATCGTAGTTGATAACTCGCCAAACGAAACCGTTTATCCGCAGATGGCGGACTTCACATTCTACGGTGGTCTTTACCGTGACGTAAACCTTATCGCTGTAAACAAGTCGCATTTCGACCTTGATTATTACGGCGCACCCGGACTTAAGATCACTCCTGCTGTCGAGGGCAAGGACGCAAAGGTTGAGGTAGAGGTATATGTAACCAACCTCACCGACACGCAGAAGCTTGTTTATACCATTTATGACAAGGACGAGAACGAGATTCAGAAGATCGAATCCACCGACACCAAGGTAGTATTCGACATAAAGGACGTTCACCTCTGGCACGGACGCCGCGACCCTTACCTCTACTGCTGTGAGGTTGAGCTCGTCGAGGGCGAAGCTGTGCTTGACAACGTCTGCAATCGCTTCGGCTGCCGCACCTTCAAGATAGATCCTGATAACGGCTTTATTTTAAACGGCGAGGAATATCCGCTTCGCGGCGTATCCCGTCATCAGGACAGACTTGGCGTAGGAAATGCTCTTCTTCCCGAGCATCACGAAGAGGATATCGACCTCATTATGGAGGTCGACACAACTACAATCCGTCTTGCGCACTATCAGCACGATCAGTATTTCTACGATCTGTGCGACGAAAAGGGACTTGTTATCTGGGCGGAGATCCCTTATATCTCGAAGCATATGCCCGGTGGTCGTGAGAACACAATCTCGCAGATGAAGGAGCTTATCTCTCAGAACTACAACCACGCATCTATTGTTGTATGGGGACTTTCCAATGAGATCTCCATCGGCGGCTCGGACGAGGATCTGCTCGAGAATCACCGTATTCTCAACGATCTCGTTCACGAGATGGATAAAACCCGTCTGACCACCATTGCGGCGGTTTCCATGTGCAAAATGGACGACCCGTATCTCCAGATCCCCGATGTTGTATCCTACAACCACTATTTCGGCTGGTACGGCGGCGACACGAGTATGAACGGCCCTTGGTTTGATAAGTTCCACGAGACCCATCCGACTATTCCGATAGGCTGCTCCGAGTACGGCTGCGAGGCTCTTAACTGGCATACCAGCGAACCCAAGCAGGGTGACTATACCGAGGAGTATCAGGCGTATTATCACGAGGAGCTTATAAAGCAGCTGTTCTCGCGTAAATATATCTGGGCTTCCCATGTATGGAATATGTTTGATTTCGGTGCCGACGCAAGAGCCGAGGGCGGCGAGAACGGTCAGAACCATAAGGGACTCGTCACAATGGACAGAAAGTATAAGAAGGACGCGTTCTATGCATACAAGGCGTGGCTTTCCGATGAGCCTTTCGTACATCTCTGCGGCAAGAGATACATCGACCGTGTAGAGGATGTAACCAAGGTTACGGTATACTCCAATCAGCCCGAGGTTGAGCTTTTCGTGAACGGCGAGAGCATCGGCAAGAAGACGGCTCCCGATCATTTCTTCTATTTTGACGTAAAGAACGTAGGAGAATCGACTATCGTCGCCAAAGCGGGCGAACTTTCCGACGAGGGTAAGATTCGCAAGGTGGCAGAGCGCAACATGGATTACGTTCTGAAGGAAGTTGGCGCGGTCCTCAACTGGTTCGATGTTGTTGAGGTTAACGGCAGATATTCGCTTAACGATAAGATTTCCGATATTATGCAGTCGAAGCTCGGCAAGCTTTGGTTCCTCACGGTCGGTCTTAAGATAAAGAAGAAGATGGATGCCAACAAGAAGGGCAAAGGACCGAAGGATAAGTCGAAGGGCGGCTTTAAAGTTGATCTCAAGGCAGACGGCGGGCTCATGCAAATGATGGGCGGCTTTACAGTTCTCCGTTTGACAAGTATGATGGGCATGATGAATATCAGCTTTACCAAGGAAGAACTCTTGAAATTTAACAAGCAGCTTAACCGCATCCGCAAGCCTAAGAACTTAAAATAAGCTGAAATGAACGACCGCTTCCTTTTTGCCTAGTGTAGGCGAAAGGAAGCGGTTTTTCTGAAAGTATATGTTGGTACTTGCCGGCTACTGTTTGTTAAATCCGGTGATTTTTTCTGACGGAGATATACCGAACATTTTTTTGTATTGCTTGTAGAATCCCGAATAGTCGCTGAATCCGCATTCTATTGCGGCTGTTGTCGCCGCTTCACCGGACATGATACGATGGTAGGCGTTTATAAGCCTTTTCTTGATAATGAATTTGTAAAGAGAAGTATTCATCTCCTTTTTGAAAATGTGCGAAAGGGAAGAAGGGGATACCATACATTCTTTTGCAATTTTATCGACAGTGATTTTTCGGTTGATATTATCATTGATATATTTTACCGCATTTATCACAAACGGATTTTGAGATGTTTCCCTTGTGTATGCACTGCTTTTTTCGATAATTTCACTTAACAAGAGGACTAAAACAGAGCCAAGCAGTAAGCTTGAATTTTCGCTGTCAATGTTTTTGATAAGCCGTTCAAAGAGATATTCAATGTTTTTATCACTTTGCATGACTATTGGAGATTGTACGGCACGCTCCGAAAGACCTGAGAGTACCGGTTGATCATAAAAGTTGATAAGACAACGGCAATAGTCCTCTTGTGTGCTTAGGATAGTAAGTTGATGGTAGGTTTCTTTCGGAATGATTATAAGTGTGCCCGGAGATACTTGAGTGCGAATGCTTTCGGTGATAAATTCGGCACTTCCGTCCATGACCAGAATGATTTCGTGAAAAACATGAAACTCCTTGCCGGATTTAGCGCTTTTGCCCCGTGCATACGTGAATGTGGCATCTTCGGATTTGATGTGGTGTTCAAAAAGCATACCGGTTTGTTTTTCGATGGTGTCGTCCAATATAATACCTCCTCAAAAGCAGCTGATACTTATATATTACACCAATTTAGCAGCATTGTCAATATCAAAAGCAAAATAAACCATATACATTGTTAAAATTAAATGTTATACTTAAAAAGTAAAATATGCGAAGTGTGTTTTGTTATCGCGTCGCATGAATACTGTCGCAGACGGTTCTGTACCCCATTAAGAAACAAAAATAATTAATATAAAGGAGAAAAAACATGAAAAGAATTATTACTTTCGGCGAATTGATGATGCGCCTTAACCCCGAAGGATATCTTCGCTTCGTTCAGGCTGGAAAATTCGAGGCTTCTTATGCAGGCGGAGAGGCAAATGTTGCAGTATCACTTGCCAACTACGGTATGGATGCGGCTTTTGTTACCAAGGTTCCGGCACATGAGATCGGTCAGAGTGCTATAAACGAGCTTCGCCGTTTTGGTGTTAATACTGATCTTATCGTTCGCGGCGGCGAAAGACTCGGTATCTATTTCTGTGAGAAGGGTGCTTCTCAGAGAGCTTCCAAGGTTATTTATGACCGTGCAGGTTCTGCTATTGCAAAGGCTTCCACTTCCGATTTCGATTGGAAGAAGATCTTTGACGGTGCTGACTGGTTCCACTTCACCGGTATCACTCCCGCACTGGGCGGAGAAATGCCCGCAGTCTGCCTTGAAGCTTGTAAGGCAGCAAAGGAGCTTGGTATCAAGATAAGCTGCGACCTTAACTACCGCAAGAAGCTTTGGACAAACAAAGAGGCTGAGGCGGTTATGTCTACTCTTATGCCCTATGTTGACGTTTGTATCGCAAACGAAGAGGACGCAAAGGACGTATTCGGTATTGAGGCGGAAGATACAGACCTTACCGCAGGTAAGGTAAACCACGACGGTTACATCAGCGTTGCACGTCAGCTTACCGAGAAATTCGGCTTTGAAAAGGTTGCTATCACTCTTCGCGGAAGCATTTCCGCATCCGACAACGAGTGGGCGGCTATGCTTTACTCCGATGGTAAGGCTTACTTCTCGCCGAAGTATCTTGTACGCATTGTTGACCGTGTAGGCGGCGGCGACAGCTTCGGCGGCGGTCTTATATACTCGCTTCTTTCCGGTTACGACGATCAGAAGGCTATCAATTTCGCTGTTGCGGCATCCTGCCTCAAGCATACTATCGAGCACGACTTCAACCTTGTGTCGGTAGCCGAGGTAGAGGCTCTCGCAGGCGGAAACGCATCCGGCAGAGTACAGAGATAAACGACATTATTATTCTGTTGATATAACAAAAGCACAACCACCGGCTTTACTCGTTAAGTGAGTCGGTGGTTGTGCTTTATTGATCTATGACGGACAGATAGGATTGCGGTAGAGAAGCTCACGTGTGCGGTCATTATGGCGGCAGGTGAGACACTCCGCAGCTTCGATCTCGGTGTAGACGCATGATGGCAGATGTGCGCGTAGTAAAGAGTGCACATTTCATTATTTATGGGATCGCGCACATAGCGCTGTTTCTCTTTGAGATTCCATCATAGCTCGAACCAGAACGTCGAACCGACACCCTCGCGGCTGTCAACGCCGTAGCGGGCGCCGTGAAGATCGAGTATGTGCTTGACTATGGACAGTCCCAGTCCCGAGCCAGTCTGTGCGCGGCGGTGGAGCTTATCTACCTTGTAGTAGCGATCCCAGATGCTCGGCAGTGCTTCCTCGGGAATACCCTCACCGTGATCGGTGACCTCAATGCGCACCTTGACCCCGCCGTCGGGACAGTATATTACGCGCTGGGTTATGAGCACGGTCTTGTCATTTCCCGCATGGGTGATGGCGTTGTTGATAAAATTATAGATGACCTGCAATATCCGCGTGCGATCTGCGCGTGTCATGACATCGCAGTCGCTTGTAAATTCGATGGTGTATCCGTCCTGACCGGTAAGCCTTGAAAAGCGTCCGATGACCTCGCGTACTGTTTCGGTCAGATTAAATTCGGTGATATCAAGTTCCTGTGTTCCGGATTGGAACTTTGAAATATCAAGAACATCATTGACAAGCGAGCATAAGCGTCGTGCCTCATCTATGATGATCTGCACGTTTTCGGGGGTGTTTTCGTTAGGAAGGTCGCGCATGATCTCGGCGTAGCCGGTTATCATGGTCAGCGGAGTACGCAGATCGTGGGAGATGTTGGCAATCAGCTCACGCTGGAGCTTGCCTGTTTTGGAAAGCTCGGCGGCGGCATAGGACAGCGTGTCGGAAAGCTCCGCGATCTCACGGTATCCGTCGGCGGTAAAATCCGCATCGTAGTTGCCGCGTGCAAGCTCGCCGGCGCTCCTACATATGTCAACGATCGGTCCCGATATCCTGCGTGCAAGCAAGAAGGACAAAAGTACCGCAAGTAACGCCATCAGAATGCTGATGATAATAAGCTCGGTCTGAAGCGTGCGCACCGTGGATGCTACGGGGGAGATAGTGGTGTTCAGCATCACGACAATATCTCGTCCTCGGGACGCGGAATGGGTGACCTTGGTGTAGATTATACTTTCCGCGGCGTTGTCATCCTCGACGGCATCAGCCTTCACTCCGTCGTATACGAATATATCGGGGCGGATGTTGCGGAAGGCGTCAAGATGGAACCGCGACAGCTTTTCACCGCCGTCACGCTGGGCGGAGGTGTAGAGGGTGTATATATTGCGCGCTGACATCGTGTGAACGATGCAGTCGGAGAGCACGTCCTCGGTGGAGATTATGTTGCCGTGCTCATCGAAGATAAGCACGCAGACCTGCTTTTCGCGTGCACACTGCAGTGCCAGCGTCTGAAGCTCGGCGTCACTGTCATCAATGCTGTCGCACAAATGGTCGGCGGTGCGCTTTATTTCGGAGATGCGTATCGTCTTATAGATCTCTCCGAAAAATACGACCTGAAACAGCCATAAAAGCCCCAACAGCAGGAGGAGAAAGAGCATCATATAGCCGAAAAACTTCCATCTGATGCCCATTCTGCCTTTATTTGTGCGTCTATTTTGACTCAAAGCGATAACCTACCCCTCTAAGTGTTACGATCAGCCGCGCGTAGTCGCCGAGACTCTTTCGCAGCAGTTTTATGTGTGTGTCCAGCGTGCGGTCGTCGCCGTAAAAGTCGTAGCCCCATACCTCGGTGATCAGCTTTTCGCGTGAGAGCGCAATGTTGCGATTCCTCAGCATATAGAAGAACAGATCGTATTCCTTGGGGGACATATCCACTCTGACACCGTCCACGTAGACAAGGCGTGCGGTGATGTCTGCCTTGAGTCCCTCAATCTCTACGACCTCGTTCTGTGAGACGGGCGCAGCGGAGGAACGGGTACGCTTTAAGACTGCATCTATGCGGAGCATCAGTTCCTTCGGCGAGAAGGGCTTGACTACGTAATCGTCGATGCCAAGCTCGAAGCCATTGATCTTATCGTATTCCTCACCTCTGGCGGAGAGCATTATGATGGGGGTATTTTTGGTGCGGCGGATCTCACGGCAGGCGGAGAAGCCGTCAAGTTCGGGCATCATGATGTCCATTATTATGATATCGAAATCTTTTTCACGGCAGAGCTTGACCGCTTCCATCCCGTCGGCTGCCTCGGTCACCACGTGACCTTCAAATTCCGCATACTTGCGGATGAGGGAGCGTATCATTTCCTCATCGTCAACGGTAAGTATTCTGTACATTTACGTATCCTTTCACCTTTGGTATTAACTGTACTTATATTATACCATCCCGCAGATTGAAATTGCAATACACTTCGCCAAAAGTTCACAAAACAATTAGCCGAGGCTCACATTTGTAAGCCCCGGCACGCATATAATACTTAAGGCATCACCGCACAATTCGCGGCTAATGCCTTGATGGCACATCTGCTTGTATCTTTTCCGTCACTCTTCACAAATTTCGTCAGCAGAGGAGTCGCTCTTGCTTCCGGGGTTTGTTTTGATTGACGAAAAATCTGACGGCGCATCTGCACCATCAGAATTGTGCGGTGATGCCTTATACCCGAAAACGGGTATGTAGCCGTCAAATTATCACTTCACCAAGCCCAAAACTGACACCGATGGCATCGTTGACCTTTTTCATAATGCTGTCATCAAGGTGTCCCATTTTTTCCTTTAAGCGCTGTTTGTCGATGGTGCGTATTTGCTCAAGAAGGATCACCGAATCCTTGGCGAGCCCGAAATGATCTGCGAGGACCTCAATGTGGGTGGGCATACGGTTTTTGCCGATCTGGGACGTAATGGCGGCCGCAATAACCGTTGGGCTGTATTTGTTTCCGACATCATTCTGGACGATGAGTACCGGGCGCAGTCCGCCTTGCTCAGAGCCCACTACAGGACTGAGATCGGCGTAATAAATATCTCCGCGTTTGACAGTCATGCAAAATTCACTCTCCATGCTTTTTTGTTTAGTGGGGTACTTTGTGTTCCCCGTACATCCATAGTTTTTACCCGGAGTGGGAGTTTTAAACACAGCGGCAAATAATATTTTGCATGGCGCTCCCATAACATAGTATTACCTCACACGGCGCGACGTGAAAGCTTGAAAAGCGGGAAGAGTGCGGCGGCAGTAGGATTTGCGAAAAAATCATCGGCTCCCCTTGACAAAAAGGGGAGGTTGGTATATAATAATTATTGTGATACGCAGGCGTAGTTTAGTGGTAGAACTTCAGCTTCCCAAGCTGACTGTGCGGGTTCGATTCCCGTCGCTTGCTCCATAAATCAAACCGAGGGCTTGCCCTCGGTTTGTTTTATGGAATGAGCGATAGGATGAGAGGACACACTTCAAGAGCGCGAAGCGTTCTTGACTCAGAAAGGCGCGCGAAGCGGGACTTTCTGATGCGGGTCTCGATTCCCACGGCTTGCCCTCGGTTTGTTTTATGGAATGAGCGATAGGATGAGAGGACACACGATAAGTAAGCACAGTGCCAAGAAAGGACATCCCCGACGGATATTCTGAAACGGCATATGAAGTTCAAAGTACATACCGCTTTTGTACATAAATACTACCGTCTTTTGTATTGACAATCATGGGGCTTAATGATATAATGATATCGTAAACGGCGGTTGCTTTACAGCAACGCCTAATAAGGTGTTTTGGAGGACTCTATTATGTGCAACATTGCGGGATATGTAGGAAACAAACGCGCGGCGCCGATACTTATCGATATGATCCGCCGTCAGCAGTATATAGACGGAGGCGTTGAAACCGGTATTGCTACAATCCATGAGGGCAAGGTGTACCATGCCAAGGTTCTCGGCGATCTTGATGTATTGCTCCGTGAAACAGATGCAATAAATCTTCCCGGTACAGTTGGTATTATACACTCTCGTCCCGGAGGATCACTTGCGAGCCATGCACATCCTTTCCTTGATAAAGACGAAAAGATGGCGATGGTATATAACGGCACTCTCACCGCTACCGCAACAGAGGAGCATCTCGAAAAATCACGCATTATCATGCAGGGATACCTTGACAAGGGATACAATATCCGTACCTTCTGCGAAAAATGCAGCGGCATGAAGAAGCTTTCAAACGGTAAAGCCTTCCATCCGTGCGAGCTGTGGACTCTTTATACCGGAGAAGTGGTGGATCAGTACCAGGACGTTTCCGAGGGTATGCTCAACGGAGTTGCCGCAAACATAAATACATTCCCGTCTGACAGAATAACACTTGCTATTCACGCAATGCTTGACGGAGTGATCACAGTAGGCCGTACGACAAGACCCATGAATGTGGGACTTGCTGACGGTGAGACCTATCTCGCTACAACTCCCCTTGCATTCCCCGGGGATGTGGAATTCAGAAATATTACACTACTTCCTGTATGTTCGGTTTCGCAGGTCAAAGCGGGAACCTTCACCGTTTCCGATAGGAAGATTGAGAGTGTTCGCGTTGAAGAACCCACATCGCGCATACGCAAGATCTATTACGATTTCCTCGAGGAGCGGCTCAGCGGTGCAAAGGATTCTCCGAGATCAATATACGAGCTTGACTATCCGGAAGGTTTTATGGAAATGTGGTCAAAGCCGCAGGTTGACTGCATATATGCAGTCGAAGGGAAGTGGCTGAAGCCCTCGGTGGCGGTACTCTATGAGACCCTGTGGGCATTCCACAAGGAAGGCCGCCTGCACAGCGTGGTAGGAGAGCACAACGGCGTAGTCCGCACCAAGTTCTGGCTTGAATAATATGTCAAAAGAGCCTTAAAGGCTCTTTTGCTTTTTTGGTATGAATTGCAGTTGGCGGGGGAGTCCTGAGCGCACCCAAGCGATAACATTTCTACAAAAAAACCGCTTGTTAATAAAATATACATTGAAATTTCCGCTTTAGTGTGCTACAATATAAACATCTATGAAATTTTCCAAAAGGGAGACATACAAATGAAGATCAATTCTAACTATAAGAACCTGAAGGCAAGCTATCTTTTCTCGGATATTGCCAAGAAGACTGCGGCGTATAAAGAGCAGAATCCGAACGCAGATATCATCCGTCTCGGTATCGGCGACGTGACACTTCCGCTTTGCTCTGCGGTAGTTGACGCATTCCATAAGGCGGCGGATGAGATGGGCACGAAGGAATCCTTTAAGGGCTACGGTCCAGAACAGGGCTACGGCTTTTTAAAGGATGCCATCAAGGATTACTACAAGGCAGAGGACAACGTAACGCTGGAAGCGGATGAGATCTTCATCTCCGACGGTGCAAAGAGCGACCTTGGCAACATTCTCGATATATTTGCAAAGGATAACACCGTGCTGGTACCCGATCCGGTTTACCCCGTATACGTTGACACCAACATTATGGACGGCAGAAATATCGTTTACATGAACGGTACTGCGGAGAACAACTTCCTCCCCATGCCCGACGATGCAGTTGATGCTGATATCATCTACCTCTGCTCCCCCAACAATCCCACAGGTGCGGCGTACAATCACGCACAGCTCAAGGCGTGGGTCGATTATGCTACCAAGAAGGGTGCGATCATCCTCTTTGATGCGGCTTATGAGTCTTTTGTAATTTCGAAGGAGCTTGTACGCTCTATCTATGAGATCGAGGGTGCGAGAAACTGCGCGATCGAGTTCTGCTCCTTCTCCAAGACCGCGGGCTTTACCGGTACACGCTGTGGCTGGACGGTAGTTCCTATGGAACTTGAAGCAGATGGTATGAGCCTCAACAAGATGTGGCTCCGCCGTCAGACCACCAAGTTCAACGGTGTATCCTACCCCGTACAGCTTGCGGCGGCGGCAGTATTCACTTCCGAGGGACGCGCACAGATTGCCGAGAATCTCTCCTACTACAGAGAAAACGCGCAGATCATTACCGCGGCGCTGGATGAGCTTGGAATCTGGTACACCGGCGGCGTAAACTCTCCCTATATCTGGCTCAAGTGCCCGGGCGGCATGGGCTCGTGGGAGTTCTTCGATCTGCTCCTCACCAAGGCGAATGTAGTCGGTACACCCGGCGCAGGATTTGGCGCAATGGGCGAGGGCTTCTTCCGCCTTACCGCCTTTGGTGACCGCGAGCGTACCAAGGAAGCCGCTGAACGCATCAAAAAGCTTTTTAAATAAGATAAAGAATTGCCGCGTCTCCGGCGCGGCAATTCTTTGTGCAGAGAGAGGGCTATAGGCGAAAGTTTTCAACCATAATAGTATTAAGCGGAGCCGAATGGCTCCGCTTAATATTATCCAAAAAGCAGTGCGTATGCCACCGCCACGATAAGCGACGGTAGAAGATTTGCGACGCGAATGATATTTTTCCATATAAGATTTAGTCCCACGCAGAAGATCAGCGCGGAGCCGACCAGCGACAGGCTGCATAGAGCCGCTTCGGTGAGGAGGGGCTCGATTAATCTGGCGAGTAGGGTGAATGTGCCCTGGAATATCGCCACGGGAATTGCCGAAAACATACAGCCGATACCCATGGATGATGCCATAACAAGAATGATTATAAAATCGAGCAGTGCTTTTGCCGCGAGAATAGTGTGGTCTCCGTAGATACCATCATTTACCGAGCCGACTATCGCCATGGCGCCGATGCAGACGGTCATGGTGGCGGTGATGAAGCCGTCAAGGAACCGCTCGTCCTTAGCATTGCCGCTTTTTATTTTCAGCCACTTGCCAAAGCGCTCCATCAGTGCATCGATGTTAAGAAGCTCACCCACAAGCCCGCCTATAGAGATGCTGATTATAAACATCATTGTCCCGCTCGAGGTCAGCCTGCCGTCCGTGACCGTCAGCATCTGCTCCATCACGCCCGCGAGCCCGATGAACAGCACGCACACGCCCGTCGCGCGGGTAATGGTTTCCTGCACGCGTGGCTTCAGCCATTTTCCCCCGAAAATGCCCAGTCCGCCGCCGAGAATTATGGCGGCAACATTGATTATTGTACCGAGTCCGATCATTATTTAAGAATCCTTTCCTAAAAACAGTAACCGCTGCAAGCCATCTACAAAATGACCTGCAGCGGTTTACAGCTTTATTTTATTTGGTCATTACCACGCCGACTTCCCACAGGTCATACTGACATACCGGAACATCGTATACCGATACGGTGATGTGGCAGTTTTCGCGTGCGGTGAAGCCTGTCATGCCTGCATAGCCGATAACATCTCCCTTGGTGACGGTGTCGCCGACCTTGACTGCACAGGAGTTCAGGTGCGCGTACCAGCTCTTGAGTCCGAGACCGTGGTCTATAACGACCATGTATCCCGACAGATCGAGATAACCCGCATATACGACCTTACCGTTGTTCATCGCCATGATGCTTTCGTTGGCTTTGACGATATAGTCACATCCCTCGTGGCGGAAGGTCTCGCCCGTGCCGGTAATGGTGCAGTAACGTCCGAAGCCAATCTTGACCTGACCGTCTGCAGTGCCTTCGAGGAAATTGCCCTCCCAGAGAGGAGTGGACTCGGTGACGGATACGATGGGAGCCATAGTATCGCTGAAGTTCTTCATGGTGGTTTCTGTTCGGGTTTGATTTGCCACTGCGGCGCTGATATCAAGGGATGAGCTGCCGAACTTCTTTGGGGTAATATCGAGCGTCATATCCTGAGTTACCTCGCCGTAGGAGCAGGTGAACTTGACCTCGGTACCCGTATAATCCATGGGAACCGGCACAAGCGCGCGTGCATACTTGCCGTCATCAAAGAAGGTAGGTGTAAATCCGAGATCGGGATCGCTTGTGAAGGTTATAGCGGAGGGATCGTCTACGTTCTTTGCGGAAATGACCACAAACTCACCGGGCTCGATCGTAGTCTCGCCGAGGTAGAATACCGCGGGAAGCAGTATCTTTGCCTTGAACTTATAGGTTGCGGAGCCGTAGCAGGCTTCGGTATCGTTTTCGTACCACTTTGCCTCGACCAGCACATCGATGGTCTTGCCTTCAAGCGACGCGTTTGCAATATTGTCGTAGCTGTCGCTGTATACGGTGTTTCCGTTATTACTGATGGTAACATTGCAGAAGTCCGGATGATTGTCGAAGGACAGCGCAAAGGCGCCCTTCATCTGGTAAACAAGCTCGGTGGGATCCTGCGTTTCAATATTGTCAAGCGCCACGTAGTCGCCGCTGTAGGTCTGATATACCCAGTCACCGTCTGTCGGTGCGATCGCGCGGTCGGAGACTGTCAAAGTGGGGAATGTAGTGGTGTTGTACAGCGAGCGCGCATACTTGGTGGACAGAAACGCCTCGGCGTCCGCTTCGTTTATATGATACGCGGTACCGTTTGCATCCACAAAATACGCTTCGCTCGCATTATCGGTGAAATAATACTTGTAGACCTGTGTGCGGTCATAGCTGTAATACTTGAACTCGAAATAATCGGTTCCCACAAGCGGATCGGGCAGTGAAGTCTGCTCAATGGCGCGATCATTGATTCGCACAAAGCCTTCAATATCCACCGCCTGCGCCGAATTATCCGCCATAAGCGTAAACTGATTACCGTCGACGTCAGTGATCTCAAGCTTAGTCACGGTTTTTTCGTCCACGGGTGCGAATTGGGCGCCGATGTAACTGCCGATGGCGATATAAGTCGGTATAAATATAGCGGCGATCACAGCGATCAGAGTTAATATATTTGTAGATTTGCTCATTTATCTGTCCCCTTTTTTGGTTATAGTTAGCCTTATAATGATATTATACAATATTTTTTGCTTTAGGTCAAGCATATTCTGAAATTTTATGAAAAAATATCGTTCAATTCTGCAGTGGAGATAATTGTTCTGTATTAGGTATTATAAAAAATGTTCAGCGTCCTGCGCTGAACATTTTTTCATACTCCTTCGCCGTTGAAGGCTGGGATAAAGCTTTCCTTTGCAGCGTTTCCCTCTTGGATAAAGCCGTTGGTGATCCCGAGATTTACCGCGTGGTCGATGAGCTTCCCATATTCATATGTGGTCACGCGCCGATCAAGTTCCGGATAACGGTCTGAATCAAGGGTCGGAAGTGGTGTGTATTGGCTCATTAGACTGTAGCAGATGGTGTTTCCGTATTTACCGTATAGGTAATCAAGCACCCGCTTTGACTCCGAAAGCTGTCCCGGAAGAAGCAGATGGCGGACAATGACGCCGCGCTTCATTATGCCGTCGCAGTCGAATTTAGCCTCTCCGATGCGCCTTACCATCATGTCGAGCGATGCCATTGCGTGCTCGGGATAATCGGCGGCATGGGAATATCTCGCTGAGATATCGGAGGAGAGATATTTAAAATCGGGCAGATAAATGTCAATACAGTCGTCGATCGTGGCGAGCATGTCTGTACTCTCGTAGCCGCTTGTGTTGTAAACTATGGGTAGTACCAGCCCCTTGCCGCGTGAAATCGCGATGGCTTCAGCGATGGCGGGAGCGAACATCGTCGGCGTGACGAGATTTATGTTGTGCACACCCTTATTTTGAAGCTTTATGAACGTATCCGCAAGCTGTTTTGGGGTTACAGCAATACCGTGCTCTGCGGTGCCCCCGCGGGAAATTGCGGCGTTCTGGCAGTATACGCATCCGAGGGTACATCCGCAGAAAAATACCGTTCCGGAACCGTTTTTGCCGGATATGCAGGGCTCCTCCCACATATGCGGCGCGGCACGCGCCACGCGGATGGTATTTGACTGTCCGCAGAAGCCGGTCGCGGTGCTTCTCTCGATATTACAGCCGCGCGGGCAGAGATTACATCCTGCCATGGTCAGCTACCCATCGGCGAGTCGGTCTCGCCCGCAAGGAACGCGTTGACAGCGGCGATTTCGGCTTCATCGGTGATTATGCCGGGCTTGTAGAGGTCGGTGTAGACATAGCAGGGGATAACCTGGTCGGAGACCTCGGCAAGCTCACCCTCGAGGACGGTCAGATTCAGGCGGTATACGATAGTGCGGTTTTCTTCGCTTCGTGAGCCGCCGAACACAAAGTTGCCGAGGGAGTGAACGATGGTCTTGCCCTTGTAAGTCTCGATTGGCTGCAGCACATGAGGATGTCCGCCGATAACGAGGTCGATTCCGTTATCGATCATGCGGCGTGCGCCGGCAGCCTTCCAGGTATCTGGCACGTGTACGCGCTCGGTCCCGCCGTGAAAGTAGACGATCTTGTAATCGGCATCGATCTCAGCCATTTTCTTTGAGATGATAGTGTCGTAGCCTGTATGGTAGAAGGTGGTGCAGTAAAGGGCGATAGTAAAGCCTTCTTTTTCAAGGATGAGAATATTGTCGTTGTCGCCCCACATGACCTCGGCGGCTTCGAGCGCGGCACGTGTGTCCGCATAGCCGATGCTTCCGTAGTCCTCGGAGTGGTTGTTGGCAAGGGAAACGATCTCAATACTGCCCGCGTTAAGGATAGCGGTATTGGCGGCGGTGGATTTGTACCAATATGCGGGAGTGTAGCCTTTGTTTCGGATTGTTGCATTG
Source organism: Candidatus Flemingiibacterium sp. (assembly GCA_045586505.1). GTDB lineage: Bacteria > Bacillota > Clostridia > Oscillospirales > CAG-272 > Flemingiibacterium. Next base: position 95,081 of record JAZNAL010000035.1, on the reverse strand, counting down.
GGATTGTCGGTGAATACGTTCTCAAGATTTGCCACGGTCCAGTCATCGTCCTCGAAAAGCTCGATGAAGTTTTCGAAGAAATAGGACGGCTCAACCTGCTTTGCCAGCAGATTGAAGGAACCCTGATATTCTCCACCGCGGTCGGTCGCCAGCATACAGTCGCCGATAAAGGAGAGCGTGATCTCCACAGGTTCGGGCGGCGGCTCGGTCTCGCATTCTGTCGGAGCGGCGGTGTTATCCCGCGCGGCGGTATCAAGCGTGCCCGCAATGATCTCGCCCGGCGTTATGAGCATTTTCTCGGAGAATATATACATAGGAACCGCGGCGGAAGCCACCAGCAGGACGCAGACGGTGGTTGTTATGATTATAGCTTTTTTCATGTTGTCTCCGCTGTGTATGAAATGGAAAATAATCGTATATGTGTAGTGTCAGATGCCGTATGAGAAACGATATTTTATACCTCATTATAACACGCCGCATGTGCAAAAGCAACCCCACACGATGTGAATTATCTGTAAATTAACCGTTCACATGCTTTACATTTGTAAAACTATATGATATAATCATATTACTACAATTGAAGAACGGAACAAAACGAGATTTTATTCGTCTAAAATACTAAAGTGAGCTTGAAAGGAGCAAATTTTATGAAAAAACGCATAACTTCACTTGTTTTTGCCGTCGCGATGCTCGTATCGCTCGCATTCACCTCCTGCGGTGATACAAAGCCCGAGCCCGAAATGTCACGGGTGACCAATGTGTATAAGTCCACCGACATCACACTGCCCGAGGATTACAGCGTCAGCAATATGTACGCTGTCGACGGCAGGGTGCTGCTTGAATGTACCGAGGTTTTGAGTCAGGAACCGTATTCGGTGCGCAGATTTTTGCTTGATCTTGATACCGAAACAGGCGAATATACCGAGATCGCGCTTCCCGAGTATGATTCCGAAAAGCAGCAGATCTACAATCTTTGCCCGACCTCGGATGGTGCGGTTATTATGTCAACCGTCCATCTTGATTATGAGAATGAGAGCTACTACTACGATCTTCAAAAATATGAAAACGGCACATCAACGGTGCTGTGCGACGATCTTGAACCGCTATTTGAAACCGATCTTTCAAATTCGCGCTACGGAACTGATTTCTATATCCAGGACGTGGTAGTGGACGGTGCGGGGAATATCTATATTGTTACCGATACGCTGATTGGCGTGTTCGATGCGGATATGAAAAAGCTGTTTGAGCTTGCCTTTGCGCGCTATATCGACGATGTGGGTGTCAGCGCCGACGGACGGGTGTATGTATCCTACCGCGACGATACCACCTGGGAGGCTATGTTCAAGTATATTGATGTCGAAAAGCGCGCGCTGGGTGAGAATGTGCCCATGCCCGATACGAATCTTGATAATGTCAAGATATACATAGGCCCCGGCTACGATGTCTATTATGATGACGGTAATGCTGTTTACGGCTACAACGAGGGCGGTGAAGGTGTAAAGCTCCTTGATTGGGTCAACTCCGATATTATCGCAAGCGGCATTCAAAGCATGGTCGTGATCGACGAGAATACGTTTTTGGCGAATTACTATGAATACAGCACAGAAGCTTCGATCCGCGAGCTGTATCTTTTAAAGCGCCTTCCCGATGAGGATGTGCCCGAGCGGTATGTGATCGATCTTGCCATCAATTACGGAAACGGCGATATTAAGAATCAGGTGGTAAAATTCAACCGTTCAAACGATACCTACCGCGTGCGGCTCACCGAGTATTCGAAGTATAATACCTCCGATAACTATAACCTTGCCTCGGAGACTTTACTTGGCGAGTTCACCGCCGGCACCGCACCCGATGTGGTGGTGCTGTCGGAGTTTTCAAATCGCGGAACACTGCTTGAAAATGACCTGTTCCTCGACCTCTATCCGCTGATGGATGCTGACGAGGAGTTTGACCGTTCCATGCTCTTTGACTGCGTGCTTGAGCCCATGGAGCGCGGCGGGGAGCTTTGCGAGCTTGTGACCGAGCTGTCACTGCGAAGTATAGCCGGCAAGAGCGCCAATGTGCCCCATGAAAAGTGGACGGTGGATGAGTTCCTCGACTTCGCGGAGTCACTCCCCGCGGACAAATATCTGTTTGACTATTCGGGGCAGATGCAGATGCTCAATACGCTTTTTTGCCTGTCGCTGGATGAATTTGTTGACACTGAGAGCGGTACGGTGAATTTTGATACTCCCACATTCAGACGGCTGCTGGAATATTCCAAGAACACCGCGGATTTTAACTACCGCCAATCGCTTTCGGGCGATGCCCTTGTCGAGTATGAAAACGACCGCAACAAGGTCTATCGCGAGGACACTGTGCTGTTGAATGAGGCATATCTTCATGATACCAGAGATCTTATCAACACCATGTTTGCCTTTGGCTTTGAGGATACCGCATTTGTGGGCTATCCCACCGAAAACGGCAACGGTGCGGTGGTCGATCCGAGCGTCAGCTTTGCCATAAACGCGGATTCGCTTGTTGCTAAGGGGGCGTGGGAGTTTATTAAATCCACGATTACAAGTAGTCAGCAGCGCGGCGGATACGGCATTTCCGCAGTCCGCGAGAATTTCTTGACCTCCGCCAAGGAAAATATGAAGATGCACTATTTCTACAGATACGACGGCGGTACATCCGGCTCTACAAGCGAGGACTTCCTTACCCGTTACAGCGAGAGCGAGGGAATTTACCGCGACACCACCGAGGCGGATATTACGCTTATGGAATCGCTTATAAACGGCGCCGCACCGATACCGAGCTATTCGCAGGCGGTAGTGGAGCTTATCATGGAGGATCTTACCATGTATTTTGCCGGTGATAAGAGCCTTGATGAGACTGTGTCGGTAATAAACAGCGTTGTAGGGCTTTACATTGCGGAAAATAACTGATACAAATACAAAAAGGAGCTGCCGTGGCAGCTCCTTTTAAAATGATGTATGTACTTATCTCTTCTGCTGGAGGTCGTAGCGGATGTCGTAAGCCTTTTCCTCGTCGGTGAACTTGCGGAGAGTGTTAACAACCTCGCCGTTGTTCCACTTGCGGTCATTTACGTCCTCGGTGGTACCCATAACGGTAACATTGAGCTGACGGTGACGTGCACGAACGTGGTCCCAGTCAATGAAGTAGATGTGAGCAAACTCACCGCCGTCAAGAACGCCGTCCTTGATGGTCATGGTTTCGCTTCTGCCGAAGAATACAGAGCGGAGGTGACCGTCGGTGTTCATGGAGGTGTAGTTGCCGGGCTCGTTTACGTATCTGCCGAACTGTGCGTGTACCGGTCCGGGATGACGGTAGTCGCCCTCATTTGTGTAGTCGGGGATGAGCTTTCTCATGATGTCGAGAAGGTCGTGCTGGAGATACTCAAGATCGTAGGAATCGAGGTCGTGAGAGCACTCCTGAATCATAACGGAGCAGGTGGTGTGATGAGAAGCGATGCAAACAGTACCGTTCTTAACACCGGATTCTTTTACAATTTCCATGATTTCCTTGGAAACATCGTGGAAGGTGGGGATCCAGCCTCTGGACTGAAGCTCAAGCTCTTTCTGAAAAACTTTGAATTCCATAATATAATCCTCCAAAATTTATATAAATTTAAAATTTGACTTATTTGGTTCTTTCGTCGTATGCGCGGCGAACAGCGGCGATCATCTCGTCAACCATTGCGGCACGGTCGGGAGCCTTTGCAACACCGGAGGAAGAACCGGTTGCATCCGCACCTGCGATGATGGTGTTGTATACATCCTCGCCGTTGGCAATACCTGCGGCTGTGAGCACGAGAATGTCGGGATCAACGTCCTTTACGGAACGGGTTGCCGCTTCAACGTACTCGGGACCGACACTTACACCGGTACCGATCAGCTCAGAGGGCTCGGCAACGATGATGTCGGGCTTGAGAGCTGCGATCTTTGCCGCCTCTGCGGAAGAATCTGCGCAGACGATGGTGGTGAGACCTACCTCGTTTGCACGCTCGATGGTCTTTGCGAGCACGTCAAACTCCAGGGGCTTTTCGCAGTGGTTGAGCATTACGCCATCAGCACCTGCCGCAACGAGGGATTCGGGAAGAATATCAGCAAGTCCGCGACCGGGAACGATGGGATCCATATGGGGCGCGAAAACGTAGATGTGCTTAGTAGCTTCACGAACTCTGCGAATATCTACAACGGGGGTTGTAAAAATGATGCTGACGCCGTATTTTTCGGATGCAGCATCTGCCGCCTTTGCAAGCTCCAGGATGTCGTCGCCGTAGAGGTAGGACTTGGGGCCTATCTCAAAAAAAGGCGTTGTTATTTTGCGTTTTTCTGCCATTTTTATATCTCTCCTTAAATATTTTTTGAATGTTAATGGTTATTATCTGCGTGACGCGGTTGGCTACGCGAACGCTACGGCTTTGTTGTAAGCGTTGCGGTAAGCCTTGTATATGACCTCGGGAAGCCATATTCGATAAAACCGTCCCGCAACCGCCCTTATATGCGCACAGGGAAAAGCACCGAGTGCGGTCTCCATAAGCCCGCGATACAGCGTTTTTGCAGGTTTGCCTCTCATAATAGGCGGCATAAAATCACAACTTGATTATACACCATATTTCCCATTTCGTCAATATGGTTTTCGTAAATTTATCGAAGTTTTCCCAATGGTTAGTAAATTGCACATATTATGTTCGGAAATTTGTTTATTCTGCGAATTGAAAATTTTACGGAAAAAGATTATTATGTATAAGGAAGATGTTTTTAATCATCAAAGCGCACAAAGAATCAGAATAACGGAGGAAACAAAAATGATAAGTGAAAACGCACTTGCTGCAGCTAAGGCGGCATACGATATTGAAGCCGAGTGTATTGTAAAAATGAAGGAGTATTTCGATGACGAGGAGTTTTCGAAGGCGGTCACACTGCTTTCGACCGCGCCGCGTATCGGTGCGGCAGGATGCGGACATTCCGGCATCATCTGCCAGCATTTCGCACATCTTATGTGCTGTATTGAGCGCCCCGCACGCTTTATCTCGCCTGCAGAGGCGGTGCACGGTGCAACGGGATTTTTACAGGCGGGCGATGTTATGGTGTTTGCATCCCGTGGCGGCAAGACTAAGGAGCTTCTCCCCATTATGGAGATCTGTCAGACCAAGGGTGTGCATATTATCACCGTTACCGAGAATCTCGAATCCCCGTTGGCTCTCGGTGCCGAGGTTGTAATAAAGCAGTATGTCAACCGCGAGACCGATAAGTACAATATGCAGGGAACCACCAGCACCACCGCACTTTGTATGCTGTTCCACGCACTTCAGGCGGCGGTTATCGAGGAGACCGGCTACAAGAGCGAGCAGTTCGCACTCATCCATCCCGGTGGAGCGGTGGGAGAAAGGCTCAACAAAAAACCGCTTTAATTTTTGACGGTACCATGGCACAACGTAGCCTCGAGATAGATGTACGCAGAGGCAAAATACTCGATATGCTCTATCTGGTCAGATCCAGCTATTGAAAGCTTAGCCGGATGCGGGGTTGATGTGGCTCGGGTATAAATTTTAAAACTATGTAAAACTGCCGTGTGAGAAGATTCTCACGCGGCAGTTTTTATGTGCGGCTATGCGTGCCATATTACGATTCACTGTGTCGCCGTAAAGCGATTCGGAATATGCTGTTACTGAACAAACTTTTCGTGGAGGAAACACATATGCCGGAGTTTTTTGAATATAACCGCGCGAGAGCGGTCGCATACGCAAGACGGTGGGCGCTGTCGCGAAACCCATTGTTTTTTGACTTTACGGGAGGCGGTGGAAACTGCACGAATTTTGTGTCGCAGTGTATACTTGCGGGATGCTGTCAGATGAATTTCACGCCCGATTTCGGATGGTACTACATAAACCCGGATGAGCGTGCTGCTGCGTGGACAGGGGTGGAGTTTTTCTATAACTTCATCACAAACAACGCGGAAAGTGCAGGCGTCGGGGAAGGGCTCGGTCCATTCGGGCAGGAGGTGAGAGGGCGGATTCTGTCACTTGGCGACGTTATCCAGCTTGGACGGGCGGACGGCGATTTTTACCACACCCTGATCGTCACAGGCTATGGCAGGCGCACCTATCTTGTGTCAGCCCACAGCGACGACGCGTACAATCGCCCGCTGTCAAGCTATAACTACAGCCGTATCAGATATATACACATTGAAGGATACCGGGCGGACAGCCGCTTTGCCGCCCCATGCTTTGAGGACCTTATAAACGGTGTGCGGATAATTATTTGAGTGTGTCAGGGTTGCTAAAAATCAAAAGCTGCTCCGTGTAAGTACGGAGCAGCTTTTTGTATCAAATACGGTTTATTCAGCTTAAAGCAGAGCTTCCAGCTTATCGGCAGCGCCGTCAAGGTAGTCGTTCTCCATGAGCTCGAGCATACCCTTGTCGCAGAGAGCCGCGAGACGGGGATCGATGGGCATCTTGGCGAGAACCTCGTATCCGAAGTTGTCAGCGACCTCGGCGATGTGGCTTTCACCGTAAATGTTGTAAGACTTGCCGCAGTCTGGGCACTTGAAGTAGGACATATTCTCAACGATACCGAGAACGGGAATGTTCATCATCTTTGCCATATTTGCCGCCTTGGCAACGATCATGGAAACCAGCTCCTGAGGGCTGGTAACGATAATAATGCCGTCAAGCGGAATAGACTGGAATACGGTCAGCGGAACATCACCGGTTCCGGGAGGCATGTCCACGAACATGAAGTCCACGTCATCCCAGATAACATCGGTCCAGAACTGCTTAACGGTTCCCGCGATAACGGGACCTCTCCAAACAACGGGAGTGGTCTCCTCGGGAAGCAGAAGGTTGACGCTCATCATCTTTATGCCGGTCTTGGAGGCAAGAGGGAAGATACCGCCTGTGCCGTCGCCTGTAACCTCACCCTTTACGCCGAATGCCTTGGGGATGGAGGGACCGGTGATGTCGGCATCGAGGATCGCGGTGCTGTGACCGCGGCGGCTCATGAGCACCGACAGCATGGAGGTGACGATGGACTTGCCAACGCCGCCCTTACCGCTGACGATACCGATGACCTTTTTTATGCTTGATAATTCGTGCGGCTTTTCGAGAAGGCTCTGCTTCTCTCTTGACGCACAGTTGGAAGAGCAGGTAGAGCAGTCGTGGGTGCAGCCCGACGACGGATTTTCCTGCGTATCATCATGAATCATCTTAGAAAACTCCTTTCAAAATATTCGTTCTATAGTATTATAACTCATAATCCGAAAAAAAGCAAGTCTTTTGCGGCTTTAATGAAATTTTTACGCTTTGTTGAAGATTTACAGTTGAATTGATGTGAAATTTGGTGTATAATCTATCCCATAGCTTCTTTTTTGGAGGAAATAAAATGCGCCCCGGATTTTTTCAAAGGTTAAAAGAAAAGTTTATTGGCTTCATGTACGGCAGGTACGGTATCGATAAGCTTGGTTATGCGATAATTATAGTGTCGATGGTGCTGTCGCTTACATCATCTCTTATCGGCGCAGTGTCGGAGACTGCGTCGTATGTACTGTGGATAATCTCCTATATTTTACTCGGTGTCGAGATATTCCGTATGTTTTCACGAAATCTCTATGCACGCCGTCGGGAGAACGAGCGGTTTATTGGGATATGGAAGCCGATCAAAAAGTGGTTTAAGCTGCAGTATAACCGTATCAAGGATATAAAGACTCACCACTACTTCTCCTGCCCGAACTGCAAAAACAATCTGCGTGTCCCGAAGGGCAGGGGCACAATCACCATCACCTGTCCCGTCTGCAAGACGAAATTTGACCGTAAGAGTTAAGCCCTAAGGCTCTTTATCAGCAAAAATACCTGTTCCGCCGTGTCTGCAAGGTCGCGGCGGGCATTTTTTGTTTCCATCGCTTCTGTAAGGGTGCAGACGGTGCGGCGTATAGGGAAGAACGCATCGATTCCCGCCGCGTTGCAGGCAACTGCATCCTCGGTGACCGCGCCTGCGAAGGCGAGGCACAGCTTGCCGTGCTTTTTTGCAAGGGTTGCCACGCCCACGGGAGCTTTTCCCATGGCGCTCTGACGGTCGAGTCTGCCCTCACCGGTGATCACGATGTCGGAGCTTTGGATATGGTCTTCAAGCTTTGTTACCTCCAGTACAAGCTGTATGCCCGAGATCAGCTCTCCGCCTAAATATTCGCGCATAGCAAAGCCCAGTCCACCCGCCGCACCGCATCCGGGATACTCCGCATTGGCGGCGGGGTATTTGACCTTGGTAAGCTCGGCGAAGTTTTTAAGCCACCCATCCATGTCGCGTACCATGTCGGGAGTGGCACCCTTCTGCGGTCCGTAGACCGCGCTGCATCCATACCCTCCGCAGAGCGGGTTAGTGACGTCACACGCCACGCGTACGCGGCAGTCGCGCAGTCCCGCGATGATGCTGTCATCCTCGATACGGGCGAGGTCGGCAAGTCCTTTTGCGCCAAGGGCGATCTTATCACCGTTTTTGTCGTAAAGTCCGAAGCCCAGCGCCGCCAGCATACCTGTGCCGCCGTCGTTGGTGGCGCTTCCGCCGATGCCGATCACAAAATCGCGGCATCCCTCAGCGATGGCATCTGCGATCAGCTCGCCGACACCGTAGGTGGTGGTGTTAAGCGGATTGCGCTCATTTTGCGCGAGCTGCGGTAGTCCCGCCGCCGCTGCCATTTCGATTACTGCGGTATTACCAGCGATGCAGTAGGTGCAGTCGGTCTCACGCATCAGTGCGTCATGGGCGCGGACAGTGCGCAGTGTTCCGCCAAGACCAACGGCAAGCGCTTCGGTGGTGCCCTCACCGCCGTCCGCCAGCGGACGCACCACGATCTCGGCATCGGGATAAACTCTGCGTATACCCTCCGCCGCGGCGGTTCCCGCTTCCATGGAGGTAAGGCTTCCCTTGAAAGAATCTATAGCGATCGTTACATTCATAGTGCCACTCCGTATTTGTCGATTTTACATAATTGTACCACTATTCGGTGCCAATTTCAAGGCTTGGCGGGATTTATTTTGTGTAAATTTAATCAAATTTGCAATTTTCCTTGAATACGGAGGAAATTTGTGCTACAATATAAGGTGGATACGTGGGGCATAAGCCCACACCTCTAAATAACCGATAATTAAAAACGATACACATAGGAGCGTATCATATGCAGAATAAAGAACAGTATCTCGAATGCGGAAAGATCATAAACACACACGGTGTGCGCGGCGCGTGCAAGATCGAGTCGTGGTGCGACTCGCCTGAGGTGCTGTGCGGGATCAAAACGCTGTATTATAAGAAAAAGGATGAATATATCTCGCTTGAGGTTACCAAGGCTTCGGTGCACAAGGGCTGTGCGCTGGTATATTTCTGGGGAATCGATTCCATTGAGGCGGCACAGCTTCTAAAAAATCGCGTGGTCTTTGCTGACCGCGAGGATATTCCGCTGGAGGATGACCGCGTATTCATCGCCGATATTATCGGACTTCCTGTATTCGATGAGCGTGATGGAAAACGCCTCGGCGTGCTGTCCGATCTTATCGAAAGCCCCGCTTCCGACCTGTTCTGTGTCAAGACAGAGGAGGGCAAGGAAGTGCTTGTTCCCGCAGTGGATGCCTTTATCGGTCACATCGACGATGACGGGGTATTTCTGACACCCATCCCCGGAATGTTCGATGACGGTGCGGAGGAAATCGAGGGAGGCGGAAATGAGGTTTGATATTATGACTCTCTTTCCCGATGTGGTCGACACGGTGCTGGGCTCCAGCATCATCGGCAGAGCGCAGGAGGGAGGGCTTGTGGAGATACATACCCACAACATCCGAGATTTTTCCGAAAACAAGCATCGCCGTGTGGACGATACCCCCTACGGTGGCGGCATGGGAATGCTTATGAGCGCAGTTCCGATATACGGCTGCTATCAGTCGGTGCTGGAGGCCCAGCGTGAGTCGGACGCGGCAGGCCGTGAGCCTGCAAAGCGGCGGGTCATCTATATGTCTCCGCGTGGCAAGGTGCTGACCCAGAAGCACGCATACGAGTTGACGGAGTACGATAATCTTATTATTCTCTGCGGTCACTACGAGGGGGTGGACGAGCGTATCATCGAGGAGATCGTCGATGAGGAGCTGTCCATCGGCGATTACGTGCTGACGGGCGGTGAGCTTCCGGCTTGCGTGCTTGTGGACTGCGTGTCCCGTATGCTTGAAGGCGTTCTTACAAACGAGGACTGCTGGCGCGGCGAGAGCATCGCTTCGGGACTGCTTGAATATCCGCAGTACACCCGTCCCTATGATTTCCGCGGCAGACTTGTGCCCGAGGTCCTGCTTTCGGGGCACCATGCCAATATCGAAAAGTGGCGGCGTGAGGCGGCGGTGAAAAAGACGCTGGAATGCCGTCCCGATCTGCTTGGCGGCGCAGGCGTCGGTATAGATGCCGACGATAATAACAAAGAATCAGAGGAAGAACAGAAAAATGTCAGATAACGGGAACAAAAAGGGAGGACGAGCCGTCAAAACGGTAGCGGTGATGATGGGAGCTACCGTTATCGCTAAGCTGCTCGGAATGCTTCGAGGTGTTCTGCAGGCGAACGCTTACGGTACATCCTCGGTGGCGAACGCTTTTACCGCCGCATCGAAGCTGCCGCTGGCATTTTTCGATATGTTTCTTGCGGCGGCGGTGCTGGGATGCTTTATTCCCGTGTACAACAGCTTCAAGGAAAAGGATGCGGATCGGGTGACAAGCCCGGAGGCGGATCGCTTTGCTTGCATGTTCCTTAATTTCATAATGCTTTTGTGCGGCGTGCTTGCGGTCATCGGTATCGTCTTCGCCGAGCCGTTTATACGGCTGATCACACAAGGGCTTGACGAGTCGACTGTCTCGCTTGCGGTGACGCTTACGCGTATCATGTTCCCGCTGGTGATCTTCACCGGTGCGGCGTATACGCTGGTGGGCGTGCTCCAGTCAAAGGGCTCCTTCATCGCCCCCGCACTCATCAGCGCGGTCTCAAACGCGGGCGTGGTACTGTATCTTGCGGTATTCAATGCGCCTCTCGGTGAGTACGGTATATACGGTCTTGCGGCGGCTTATCTTTTGTCGTGGCTCATCCAGCTTTTAACGCTGGTGGTGCCGCTATGGCGGCAGGGCTTTCGCTACAGGCTGTTATTGGATCTTAAAAATCCTGCCTTGCTTCGTGCGCTGAAAATGGCGCCGCCCATTATGATCGGCTCATGGCTTGCACCTGCTGGTACGCTGATCGGACAGTATTTCGCATCCCGTGTCGCATCTCAGACCTTCATTACCGGCGCGACGACTGTATTCGATTACGCTAACAATATTTATATAATCATTGCGGGTACGCTTACCTACAGTATCTGCAACTACACCTTCCCGAAGATCGCACGCCTTTCGGCGGCAGGGAACAGTGAGGAGTTTGCAAAGACCGTCAGGAGCGGCATCACCTCGGCGCTGTTTATCGTGATACCTTTTATGGCGGCGGCACTGGTGCTTGCGGGAGAGGGCTGTGCTATTGTCTATATGCGCGGAGAATTTACTCCCGATGATGCAAGAAATACTGCCCGCGCACTGCGCTTTATACTGCCGGCAATGCCGTTTTTCTGTGTCACCGAGCTGTTTTCGAGAGTTTTTTACTCCCAAAATCAGCCCCGTGTGCCGATGTATGCGGCACTTGGCGGAATTATCGCGAATCTTATCACGGGAGCGGTGCTTACCTCTCTCGGACTCTTTGACATCGGTGCTGTGGGAGCCGCAAATGCGGTAGGGCAGATCACCTCGGCGGCAATACTGCTTGTGTTTGCCGCAAAACGCCTTCGCGGACTACCCTCGCGCGGCTTTTCAGTGAATCTCATAAAGATTGTGATCGGCGGTGTGCTTGTGTTTGCCGTCACACTTACAGTGTCGCGGCTTATTTCGAGTATGCCGTTTGAAGCGTCGCTATTTACCAATATAATCAAAGCGGGCGTAAGCTTTGTACCTTCGGTGATCGTTTACCTCGCCTATTCAAAGCTTACTAAAATTAAAATATGATTGGAGGTCACACGTTTGAATAAAAAATCCGGCGATACAGCAAAACAAAATAATCCGTTTGCCTCATCGCTGATAATAACTATGCTCGGACGTGCATCCGGATGGATATACCGAAAGCTGTCGGGCAGTCTTATCGGCGGCGCGTTTACCGCATACGAGCACGAAAACGGTGCGGTGGCAAAAAGTGCCGCGGTAAGCGGAGTACGCAGGCTCGCTCTTGATGAGCGGGTGTTTACCCCCGCTAAGCGAAAGTTAGCTCACGGCATTGAGAACAGCGCGATTTTCAGCTTTATACGGCGTATTCTTGACGGAATGCTGGCAAGCTCTATGAAGTCCTACGGTATCTTCATGTTCTCCGCCGCGCTTTACAGTGCCATCGTATACCTTTTTAAAACCTTCTACCTTGCAGATGCGCCGACTGCCGATGCCGTCACCATTCTGACGCTTGTTGTCATGCTTATCATGTCGGTCACGATGATAGCCTCAAGGCAAACACTTGCAAACGCTCTTCTTTCAAGTCCTACGGCGCGGTTTGTTCTGTTCCGAGTGTCAGATATCCGAAGCGAGACGCTTGAGGGGCGCGAGGAGCGTGAGGGCAAATACAATGTTGCTTTTATTGCGGGTCTTATATTCGGCGTCCTTTCGCTGTTTGTTGAACCACTGCTTCTGCTTATCGGCATCGCGGCGCTTATCTGTGCATATCTGGTGCTTATCAAGCCTGAGTTTGGAGTGCTTGCAATCATCACGGTTCTGCCGTTTGCCCCCACGATGGGACTGGTTGCGGCGGTATTCTACACTGCGATCTGCTTTATGCTGAAGGTGATGCGCGGCAAGCGATCCATCAAATTCGACCTGCTTGATTTTGCAGTCCTCGCGTTTATGATATTGATGGCGGGTGGCGGTGTCGTTGCGGCGTCGAGTGCCAGCATAAAGCCTATGCTTGTGTATGTGGCATTTATGCTTGGCTATTTCCTTGTGGTGAACCTGATCCGCTCCCGCAAATGGTTCATGCGCTGTATCGTAGGCGCACTTACCGCCTGCACGCTGGTATCACTCTACGGGCTGTATCAGAATTTCTTCGGAACCGTTGAGCAGACCTGGCAGGACTCCGATATGTTCAGTGAGATCGAGGGACGGGTGGTATCCACCTTTGAAAATCCCAACGTCCTTGCGGAGTATCTTATCATGCTGATCCCGCTGATACTCGCCATGTTTATTATCACAAAAGCGCCCCGCGCAAGAGTGGCGCTGGCGGCGATAGGACTTGCGGCGGGCGGATGCCTTATCTATACATGGTCCCGCGGCGCATGGTTGGGCTTCCTTATCGGAATGCTCATCTTCATGCTGATGTACAGCCGCCACACGCTGACTGCGCTCCTATTCTGCTCACTCGGCATACCGTTTTTACCGTTTGTTCTGCCCGACAGCATTACACAGCGCTTCCTCAGCATCGGAAACCTGGGTGACAGCTCTACCTCATATCGCGTAAACATATGGCGCGGTGTGATAAAGATGATCGGTGACTATTGGCATAGCGGCATCGGTATCGGAAACGATTCATTCAGTCTTGTTTACCCGCTCTACGCGCTTTCGGGTATCGAGACCGCGCCACACGCTCACAATCTGTATCTTCAGATAATAGTGGAGATCGGTGCCGTCGGACTTGTGGTTTTTATAGCGTTACTGCTTCTCTATGTGCAAAGCTGTCTCTCGCTTCATGTGAGGGAGAGCCGCCGTGACAAGCTGTTATCAAACGCGGTGTTCTGCGGTATGCTGGCAGTGCTTGCTCAGGGCATGACCGATTACATTTGGTACAATTACCGCGTATTCCTTATGTTCTGGCTGATGCTGGGACTGGGCGCGGCGATACGCAAAACGCTAAGTGCCACGGCTGTGGAAGATATATACTGATAAAACGGAGGATAATATGGGAACTACAGTTAAAAAGCATAAATTCAACGCGATAGACGCGGCAATAATCATCGTGATCGCCGCTATTATTGGTGCGGTAGTGCTTTTCTTCACGATGAAGGATACGCCTACGGTAAGCAATACGGTAAATCTTGAATATGTCATCGAGCTCCGCACGGTAAGAAGCGAATTTTCGGATAACTTCGCGGTAGGCGAGGGAGTGGTGGATTCGGTGGCGAAATATCACCTCGGTGAGGTCATCGACGTCGCTGTCGAGCCTGCGACCTATAACGGGAATGATTATTCCGCAGGTGCGCTGACCTTGAGTGAGCATCCTGATCATTCCAATATCAAGCTGACGGTAATCGCTCCCGCAACCATCGGTGGCGACGGACGGTATCTGCTTGACGGCGGATACGACATTTCGGTAGGCACGACCATGCATGTGCGTCTGCCTTACTATACTGGGACGGGTTACTGTATACAGTTAACTGAAACGGAGGCAAAATGATGAACGATAATACACAAAAAAAGACAAAACGTCTGAAACCAAATATCATCGATCTTCTTATTGTGATAATAGTGCTTGGTGCACTCGTAGGTATAGCACTTCGTATGGGAGTTGTGGATAAGGTCATAGCAAACAGCAGTATCGAGCCTGCGCGAATATCTTTCCTTATACAGGATATCAGCAGCGATTCCTACAACTACTTCAACGCGGGCGACGCGTTTTATAGCGACACACATAAGTGCTACCTCGGCTATCTTGAGGAAAAGCCTTACGATCTTCCGGCAGAGGAGTACATCCCGGGCGCTGACGGAAAGCTCATAAAAACCTATTCGCCAAGTGACCCGGATAATCCCTCAAAGAGCAGCCGCATAGATGTTCGCGGCAAGATCATCGGCTCTGGCGTATTCAGCGACGAAGGCTTCCTTCTTGGGGGAACTACCTACATCGCTCCCGGCTCCAAGCTCACGGTAAAGAGCTCCAATATTACTGCCAGCATTACCGTCACCGATATTGAAAAGGTAAATATCGCAGAATAAAACAATCGCCGCACTATGGTAAAATATACCACTGTGCGGCGCTGTTTTTGGAAAAAGTCCCGAAATTCACAGATAAATCGGGCTATAGTTTGACAAATTATATGCAAATGGACTATTGATTTTATTTAAAAAATTTGATATACTATAATCAGTATAACTTTATTCGGGGAAAACGCCTCTTTGATGTCGGGAATGCCGTGATGTCGGAGGCAGTGATTAAAACGAAATTTAAATGCGAAATATACAAATTTTATGTTAGGAGCGAACTACTATGATATCCCGTAACGTAACCATCAGAAACAATGTTGGTCTACACGCAAGACCCGCTACATTCTTCATCCAGAAGGCGAACTCCTTCCAGAGCTCTATTTGGGTTGAGAAGGAGGATAGACGCGTGAATGCCAAGAGCCTTCTCGGCGTTCTTTCTCTCGGTATCACCAAGGGCATGACCATCACCCTCATTGCTGACGGCAATGACGAGAACGATGCACTCGACGGTCTGTGCGAGCTTATCGATACCGGCTTCGGTGAATAATTCGAGCAAGTGTTCGGATGCTAACGTGAGCTATGCCCTTTTGCGGACGGCTTACGTCAGAAGAATAGTTTTGACGGGTCGCGATGTGCTTTTGTGCGGTGACTCGTCTTTGCTTTAATAAGAGTCGAGGTAATGCATGGATACAAATGCTTTCGGAAAATCGAACAGTGACAGACGTGCGGGGCTGCTTGAAAAGGCAAACGCACTGCCGCAGAGACCGGGCGTTTATATTATGCGCGATGGGGGCGGTAAGGTAATCTACGTCGGAAAGTCCCGTTCCCTTAAAAGCCGTGTGTCGCAGTATTTCCATGAGTCGGCGAACCACAACGAAAAAACCCGCCGCATGGTGATGAGTGTCCGCAGCTTCGACTATATTCTCACCGATACGGAAATAGAGGCACTGTCCCTCGAAAACAGCCTCATCAAGCAGTATGCGCCGAAATATAATATAAAATTAAAGGATTCGAGATCGTATCCTTACATCAAGCTGACGGTGAACGACGAATATCCGCGGCTTTTTGTCACCCGCAAGCGTCTTGCGGACGGGGCAAGGTATTACGGTCCGTATTCAAGCATCTCCGCTGTTTATAATATTCTCGGAACCGTTCAGAAATCATTTGGGATAGCCTCCTGCAATAAGGAGTTCCCTCGGGATATCGGAAAGAGCAGACCCTGCCTTAACAAGCATATAGGGCTGTGTGTGGCACCCTGTACGGGAGAGGTCCCCGCCGAGGAATACAAGGCGATATTTAAGGAAATAAACAGCTTTCTTCGCGGATCGTTCCGCGAATGCGAGCAGTCGCTTCGGGAAAAAATGGAATATGCCGCCGAGAATCTTATGTTCGAAGCGGCGGCACGCTACCGAGACCGCATAGAGGCGTTGTCGAAGCTGTGGCAGAGGCAGAAGGTAGTGGGTGCGCCAGATGCGGAGCAGGACGTGATCGCGCTCTACGCCGATGAGGTGTGCTCTTGCATTTCGGTTTTCTATATCCGCGGCGGAAGCATCACCGACAACGATCATTTTCTATTTCCCGCCGAGCAGATCATTGACGAGGAAAATATGTCGGCGTTTTTGTCCGAGCTTTACAATATTCGTGAATATGTGCCCCATGAGATCATACTTGATTTCACGCTTCCAGACGAGGAATTAGAGGCTCTTGTGGAGACCATACGCCGCCGTGTGGGTTACAAGCCCGACATCCGCACTCCCGAGCGCGGTGATCGCCGCAGACTGTGCGAGATGGTTTACGACAACGCAAAGCAGCAGGCGCTTATCTACAAGGCACAGTCCGAGAAGGACAACAAGATGCTGGTGAAGCTCGCATCCATGCTGGGGCTTGAGGTGGTACCCGAGCGAATTGAGGCGTACGATATCTCAAACTTTGGCAAGGACAATATTACGGCGGGCATGATAGTGGCGGAAAACGGAAAATTAAAGAAGTCGGACTACCGCACCTTCAAGATAAAGACCACAGACGGTATCGACGACTACGGTGCTATGCGCGAAGCACTGTCAAGACGCCTTTCCCATCTCACCGACGATAGCTTCGGTGCGGCACCCGATTTGATTCTGCTTGACGGCGGACGGGGACACGTTTCAGTGGTACGTGAGCTTATGCTTGAGCTTGGATGTGAGATACCCGTGTACGGCATGGTCAAGGATGAATTCCACAAGACTCGTGCGCTGACCGATGATGTGAGTGAGCTGAGCATCGCCCGCGAACAGGCGGTGTTCCAGTTTGTGTACAAGCTCCAGGAGGAGGTCCACCGCTACACCATTACCCGCATGGAGAACGCAAAATCCAAAACCTTGAAGCATTCAACACTTGAAGCCATAGACGGCATTGGCACCATAAAGGCAAAAAGCCTGCTTTCGCATTTCAAAAGCATTGCCGCCATCAAAAGGGCGGACAAGACCGAGCTTATGCGCGTGTCGGGCATTACTGCCGCCAACGCCGATGCGATAATAGAGTTTTATAAAAAGCAATCCGAACAAAAGGAGAAAAATAAATGAGAATCATCACTGGAACCGCTCGCGGGACAAGACTTGAGACCCTTGACGGGGAAGCTACCCGTCCCACCGCCGAGCGCGTTAAAGAAGCAATATTTTCCATGATACAGTTCGATCTGCCCGATGCTTTTGTGCTTGATCTTTTCGCGGGAAGCGGTCAGATGGGACTTGAAGCCCTCAGTCGCGGTGCCGAAAAGGCGCACATGGTGGACAAGTCCGCCGAAGCGGTGGCGATCATTAAGAAAAACGCACAGAAGACACATCTTTTCGAGCGCTGCCGCATCGTGACGAGCGACTATTCGGACTTCCTGCGCGCATCAAACGGCAAGTACAAGTACGATTTCATCTTCCTCGATCCGCCCTACGGAAGCGGGATGCTCAAAAAAGCGTTGGCCAAACTTGCGGATTCCGATCTGCTTTCCGATGGCGCGTGGATCTTCTGCGAGGATGAGCGTGATGACATCTTCGAAGGGGATACCGCTCTTGCGGAGCGGTTTAACATCGAGAAGCAGAACCGCTACGGACGCGTTTATATCACAGTGCTGACAAGAAAGGAATGAGTGTATGTTGAATCCCAAAAAAGCTCTTATATCGGGAAGCTTTGACCCGGTGACCGTCGGTCATTACGACCTTGTTATGCGTGCGGCAAAAATGTTTGACGAGGTTTATGTGACGGAGTTTGTCAATTCATCGAAAAACGGCTTCTTCAGTGCCGAGGAGCGGCTTTGTATGCTTAAAGCGGCATTTGCGGGAGTTCCCAACGTCCGTGTGGATTCTTTCGGCGGACTGCTTGTCGACTACGCCCGCGAGCACGGCATCGGAACTGTGGTGAAGGGGGCTCGCACTGCCTCCGATTTCGACTACGAGCAGTCCTTGGCACTTATCAATCGCTCCCTTGAAGCAGAGCTTGATACGGTGATAATTCCCACCAAGGCGGAGTATATGCACGTAAGCTCCACAATGGTGCGTGAGCTCATCCGTTACGGCTGTGATTACACAAAGAGTGTACCCGCAGGCGTCGCTCCGCTGATTGCAGAATTTTACAGAAAAAAATAACATAATTTTACATAAATGTAACTATGCTACTGTATTGGTGGTTGCATGGTATAATATCGTGAAAAATATTCAAAAAAATTGCATATTGTCAAAAAAATCTCGCGAAAACTATTGAAATTTTTCGCGGGATGTATTATAATATAAGTGGTGCAAATAGGTGCAAAGTGGTGAATATTCCCAAATAAACGGTGAAAGTGGGGTGGATGGGATGCTTACAGGTGAATATTTACATACGATCGATGCCAAATCGCGTGTGTTCGTTCCCGCAAAATTACGCGAGGACCTTGGCGAGACCTTTATTCTGTCGCGCAGTGTTGACGGCTGTCTGTCGCTGTATCACCTGGATGAGTGGCAGAGATTTTCCGACAAGCTGTCCGAGCTTCCCACGTCACAAACCAAAGCCATCAAGCGCTTCCTTTTCACCTTTGCGTCGGAGGTTACACCCGATGCACACGGACGCATCACCATTCCGCAGAGCCTTCGTGAATACGCAAGCCTTGAAAAGGAGGCGGCATTCCTTGGCGTCGGCGACCATGCTGAATTATGGGCGGCTGAGCGCTGGGAGACTATGAAGTCTGGCGACGATGCGGCAGAGATAGAAGCACAGATGAAGGAGCTGGGACTTTAATGGAAGCTACACCTTCATTTTCTCACTATTCGGTGCTTCTTGGCGAATCGGTGGACGGACTTAATATTAAACCGAACGGCATATATGTTGACTGCACCCTCGGCGGCGGAGGCCATTCCGAGGCGATAGCATCGAGACTCACAGAGGGCGGCAAGCTTATCGCCATTGATCAGGACGGCGCGGCGATTGCAGCATCCAAGGTGCGCCTTGCGCCCTATGCCGATAAAATTGAGTTTGTGCGCGACAACTTCAGAAATGTTGGAGAGGTTTTAAGACGGCTTGAGATCAATAAGATCGACGGCGCGGTCATCGACCTTGGCGTATCGTCCTATCAGCTGGATACACCCGAGCGCGGCTTCTCTTATATGCACGACGCGCCGCTGGATATGCGAATGGATCCCGACGCGGCACTTTCCGCCTACACGGTAGTCAACACCTACTCGGAGGCACAGCTTAAGAAGATCATATTCGACTACAGCGAGGAACGCTTCGCAGGGCGCATCGCCCGCGGCATCTGCGCCGCACGTGAGGCAAAGCCCATCGAGACTACACTCGAGCTGGTGGAGATCATAAAAGCGGCGGTTCCCGCGAAGGCGCGTGAGGCAGGCTCCCATCCCGCAAAGCGTGCGTTCCAGGCGATCCGCATAGAGGTCAATTCGGAGCTTTCCATAATCGAGCCCACGCTGGAGGCGCTTATATACGCGCTTTCCGAGGGTGGAAGACTGTCGGTGATAACCTTCCACTCGCTGGAGGACAGAATAGTAAAGCAGACCTTCGCCGAAAACTCCAAGGGATGTACCTGCCCGAAGGATTTCCCCGTATGTGTCTGCGGCAAAAAGCCAAAAATCAAGCAGATAACCCACAAGCCCATTCTCCCGTCGGAGAAGGAGCTATCGGAAAATTCCCGTTCCCACAGTGCTAAGCTCAGGATCGCGGAAAAAATATAGTTAATGATAAGGAGATAAGCGAAAATGACCGAAGCTGCATTCAAAAATAAAAAGAATACACAAGCGGCAGATAACCGCATCTCCACCCATCCCTCTTATAAGGAGTATTCCTGGGATAGTCTTATAAACAATAACCGCCCGAGGAACAACGCAAGTGCACAGAATACGTCACAGCAGGGCCGTGCGGGAGTAAAAAACGGTGCTCGTACCGTTAATTCCACCGCGGCGGCTCGCAGACCCGCACCGACTGCGGGTGCGCATCCCGGATACGGACGCGGCTTTGCAAAGACCGGTACAAGAGCTGCAGCGGGCGCAAAATCGCGTGCCTCGGCACAGAGTGCCGCGAGGGCGCGTGAAAAAGCGGCTGATACGGTCAAGGAGCAGGTAAAGAAAGCGGATAAGCTCCGCAAAAAATCCATCGTTGCAATACATACCATAGTTGTTGAGAAAAAATACTCATTCCCGCTCTCCATCGTGCTGATCGCGCTCTGCTTTACGGTGCTCATCATGGCGATAGTTACCACATCGGTGCAGATAAGCGAGATCACATTGGAAAATTCCGCCCTGGAACGCAGGTATAACTCCATGGTGTCAGAGGAGAATGAACTGAGACTTTTGCTTGAGACACGCGATGACCTTCGCGTGGTAGAGGATATGGCAAAGGAGGATCTCGGCATGGTCAAGAAGGATCAGGTCGAGCGCTTCTACCTTACCGTACACAAGGAAGACAAGATAGAGCTTGTGGAGGAGGTCGAGGAGGTAAACACAAACTTCTTTGACGGTATCATGAGCTTCGGCGGATCACTTGTGGAGCGTATTCGCGGATTCTTCGGAATGTGACGCCCAAGGTATATTTTTAACATTTCACAGTATTATTGTAATAGTTACAACACACCTCGGAGAGTAGGCACCACGTAAAGTCGCTTACTCTCCGTAATTTGCCATTTTTCGGGAGGATAAAGATGCCTTTTTTGTCACAGAAAAGCGTGATGTTCAGACGAACACTTGTGTTTGCGGCGTTTGTGGTTGCGGGTTGGGTGTTTCTGATGATCCGCCTGTTCGGACTGCAGATAGTGAATAACGACAAGTATCAGGCGATAGTTATAGATCAGCTTACCAGTGAGGTCACTACCACTGCCGAGCGAGGTAAGATATTTGACACCAACATGAATCTGCTTGTGACCAATACCACGGTATACCGCGTATTTATCTCTCCCCATGCCATTGCTGCCTTCGAGCAGGAGGACGACAACGACTATGTATCGGGACAGGCGGCGCGTGAGATTGCCGAGAAGCTCGTGGAGGTGCTGGGCGTCGATTACAATACCGTTATCGAAAAATCTCAGAAGATCAACCGCAAGGATGAGACCATCAAGAAAAACGTGGATCCCGAAACTGCGAATGTACTTCGACAGTTTATAAACGAAAAGGGCTTTTCGGGACTTCTTAACCTTTCCGCCGAATCCAAACGCTACTACTGCTACGGAAATCTGGCAAGTCATCTTATCGGCTTCACAAATTCCGACGGTGACGGAGTTTATGGCGTTGAGGCTACATATAACGATTATTTAAAAGGCACCACCGGTAAGTATATTACCGCAAAAAATGCGGTACAGCAGGAGATGCCCTTCAAATACGAGAGCTATGTAGGCGCGGAAAACGGTGCCAACATGGTGACCACTATAGATATGCGTCTGCAGTATGAGCTGGAGAATCAGCTTATGGCGGCTTATGAGTCCTCCCAGGCAGGAAACCGTGTATGCGGTATCGTCATGGACGTGAATACTGGCGGTATTCTTGCGGGTGCGGTA
The DNA here is from genome assembly GCA_045586505.1 of Candidatus Flemingiibacterium sp. Classification (GTDB taxonomy): domain Bacteria; phylum Bacillota; class Clostridia; order Oscillospirales; family CAG-272; genus Flemingiibacterium. Next base: position 73,082 of record JAZNAL010000035.1, on the reverse strand, counting down.
GTGCCCGGGTATGACTGCAACGATCCCTATACTCTCGCCGAGGAGTACCTTTCCAAGCTGACAACAAGCGGTCTCACTGAGGGCACTGAGGAATATAACAAGCTTCGCACAGAGCTCATCTATCAGATGTGGAACAACAAAATCGTTAACGAGCCCTATGAGCCGGGTTCCACCTTTAAGATCATTACCTCCGCTATTGCTATCGAGGAGGGAGTTGTCAATATCGACGATCCTTTCTACTGCCGCGGACACTATTTCGTAGAGGGATATGCTACCCCCATCAGCTGTCACCGGCTTGCGGGACACGGACAGGTTACATTCGCACGCGGACTTCAGCAGTCCTGCAACCCGCTTATGATGAACACCATCGCAAAGATCGGGCGCGAGACGTTTTATAAGTATTTCAAGGCGCTGGGTTATACAACCCGTACCGGCGTTGACCTTACCGGTGAGGCTTACGGAAGCTATCACGAGGAGAAGGTCATGGGTAACGTCGAGCTTGCGGTCTATTCCTTCGGACAGACCTTCAAGGCGACCCCTCTTCAGCAGCTTACCGCTATCTGCACTGTCGCAAACGGCGGTCATCTTGTGACTCCCCATGTTTTAAAGGAAATGGTGGATGACGACGGAAACGTCATCTACTCCTACGAGACCGAGGAAAAGGTGCAGGTGTTCTCCGAGTCAACCTGCGAGACCATCACACAGATTCTTGCCGAGGGCGTGGCTACCGACGGCGGCGCGAAGAACGCGTACACCAAGGGCTACAGCGTTGCGGCTAAGACCGGTACCTCGCAGAAGCAGGATAAATATGTATACTACGATGCCGAGGGCAATGTGGTGACCATAAACGACGAATGGGTTACATCCGAGCGCCCCTTCCGTATCGGATCTACCGTGGCATATGCTCCCGCGGATGATCCGCAGATCGCGGTCATCATAATCGTTGACGAGCCAACCTCGGGCGGTTCCTACGGAAGTATCGTTGCGGCTCCTTACATCTCAAACTTCCTGTCGGTAGCTCTGCCGTATCTCGGCTACGAGCCTCAGTACACCGAGGAGGAGCTTGCGAAGATAGATGTGGGCATTACCACTCTTACCGGTATGACAGTCGAGGATGCAACACTCTATATTACCAACAGAAAACTGAAATTCGAGATCATCGGCGGCGGTAAGGGCGTTGTCACTGCTCAGTCCCCCGAAGGCGGAAGCCGTTTGTCGCTTGAAAACGGATGCGTATACCTTTACACGGGCGAAGCCCAGCCGTCGGATACGGTCACTGTCCCCGATGTTATGGGACAGAACGCGACTATGTGTAACCGACTGATCATAAATGCAGACCTTAACATCAAGGTAGAGGGCGCAACAAACTACAATGTGGGCGGAGGAGCTGTGGTAATTTCCCAAACTCCCGAAGCCGGCACACAGGTTAAGCCCGGTACCATAGTTACCGTGGAATTCCGTTACATGGACGGTACGGACTGATGTCATAAACTCCCTCCCCCTCGCGTAATATCTTATCAAAGATATACCGCGAGGAGGAAGAAAATATGGCAAGACTTGACGAGCTGACACGAAAGGTCGGCATCACGGGAACTAATCTTGAGGACTTTAATATTGAGTGCGGGACACTACGCACAAATTCACTGGAATGTGAAGAGGGCGACACATTTATCGCCATAAAGGGTGAGAAGGCGGACGGTCACGATTTTATCTGCACCGCCGTCGAGCACGGCGCGAGGCTTATTGTGTGTGAGCACACAACTCCCTATCTTGCGCTTCATCCGGAGATACATTACATAACGGTGGAAAATACACGGCTTGCGTGCGCGCATATGTGGAACGAGCAGTGCGGCCGGCCGTCGGATCGGATGATAATTGTGGCGGTGACGGGAACCAACGGAAAAACGTCCACCACCTATTTCCTGCGGGAAATATTCAAGCGGGCGGGCTATGTGACGGGAGTTATCGGTACGGTACGCTGTTTTATAGGTGACGAAGCAGTCGTTATATCGGACAGCGCCACCTCGAATGTTAACTCCATGACCACTCCCGCGCCCGAAAAGCTGTATCCCATGCTGTCGCGTATGGCGGATGCAGGGGTTGAGATCGTTTTCATGGAAGCGTCGTCACATTCGCTCTCCCAGTACCGTCTGGACCCGCTTTTCTTCACTGCGGGTATATTTACGGGACTGACACAGGACCACCTCGACTATCACGGCAACATGGAGGAATATTATCTCGCCAAGCGCAGGCTGTTTTCACTCTGCGGTGTGGCGATTATAAATGCGGACGACAGATATGCCGTAAGGCTTGGCACCGAGATCGTGATTCCCGCTGTGACCTACTCGGCGGGGGGTGGTACAGCGACGTATTCAGCAATAAATGCTGTCTTTGACGGCACTGACGGTATAGCATACACCTTTCGTGACAAAAATGAGTATCGCAGGATCATATGTCCCGTGGCGGGACGGTTTATGGTGGCGAATACTCTTGCTGCGGCAAGCTGTGCAAGGCTGTTTGCCATCAAGTCGGAGGTCATTGCCTCGGCACTTATGCAGTGTCCGCAGATACCCGGAAGGATGGAGCGCGTTGCGCTTCCCGCCGGATGCGATTTTGAGGTGTTCATCGACTACGCGCACTCTCCCGACGCACTTGAAAATGTGCTTCACACCTTGCTTTCCATGAAAAAACCTCACGGCAGACTTGTGGCAGTGTTCGGTTGCGGCGGAGACCGGGATAAGACCAAGCGCCCGATAATGGGCAGAATAGCCACCACCCTTGCAAATCTCACCGTAATCACGGGAGATAACAGCCGTACCGAGAATCCGCGCTCCATAATCTGTGATATACTGCGCGGGGCGGCTGACGGAGCGGACTGCAAGGTAATAGAACGCCGAAATAAGGCTATAGAATTTGTAATTGAAAACCACCGTCCGGGGGATGTGATACTCCTTGCAGGCAAGGGTCACGAGGACTACGAAATCGATGCGTTTGGCAAGCATCCGTTCTCGGAGACCGAAATAATCCGTGAGACGGCTTTGCGGATATGCGGCGGGAGGACGCCGTGACATAAAAGAAAGGAACAGGCAAAATGGGCATTAAGTATAAAATAGCGGTGTTTGATACGGTTACACTTGCGAAGATTTTGGGCGCTCGCTGTGACGTATCTTATGATATAAGCTCTATCGTTACCGATTCGCGCGAGAGCGAGTCGGGCGCACTGTTTGTAGCGATCAAGGGCGAGCGCTTCGACGGACACGACTTTATTCCTCAGGCGCTGTCCCGCGGTGCTGTGGCGGTGATCGCCGAGCGCATACCGGAAGGTCTTGATGCGGAGCAGGCAGAGAGGGTACTAGTGGTTGAAAGCTCGGTTGAAGCACTCGGCAAAGTGGCAAGTGCGTACAAGGCGCGCATCCATCCGCGAACGGTAGCTGTGACGGGAAGCGTCGGCAAGACCACCACCAAGGAATTTATCTATGCGGTGGCGGGTGCGAAGTATCTTGCCCATAAGACGGCGGGCAACTTCAACAACGAGATCGGAATGCCGCTGTCGGTACTTGATATGCCCGAAACTACCCAGGTTTGCGTACTCGAAATGGGTATGAGCGGACTTGGTGAGATCTCGCGCATGACAATGATTGCAAAGCCCGATATCGCGCTTATCACCAATATTGGCAATTCTCATATTGAAAACCTCGGCTCCAGAGAAAATATATGCCGCGCCAAGCTCGAGATCGCCGAAGGCGTGCCCGAGGACGGATATGTTATCCTCAATGCCGATGAGCCTATGCTGTTTGCGCAGAAGGGAAGACTTTCGCAGAAGCTTATCTTTGTTTCACTTCAGAATCCCCAAGCTGACTACCGTGCGCTGAATATCCGAGAGTACGAGGACAGTACCGAATTCGATCTTGTGGCAGGCAGACGTGTGGTGACCAATGTGCGCATCCCCTGCATCGGACGTCATAACGTGTACGATGCCACCTACGCATTCGTGGTAGGCATACTGCTCGGTATGGACGACGATGAGATCAAGCGTGGACTCATGTCCTTCCGCAACACGGGAATGAGACAGAACATTTACGAATACGGAGGAATCACCATCATCGAGGACTGCTATAATGCAGGTCCTGAGTCCATGAAGGCGGCGGTGGAGGTGCTGGCGCGCCTTGCACAGAAGAATCACAGCCGCAGTGTGGCGGTGCTGGGCGATATGCGTGAGCTGGGCGATTATTCGAAGCAGCTTCATATGGAGGTTGGCACGCTTGTGGCGTCGCGACATATATCCAAGCTGGTCACCTTCGGCAGAGAAGCGGAAAACATCGCGCTGGGAGCGATAAATCATGCCTTGAAGCCCGAAAACATCAGCATCAATACAAATACCGAAAATGTCAAGGCAACGGCGAAAATGGTATACAGCTTTGTGGAGCGCGGTGACGCGGTACTTTTCAAAGCCAGCCGTGCCGTGAGACTTGAGCGGGTTATTGAGGAATTAAAGCAGCTTATCGACGCGGATATTGACAAATAAGTGTGAGGTGAGGGCACATGAGGACAACAATGATCGCATATTTTATGCCGGTTATCGCGGCGACCTTTATTATAACCGCGATCTGTGCGAGAATACTCATTCCGAAACTCCGGAGCATGAAGCTCGGTCAGCAGATTCTTGATATAGGTCCGCGCTGGCATAAAAGCAAGGAAGGCACCCCCACAATGGGCGGCATCAGCTTCATTATCGCCTCGCTTCTTGTATTTGTAGCAGCTTCTGTGGCAATGGTGATGACAGATAATGCCGAAGGTCTTGAAAAGCTGATAATTGTCATGCTGTTTGCGACGGTAAGCGGCGCCATCGGTATCGTGGATGATCTGACAAAGTTCAAGAATCACCGCAACGAAGGTCTGACCGCTTCGCAGAAGTATCTTTTGCAGCTGGTTTCCGCGGGACTCTTTCTCGCGGCACTTAAGCTGACGGGCAATCTTGCAAGCGAGCTTCACATTCCTTTCGTTGATGTGACGCTGGAGCTTGGCATATTCTACTACATCCTTTCCATACTGCTTATTACAGGTATCGTCAACGCAGTGAATCTCACCGACGGTATCGATGGCCTGGCGAGCAGTGTGACTCTTGCGGTGGGCGCATTTTTCGCCGTTGCGGGCTTTGTGACAGAAGCACTTCCCACAGCGGTTGCGGCGGGGATCACTATGGGCGCGTGCCTTGGATTCCTCGTGTACAATTTTTATCCCGCACGCGTATTCATGGGCGATACCGGTTCACTGTTCCTCGGCGGACTCGCAATCGGTATGGCTTACATGATTGATAACCCACTGATTATTGTCATCGTGGGCATCGTCTATATACTGGAGGCGGCATCTGTTATACTGCAGGTGGGATGCTATAAGCTCACCAAAAAGCGTATATTCAAAATGGCGCCGATCCATCATCATTTTGAAAAATGCGGATGGACGGAATTAAAAATTGTGGGCGTTTTCTCGCTCATAACCGTAATCGCGGGCGTGCTCGCGTATTTTGGAATTTAAGAATTTTCGGAGGTGACCGGGTTGCACGACGACAAGCGAAATTATCATTACAGTCAGAATAACAATAACGGTGCACGGCGTGCAAATTCTGTGCCGCCCAATAACCGAGGGCAAAATCCCCGAAACGGCGCGCCGCAGGCAGGGTATACTCAGAACGGCGATGTCCGCAGATCCGCCAAGAGTGCCCCGCAGCAGGCGTCTCAGATGCAGACGCGGCGTACCATAAAGGCCGGTCGGGGTACTCCTCAGCATACACGTCAGCAAAATGTGGCAAATCGCAGTACCGCGATGCGGCCTGCGGGAACTGCTCCAGTGCCCGCATCCGCACGGACAGGGCAGTCGGGCGGAGCGCTTTCCTGGCTTAAAAAGACCTTTGCGGTAGACCGCACGGTGCTTGAAAAGCGCGATCTTATAAGAGAGCAGGGAAGCATCGACTATGTATTCCTGGTGCTTGTACTGATACTTCTTGCATTCGGTACCATTATGGTATATTCCGCAAGCTACGTTTATTCCAAAAACAAGTACGACGACAGCTATTATATTATCTTCCGTCAGTTTGTATTCATTGTTGTCGGATTCATCGTAATGGCGTTTGCGACCTGGTTCAGACCCGAATGGTACAAGCGTTTCACCGTGCCGTTTTTTATCGTGTGCTTTTTCCTTCTCTGCCTTGTGCCGATAATCGGTGCTGAGCGAAACGGTGCAAAACGCTGGATCGACCTGGGCTTTACCGATATACAGCCCTCGGAGTTTATGAAGCTGGGACTTGTACTCATGCTTGCCTGGTTCTGTGACCGCTACTATGAGCGGGCAACGGACAGATCCAATATGGTGCGCGCATCCTTCTTCGGCACCTTCGTTCCTCTTGCCATCACAGGCATTGCGTGCCTTCTTGTCGTGATCGAGAAGCATCTTTCGGGAACGATCATCATGTTTGCCATCGGTATAATCATAATCTTTGCCAGCGGCACCCCGCTCAGACTGCTTGTGGGAATGGGCGCCGTTGGTGCGGTAGCACTTGGTATATTCAGTCTGGTCACGCCGTACACCAAGCGTCGTATCGATATTTGGCTTCATCCCGAGAACGATCCCCAGGGCGACGGCTATCAGACCCTTCAGGGACTTTATGCAATCGGCTCGGGCGGACTTTTCGGCGAAGGCCTGGGCGAGAGCTATCAGAAGCATATGTTTGTGTCACAGCCGCAGAATGACTTCATTTTTACCATCGTGTGCGAGGAGCTGGGCTTTATCGGAGCGCTTGCAGTAATACTGCTGTTTGTGCTGTTTGTATGGCGTGGCTTTGTAATTGCGATGAAGGCGCCCGATACCTATTCTTCTCTTGTGGTCGTGGGTATTGTCGGTAAGGTGGCACTGCAGGCGCTGCTCAATATCGCGGTTGTCACAAATTCAATACCCAACACGGGAATCTCGCTTCCGTTTTTCTCCTACGGCGGCTCGTCGCTGTGCGTACTGATGGCGGAGATGGGTATCGTTTTGTCGATCTCGCGCTTCTCAAAGCAGCAAAAGTAGCAAATACTAAATAAAAGAGGATACGATCAGTGAAAGTTTTAATGACCGGCGGCGGTACGGGCGGACACGTCAATCCCGCAATTGCTATCGCCAATAGTATACGCGAGAATCAGCCGGGCTCGGAAATAGAGTTTGTGGGAACCTCGCGCGGCATCGAAAACAAGCTGGTGCCGAAGGAAGGATATAAGCTTCATCATGTGGAGGTGCAGGGCTTCAAGCGCAAGCTGACACCTTACAACATCAAATCCGCATGGCTTGCATTCACTTCACCCATGAAGGCGAAAAAGATACTGAAGGAATTTAAGCCGGACCTCGTTGTGGGCACGGGAGGATACGTTTGCTGGCCGCTTCTCAAAGCGGCGGCGTCACTTGGTATCCCTACGGCGATACATGAATCAAACGCGATCCCCGGTGTGGCAGTAAAGATGCTGGCGCGGTATGTCGACCGCATCTATGTGAATTTCGATGCCACTGCCGAGGCGCTGGGTGAAGCATACAGAGAGAAGACCGTGAAGGTGGGAAATCCCATAAAGCCGGAATTTTCCTCACTGGGCTATAAGGACGCAAGAAGCAAGCTTGGCATTGACGGAAGGTATGAAAAACTCCTCCTCTCCTACGGCGGAAGCATGGGCGCAGAGAAGGTCAACGACGAAATGCTTGACTTTATGCGTGATTACACAAGAAATCATCCCGAGGTGCTTCATATCCATGCCACGGGCGCCATCGAATACGCGGCAGCTACCGCGAAAGCGAAAGAATACGGGCTTCAGAATTACGAAAATATCCAGATAAACGAGTATATATACAATATGCCCGATTTGATGGCGGCGGCGGACGTGGTCGTCAGCCGTGCGGGAGCCATGACGCTATCGGAGCTTGCGTCGCTTAAAAAGTGCTGTGTGCTCATACCGTCACCTCATGTTGCCGACAATCATCAGTACAAGAACGCAAAGGTGCTTGCCGATAAGGGTGCGGCGCTTCTGTTTGAAGAAAAAGAGCTGACGGACGGAAAGCTCACCGCGGCGCTGTCTGGATTGCTGGAAGACAGCGGGAAACGCTCGGAAATGTCGAAAAATATCGCAGAGTTTGCACTTCCCGATGCTAATCGGAGCATATATCTCGATCTTTTGAAGCTTGCAGGTAAAAAATAGTGAAATTGTGTGAAAAAATCTGCAAATATTCGTATAAATCGGCGTAAATCGCTTGACTTTTTGTTATCTGCTATGATATAATATTACAAAGGCGGTATTTCGCCCTCGCGATATTCGATGGGCAGATATCGGAAATCGTCGGAAGGAACAGAACTCACGGGGGAAAATCGTATGAGCCATTCGAGCGACCGCCGGGAGAGCCGATTCTTTACCGGTGACGAAAAAGAGCTTGCGCAGATAAAAAGTAAGGAAAGTCTGCAAAAGTTTCAAAAGCACAATAGAACAAGACGGCATTTTTCGAGGCTTACATATTTTGTGATCTTCGGGGTGCTGACTGCCATTTTTGTGATCATATGCCTTGCGGTGTTCTTCCGTATCGAGGAGATCGAGATCGTCGGTTCCTCCCGTTATTCGAAGGATAAGATCCTTTCGATCACGGGAATTGAGGAGGGGCTCAGCCTTTATGAGGTCTCGAATTCCGATCTGGAACCGCTTCGTGGGCGACTTGCTTATATTAAGCAGGCTCACATCACAAGAAAACTTCCGCACACGCTTATTATCAATTTGATCGAGGACGAACCTAGGTATATGTGCAAGCTGTACGGCGAGTATTTTGTGCTGTCGGACGAGCTTCGCATACTTGATCGCGTGTTTGTACGCTCACAGCTTGACGGAATGGGGCTTATCGAGCTTTTGCTCCCCGAGATCGATTCCGCGCTTGTGGGGTATGAGATAGAGTTTGACACAGAGGTTTTTGAGCGGTATGTGACGGCGTACGTGGACGCACTTGAAGCGAGTCCGCTTTTTGAAAAGGCCACGGCGTTCGATTTGCGGGACAGATTCAATCTGGCGCTGATCGCAAGCGACATTTACCTTGTTGACCTTGGAAACGGCGATGAGCTTAACACCAAGCTCACGGCGGTGGCAGGTATGCTTGAGAACGAGGTGTTCTCGGACGGTGTGCCGGCGACAATAGATGCAAATGACCCTTCACAGTGCCCGGTCATCAAAAATCCGAATTTAGTGATCGAATTTGACGATTGACCGTTCGAAAATATGCATTAATCGTAAAAAAATATTAAACTTTTTTAAAACCTATTGCAAAAGAGGAGATTTAATATTATTATATTATTATATGAGGAACTTTATATCGAAGGATTTCGATAATTCGGACATAGAAATTTTAGGAGGATACTGAAAATGGCATTTGAACTCGACAATAACTTTGGCAATGTGAATATAAAAGTAATCGGCGTCGGCGGCGGCGGAAATAACGCCGTCAATCGCATGATCGCCGCTAATATGCGCGGTGTTGAATTCGTAGCGATCAATACTGACAGACAGGCTCTCTCAAGATCCAATGCGGTCACCAAGATCGACATCGGCGAGAAGATCACCAAGGGCCGCGGCGCAGGCGCTAACCCCGAGATCGGCGCAAGAGCTGCCGAGGAGTCTATTGAAGAGATCAAGAAGATGCTTGAAGGCACCCAGATGGTATTCGTTACCGCGGGTATGGGCGGCGGTACAGGTACCGGCGCGGCACCCATCGTTGCCAAGACCGCAAAGGATATGGGCATACTTACCGTCGGCGTTGTAACCAAGCCCTTCGCATTCGAGGGCAAGGTTCGTATGGCGCAGGCTGAGTCAGGCATCAAGAACCTCATTGAGGTAGTTGACTCGCTTATCATCGTTCCCAATGAGAGACTTAAGCAGGTATCTGATACAAGAATTACTCTCGTTAACGCATTTGAGGTTGCCGATGATGTGCTTCGTCACGGTGTACAGAGCGTCGCAGAGCTTATCGCTGTTGACGGCTTCATCAACCTCGACTTTGCTGACGTTACCGCTATTATGACCAACGCTGGCTACGCTCACATGGGCGTCGGCAGTGCTACCGGTAAGGAAAAGGCTGCACTTGCGGCAAAGGCTGCTATTTCCAGCCCTCTGCTCGAGACATCCATTGCGGGCGCTCGCGGCATAATCCTCTCCATCACCGGCTCCGCAGACATGACCCTCGAGGATGTTGACACTGCATCCAATATGGTCAAGGATGAGGCTCATATTGATGCAAATGTTATCTTCGGTGTGGCATTCGACCCGTCTCTCGAGGACGAGATCCGCATCACCGTTATCGCTACCGGATTCGACAGCGCTCCCAAGAGTATGCAGAACACCGTCGAAGAACAAGCGAAGGCTGCAGCAGCCGCTCCCGGGGCTAAGGCTGGTGAAGAAGCTTCCGCAACCGCTTCCAAGAAGGATGAGGACGAGGACCGTATCTCTGAGGACGATTTAGGCACGATTCTCAATATCCTTAACAACAATAAGGGAAGATAATCTCTACAAAGAGCTGTTAAAAAGCCGCGCTCAGCGCGGCTTTTTTGCTGTGACTGACACAAAAATACTCCCGAGTCATTGCTCGGGAGCATTTTTTACTTATTATTGTCGTTATTATCGTCTTTGTTATGTTGTCCCTTTGCCTTTTTATTCTTGAACAGCTTGCCGAGGGGGGGCTTCATTGACATATTGATGGTTGTGTCTCTCATCTTTGCGGCGAAGGATTGCTTGTTGTCATCGTGATCGGGAAACTCCCGTATCTCGCGGTCGGTATAGTATTCGAAGGTGTCTACCGGAAGCTCCTTCTCATGTAAACGCTTTTCCACATACAGCTTGAAGAGCATATATAGTATCGCGAAGATCGGCACGCTTATGAACATTCCCGTAAGTCCCCACAGACCGCCGAGAACGGTGATAGAGAAGAGCACCCAGAGTGAGCTGAGACCTGTGGTCTCGCCGAGGATCTTCGGTACGATGATATTTCCGTCCACCTGCTGGATCAGTATGTTGATGATGATAAACGGAAGTACCTTTGAGGGATCAACGATGAAGATTATCAGAATACCGGGTACGGCACCGATGAACGGACCGATGATAGGGATGATGTTGGTGATAGCAATAAGTACGCTGAGTAGGGGGGCGTAGGGAATCTTAAAGAGTGCGCACACGATAAACATTACGATTCCTACCACAAACGAGTCGAGCACCTTTCCGATAAGATAGGAGCCGAAGGTCTTGTTTGTGAAGTTACCGAATTCCAGAATACTGTTGTATGTGTGATCGCCGGTGAATGCGCGGATGACCTTTTTGACCTGTGCGACCAGCTTTTCCTTGGAGGAAAGGGTGTAGATGGCGAAGAATACGCCGAGAACCACGTTCAGCACACCGTTTGCCACACCTGCAAAGGCGTCAAATACTACGGGAACGTAATCCTTGATTATTGTGAAGGAGTTGGAGATCAGGGTATCAAGGTTGTCGGACAGGAGATCGAGCTGCTTGGAGATATCCGACAGCTCTTCGCCGATCTCGGAATTTGTGAAATAGCTGACCAGGCTGTTAAAGAAGTTTTCAACGGTGAGATTTGTTCTGTCAAATATCGAATCGGGAAGAAATTCATCCAGCCAATTCACGGTTTTCTCAATATAGCCGCTGAGCTTTGACACAAGGTCGGTGACACTGAGTATTACCTGCGGAATAATGAGAAGGAACAAGATGGTCAGTATGATAAGTAGTACGATCAGTGCCAGGGTTATTGAAAGTCCGCGCTTTAAATTAAAGCGGCGGCTTGAGTTGACCTTGAAGCGGAAAATATGCTTTTCAGCCATCTTCATTATGGGATTTGCGATGTATGCCACGCCGAAACCGATGTAGACGGGCATCAGAATTCCGTTCAGCGTGGTGAAGAATGCTGAAACACCGTCAAAATTCATGAAAACAGTGCATAACAGCATTATCGCCAAGGCGGTGAAGAACACATACACCGCGATGGTGGTATACTTGCGATTCCAATCGATTTTCAATGGGGTTCCTCCGAATAATTTATTACTTAGTTAAATTATACTTCAAAAAACCGCGTGTTGTCAAGTGATTTTATAAACTTGGCGTAATATTTAACATATTTTTTAAACTTAGCCTTGATTTTGTTGTCATAATCCCGAATTAATGAAAAAACTAAAAAATTATCGCCCGTATCATTGCAAAAACGCGTAATTTATGGTACAATATATTATGAATACTTGTATCCAAAAGTTATTTGCAAAAATGGAACATAATACACCACTCAACATTCTGTAACCGTAAAAGCGGAGTAAACTTATGAAAAAGATCAGTGTTTCACACTCGAGCGGAAGCTATAATATTTATGTCGGTCAGGACATTGTTGCCGAAGCCCTCGGCGAAGCGCTTGCCGAGCGGGAGTATGATTGCGTGTTCCTTGTATCCGACAGCAATGTCTACCCCATTTGGGGGGAGCAGGTAAAGGCGGCGATAAGTGCTTGCGGCAAGTTATCGGGCGAGCATATTTTCAAGGCGGGCGAATTAAGCAAGCGGCTTGAGACCGTTGCCGATATGTATGCGGCGTTTGCGGGCGCGAGTCTGACCCGTAAGTCGCTGGTGATTGCGCTTGGCGGCGGCGTCTGCGGTGATATGGCAGGTTTTGCTGCGGCCACGTATTTACGCGGTATCGCGGTCCTACAGATGCCGACCACACTTCTGTCGCAGATCGATTCCTCCATCGGCGGCAAAACGGGCGTTGATCTTGCAGTGGGCAAAAATCTTGTGGGTGCTTTCCATCAGCCCGTGGCGGTCATCGCCGACAGCCGATTCCTCGACACGCTTCCGGGGCGTTATATCGACGATGGCATGGGCGAGGCGATCAAATACGGCTGTATCGCGGACAAGACGCTGTTTGACGGTATCGCGTCAGGCTCTATCGACCGCGCGGAGATGATCTACCGCTGTATGAAGATAAAGGCGCAGGTCGTGGAGGAGGACGAGTTTGAGGAGGGAATACGTGCTATTCTCAACTACGGTCACACTCTCGGTCACGCCGTTGAAAAGCTCGGCGGCTTTGAGCGATTCTCTCACGGCGAATCGGTGGGGATCGGCATGCTTTACGCGGCGCGAATCGGTGCGGCTGTGGGATACAGCTCGGAGTACGAGGGTGTCATCCGTGAGGTGCTGGAAAAGTGGGAACTCCCCACAGATATGGACTACCCAGCATCGGAGCTTATGAAGGTGGTGCGCTCGGATAAAAAGCGAACTGCCGACGAGATAAAATTTGTTTTTCTCGAGGAGCTTGGAAAAGCGGTAATTAAAAAGATACCGCTCGATAAGCTTGAGGCGCTTATATAGAGGGTTTATATTACTTAAGAAAAATTTAAAATCATAAAAAGTGAGGTAAATAATTATGTTAAAAGCAGGATTTGCAAGAGTTGACGTCACTCCCCCCCTCGGAAACAAACTTTCCGGCTATTTCGGTACGAGAATCATGGACGGCATTCTCGATCCGCTGGAGCTTAACGCTCTCGCTGTTGGCAATGGTGAGGATACCATTGTTGTTATCGCGTCCGACCTTATCGGCTGTGTAATGTCAAGATGCAATGAGATCAAGGCTCTTATCGAAAAGCGTGCGGGCGTCCCTGCAGACCACATCTACATTCACTGTATGCATCAGCATACATCCATCCGGCTTGGCGATGTCGGTTCCACCGATGCACACTCTATTCTGGACGAAGAGTACATAAGCGTGCTTATACGTAAGTTCGCGGACGTAGCACAGCTTGCCATTGTGGATATGTGCAACGCGGAGGTTTCCACCGCCGCCACTCTCACAAGCGAGCCGCTCGCATTCATCAGACGCTATTATCTCAAGGACGGCACCATTGTTACAAATCCAAGGGCTGATCTGAAGGATCAGCTTGTAGGTATGGTAGGCGAGCCCGACAATACCATGCGTCTTGTTCGCTTTAAGCGTGAGGGCGCAAATGATATTGCGCTGGTTAACTTCTCCACTCATCCCGATGTTATCGGCGGTACCAAGGCCTCCGCTGACTGGCCCGGCTTCACAAGACGCTTTGTTGAGGCTGACCTTAAGGGCGTAAGCTGCGTATTTATCAACGGCGCACAGGGCGACTCCAATCACCTCGATTTTATGCATGAGAAGCGTACTGGCTACGATCACTCCCGTTTGATGGGACGCGTGGTAGCGGATGCGGTGATCAGCGTGTGGGACAAGACCACTCCCGCCGAAGGTGACAAGATTACCGGTCAGATCGAGGTTGTTTACAACAAGACCCGCACCGAGGATGAGGAGCGCTACGAGGAATGCAAGAAGTTCTACGAGGACTACGAGGCAGGTAGGTTAGACTATAGTCCCAGCAGCACACTCCTTGCAGATGCACGCCGCATCATCGACCTGCGCACCGCGAAGATCTATCGTCCCGTACCTGTCAGCGTGGTTTCCTTTGCCAATATCGTTCTTGTAGGCTTCGGCGGTGAGCCCTTTACCGCTTATGCAGCTCAGGCACGTGCGGCGGCACCCGACAAGTTCGTTATCACCAACTGCTGCACCAATGGCTACGAGGGTTATCTTCCCACGAAATCTGCGTTTGATGAGGGCGGCTACGAGGCTAAGTCCTCCCGCTTCAGCCCCAACCTTGAGGAGCAGTGCATCAGCACGGCAAAGAAACTGCTTGACAACATCAAATAATTTTTTTCCATCAAGCCCGCCCTCGCAGAGGGCTGCTATGGGGAGGCTCCCCCGAGTTCATCCCGAATCTTGAGGATCAGTACTTCGAAGTGGCAGTAAAGCCTATTTCGAAAAATAATCTTTCGGAGAACGTATTTTGAATAACATGAGCTTTCATCCTGCCGAAATCAACGGCAGGGTGCGCATACCATCATCAAAAAGCCAGTCACACCGCGCACTTATGTGCGCGGCGCTGGCAGGTGATTCCGTCGTGCACGGAATCGATATTTCAAATGACATCACCGCAACCGTGGGCGTCCTTCGTGCCCTCGGTGCAGTGCTTGAGTATAATAAGGACGAGCGCACCTTTTACGTCAGCAAGCCCTGCGGACGTGGGGTGACGGCAGGGGAGGTCACTAGCGGTGAGTCGGCATCTACTCTGCGTTTTTTTATACCGCTTGCCGCCGCTCTCGGAGCTGATGTGACTTTTACCGGAGAAGGCAGACTGCCAATGCGCCCTACCGATATTTATAAGCCAATGCTGGAGGCAAACGGTGCCAAGCTGGTTTATCCCGCAAGCGGAGACTTCTTGCCGCTTCACGTATCGGGACAGCTCGCGGCAGGTGAGTATTCCCTGCGCGGCGACATTTCCTCGCAGTTTGTCACGGGCCTTCTTTATGCGCTCACACAGGTGGAGGGCGAGAGTAAGATCACGCTGACCACACGTCTTGAAAGCAAGCCTTATGTTGACCTGAGCCTTGATATGCTGGGGCTTTTCGGTGCCGAGATCGCAGAGACAGCCACCGGGTACACCGTAAAGGGCGGAGGGCTGAAGCCGCTCGAGATCACCGTTGAGGGCGACTGCTCACAGGCGGCGTTTTTCGCTGTGCCTGCAGCGATCGGCGGCAAGGTAACGCTTAGCGGTATCCGCCGCGACACCAAGCAAGGCGACTTCAAGCTGTTTGACATTGTCAGCCGCTTCGGCGCCAAGGTCGAATGGAACGATGGCGACGTGACCGTTACGGCGGCGGAAAAGCTGACGGCGAGTGATATCGATGCCTCAGACATTCCCGATCTCGTGCCCGCGCTTGCCGTTATGGCGGCGCTTGCTGAGGGCACCACGCGCATTTACAACGCAGGCAGACTCCGCATTAAGGAAAGCGACCGCATTGCGTCCACCGCGGATATGCTAAGGGCGCTTGGCGGCGAGGTCACCGAATGCGAGGACGGGCTTATCATCGTCGGTAAAAAGTCGCTTACGGGCGGCAAGGTGTGTGCCTGCAACGACCACCGTATTGCTATGGCGGCGGCGTGTGCATCTGTGGGATGCACAGGTGACGTTATAGTCGACGACATGAGCTGTATCAATAAATCCTACCCCGAATTTGTGCGGGATTTCATGAGTGTATGCAGGATAAAATGATGAGTATGAATATGATTGATCCGAAAAGTGCGGTGGCGCTTGACCGAATAGACCGCTATGATGTAGAAATAATCGAGGCGGCGGTGCGTGACGAGCTCAAACGGCTCGGAATCGACGGTATGTTTGATAACAAGCGTGTGGTCATCAAGCCGAATATGGTTATGAAAAAAAGCCCCGAAGCGGCGGCGACCACCCATCCCGTAGTGCTTGAGGCGATGATACGCATATTAAAAGAGCGAACTTCGGATATAATAATTGCGGAAAGTCCCGGAGGACTTTACACAAGGGAGACTCTGCGCGCCACATACCGCGGATGCGGTCTTGCCGACGTGTCGGAGAAGTACGGCGTCACGCTGAACTATGACGTGACATCGAGGCAGGTGGAGGCGCCAAGCGGACATACCTCGAAAATGTTTGATATCATCACGCCGATACTCGATGCGGATGTGATCGTCAACTTAGCAAAGCTCAAAAGTCATTCTCTGACGGGCTACAGTGGTGCGGTCAAGAACTATTTCGGTACCGTTCCCGGTGTCACAAAGTTCGAAATGCACGCAAGATTCCCCGATTACAACGATTTCGGATCTATGCTTGTGGATCTGTGTCAGCTTATCCTTGGAACCAAGCCCACCTTCAATCTCCTGGACGGAATTCTCGCCATGGAGGGCAACGGTCCTACGGGTGGAAATCCGAGGAAGCTAAACTGTCTCATTTCAGGCGTGAACCCCTTCACCGTGGATATTGTCGGCTCTTCGATCATCAAGGTTGACGGAATTATTATGCTTGAAGAAGGAAAACGCCGCGGATTCTGTCCTGATTCGGTGGAGAATGTGACGCTCTCATCAAAAGAAGCCCCCGCTGATTTTACGGTGGACGATTTCGAAAAGCCCGATACCGCGCGCAAAATGAGCGGCGGATCACTGCTTGCAAGACTACCGAATATGTTTGGCGGCAGACTTAACGCATGGCTTCAGCCGAGACCCGTGATAGACACCAAAACCTGTGTCGGCTGCGGTGAATGTGAACGGAGCTGTCCGCGGCATACCATTGAGATGCGGGTGAACAAAAAGGGCGAAAAGCAGGCGTTTATCGTTGATGAAGAGTGCATCAAATGCTACTGCTGTCAAGAGCTTTGCCCATTTAAGGCGGTAAAGATAAAGAAAAACCCGATCATAAAGCTGATCGGAGGCTAAATTGGAGAAAAATATGACAACGATCACCCGAAGGGCGCCCGCGAAGATAAATCTGTATCTCGAGATCAGCTCCCGCCGTCCTGACGGATATCACAATATCGAAAGCGTCATGCAGACAGTGACGCTGTTTGATACATTATCCTTTGAGAGATGCACCGGTGTCGGGCAAAAGATCACGCTTACGATAGACGGTGGAGATCTACCCTTGGACGGAACTAATCTGTGCAGTCGTGCCGCCAAGCTGTTTTTTGAGACGGCGGGCATCGCCGAGTATAACCTTTCAATACACATAGACAAGCATATCCCTATCGCCGCAGGTCTCGGAGGCGGAAGCTCCGATGCGGCGGCGACGCTTATTGCGCTTGACGAGCTGTACGACACGGGGTTTTCAAGATCCGAGCTGTGCGGCATCGGCTCAAGGCTGGGCGCGGATGTACCATTCTGCATTATGCAGGGAATCAGCATAACCCGTGGTATCGGCGATGTATTTGCCCCCTGCGCACATATGCCTGACTGTTATATTATAGTCGCCTGCCACGGCGAGGGCGTTTCGACACCGTGGGCATATAAGAAGCTTGATGAAATGTACGATTTTTCCCTCCGCAAGGTCTCGGCGGATGATTTTGCCGCGCTTATGGAAGGCGGCGATCTCAGATCCGTCGCGGCGGGAATGACCAATATTTTTGAGTCTGCGGTACTGCCCGAGCGTGAGGCGGCGCGTGAGATACGAGACAGTCTCATATCGGCAGGCGCGCTTCGCGCCATGATGAGTGGAAGCGGTCCCTCGGTCATCGGCATATTCGAGTCTGAGGCTTCGGCAGAAGCCGCACTGCGGGGTCTGTCGGAAAAGGGTATCACCGCACATTTATGCAAGCCCTATTATCCCGATGAGGCATGAGCCTCTTCTGGTGGGAAATATAAAATTTCGCAAAAAGCGAAGAACGGAGTAAAAAATGAAAACATCAAGCAAATTAACCGCCCTTGCGATGGCGGCGCTCATGGCAGCATCCCTTGCAGCCTGCGGTACCAACAGTTATAGCAAAGGACTTGATAAAAACGGCTTTTTTGAGGGCATCAAGGCGTCCGATATCGTGACTCTCCCCGAATATAAGGGTATTGAGATCGACAGCGGTATTCCTGTTGCCACCGATGCGGAGATTGACGAGCAGATTTCAAGCCTTGTTTCATCTTACAGCTACTACGAAGAGATTACAGACCGCGCCGCAGTCGACGGTGACACACTGAATATTGACTATGTCGGCTCCATCGACGGCGTGCAGTTCGACGGCGGCAATACCGGCGGCATCGGAACAGAGGTTACTATCGGTGTTACCAACTATATCGACGGATTCCTTGACCAGCTTATCGGTCACAAGCCCGGTGACACCTTCGATATCGTTGTAACCTTTCCCGAGGACTACGGTAAGGAAGAATTAAACGGTAAGGAAGCAGTTTTCGAGACTACTATCAATTACATCAGGGGTGATTATATCGAGGCTGAGCTTACCGATGAGATTGCGGCAGATTACGGCTTTGACTCCGTAGATGCGCTGGTTGCGTATGTCGAGGACTGGATAGTCAGCACCGATAAGCTCAGTTTCTTCACCGATCTGCTGGCAGAAGCAACCTGCGCTGAAGTTCCCGAGAGCGTAGTTGATTATCTGATCAACTATGAAATGACTGCAATCGAGTCCCAGGCTTCCGCGTACGGCTACACGCTTGATCAGTTTTTTTCGATGAATGGCTATGAATCCAAGGAGGCATATATCGAGGAGAACCGTGAGGCATATGTGGCTGACGCCACCCTCTATCTCGCGGCTCAGGCGATCGCCGAGCTTGAAGGCATTACTGTCACCGATGAGGATATCGATGCGGCAGGCTACACCGAGTATATTGAGCAGTACGGCAAGCCCTATATCAAGCAGGTTATACTCAGTCAGAAGATACTCCCTCAGTTTGTTATCGACAACGGCACGCTGGTGGACGGTCTTGACGACGCAGAATAAAGGTATCACCGCACAATTCGCGGCTGACGCCTTGACGGCATATCTGCACCATCAGAATTATACGATGATAACTAAAGAAAAGCGAGACTGTGAAAACGGTCTCGCTTTTTGCAACTTATTTAGATTTTGCGGCATTTACACCACGATCTTTGCATTGCTTCCGCCCACGCGATCCTTGGTGACCACGATACGGCGGTCGATGCGTTCCTTTAATTCGGCGACATGGGAGATTATGCCCACAAGTCGGCAGTTGTCCGAGAGCTTCACAAGGGTGTCGATTGCCTGTGACAGGGAGGTTTCGTCAAGCGAACCGAAGCCCTCGTCAACGAACATTGTGTCAAGGCGTATGCCGCCCGCCGAGGACTGGATCTCGTCGGAAAGTCCCAGCGCCAGCGACAGCGATGCCTTGAAGGCTTCGCCGCCGGAGAGAGTGCGTACACTTCGCTCGGTGCCGTTGTAATGGTCGATCACATCAAGTTCAAGACCGCTCTGGGATCGGTTATTTTCGGCGCATTCGCGGCGCTTTAATTCATATTGGCCGTCGGACATCAGCATAAAGCGGGTGTTGGCGCGGGCGATTATACGGTCGAAGAAGGTCATCTGAACGTAGGTCTCCAGCATGATCTTCTCCTTGCCGCCGAGATTGCCGCTTGCGGTGTTTGACAGCGTGCGAAGGGAAGTGAGTCGCTTTTCGACCTTGGTGAGGTTCGCAGCAGTACGGTTGAATTTTTCAAGCGCGGCGGTGTTTGACATCATCCGTGCGCTAATTGCGGTAATGCGCTCGGTAAGAACCCGCTTTTTCTCGGAAAGCTCGTCGCGAAGTGTAACGGCGGCATCGGCATCAATCTCCGGCGCGTCCGCAAGGGCGGCTTCAAGGCGGGAAGTAACCTCTGTGAGACCCGCTACCTCGGTCATACACTCGGTGTGGTGCTTGACGGCATCGTCAAGTGCCAGTCGGAGCTTGGCAAGAGATGCGGACTTGGCGTCGATACTCGCCCGCGCAGCGGAGCTGCTGTTATATTCCAGCTCATTTACTGCTTTTTTGAGGCTTTCATCAAAGGCAGAAAGCCGTACCTTTCCAGCGGTGACCTCGTCAGCGAGAGCGGCGGCTTTGGCGGAAAGGTCATCGAGCAGCTTTGCAAGCTCGGGGATGTCCGCGTCAAGCTCCTCGCGGCGTTGGATGCGCGACAGCTCTACTGCAAGGCTTTTGTTATTTTCGAGGAGTGCCTTGTCGCACAGTAGCACCTCTTCGGCGGTATCGGCGGCAAGGTCGGTATAGCCGCTCACAAAAAGCGCGGCGGCAAGCTGTTCGATGGCGGTGAGCTTTTCGTCGCACTGACCGATCAGACGCGCGGCTTCGGCGCTTTTATTTTTTGCTTCGTTAAGTGTTTTTTCGCTTATTTCGGCGGCGCGCTTAAGCTCGGCTTCACTTGGCGCACAGCTTGAGGGCTCGGCGGGATGCGGATGCTCAGTTGAGCCGCATACGGGGCAGGGAGTACCGCTTGCAAGCCCCTGTGCAAGTATTCCCGCTTGCTCATCGAGAAACGCCTTATTCAGCCGCGTCAGCGTGTTCTGCATATGCTCTGCGTGCTCTGCCACAAGGGTATATTCCTTCTGCGCCGTATCACGGCGCTTTACGAGCAGATCGTAGCTTTTTTGCTCCTCGGAAAGTCCTATGAGCCTGTCTCGGCGCGCGGAAAGCTCCCGTGACTCGGCTTCAAGACGCTGCTTGGCTTCCCCCGCAGTTTTAAGCATATCGGCTTCCTCCTGCATTTTGGCAAGCTTCAGCTTTTCGGCGTCATATTTTTCGAGGGTGGCTTCAAGTGCGGCGGAGCTTGCGGTGACCGCACGCGATACTTCAGCCTGCTCTGCCTTTATCCGTTCCAGCTCATCGTAGCGCGGCAGGCTTTCGCGAAGTAGGGTGATCTGCTCATGGAGCTTGTCCCGCTCGGGGGCACGTGCACTTTCACGCTCCAAGGCGGCGGCATAGGTGTTAAGCATTGCAGTTCGTGCGGTAAGCTGTGCCCTTGAATGAGCAAGTGACGCGCGGTTTTTGTTTATTTCAAGCGTTTGACCGAGGGTGTGGGACAGCGCTTCAAGCTCGGCTTCAATTGCTTCGAGCTCCTTTGAGCACGCAGTGAGCGTTTCGCGGTCGGCGGAAATTATCCGCTCCGCAAGTTCGGGTACCTCCGTTGTAGGAAGATTACCGGATTTGGCTTCATCAAGCTCGGGAGTAAAGGCCTCATCCGCTTCAAGACCGTCGATATACTGCCTTACGCTGAGGCAAAGCAGCTCATACTCCCGGTATGCGGAGGATGCGGCGGATTTTAATTCGTCCTGCAGATTTCGGTACAGCTCCGTGCCAAACAGCTTGCGGAATATTTTGATGCGTTGGTCGGTAGGCGCGAACAGCAGATCCCTGAAATCGCCCTGAGCGATCATGGCAATCTGCGAAAACTGCGTGCGGTCTATGCCTATAAGCTCGCGTATTGCCGCATCTACCTCGCGGGTCTTGGTGATGACGCTTCCGTCGGGACGGATAAGCTCTGCCTCGGCACGCTGAAGGGTCATACCGCCGCCGCGCTTGGATTCGCGCATATATTCGGGGGTGCGCCGCACTGTGTAGAGGTTGCCTGCATAATCAAAGACCAGCTCCACCTCGGTGGGGGTATCGGGGGCGGCATATTTTGAGCGAAGCTGTGCGGCATCGCGGTAAGAGCCGCTGGGCTCACCGTACAGCGCAAAGGTTATGGCGTCAAAGATGGTGGTTTTACCGGCTCCGGTGTCACCGCAGATGAGGTACAATCCGCTGTCACCAAGGCTGTCCATATCAAGCTCCACCGCTTCGGCATAGGGACCGAAAGCGGAGATTTTTAATTTTATCGGTCTCATTTGCGCCCCTCCTTATCACTTAGCTTTTCAATAAGCCCGTTTACGAATGTGAGCTGTTCATCATCAAGCGGACGGTCGTTCTGACGTTCAAAAAACTCGGCAAAAAGCTCGATGGGGGACCGCTTTTCAGTAGCCTTATCCAGTGCGGGTGAGTATGCCGCGCGTGTTCGGTGATTGTCGTAACATAGCTTCATTAAGTTAGGGTAGATCACCCGAAGCTTGGTTACCGCGTCGGGGATGTCATCCTCGTCGGTCAGCGTGATCTCTAAATAATCGTCGGTGGGAGTCCCCTCGTAATTCTTACGAAGTGTAAGATTTTCGTAGGTCCCGCGAAGCCTTCGCATATCGTGCCTCGGTTTAAGGGGAAGGGTGCCGATCGAGATATTGCCTTTGGGTCCAAGCTCGACGACAGTAACGGATTTTTCGTCCGAGACCTCGGAGAAGGAGTATTTGAGCGGTGTACCGCTGTAGCGAACGGCGGCATTGCCCACGGACTGGGGAGTGTGAAGATGTCCCAGCGCCACATAATCGAAGCCCTCCAGCACCGATGCGTCCACGTTATCCGAGCCGCCGACCGAGATCTCCTCGGAGTCGGAGCGGGATGCGCCTGTGATAAACTGATGGGTCACAAGCACGTTTCGCGCGGCGGGATCAAATCCTGTTTCGCGGATGGCGATGCGCAGGGCATCGGTATAGGATTCGCAGGGCTCGTCGGGGAAGTATCTGCGTACATGGGCGGGCTTTATGAACGGGAGTAGGTAGAAATTGACGGCGCCGTGCATGTCTGTAAGACTTATGGGCGCGACGGTACCGTTCCATACCGGAGACATATGAATGCCGACGGGGCTCATGACCCGTGAACCGAAGGCGATGCGCTCGGGTGAGTCATGGTTACCGCTGATGACAAGCGTTTTGATCTCGCGGCGGTTTAGTTCCGAAAGAAATCTATCAAAGAGCGCCACAGCCTCGGCAGGCGGTACGGGCTTGTCGAAAATATCCCCCGCGATAACGACGGCGTCGGGGCGCTCGGTGTCTGCAAGTGAGAGGATTTCCTCAAGTATATATTGCTGATCCTCGATAAGCGAGAACTCAAACAGCCTTTTTCCGAGATGCAGATCGGATAAGTGGAAAAATTTCATGCTTCCTCCGTTTTATGACGCCATCCGGCGTCGGGTTAAGTATCATTACCACCATTATACCATAAATCCACCCTCAGTGCAAGAAGAAAAACGGAATGCCATCATTATTGCGGCAGACCGGTTGCGATTTTAAAGCCAAAAACTCATCTTGTGACGAGGTTTTTCATAGCCGATGCTTGCATCGGCTGGTGACCCGTACGGGATATCGAAACGCGCAAGCTCTGCTTGCGCGGCAAATTGCATTTTGTGCGGCTTAAGTCGTTTGTTTTATCAGCAATTTACAGGATCACTTCCTTGGCACAGGTGACGCAAAACAAAAACACCATCCACGAGGGATGGTGTCTTTGTATAGCCGATGCTTGCATCGGCTGGTGACCCTATATGGTCTACAGGCGAACACTCGGATAATGCGCTTTCTACGTCTGATATGGAAATATTTATGCCGTTGTGACCGCTTCCGGAAGGGTCAAACACGATTTTTGCATGATCATCGTACAGGTATATGGCTACAATAAAGTTTTTTATAAGATTCTCACGGTATTCGGGATCGTCTATATCACCGTTCCGGAATGACAGAAGAAATGTCTTTATATCCTCTACGCTGATTTCCGGTATATTAACGGTGAGTTCGGCGAGCTGAGCCTTGATTTTAGCTTGCTCTGATTCAAGCTCAAGCAATCTATCCTTAGTCGTATTCGTGAACACGCCTGCTTCTATCGCACGCATGATGTTTTGTATTGCCGTATCATTTGTTTTTCGTCGTTCTTCGAGAAGCGCAATATCCGGGTTGTCTCTCTGCTCATCAAAGTATTTGGCAACACCTTCGGCTATCTGCGTGATAACAGAATCATTCAAAATGTGTTGATAAACACCAAGCGCTATATCGTACTCAAGCTGATCTCGTCGGACATCTTTCTTTTTACATCCTCCGCCCAATCGTTTGTTTCTGCAAGCGTAATAATGGTGTTTCGTTCCAGATTTACTTGTGCCGCACATTCCTATCATCGGCTCTCCGCATTCTCCGCAGAAAAGAAGTCCTGTAAGAAGATATCTTTCGTTGGTGCGGCTTTTACCTCGCGGATTCTTTTTATTCTTCAAAATATACTGTACCTCCTCGAATTGCCGTCTTTCTATTATTTGTGGCATACCGCCTTCTACACGGATGCCGTCAAAAATATATGTACCAATATATCGTTCATTCGATATGATGTTGGCAAAACTGTTCTTGCCCCATGTATTGCCGCGGCGATTGGTGATGCCACGAGCATTGAGATCATCGGCAATACTTATAAACATCTCCCCGGATGCTACACGCGAGAAGATCTCCTTTACAATAGGGGCAGTATCTTCATCTATCACAAAATGCCCGGCTTTATCCGATTTATAGCCGTAAGGTGCAGGACCGTTGGCGCGGCATTTCAGTGCGTTGTCGGCTTGGTTGCGCTTTATATCCTCGCTCAGATTCTCGCTGTAGAACTGATTGAGATTCATCATTGTGCGCCGTGCGAATCTGCCGGAGGCGTTATCAGCAAAGGCTTCCTTTGCGTAAAAGACCTGTATGCCGTATTTGTCCATTTCGCTTTCAAATATAAGTGCATTGACCATATTTCGGGCAATGCGGCTTGATTTGTAGGCGATCACGGCGGCAAAAGTGCCTTTTTCGGCATCCCGGCGAAGCTTCTGATACTGCGGTCGGCGGTCAGAACGCCCGGACACTGCGCTGTCGGCATATACAGCCACGACCGAAAGATTGTTGGCGGCGGCATACGCCTTGCACTCTGCGATTTGCTGTTCTATGGATTCCTCGCGCTGATTATGTGATGAAAAGCGAGCATATATCACGGCAGGGATTTCGCCGAGCGGGAGTGTTTGCTTTTTTGTTCGCGCCATGTATATGCTCCTTTCTCTGTCCCATGCGGACGGGGATTTTTCTATATTTACCTATTTATGTCCTACCAATACCTCTTCGTCTGCTCTTGTGTTTCCTTTTCGCAGGTGGCGACGGGGGTATAATTGTAATGATGCCCATGAACGATGTGGTACAGCTCGTGCTCGTATGCTTCCTCTTGCGCCTCGTGGGATAGACGATCGTTTATATACACGTTATAGTTGCCGTCCTCATCGGGAACGGTGACGGCGTTAACCGTCATTGGTAAGCTGATATACCTTACAAAGACGTCATCCCTCAAGACTGTCTGCCTTTCCGCAGCGCTTCGATTATACGGACTGCATCCTCTACATCTTCCTTAGTTGCATTCTTGGAGAGGGAAAACAGCATCCTCATTTCAGGACGCGACCGCAGTTCCTCCAATAAATCAATAAGCTCCTCATCGTCTGTAGTGACCGCAGACGGTACGGGGGCTTTTTTTGTTTCTTCCCACCCCATAAGATAGGCGGCGGACACTCCAAGCGCTTTTGCAATCAATTCAAGACGGTCAAGCGGTATTTTAGGCGTTTCTCCCGTTGCGTATCTTTGTAATGCAGATTTTGATATACTTGTGCGTTTCGAGAGATCGCTGTATGACAGCTCTTTTTCTGTTATAAGTTGAAGTATTCGATTTGATATTTCGCTCATGATGATACCCCCTTTTGAATTGACTGTGGGTATATTATATCAGAAGTATCCCAAAAATGCAATACTTTTTACAAAAATATTTTGAAAAAATCTCAAAAATGGGTTGACAAATCAAAAAGGGTGTGCTATACTATAATTGTCCCATAAATGGGATGGAAAGGAGTTGATAAAATGGTTAACAAAAGACTGCTGTTGTCGAAGATGGCGGCAATGGGTGAAAATCAGAGCACCATGGCGGCAAAAATTGGCGTGTCTAAGAACACTTTTAACACAAAAATCAACGGAAAAGGATACTTTGACACGCAGGCTATTACCGACATTTGTGATATTCTCGGCATTACCGACGGCGCAGAAAAAGCAGATATTTTTTTGGCTGAACCATCCCAAAATAGGGACAAACGCAAAAAGCAACAATTTTAAAATCCTAAAAGCAACAAATGATGTGAGAGGAGGTGAGAGCAATGGAGAAGCAATGCGACGTTGAAAACGAATTTGCTAGAGCTTTTAAAATGGCGGTTGTAGAAAGCAAAAAAGAAACAGCTCCCAAATATGCACGCGATGCAAGGGCATTACACAACATAGATGTGTTAAGTAGCGCATATCAGAAGCTGGTTGATGAAATTTTAAGAGAAGAACAAGGCGAAGAATTGCGCGAAAGCTACGAGCAATTAGATAAGGCTTTTCGCAAAGCTATTAAATGTGAAGCTATTGACATAATGCCTGAGTAATTAGGGTTGTCGCTACGGCTTTGACCACGTCAAGGGCTGCCGATGTGGCTCCGCCGGATACTTTGGTGAGCTTATCCTTGACCTTGTTCCATATTTTATCGCTACGGATATTGTCGATATAGTCATATCCTGCCATGGTAATGCGCTGGACGATAAAATACTCTCCCGAGAGGGTTGTTACATCAAGAACCTCTATGTAATCAGCATCCGCCAATAGTTTCAAATGATGAGTTACATCGCTGAGAGGATGCTTGTCGCTTACAAGTGCTTCGGGATAGACCATATCATCAGAATCTTCAATCTTCAGTAAAATTTCACGAATAAAATCCAAATCGCGTTTCAATATAATCAACTCCTTTCGAGGAGATTATATCACATACTAAATTGAAAGTCAAGTTTGAAAAGGAGTAATAAACCATGAAAAACAAGAAAACACCATTACCGGAACACGTTATCAGAGCTATGCAGAGGGACGACGGCTACATCCAGGTGAGATACGCCGAGCGCGGTATACAGTATGAAGTCTACGTTCTTACCGCTGACGGCTACAATCCGCTTTGTACCGTTTCCGATGCTGATATGCAGCGGCTCTATAAGGATGGCGTTATAACTCACGTCGGCGACGGCAAATGGAAGCTGACGGAGCAGAAAGATAAGGAGGAATAAACAATGCCAAGACCTATACCGGAAGTTGAGATGTTAGAGCCGGGCGAAAAATTACAAATCAACCTCGATGCGTGGACGCCATGGAAACGTGAGCGGTTTTATAAAAACACCCTCGATGCATACTTCCGTTGGAAGAAAGAGCAGGAAGCAGCGACGGCAACAGCGGAGTAATGTTAAAGGAGATAAGATGATCATGACACTTATATTATCAGTATTCTACATAGCATGGTTCACACACCACTGCCTTATACGCTTCGCACCCTGCTTTGCGGCAGCATCGGGAGCGATGTCACCGAATGATGCACGTGTCAGACGCGCGAGCAAGGTGAGCCTTGCATTTATCGCAGGAGCAATCGCGTACTCGGCGGCATGGGCGATAGTGCTTGCGACGACAATAGCGGTGATGTACGGAGGTTGACATGGAAGTAAGCAAAAAAACAGCGGAGGAGCGCTTTATGCGCGATCTGCTTAACGAGAACAATCAACTGCACAAGGACCTGCGCAAGATGTCAGCTCTCATGTCAGAGTTGGACGAGCCGGAGTTCACCGATATGGAAGTGCGGCACGGAACGGTGGTGTTTATAGGATGCAGATGACTGAGGAAGAGATCCGACGTGATCACAGACTTGCGAAGAACCCGGGGGCGCAGGTACAGGTCCTGGCGGAAATCAACGGTGTAACGCCAAAGGTGATACGGCGCATTCTCGATGGACAGACCATAGAGGAAGCGACAGCGCGAAGACGTCCGAAATCGTACTACGTTCCAAAGGGCACCGTGAGGCATTGGACATACGAGGAGAAAGCTATCCTTACTCAGATGTGGCGAGAGGGTTACCTTGCCAAAGAGATAGCGGCGAAGCTTGGGCGGTCGGCTGACTCCGTTCTCGGAGCGGCATACAATTACGGCTTGCGTCGTCGGCACGCAAAAAGAAAAGCCGCACGTGATGCTGGCACATCAAATGCGGCAAAGTGAATCTTTCGCGCGAAAGATTACCTGTACGTTACCAATATTATACTACAAAGATTACACTTTTGCAAGTGTTTTATAAAAAAATAGGAGGATAAATAAACTCAACATGAAGAAACATCGAACTACCAATAAAAAAATACAGACTTTAAAGGAAATACGCCCGCAGGCTTACTCCGGACTCGAAGCAATATACCACGCGGCAGTGAAAGTAATAAATGATCCGCAATATGAACGAGCAGCACCTGCTCCCGAGGATGAAACACTCGACACATGGGGAATTGAGATGCTTTATTACGGTATTACCAGTGGGTACAAGCTTGCAAGACAGGATATGCGCAAGGAAGCGATATCAAATGTGTCAGGTGGCGCAAATTCCCAAACATTTGGGGATTTGAGCGTTTTCGCGGAGGATGAAGCGGAGGATGAAAATGACAATAAGACCGTCTAAAACATGCGGTGAGAGTTGTCCTCGCACATACCGTACATATGGTGACTGTTTGGAAGCTCGAGGTATTCCAAATCCCGCATACGTCGTGGTGGATCGAGCGCTGACTCCGAAAATTGGTGACCTTGTACATTGCACAAGGTCACCCGGAACTATAAATTCATACATCAAAGAAGTTCGCGAAGTCGGCGACGATATAATTGTCGGTACTCGATATCTCGACAGTAATAGGGATTATACATTTGCCGCCGCAGAGCTGCTTGGTACAGTTATCATTGCTAAAGATATCGAAGGGCATGTTGTGTATAAGAGGGGGGGATAACATGGCATTCTATCACACCTGCCCTGACTGCGGAGCGAATTTAGACCCCGGCGAAAAATGCGATTGTCAAAAAATTAAAAATAATATAAACAAGGAGGCTAACGAAAATGTTAGAAATCAAAATCACAGCTCCGGAGCTTTCCGAAGCAATCAACAACCTTGCCGTGGCACTTGCTAACGGCAATACCGTACCCGCTGAAAAGCCCGCAAAGGTGGAAAAGCAGACCGAGGCAAAGGTTGCCGCACAGCAGGCACAGGCACCCGTAAACCCTATGCAGGCAACTGGTGCACCTTTGAGTGCGACACCTGCCCAGACCGTGGCACCTGTGGCTAATGTTCCCGTTGCACCCGCAGTACCCACCGGGGCACCTACTTACACCCTGGAAATGATTGCAAGAGCCGGCACGGCACTTGTAGATGCAGGCAAGATGGATGCACTTTGCAACTTGCTTGGTAAGTACCAGGTTGAGGCTCTTACCGCTTTGGATCCCGCACAGTACGGTAACTTTGCAAACGATTTGAGAGCCCTTGGCGCACAGATTTAAGGGGGGGGGTAAGATTATGCCGACACCGGAAAAACACGCTCTGCTGTCTGCATCCTCTGCCTCACGCTGGCTGCATTGCACAGCCGCCCCTCGATTTGAGGAGCAATTCCCGGAAAAAACCTCGGAATACGCAGAGGAGGGCCGACTTGCCCACGCTATATGTGAGCTCAAGGTAATTAAGAAATTTACCACACAGCTTACACCCCGTACTTACACCACCCGCCTTAACAAGCTCAAAAAGGATCCGCTGTACACCGATGAAATGGATAAAACATCGGATCTGTATGTTGAGCACCTTACCGAAAAGGCTATGACCTACAACAGCACGCCCTATGTGGCTGTTGAGGTGCAGGTTGATTTTGCCGACTATGTACCGGAGGGCTTTGGTACCTGCGATTGCATTATGATTGGCGGCGATACCCTCAACATTACTGACTATAAGCACGGCAAAGGCGTGCCTGTATCGGCAGAGGGCAACGCACAAATGAGGCTTTACGCCCTCGGTGCTTTGAAACGCTACGCCTCCATTTACGGTAACACCATTAAAAATGTGTGTATGACCATTGACCAGCCCCGCATCCAGGATGAGCCCAGCACCGAAACCATAACCGTTGAGGAGCTGCGTGCGTGGGGTGAAAGCATCAAGCCTGCTGCCGCCAAGGCGTATATGGGGCTCGGTGAATTTTGCCCCGGTGAGCATTGCCGTTTTTGCAGAGGCAAGGCACAATGCAAAGCCCGTGTTGCCATTAACACAGCCCTTGAGGAGTTTAAGGACTGCGTACCGCAGAACGGTGAAAAGCCGCCCCTCTTTGGCCAGGGAGTGCTTACGGATGAGGAGATCGGTGATCTGCTTATAAGGGGTAAGGAGCTCGTGGCCTGGTATAAGGATCTTGAGGAGTACGCACTCAACGCCCTGCTTAACGGAGGTACCATCCCCGGATGGAAAGCGGTAGCAGGCAGGAGCAACCGTACATTTACGGACACGGATGCAGCCGTTGCGGCTGTTATCGCTGCCGGGTACGATGAGGCCCTTGTTTATGAGCGTAAGCCCAAAACCCTTACCGAGCTTGAGAAACTTATGGGCAAGGCTGAATTTGCAGCCAAATTGGGTGCCTATGTGGTTAAGCCTTTGGGCAAGCCCACTCTTGCACCTATGACCGACAAACGAGAGCCTTACAGTCCTGCCGCTGCCGATTTTGCGGAGGTGGCAAACAATGGATAACACACAGCTTACCGTGCTTGTAGAGCGTTGTGTTATGCAGATCAACCCGGATCCGTTTTTCGATAACAGCACCCTGGCAAACATCCGTAAATTATTCCGTTATGTTTTCCAGGAGCCGGACCGTAACACGGAAACCATTGCAGCCCTTGGCGGGTACCTGCCCGCCAAGGTTGCAGAAACAAAAGCAGCTTGGCACCATGCGGGCGTTGACTATACCAACGGCTTTGTAGATACCAAATACAGGTATGAGCTTAAATGCCGTGAAAAGCAAGCCAGTGAGCGTGCCAACAAAAAGCTGCTTGTCGCTGTAAAGCGTGCAAAAGCCAAGCACGAAAAATATGTAAAAATTTTGGCTGCCTTTGAGGCCGCCGCAAAATAACCAAGGAGGCATAAAATTATGCGTTTCAATGAGAACATCCCCCCCCGTATGAGTGAGGCCCGCAAAAAGGCAGAGGCAGAAAATGCCGCCTGTGATTTTCTGCTTGAGCTTATGCTTAAGAGCGATATGCCGGAGGAGCGTAAGGTTGGCCTGCACATTATGAAAGCAGCAAGAAACCTGCACGAGGCTATCAGCAATATTGTTGGTGAGTATGCGGATCCCACCAAAGAGGTGCCGTATGAAACCGCCAAGCAGGTTGCTGAATACCTCGGCCTGGTACACACAGGCATTAAGCAATTTATGGAAACCCAAAACAACCAATGTACCTAATGAAATTTATATCAAAGGAGATCAGTTATGTATCAGAATATTGCAACCAAAGTATTAACCGGTGAGGTACGCCTTTCCTATGTCAACCTCATCACACCCAGAGCCGCACAGCAGGGCGGTGAGCCTAAATACAGCGTAACGCTGCTTATTCCCAAGAGCGATAACGCCACCAAGATGGATATTGATAACTCCATCCGTGCGGCGTATGAGGAGGGCGTAAGCAAAAAGTGGGGCGGCGCACATCCCCAGCCCAAGGTTATTGTGCACGATGGCGATGGTTTACGCCCCTCCGGCTTGCCTTTCGGTGAGGAGTGCAAAGGCTGCTGGGTAATTACCGCATCCACCAAGAACAAGCCCCAGGTGGTTGGCATTGATAATGTCAACTGTGAGCTTGCCCCCAACGATATTTACAGCGGTATGTATGCCCGTGTAACCCTTAACTTTTTTGCCTACGATACGGCAGGCAGCAAGGGCGTTGGCTGTGGCCTCGGTAATGTTATGAAAACCAGGGATGGTGAGCCCCTTTCCGGTGGTGCATCCGCTGCCAGCGATTTTGCAGACTTTAACAGTATGCCTGCGGCGGCTCCTGCATACGGCACCGCACCCGCTTACGGTGCACAGCCCAATTATGCAGCCCAGGTGGCACCCGCTAACCCTGCGGCACCTACCTATGCACCCGCAGCTCCTGCGTATCAGCAGCCCGCACAATACGCACAGCCTGCGGCACCCCAGCAGGGCGGCTCAAAAGTCAACCCCATCACCGGCCAGCCCTGGTAACGGGGGGGGTAAGATATGCACCACTTGAGCATTGACCTTGAAACATTTTCAAGTATTGATATTAAAAAGGCCGGTGCCCATCGGTACATAGCCAGCCCCGATTTTGAGATCCTGCTTTTTGCATATTCCCTTGACGGTGCGGAGCCGGTGTGCGTGGACTTTGCCGCCGGTGAAACCCTCCCATTTTGGGTGGCTAACGCCCTAACATCCCCCGATTATATAAAGCACGCACATAACGCCGCTTTTGAGTGGGGCTGTCTGTCAAAGTATATTGGCAGGCAGCTCCCACCGGAGCAATGGCGCTGCACAATGTTCCACGCTTTATATGCGGGCTATCCTGCAAGCCTGGCGGCCGCTGGTGCCGCTTTGGGCTTGCCGGAGGATAAACGCAAGCTCAATACGGGTAAAGCCCTTATACGCTATTTCTGCGTGCCCTGTGCCCCCTCAAAGGCAAATGGCGGGCGTACCCGTAACTATGCACACCACGCTCCGGACCGTTGGCAGCTTTTCAAAGAGTACAACATCGGTGATGTAGTTACCGAAATGGAAATTGAAAACCGCCTTGCCGCCGTGCCGGTACCGGAGTGGCTGCAAAAGGAATGGGAAACGGATCTCATTATCAACAGCCGAGGCGTGGCGGTTGATATACCGATGGTTGAGGGTGCCCTGGAGCTGGGTGCCACGGTCCGGCAGAGCCTTGTACGGGAGGCAATGCAAATATCCGGGCTGAACAACCCCAACAGCGTAAAGCAGCTTGCTGCTTGGCTTGAGGAGGAAACCGGTGAGGAAATAGGCAGCGTAAATAAGGCAACCGTTGCGGACCTTATGGAAAAAGACGATAACAGCCCCCAGGTGCTGCGTATGCTTGAGATCCGGCAGGAGCTTGGTAAAACCTCTAACAAAAAATATGATGCCATTATGGCGGCTGTGTGCCCCGATGGGCGGGTGCGTGGGCTTTTACAATTCTATGGAGCCAACCGCACCGGCAGATGGGCAGGCCGTTTGGTGCAGGTGCAAAACCTACCCCGTACCTATACGGAGCCCCTGGAGCTTGCCCGTGAATTGGTAAAAAGCCGAAACCTTAACGCCCTCAAGGCCATTTACGGCAGCATCCCAGACACATTAAGCCAGCTTATACGCACAGCCTTTATAGCACCGCCTGGGCACATACTCATTGATGCTGACTTTTCAGCCATTGAGGCCCGTGTTATATCGTGGCTTGCCGGTGAGGAGTGGCGCCTTGAGGTTTTCCGCACCCACGGCAAAATATATGAGGCATCTGCATCCCAAATGTTTGGCGTGCCCCTTGAGCTTATCAAAAAGGGCAACCCCGAATATGCCCTCCGACAAAAGGGCAAGGTTGCAGAGCTTGCACTCGGCTACCAAGGCAGTACCGGTGCACTTATCAATATGGGTGCTCTTGATATGGGCATCCCGGAGGAGGATCTGCCGGATATTGTTACCCGTTGGCGTGAGGCCAACCGGCGCATAAGGGATCTGTGGTACAAAATGGATGCCGCCGCCGCGCAGATTATCACCCAAGGTGGAGCCGTTGGCGTAAACAATGTGGTTATTGCCCGTGAGTTTAACTACGAGCAAGGCACCGATTGTATGACCATAACGCTACCCTCCGGGCGTAAGCTCTATTACGTTGAGCCCCAAATTGGCCAAAACCAATGGGGCAACCCGTCAATATCGTATATGGGTATGGACCAGACCACAAAGAAATGGAAACGCATAGAAACCTACGGCGGTAAACTCGTGGAGAACTGTGTGCAAGCCATTGCCCGTGATTGTCTGGCACAGGCCATTGAGCACCTTGAGGCTGTGGGCCTGCCCGTTATATTCCACATACACGATGAGGTTGTTATTGATTGCAACCCCAATGCCGCCACCCTGGAGGATGTGGTTAAGATCATTGCACAGCCTATACCCTGGGCCCCGGATCTTCCGCTTGGTGCGGAGGGTTGGGTTGGCGAATTCTTTAAGAAAGATTAAAACACAGCCCCCCCCCCTGGGTGGACGGCAAGGAGTAATAACGATGCAATATGATAGAAAAATAAATATATCAGCAGGAACCAACAGACGTTCCACGCTGTGGTCTGCGCAGACGCTGCTTGTTTCAGAGCTGTGGGACAAGCTTAAGACACCCGCCAGAGGCACCGAGACTCTGGCGGAATATATGAGCCTAAAAAAGGCCCAACAGGATGAGCTCAAGGATATTGGCGGCTTTATGGGCGGTACCCTTAACGGTTCACGCCGTAAAGCCAACAACGTAGTCGGGCGTGATATAATCACGCTCGACCTTGACAATATTCCCGCAGGCGGCACGGATGACGTGCTGCGCCGCGTTGAAGCACTCGGCTGCGGGTACTGTGTGTACAGTACCCGTAAGCACCAGCCTGCTGCGCCGCGCCTTCGTGTGCTGTTTCCTCTTGACAGAACGGTATCTGCGGAGGAATACGAGCCCGTCGCGCGTAAAATGGGCGAATACATAGGTCTCGAGTTTGCGGATCCTACTACGTTTGAAGTAAGCCGCCTGATGTACTGGCCGAGCTGCTGCTCTGATAGTCAGTACGTTTACCTTTACGCGGACAAGCCTATGTTGTCTGCAGACGGTCTTCTTGCTACATACGCTGATTGGCACGATATGACCTCGTGGCCCGCTTTGCCCGGTCAGCAGACGTTCACGAAGCTTTCCGTTAAACAGGGCAATCCAGAGGCAAAAACGGGCGTCGTGGGCGCGTTTTGCCGTACATACGACATACACCGTGCTATGGATGAGCTGATACCCGGCATATACGAAGAGGTAGACACGATGCCCGGAAGATATACGTACGTCGGAGGATCTACCACAGGCGGTGCTGTACTGTATGAAGGTGGCAAATTCCTATACAGCCATCACGCGACGGATCCGTGCAGTGGGCGTCTTGTGAATGCCTTCGATATGGTACG
This sequence comes from Candidatus Flemingiibacterium sp., assembly GCA_045586505.1. Classification (GTDB taxonomy): domain Bacteria; phylum Bacillota; class Clostridia; order Oscillospirales; family CAG-272; genus Flemingiibacterium. Next base: position 37,776 of record JAZNAL010000035.1, on the reverse strand, counting down.
CCTTCATAAGTTTGGCGATAAGGACGACGAAGCTCAGACAGGCACGCCTGTCAACCGCTTACCTTCTTATTCTGCTATGTGCGAGTTCGCGACCGGTCTTGCCGACGTCGCGGGACTCATGGCGCAGGAGCGTTACGAGAGTGCGGCCAAGGATTTTGAAGGCGTTGGCCCTGATAATACGGACGATCCTGCCAACTGGATGGCTCTGCTTGAAGTGAGCTCCCAGACAGGTGCGATAAAGGGAACAATAAACAACGTGCTAATTATTCTGGAGCACGATCCGATGCTCAAAGGCAAGTTTGCACTCAATCAATTTGCTAATCGCGGCGAAGTGCTTGGTGCTTTGCCGTGGGACCAGCGCACCAAGCGCCGCCTGTGGGACGATAACGATAACCAGGGCTTGTATTGGTATCTCGAAAAAGTATACAGGATCACCGGGAACGGAAAAATCGATGGCGCACTTTCTCTGCACTCTAATCGCTTTGCCTTTAACGAGATCCAGAATTACCTCGGAGATCTGAAAGGAAAGTGGGACGGAACGCCGCGCCTCGATACGCTTTTTATCGACTACCTCGGAGCGGATGACACCGCCTACAACCGCGCTGTTACCCGTAAGGCTTTCGTGGCTGCTGTAGCGCGTGCTATGACTCCCGGGTGCAAGTTTGATAATATGGTGATTCTTACGGGACCGCAGGGCCTCGGCAAAAGTACGCTGCTTGATAAAATGAGCCGTGGGTGGTTTAATGACAGCATACGCACGTTTGAGGGAAAAGAGGCAAGTGAGCTGCTTCAAGGTGTCTGGTTGGTAGAGGTTGCCGAGCTTGATGCATTCAAACGCACGGACATCGCCCGAATAAAGCAGTTCCTCAGCCTTCGAGTAGACCGCTACCGTGCGGCTTACGGTCGCAACGTGAAGGAGCTACCACGGTGCTGCGTATTCTTCGGAACGTGCAACGAAATGGAGTATCTGCAGGATCAAACAGGTAACCGCCGCTTTTGGCCGGTAGACACCGGAGAACGTCGCTGTACGAAAAACGTATGGCGAGATCTCGACGGGGAAGTGGATCAGATATGGGCTGAAGCCGTGATGCGCTGGCAGCTTGGTGAAGCGCTGTACCTTAGCGGAGATCTCGAAGAGGATGCAAAGGCCAAGCAGGAGGAACACCGTGAGGCATCCAGCCGTGAGGGCATCGTGCGTGAGTTTATGGATCGACAGGTGCCCGATGATTGGAGCAAATGGTCTCTTGATAAGCGGCGTATGTTCTGGGCAGGTGGTGTGCAGGGCAATGTTACCCTGGTACCCCGTGATCGTGTATGCGCCCTTGAGATATGGTGCGAAGCTTTCGGCGGACTTGCAAGGGACATAAAAAATTCCGACACCAGGGAGCTTAATGCGATTATTACAGCAGTAAAAGGCTGGAAAAAATCAGCCGGCACCCTGCACTTTGGCCCCTACGGCACGCAAAGAGGCTTTGTACATAAAGGCATCTAACAATTCCCTCTAACAATTTGTTTTTGATGTAAAAATGTTAGAAACATTCTAACAATTAAAAATGCGATTGTTAGAGGAAATGTTAGACCGCAAAACTGCATAAAATAAGGCTTTTTTATAGTTTTCTAACATTCTTACATTTTTTACTATTAACTATTAAAAATAGAGGGTTAGAGAGTAAATAAACGCTCAAACCGCCTGATGTATGTGTATCACACGCGCGTGTACGCGCGAGGGAGTAAATATGATTGAGAGAGAAATCGAAAAATATCTTTGCAAAAAAGTTAAAGACGAATTGTGTGGTCTTGCCTTAAAGTTTGTGAGTCCGGGATTCAATGGGGTGCCTGATCGTATTATATTGGTACCGATGGGGCGCGTCTACTTTGTGGAGACAAAGGCACCGGGCAAAAAGCTTCGGAAGCTTCAAGAATGGGTATGCGGGCTTATTAAGGGTTTAGGCTTTACCGTTTTAAGGTTAGACACCAAGGATAAGGTGGATGCCTTTGTAAGGGAGGTAATGAGCAATGGAATATAAACCGCATAATTACCAAGCCTATTGCATCCAGCGTATTGTTGAGGATCCGGCGGTTGGGTTGTTTTTACGGCCCGGCCTTGGCAAAACCTCAATAACACTTTCAGCCATAAACATATTGCGGTACTACCGCTGGAGCGTGCGTAAGGCTTTAGTTGTAGCACCCAAAAAGGTGGCAGAGGGTACCTGGAGCAAAGAGGCAAGCAAGTGGGATCACCTGCAACACCTCCGTGTGGTAACGGTTCTGGGGAGTGCTACCAAGCGCATTAAGGCACTCAACACCCCTGCGGATGTGTATGTTATAAACCGTGAAAATATCCCCTGGCTGGTTGACTATTACAAACAGGCGTGGCCGTTTGATATGGTGGTGCTTGATGAAAGCACGAGCTTTAAGAGCAGCAAAAGCAAACGCTTTAAGGCCTTAAAGCTGGTACGCCGCTTTATGCGTAAGGTTGTGCTGCTTACCGGCACGCCATCCTCCAAAGGTATTGAGGACCTTTGGGCGCAGATCTATTTGCTGGATGAGGGTGCAAGACTGGGTAAGACCATTACGCAGTACCGCCAAATGTATTTTGATTGCAATACACACGGCGGACATTTCACGGAGTATAAGGCGAAGGACGGTGCCGAGGCCGCTGTACTTAATGCGATAAGTGATATCTGCATCAGTATGAAAGCCGAGGACTACCTGGAGCTGCCTGCGTGCATTGACCACGAGATCCCTGTTGTGCTTGATGATAAAGCCCTTAAAGCCTACAACCAATTTGAGCGTGATCTATTGCTTGAGGTAAATGAGGAGGTTATCACGGCCAACACCGCCGGTGTACTTACCGGCAAACTGTTACAGTTTTGTGCCGGTGCCATTTATGACGATGACAAAAACACCGTGCACCTCCACGATTGCAAACTTGATGCGTATATGGAATTGCTGGAACAGCTTAACGGTGAGCATTGTATCACCTTTTATGGCTTTCAACACGATAAGGAGCGCATCCTTGAGGCCTTGGCCAAAACCAAGCTGCGGGTGCGTGTATATAAAGACACCAACGATGAGGATGATTGGAACGCCGGCAACATTGATGTGTTACTGGTGCATCCTGCCAGCTGTGCCTATGGCCTCAACCTGCAAGCAGGTGGCCGGCACATAATCTGGTTTACACCAAATTGGAGCTTTGAGCTTAATGACCAGGGCAAGTGCCGTTTGTGGCGGCAGGGTTCCACCTATGACAAGGTTTTTGTGCATTACCTTGTTGTACAGGGTTGCGTTGATGAGGATGTGCTTGCAGCGGTGCAGGACCGTGAGAGCACCCACGAAAATGTGATGAATGTACTAAAAGCACGAATTAAGAAAGTAAAGGAGGAGGTAGAATGACGCTTAGGGAGCTATGTCAGGACGTTCAATGCGACGCCTGTGGGCTTCAGGAGGGCGACATTGTGACCTGTGGCGGTATGAGGTATTACCCTTACCGCTATATGCTCGGTTGCGACGGCAACGGGCAGTGGACGCACACGGCGGTGCTGCACAGTGTGATGACAAACAGCGTGAATCAAGTCAAGCTATCAGAGGTGGAGGAGGGTAATATATGACACCCAAAGAATTATCACAGCTATATCACTTGAATCGTGAAATAGCAAATGATCGCAGAAGATTAGCGCTGTTACGAGATAAGGCTTATGCAGCATCCTCTCCCAATCTTTCGGGAATGCCGGTCGAAAGCGCTTCTAGAGATAAGGTCAGCCGATACAGTGTTGAGATCGCCGAGCTTGAAAGGATTATAGCAGCAAAGCTTGATCGGTGTATGAATGAACGTGTAAAAATCGAGAGGTATATTGCTGATATTTCCGACAGCTTAACACGACAGATTTTTACATACAGGTTTATTGACAATCTATCATGGACGCAGGTTGCACATCGGGTTGGGGGATGTAATACAACTGCGAGTGTAAAAATGATATGTTATCGATACCTTGAAAAGTGAAAAAATAAAACTTGTTACTTTTGTTACCATTGTTATGTTATAATAGTATCATCGAGAGATGTGTAAGTGATGTATCTCTCGATTTTGTTTTAACATATGGGTTGCTTCTCCCATATGCGAGGGTAAAGGGAAAGTAACGCCGCATCATTGCAGTTGGTGGGGGCAGCGGCGATTAATGTAAAGGAAGTGAGGTGAGCCGTATGGCAAGAGGTAAATATGAAAAGTGGCTTGAGCCGGACGGCTTACTGTTGCTTGAGGCCTGGGCAAGAGACGGCTTGACGGATGAGCAAATTGCTAAAAAAATGGAGATCGGTGTCCGTACTTTGTATGAGTGGAAACAAAAGTATCCGCAGATTTCGCAGGCCCTAAAAAGGGGTAAGGAAGTCGTTGACGTAGAGGTTGAGAATGCTCTGCTGAAAAAAGCACTTGGTAGCAAGGAAACAGTCTTGAAACCGATAAAGGTTAAAGAGGTTTTATACGAAGACGGCAAACGAATAAAAGAGACAGAGCGCATCGAGTATGCTGAAGAGGAGATCTATACTCCCCCTGAAACGGCAGCGATAATCTTCTGGCTTAAAAACCGACGCCCCGATCTGTGGCGTGACAAACAAAGTATGGAGCTTTCCGGAGAGGTTAAAAATAACCCCTTTGCCGAGTTAACCACTGATCAGCTTATTAAATTGGCGGATGCCGGTGATAGTGATTGAGTGCAACGATTAAGCTAGGCGCTAAAATAGAACTCGCAAAACGCGACTTTTGGAGATACTGCAATCTTAAAGCTCCAAACTTTTATAAAAAGGACCGGCAATTCTTAATTGATTTTTGCCACGAGATGCAAGACTTTTACCAAAGTGATGACGAGGTGCTTATTGTCAATATGCCACCCCGACACGGCAAGAGCCGTACAGCTCAATGCTTTGTTGAATGGATCCTCGGTCAGAATCAAACTGAAAAGATAATGACCGGCTCGTACAACGAAACACTTTCTACCAGCTTTGCCAAAGGTGTACGCAACACCATAGCTGAAGAAAAGGCGGACGAGGATCGTGTTGTATATTCTGACGTCTTCCCGGGCGTCAAGATCAAACAAGGCGACGGTGCGATGAATTTGTGGAGCCTCGAGGGTGGATATAATAACTATCTCGCTACGTCTCCAACCGGTACCGCCACCGGCTTTGGTGCATCGATCCTTATCATCGATGACCTTATAAAATCAGCCCTTGAGGCCAATAATGCTGACACTCTCGAGAAGCACTGGGATTGGTTCACCAATACAATGCTCTCCAGACTCGAAGAGGGCGGCAAAATTATAATAATAATGACGCGCTGGCACAGTTTAGACCTTGCCGGGCGCGCATTAGATTTTTATACGCAGGCAGGCGCCAAGGTACGACATATATCGTACAAGGCTCTTCAAGACGACGGCGCGATGCTGTGCCCGCAGATATTATCCCTGCGCTCCTATAAGTCAAAAATACGGGCTATGGGTGATGATATTGCATCCGCAAACTACCAGCAGGAGCCCATCGACATCAAAGGACGTTTGTATAGCAGCTTTAAGACCTATGACAAGCTTCCGGTCGATGAGAGCGGGCATTTACTGTTTACAGCGATCAAAAACTATACAGATACAGCCGACACCGGCGATGATTACCTTTGCAGCATAAGCTACGGCGTTTACAACAAAGAGGCGTATGTACTTGACGTGCTTTACACAAAGGCACCGATGGAGGTAACAGAGCCGCAAACCGCGAAAATGCTTAAAGAAGGCAACATTGGCTGGGCTGACATTGAGAGTAATAACGGCGGCAGAGGCTTTGCACGTTCTGTGACACGGCATCTTGATGCGCTGGGATCTAATCGCTGTCACATAGAATCTTTTTACCAAGGTAAAAACAAAGAAGCACGCATACTTTCAAATGCCACATGGGTTATGGACCACATATATTATCCGGTCAATTGGAAAGACCGATGGCCGGAATATTACGAGGCGATGAGCCGATACCAACGCGAGGGCAAAAATGCACACGACGATGCGCCTGATGCCACTACCGGTATTGCTGAACGTATAAATAACGGCTCACACTACAGTTTCGATTAAAGCAAGGAGGCGTAAGCCGTGAAAACTTTGAATTTTTATGATAAGCCCACGAGCTTGCTGCTTGTTGGCAAGATTGCCGCGTATATAACTCCGGGAATGACCGATAAGGAATTTCTCGAGCACGAGATAAAAGCTTGGTTTAGTTCTTCTGAACGGCAAGGGCAGATCGCAGGCGACGAGTATTACGACGGCAACCACGATATATTAAAACGCAAACGTACCGTCATAGGTGAAGGTGGCACGTTGAAGCAGGTTGAAAACCTCCCCAATAACCGCATCGTAGATAATCAATACGCTAAAATGGTCGATCAGAAGGCGAATTACCTTTGCGGTCGGCCGTTTATATTTGATACGGAGAACAAGGCCTATGCCGAGGCGCTTAACAAGATATTTACCTACAAGGTTCGTCGCAAGATCCGCATAGCTGCTGAACGTGCACTCACGGGCGGCAAAGTGTGGGTATTCCCGTACTACAAAACCAAGGACGAGCTTTCGTTTGCGCTTTTCCCGGCGCACGAAGTGCTTCCGTTTTGGGCGGATACCGAGCATGATGAGCTCGACTGCGCTGTGCATCTTTTCTCTGCGTATGTATACGATGCATCGGGCAATGAGAATATCGTCTATAAGGCAGAAATATTGCACGGCGGCGGTATAGACCGCTTTATATGGGACGGCGGATCGCTCGTATTTGATAATGATGCGCCGTCCGGTCCGTATATCACCGCTACCGATGGCGAAACAGGTGAACAGATCGGGTATAACTGGGACCGCTTACCGCTCGTGTGCTTCAAGGCTAATCATCGCGAGCAGCCGCTACTGCGTCGAGTAAAGTGCTTACAGGATGCACTCAACCTCATGCTTTCAAACGGCGTGAACGCTATGGAGGAAGACGTCCGAAACACCGTACTCGTTATCCACAATTACGACGGTGAAGATCTCGGCGAGTTCCGCCGTAATCTTGCCACATACGGCGCTGTTAAGGTTCGCAGCTTTGAGGGCTCCGACGGCGCGGTTGACAAGCTTGAGATCGAGCTTAACGTCGACAACTACAAAACCGTTATCGAGCTGCTTAAAAAGGCGATCATCGAGAACGCGCGCGGATACGACGCGAAGGACGAGCGAATGAACGGCACTCCTAATCAGATGAACATCAGGTCGATGTATTCTGACATTGATCTCGACGCTAACGGAATGGAAACGGAATTCCAAGCCGCTTTCGAGGAGCTTCTGTGGTTCGTTAACGTGCATTTGGCAAACACCAACGTCGGCAATTTCGAAAACGCTGACGTAGCGGTCGTATTTAACCGTGACATACTTGTCAACGAAACCGAGGCGATTGAGAATTGCGGAAAATCCGCGGGTATACTCAGCGACGAGACCATTGTCAAACAGCATCCTTGGGTGGATGATCCAGAGAAAGAACTCGAGCGGATCAATTCCGAAAAGGAAAAGGCGGCAGCTGAAGTGGACGCTTACCGTGCGGCGTTTGAGAATAACGGTGGCGCACAGAACGGTGGGCAGAATAACGGCGGCGGTAACGTAGATGAATAACGCAGACTATTGGGCACGTCGGCTTAAGATAGTCGAGGAGACTATTCTTAACGATACCTATAAAAGCGTGCAAGAGGTTGAGCGCGTATGCGAGGCGGCTATTGCTGACTGCGATACGCTGATTCGCGCGTGGTATCAGCGCCTTGCCGCAAATAACAACGTATCATACGCAGGTGCGCGCAAGCTTCTTGTGGCCGATGAGCTTGAGGAGTTCAAATGGACCGTCGGCGAATACATAAAGAAGGGCGAGGAGAACGCCATTTCGGGTGAGTGGGCAAAGCAGCTTGAAAACGCTTCTGCCAGGCACCACATCAGCAAATACGAAGCACTCAAGCTCCAATTGCAGCACCGTGCGGAACTTGTTTCCAAGGCGCGTACGACAGCTACAGCTAATGCGGCAAAGCACGCCTATACGCACAGCTATTATCACACAGCCTTCGAGATACAGCGCGGATTCGGCGCGGGTTATTCTTTTGAGGCGGTGGACGACGCTATGCTTGACAAAATGCTCGCAAAACCGTGGACGGCTGATGGGCAGACCTTCTCCTCACGAATATGGAGCGATAGAAACAAGCTCGTTGACACTATTCAGCAGGAGCTTACACGCTTACTTGTTACAGGCAGCGCAACGCCCGATAAGGCTATTGCCGCTATTGCTTCAAAGTTCAAGACAGCTAAGGAAAACGCCGGGCGTCTTGTTATGACAGAAAGCTCGTATTTTGCGAGTATTGGTCAGAGAGATTGCTACAAGGAGCTCGACGTTGAACAGTATCAGGTGGTCGGAACGCTTGACGACGGAACGTGTGATAAATGCTCGGAGCTTGACGGCAAAGTCTTCCCGATGAGCGCATACCAGCCGGGGCTTACGGCGAATCCGTTTCACCCTTGGTGCCGATGCTGTACCGCACCGTATTTTGCTGATATGGAAGGCGTTGGTGAACGATATGCTCGCGATATTGAAACGGGCAAGGCTTATGCAGTGTCGAGGGATACGACCTACAAGCAGTGGAGAAACAAATTTGTTTCAAAAGAAACCTTGACAAAACGAGCAAAAAATGTTAAAATGTTATTGACCAAGCGAGAGATAAACGGTGTTTCAATTGGCGAGCCTATGCCGGAAGAGCAATTTTCACGGATAAAGAAGCGCGCCGAGACAATTGGGATCTTAATTTTATCCGATGAAGACTCCGAGAGATATGTTCTTTCGCGTGGAGCCGAGGGCATCACGCTAAACGCTAACACTGTTTGTCTCATGCGGAATCCGTCAAGGGTCGCTGTATTTGAAGAGTTAATTCATACTAGTCAATATAGATCCGGAAAGATTGACGGAACACCGCTGAGCATTGCTCGTGCCGAGGTGGAGGCGAAGACAAAAATATTGCGTAATGCGAAAGCGTATAATCTTACAAAAACCGAGATCAATACTACTAGAAAGATATTAGAAAATGACCGAAAAGCATTGGAACAACTGCTGAAAGGAGTACGCTGATGATAAAAGTATTAAAATCAGAGAAGGTCAGAGACTTGTTGACTATCGATATAGACGGGCAGTTACAGAACACCGTCATAGGTCAAACAATCAAAGATGATAACGGAAATCATTTTCTCCTTCAGTCAGTAGCCCTGCAGGGCGGTGTTTCAACTATGGAAATTCAAACTTTGGTGGTAACACCGATTGGGGCGTTTTCTATGGTTGGAGCCTATATAATCGAATAATGCTCCTTTAACGCTTATACTCGCGTAATTACAACTCAATAACCCAAGCTCGACACACGAAAGTGTGCCGAGCTTTTGTTATACCTTCCCTTAGCCGTAGGGTTACGCGGCAAATCCTTCAACCGCAGGCGAAGCGGTATAAAAATCACGCAGAAAGGATAGCACGATGAAAAACATACACGAAATCCTGAAGGAGCTCGGCATCGAAATTCCTGCCGATAAAAAGGCTGACTTCGACACGGCTGTAAACGAAAATTACAAGACCGTTGCCGAGGTCGAGAAGATCCGCACAGCGCGTGACACTTACAAAGCGTCACTTGATGACGCGCAGAAGGCGCTTAAGTCCTTCGAGGGCGTCAACGTGGACGAGCTGAAGGGTGAAATAACCAAGCTCACCAACGATCTTGCCGCAAAGGACGCGGAGCATCAGCAGAAGCTTGACGATATGGATTTCAATTCTACCGTTGATTCGGCAATTAAAGCCAAGGGTGCGAAGAACGTCAAGGCAGTGCGCGCGCTGCTCGATCTGGAAACGCTCAAGGCTTCCAAAAACAGAGAGGGCGACATCAATGCGGCTTTAGATAAGGTTGCGGCTGATGAAGCGTACCTCTTTGATGCTGCGGACCCCAAGGGCGGCGGAACGCCCGGCTTCACGGGTATGCAGCCCGGCAATCCCGGCGGTAACACACCGCCTGCAGATGTAGATACCTACGCAACGCGCCTTGCCGAGGCGAGAAAAAACGGCGACACGGCGGCGGCAGTCGCTATTAAGCGAGAAGCCGCGGCAAACAACGTATTTTTAATGTGAAAGGATAGGTAAAAAAACTATGGCAAACGTAAATGGAACGGGCAACACTTGGAATCTGCCCAACTACGCGGGCGAGCTTTTCACTTGCTCCCCCACCAAAACCCCTCTTCTCTCTATGATCGGCGGTCTTACCGGCGGCATGAAGACAGAGAACGACGAGTTCGCCACCGGCGTACTCTATGAATTCCCCACAGCATCGCAGCCTGATATTTCGGAAACTGCTTCCGAGAAGGCCCCTGCCGCAAGTGCGATTGCACGCAATCAGGAAACTAACGTGACTCAGATCTTCCACGAAACCGTGTCGATCACCTATGCAAAGCAGGCTAACCGTGGCAAGCTTCAGGGCCTTAATACTGCAGGCAACCAGCCCAATCCCGCAAACGAGCTTGACTGGCAGGTAGCGCGCAGACTCGAAAAGATCGCTCAGGACGTTGAGTACACGTTCATCAACGGTGTTTATCAGAAGTCCACCGGCGCAGACGTTGCAAACAAGACGCGCGGTATGCTTGAGCTTTGCTCCGCCGGCACTACTATCGCCGCGGCAGATGCTGAGCTTTCCCTTGACTTGCTCAAGGCGCTCTACAAGGCTATGGCAGACGGCGGCGCTGCATTCGGCAATATGGTTCTCCTCTGCGGATCTTACCAGAAGCAGGCTATTACCGCGCTTTACGAGAAGCAGCTCGGCTACAACAAGGCGGCTTCCCGCAACGTGGGTGGTATGAACATTACCGAGCTCGAAAACGATTTCTTCAAGATGGGCGTCGCTTACGATCCCTTTATGCCTGCAGACAAGATCCTCATCGCGGACGTTGCGGCGCTCGCTCCCGTGTTCCAGGACGTTCCCGGCAAGGGCGTTCTCTTCCTCGAGGATCTCGCCAAGGAAGGTGCTTCCGAGCGCAAGCAGATCTACGGTCAGATCGGTCTTGCACACGGTCCTGCATTCCTCCACGGTTCTATCACCGGCCTCAAGGCTGAATAATCGGAGGTGCCGATATGTTTAAGATTACACCCAAGGCAAAGAATGGCGGCATCTGGGACGGCAAGCGTACGGTAAAGCTTCTCGAAACGGACGACGTATCTGTAGCAGAGCGTCTTAAGGCGCAGGGCTGCACCGTCGAGAAAATCGAAGAAGATGTTGCGCTCGAGAGTATGACCGCAGCACAGCTCAAGAAGTACGCCAAGAAGAATAAGATCGACATCGGCGACGCGGCAAGCGCAGAGGATATTCTCGCTATCATCAAGGCTGCTACCGAGGGCGGTACTGGTACCCACAACGAATAAGCAAGGAGGTGCGGTCGATGATATCGCAATCTGATGTTATAGCAAGACTTGAAATCTTTGGATACAGTGCCAAAGGGAGTGATTCGCTCGCTATCGATTATTCTATAAACCGTGCGGCAGAACAGATCTGTGCCAGCATTAACCGCACCGACATACCCGACGGGCTGTATTATACGCACGTCGATATGGCAACTGGATATTTTCTGCGTGACCTTAAAGACGCAGGAAAGCTCGGAGAAAATTTTGATTTTTCTGTGCCGGTCACAAATATCAGTGAAGGTGACGTGTCTGTGGATTTTGCGGATACAAGCACACCCGAGGATAAGCTTGACGTAATGATAAACGATCTCGTAAATCCGCCCCCGAGTGTTTTTGCGGCGTACAGGAGGATCAAATGGTAAACGGTATTGATTTGCGCGCCTACAGCAGTGCTATCAAGCGTCTTTGGGACGGGAGGTGCACCGTTATTATACGCGAACCTAAGACCAACGAAGCCAATGGGCGGTCAGAAGATGAGGAGAAAGCTCTTTACACCGATGAGCCGTGCCGAATATCGTTTGATACGGTTGACAGCGCGGAGAGCTCGGACGGAGCATCGCGCCCCGTTCAGAGCATCAAGCTGTTTATCGATGCGAAGCTCGACATCCCTGTCGGTTCTAAAATCACGGTTGTACAAAAAGGTGTGACCGCAGACTATGAGCGAAGCGGTAAACCCGCCGTGTACTCGTGTCACCAAGAGATCCCGCTCGAGCTATTTCGAGGATGGGCATAATGGCAAAATGGGGAAGCTGTGATTTTTCGCAGCTCAAGTCTTTGCATGAACGTCTGCAAAAGCTTGAAGATGCTGATCTCGATACCTTTTGCCGGGACGCCTCCAAGGAGCTTGCGGCAAGATTGCTCGCCCTTGTTATACCCCGCACTCCCGTAGGAACAAAGCCGGAATTGCAGGGCTCAAAAACCGAAAAGGTTGAGGGCGCGAGCGGTAAGAAGCGCACGTTTCTCACTGCGGAAGGCGCAAGGCTTGCGCAGTACTGGGGCGGATACGACGGCGGCACCTTGCGACGAGGTTGGACAGCTAAAACACACGAAGAAGCAGAAGGCGGCAGCGGAAAACCGTCTGCCGCCCAAGCTGCGGAATATGCAAAGTCGCTTGCCGTGACCAAAAGCGGCAACGATTACATAATCGAAATCGTGAACCCCGTGCTGTACGCCGAGTACGTTGAGTACGGCCACAGGCAGACGCCCGGGCGTTACGTTCCCGCGATAGGTAAGCGCCTGAAGAACGGGTGGGTACCAGGAAAGTATATGCTCACAATGTCCGAGGAGGATCTCGAGAGGATAGCTCCGGGCATTTTACAGAAAAAACTCGAAAACAAATTACGGGAGGTGTTCGGCGGTGGCGGAGATAAGCTATAACAGTGTGTTTGATGCGGTAACGTTAGCGCTTCATAGGTTCTTCCCGACTGCCAAGATACGCGGAGAGGCAGCCAAGCAGGGCTTGAACCCGGGCGACTTTACTGTTTTGCCCATTACTCCCGCTCATACCGGGCAAATGGGCTCGCGAGCGCAGAGAAGCATAACGTTTGACGTTATCTACTACCCTGCCGCGAAGGACAGCCGCACGGAGTGTCTAAACGTTGCCGGGCGACTGCCGTACATTCTCGGTACTGTCAGTACGCCCGAGGGTGACAGTGTGCACGGTACGGGATTTGAGTGCACGATAAGCGATGACGTACTGCACTGCATAGTGCGCTACCCACATTTTGTGTACGTTCCCGAAGAGGTCGAACCAATCGAATCACTATCAATAATACAGGAGGTTTAATTCTATGTCAAAGGCTAACACCGAGGCAGCGTCTGCTCACACTAAAAAGCAGTTGCTTGCCTCGGAGAAATACGCATCCAGACGAGATGTGTTGAGTGCGCTTCTTGAAGACGGCAAGTCGTATACGACTGCGCAGGTAGACGCGCTCATCGAAAAATACATGAAAGGTAAGGTAAGATAATATGGCATACGGCGGAGGCACTTGGGTTACTATGAACAAGGTAATGCCGGGTGCGTATATCAATTTTATAAGCGCGGCGAAGGCGACGGCTGAACTTTCTGAGAGAGGAATTGCGGCGGCGCCTTTTGTGCTTAATTGGGGCCCCGAGAACACCGTATTTGAGGTGACGGCTGAAGACTTCCAAAAGAAGTGTACGACTATCTTCGGATACGCCTACGAAGCTCCCGAGATGCTCGCGCTTCGCGAGATCTTCTGTCACGCCACAAAGGTTTATTGCTACCGTTTAGGTAGCGGCGCGAAGGCTGCGTCAAATACATACGGTACCGCCAAGTATCCCGGCACTCGTGGCAACGCTGTCAGCGTTGTTATTGCCAAGAGCGTGGATAACGAGGCGCTGTATGAGGTAAGTACTTACGTTGACGGTACTCGCTTCGACTCGCAGAATGTTGAGAAGGCGGCTGATCTTGCCGATAACGCCTTTGTTGTGTTCGATAAGACTGCAACACTCGCCGAAACTGCGGGGACTCCGCTCAGCGGCGGCGCTAATGCAGCGGAGATAACCGGCGAATCGCATCAGGCATTCCTCGACAAGATCGAGAGCTACTCGTATAACGCTCTTTGCTGCCCGGTAGCAGACACTACTACCGTCGCACTCTACGAGAACTTTAATGCGCGCGTGCGTGATTCGCTCGGCGCCAAGTCTCAGCTTATTGCGTGGCAGTCTGATGCCGACTACGAGGGGGTAATCGGTGCGTGGAATACCGTAACACACCCTGATATACCCGGTGTGGACGCGCATATGATCGTCTACTGGCTCACGGGAGCACACGCAGGTACGGCGGTCAACAGATCTATGACAAACGTGCTGTACGACGGCGAGCTTACCGTGAACGTGGACCACACCCAGACGGAGCTTGAGGCGGCTATCAACGCCGGTAAGTTTATGTTCCACAATGCAAACGGCGAAGTGCGTGTGCTTGCGGACATCAACACGCTCGTTACCCTCACAAAGGAGAAGGGCGAAGTATTCCAAAGCAATCAGACGATCAGAGTTTGCGACCAGATCGCAAACGACGTGGCGGTTCTGTTCAATACGAGTTATATAGGCGTCGTGGCGAACGATGATTCCGGCAGAGCATCTCTTTGGAACGATATCATCAAGATCTTCCAGGCACTTGAACGTATTCGCGCCATCGAGAACTTCGATCCTGATATGGTTTCCGTAGATGTCGGAAACAGCAAAGGAGCCGTGGTGCTTACCACTAAGGGCCTTCGCATAATTAATGCGATGATTCAGCTCTATATGAGCACAATTATTCAGTAAAGGAGGCAACCGAAATGGATAACAAGGTTATGAACACCAATGACGCTCCCGTGGCCAAGTTTGCGGAGGTTTTTGTTAAGTTGGGCGAGAAACGCTACAAAATGCTGATGTGCAAGAATTTCGAGGGCAAGGCCAGCATTTCCAACCAGGATGTGCCCCGTATGGGCTCGGTGATCATGGGCAAGAAGCCTACGACCGTCGAGCTCTCTTTCACTATGACTATCTATAAGTGCACCGAGTTTTTTGACGACGTGCTTGACACCTTTATTAAAACGGGTGTCATGCCGTTATTTGACATTCAGACCTCAAACGAGGACCCGTCGACCTCGGTGGGACGCAGCACCAAGTCTTATAATGGCTGCGTACTAGATGGCGATGTTCTGCTTTCTCTCGCCGGTAGCGAGGATGATTTTATCGAGCAGGAGATCAGCGGCTTCGCAGGAAGCTACACGAGAGGCGAAAAGTACAAAAACCCAGCTTATATGTAATTTTTGGGAGGATATTTAAATGGCACAGTCACTTAGCGCCTTTATGGCGCAGAATGCAGTAAAGGTCGAAAATCGCAAGTATGTCACCTCTCCTCGTTTTGTCGGTGAGGACGGCAAGCCCATCGAGTGGGAGATCTGTTGCATCAGCGCGGGGGAAAACCAGAAGCTCCGCAAAACCCACACCAGGAATATACCCGTAACCGGAAAGCGCGGACAATACACGCAGGAGTTCGACGGCACCGGGTATCAGGCAGCTCTTGCCGCGCGTTGCGTAGTTTATCCTGACCTCAACGATGCAGGTCTCCAGGAGAGCTACGGCGTAATGGGTGCCGAGCAGCTCGTATCGGTGATGCTTAACTCTGGTGAGTTCGACGGGCTTGTATCCGTAATCTTGGAGCATAACGGTTTCAAGGATATGGGCGAACTTGTTGACGACGCAAAAAACTAATATTGGAGGGCGAGATAGAGGCAAACTATGCCTACTACGCCCTCCACAAGTTTCGCTGGAAGCCGTCCGAATTTTTAGCTCTTGATCCATACGAGATGGCGTTTGTAGTAGCGGCTATCGATGTGAGAATCGATAAAGAGAAAAAAGAGGACGCCGCTATGAGGCGGAAAACAAAAAGGCGTAGATGATGCGGAGCATTCGCTCCGCATCACTTTGCCTGGAAGGAGGTACCTATGGCCGGTGTAAGGACTAAACTGTCGCTCAACGACGGTATGACGCCAGTGCTGCGTCACATAAACAATGCTATGAAGCTTATGCTGGGAAACCTTGAGGCAGTACAACGTGCATCCGGTAAAGCCGTCGACGTGCAAAGCTTCTCGAAAATACGCGCAGAACTCGGCGTAGCAGATGCCCGACTCAACGAGATTGAGACAAATTATCGTAATATTAACGATCAACAGGATAAATTAAACCGAAAAATCAGCGCGGGAACAAGTAGCGCAGACGGTTTTCTAAATAAAATCAAGGGCATTGCGACGGCTTATGTTGGCGTAAACAGCGTAAAGCAACTCGTCGGACTGTCAGACACGATATCTAATTCGACTGCGCGTTTGGATCTGCTTATTGACGACGACGGAAGCGTAGACGATCTCAAGGCAAAGATCTATGCTTCTGCGCAAAGCGCACGAGCTGATTATACAGATGTCATGTCCACCGTTTCAAAGCTCGGAATTACCGCGAAAGAAGCGTTCAGTGGAACGGACGAAATAATAAAATTCACCGAGGTTCTCAATAAAAACTTTATCGTCGGTGGCGCGTCTATTACCGAGCAGGCGAGTGCAATGTACCAGCTTACCCAGGCGATGAGTTCAGGGCGTTTGCAGGGCGATGAGTATAGATCTATAATCGAGAACGCACCTCTGCTTGCCAAGAGTATCGAAGATTACATGATTAAGGTCAAGGGGGCAACCGGCACGATGAAAGAGTGGGCATCCGAGGGGATGCTTACGGCAGATGTAATAAAAGCTGCAGTATTTGAATCTGCTTCTGATGTCGAAAAAAACCTCGAACAAATTCCAATGACGTGGTCGCAAGTGTGGACTAATATAAGTAATCGCGCGGTTGTAGCACTAGATCCACTTCTGCAGAAGATAAGTGCTTTAGCTAATGACGATCGTGTGCAGGGCGCAGTTAACGCCACTACGAACGCGGTTACGCTGCTTAGTAACGCTCTAGGTGTGATGCTTGATTTAGCAATCGGTGTGTACGATTTCTTTGTAGCTAATTGGAGCTGGATCTGCCCGATCTTAGTCGGGATTACTGCGGCGGTTATTGCGTATAATGTTGCACAAATGGCGCTTAATGCAGCACTCTTGGCTTGTCCGCTTACATGGATCATACTGATTGTCGTCGCCATTGTTGCACTGATATACTTTGTCATAGACGCGGTAAATAAAGCCCAAAATACCAGTGTATCAGCTACCGGTGTTATAGTTGGTGCTCTAGCCGCTGCAGGTGCATTCATTTGGAATCGTTTTCTTGGCTTGCTTGAATACGTGCTTGGGATAATTAACTACCTTATTAACCCCTTTATCGAGATTGCAAACTTTATAGGGAATGTGTTTACAAACCCTGTTTCCTCGATTATCTATTTGTTCCAGGGTATGGCCGACAATGTACTTGCGACACTCCAAAAAATTGCCTCGGCTCTTGATTTTGTTTTCGGTTCCAATATGGCTGATACCGTACAAGGCTGGCGTGATGGCTTAAAAGACGAAGCGGATGCGCTGGTTGCAGAATATGCACCGAATGAGAATTATCAAGATGTTATAAGCAACTTGGATCTTTCAGTTGAAGGGTTGGGGCTTGAGCGCTGGGCGTATACGGATGCATGGAATTCAGGCTATAGTGCTGGTGAAAATCTGGAAGGAATCTTTGATAGTACCGCGGTTACGGATTATCTTGGAGGTATAGAAGAAGATACGTCTATGCTTGCAAGCACCGGCGATAAAACCCAGGATGAGCTCGCATATCTCCGCGACATAGCTGAACAGGAAGCAATAAACAGATTTACAACTGCCGAAGTTAAGATCGATATGACAGGCATGACAAACCGCATTGACAGCTCTATGGATATAGACGGCGTGGTAGCTCAACTCACAGATGGCTTTGTTGAAGCGCTGTCTACGGCATCAGAGGGGGTACATAACGATGGCATATAATTGCTACTTGGGGGAGATGCTTATGCCTACCCCCGCCAAGCTCACAACGAAAATAAAAGGTAAGAATCAGACGCTTACCCTACTAAACGAAGGCGATATAAACTTTCTGAGAGCCCCAGGGCTCACTGAAATTACTTTGCCACTTGTACTCCCTATGCTTGATGGCGTACATCGTCCGGAGTATTATCTCAATGAACTTGAGAGACTAAAAATTGAGAAAGCTACAACGCGGTTCAAAATGCTTCGAACCGCGCCGGATGGGGCGTTGTTATTTAACACAGACATCAAGGTTAGCGTTGAAGACTACACGATTAAAGAAGATGCAAAAAATGGACTTGATCTTTCGGTAGAGGTATCCCTTAAGCAGTATCGTGATCATAGCACAAAAACTATAACTGTAAGCGATGTAGGATCTGCGAGCGGGTCAGGTCAAGCTGTAAGTATAACTGTTGAACGCGACGACTCTGGTGCGCCCAAAGCGGATTCCCACCCTGTACAAGCGGGTGACACACTGTGGAGCATAGCGAAAAAGTATTATGGCGATGGTGCTAAATACACCGTTATATATGAAGCTAACAAAAACATCCTTACAGATCCCAACACCATACTTGTCGGACAGGTGCTTACTATACCGGAGGTATGAGAAAATGACATATGAACTTTATATACAACACGGCGATACTCGTATGTATCCACCCGTGGCGGATGGGGTGACAGTGAAGTGGGAACGGCAAGGACAGCCGGGTAAGCTTACTTTTGAGGTGGTTAAGACTGAAAGCCTCAGCTTCGAGGAGGGTGACGCGTGTGGGTTTTCTGTTGATGGGACACTCGCGTTTTTTGGGTTCGTTTTTGATAAGTCACGCGTGGGCAGTAAACCAGAGCTTATTAAGGTTACCGTTTATGACCAATTGTTTTATCTGCGAAACAAAGATACCTACGTATATAGTAACAAGACTGCTACTGATGTTGTGCGTATGATTGCTGAAGACTTCGGACTAAATGTCGGTTCTCTCGAAGACACGGGTTATAAAATCGCGTCCAGAACAGAGGATGATGTAAGCCTTATGGATATTATCCAAACCGCACTGGATGAGACCCTGACTGCCAAAACACAAATGTATGTGCTCTATGACCTCGCCGGCAAGCTTACGCTTAAAAACATTAAAAACATGCGTCTCGGTATTGTGCTCGATAATGAGACTGTCGGTGATTTTGATTACAAGACAAGCATAAGCGGCAATACATACAACCGAATCAAGTTGGTTTACGAAGACAGTGATGCAGGGAAACGCCAGCTGTTTATAGCACAGGATGGCGCAAACATTAACCGCTGGGGCGTACTGCAATATTATGAAAAGCTTAGTAGTGCTGCTAACGCAAAAGCGATGGCCGATGCGCTATTGAAGCTTTACAATACCAAAACCCGAACACTTAAGGTGAAAGATGCTCTTGGCGATATACGGGTGCGCGGAGGCACAACTCTTGTGGTGATGCTCGATCTAGGCGATACTATAGTATCGAATTTTCTGTTAGTTGAGCAAGTAAAACACTGCTTTAAGGAAGGACAGCACCTTATGGATCTTGGATTGCGGGGTGGTACATTTGTCACTTGATATAAGCAAACTTATCAAAGCGGTTAAGCACGCCGCGCTGGATGCGGTGATGGCACAAAAACCCATGGCTTACTATTTAGGCGAAGTTGAATCGGTCAGTCCATTGCTAATAAGAGTGGATCAAAAGTTGATTCTTACGGATGCCCAGCTCGTTTTAACAAGCGCAGTACGCGATTTCGATGTCGAAATGACAGTGGAGCACATTACGGAAACAGAAAGCGGCGGTGCAGGAGAGGGTGCCTACGACGAACACGCGCACAAGTATGAGGGACGCAAGCGCTTTCGTGTACATCTTGGACTTAATGCCGGTGAAAAAGTTTTTCTTTTGCGCTGTGATGGCGGGCAGAAATTTATTGTTTTGGATAGAGTGAGGTGACACGGCCAATGGCTGAATTAAATTATTTGCCGGTATCAGCCGCCGATGTAGATGATGCCGTATTTAGTAATGTTAAACTTCCGGGGCACACTTACAAACTTGATATCGAGCGCGGTTGTGTTAGAGGGGTTACAGATAAGGCTGATGCTGTGTTGCAAGCTGTCTATCTTGCACTTAGTATTGAGAGATATAAATACCCGATATATTCTCGCAACTATGGTGTCGAGCTTAATGATCTCATCGGTAAACCGCGTGACTATGCTATGAGCGAAATAGAACGCCGTATCACAGAGGCGTTACTCGTGGACGATAGAATAAAGAGCGTTGACGGGTGGGCTTTTGAAAACTTAAACAGTGCTGTACGTGTTGTCTTTACAGTGCATACGATATACGGCGATGTAGAGACCACAAAGGAGGTGGATGTATAAATATGTTCGAGGGGCAAACTTATGAAGCTTTACTCGCGAACGCGCTCGCGAGAGTGAGTCCTTCTGTTGATAAACGAGAAGGATCTATGGTGATGAACGGGGTCGCGCCTTCAATGGCCGAGCTGGCGCAGCTGTATATCGGTCTTGAATTTATATTAACATTAATGTCAATACACACAATGCCGCGCGAGTTTTTGATAAAACGTGCAGAAGAACGTAATATGCCAATCAAATCTGCTAGCGCTGCTGTTTTTCGCGCGGAATTCAATAAAGATATACCGATTGGGACGAGATTCTCTTGTGAGGATCTCAATTTTGTCACGGTAGAAAGACTTACCGACGTGATTGACAGTATAAGCTACAAGGTTGAGTGCGAGACAAAGGGGACCATAGCCAATGGCTACGCAGGACGGTTGATTCCTATAGAGTATATCAACGGTCTGACTTATGCGGAACTGGTAGAACTTATTGTCCCTGGCGATGACGAAGAAGATACCGAAGTACTTCGTCAAAGGCTGCTTAATAGTTATCAATCACAAGCATTCGGAGGGAACATCGCCGATTATGTTGAAAAAGTGACTGCAATAAAGGGCGTAGGTGCAGTTAAAGTCCATCCTGTTTGGAACGGTGGTATATCCCCCTCCTCGCTTATTCCAAGTGAGGTAGTGCGGGAATGGTATGAAAGTATTATAACGACACTGGAAGGCGATGTGGCGGCATGGTTGACCTCCGTATTCACAGCTGCAGATAATAAACTGTTGACAATTGGCGGAACAGTAAAGCTTGTAGTTATGTCTTCCGGTAATGCGGTGCCATCAGATGCCTTCATCAACGAGATACAAACGATCGTTGACCCCGAGCAAAATGCTGGGGAAGGGTTAGGGCTCGCTCCTATAGGGCATGTGGTAAATGTTTGCAGTGTGGGGGCTGAGGCTGTTAATATTACACTGAATCTTACGTATGCTGCTGGATGGAATTTTTCCTCATCACGGAGCTACATAGAAAAGGTTATAGATGATTATTTCTCAGAACTAGCAACAGAATGGGCGAACTCAAACCAGCTTGTTGTTCGTATTTCCCAAATAGAAAGCAGAATCCTTGCCGCGTGCAGCACAATGATCACCGATATTAGTGGCACAAAGATAAACGGCGAAGAGGCTAACCTTTCGTTGCCTGCTGACAGCATACCTGTACGAGGTAATATCGATGGATAAAAATCTTATTGACTATCTTCCGCCTGTCCTTCGAGATGTACGAGAGTTTAGAGAGATAAATAAGGCTGTTGAACCAGAACTATCACTCGCGTGGGATGCATACGCTCTTTTGCTTGCCAACCTATTCCTTGAGAGCGCAACGGAACTTGGAGTGAGTATTTGGGAACAAGAACTGCATTTGCTCCCGAAAGGAACAGATTCCCTCGACGCACGAAAGGCGCGCATAAAGGCAAAATGGAATTTAGACGTTCCATACTCGATTCCTTGGCTTAAAAAGTGGCTTTCTGGACTTTGCGGACCGATGGGGTATGAAGTTTCAATTTGTGATTATACCATTGACGTACAGCTGGACTATGACACGCTACCTGATGCGGACAACCTTGCAAAGGAGATACTCAATATGTTGCTAGCCGTACGTCCTGCAAATATGGAGATCATGCTCACGGCGTTCTTACAGTCTTATGGCAATGCAACTGTGTTTACAGGTGCGTCAGAGTACAATAATACCATAGAAATATTTCCATTAGGAGGATGAAAATGCCTAACAAATATAGCACAGTAATAACTACTGTCGGTGCATCAATGATAGCGGACTGCTTGCTTAACGGGAAAAAGCTTAATATAACGCAAGCCGCCGCGGGTGATGGCGACGGAACATACTATGTGCCCACCGCAGATCAAAACTCATTAAAAAACGAGAGATGGCGAGGTGAAATTGCCGCTGTTGGTATTAATACCGTTAACCCAAATATGTTCGATGTCAAAGTGATTATCGCTGACGATACAGAGACCTTTACGGTGCGAGAAGTAGGGTTGTTTGACGGAGAGGGCAATTTAATTGCTATTTGCAACACTCCGGACACTGAGAAGGTAAACAGTTCGGCGGGCATCTCTGGCAAACTCACGATTTTAATGCATATAGTCGTTGCCGATTCTTCCATGTTGACATTTACAATAAATCCGTCGTTAAACACTATTGGTTATGACGAAGTTACGGGTTTAATTGCCGCGCACAACAGCGACGCGGATGCACATCCAGGTACGTTCGCTTCAAAGCCGATAATCTTCGACGACGTACATATCAGCATTACGGATTGGACGTCAGTTGCAGAAAAAGGCGGATATATGCAGACGGTCACGATTGAGGGCGTACTTGAAACTGACGTTCCTGACGTTGACGTGCTTCTCGGTGATGATCTTAACGCAAACGAGCTTTTCAAGGAAGCTTGGGCGCGTGTCGATAGAGTAAAGACAGCGAAGAATTCTATTACGCTGTATGCGCCCACTTGTCCGACAAGTAACTTTACAATCAGACTCAAGGTGGTGAGATAATGGGAGAGGCATTTATAACCCGCAGAAACGGCGGGTCGGCGGTTGAAGCTATAGAATTTACAACTGATCCTGATCGCTCTTGGTTTTATCTTGATGAATTAAAACGGAAAAAGCGATTCCTCATATTATTACAAGGCTTTGTTATGTACCCCTTTGTTGGCAACCTTGTGTCGTTGTATTATGATAATGGCAACGCATGTCTTGTGTTTTATGACTACGATAATAATACTGGT
Source organism: Candidatus Flemingiibacterium sp. (assembly GCA_045586505.1). Taxonomy (GTDB): domain Bacteria; phylum Bacillota; class Clostridia; order Oscillospirales; family CAG-272; genus Flemingiibacterium. The sequence goes on along the minus strand of JAZNAL010000035.1, from coordinate 14,632 downwards.
ACTTGGGGGGGTGTACACTATGCGGAGGGTACTACAGATATTGTAACATTTAATGAGTACAGCGGTAAAGTAGAGATCATTTTTCGTGGTGATGATGGTATTGAAGTGAAAACATCACATGAGCCCTATAAATGCTGGATTTTTGAATGAGGGGAAGGTGCGGCATTATGAAATTCGATGTAAATGGTGTAAATGTTACCATCATCGAGGATGAGACTATTGTGGCGGGCTCTGTCAATGTATATAATGTTGAATTTATATTTGATCATTCATGGGACGGGTACACAAAGATTGCTGTTTTCAATAGCGGATATGAAGTTAAGGAAAAAGCACTGGAAAATGATAAGTGCGATATCCCATGGGAGTGCGTAAAAAAAGGCGGGTATATGCAAATAGGTGTGTATGGCTTTAGCTTAAACCAGATCCGTCCTACACTTTGGGCGCCGCCAATAATGGTCCATTTCGGTACAACTCCCGGTGACAGCGCGAAAGAGCCAACGCCAAATATATTTCAGCAGATAATAGATATGCAAAAGGTCGACATAAACGATATCGACGGCGGTCACAGAGTCACATTCTATGATGCAAGCGGTGAAAAATCGTTCGAGGTCATGGACGGTGATACATATGCGCTCACTGAGGCGGACAAGGCTGAGATAGCAAGTGAGTCAAAGCCAATCTCGTCCATCGCCCACCTGCCTGCGGACGGTTGGGTTGATGACTCCGGCACATACGGAGTTACAAAGCAGATGCGAGTGGGTTACTTCACAGGCACAATACGTAGTGCTCCGAATATTATAGTTCTTGCAGAGGACGATAACTCCATCGTTCCCTCATACGAATGGCAAGAGTACGAACTTCCGTTTACGCTTGCAGAGGATGCGACGAATTTCGCACCAGCCTTCCGTGGTGGTAAAAAGGAAGCGCACATACATCCGTATGATATTACAGCTGTTGGCGTTTACAAAGCAGGCGCAAGCACCAATCTGTTGAGCGACAATATCGAAGCCCATAAGTACAAGAGCCAGAATCCTGATACCAAGATTTCTATTGCCACTAGTGATGGTATTAAATATGTGCATGTTGCTCGACAGCCTAAAAATACCGTACATATATATGCTCAGCGTAGTGTACCACTTGCGGCGGGTGACTATGTTCTCAAATTCAAGATGCGACTCACTCCGTGGCTTATTTACTGTGCCGTGCCTACAGCCGAAGCGCATAGCGAATATTGTGTGACGGTCTCGCCCACAGCAGAGAGCGCGGCGGCATACGTTGCAAATGATGTATACTGCGCGGCGTTTGGCTCGTCGCAGGTTATATTTGCGGCTGACAGTAGCCCTACTTCGGATATGCGTGTAAACTGCATGATATCGAAGCAGAGCGGCGCACAGGGGCTTATATTCCAGCCGCCGAGAGGGAGCATATACACGGGTGTTGTTGACTCCGCATTACTTAACACCATCGGAAGTGGGGTGGCGGAGTAATGGCACTTGAATCAAAAAAGCGTATCGAGTCACTCATAGCGGCGATAAAAAACAAGCTCCATATTTATAACGCTAATAACCTCACTCTCACCGAAGCTGTGCAAGCAACGCTTGATTGCTATGACAGCAGATATGAGGTTGGAAAAGAAGATGAGCGTGAGTCGTTTTGGGACGTTTTCCAAAACTACGGCGAGTTGTCAAATTATTATTACGCTTTTTCAAACACAAAATGGAACAACAGCAACTACAATCCGCTGTACGACATTCGGGTATCAAACGGCACGACAACAGGCAGATATATATTCAGTGCCAGCGCTGTGACCGATACTAAAGTGTCAATATATGCCAATGATAATAATGCCGCTTATTGTTTCGCAGATTCGGAACTTGTAACTATACGACTATTCCACGTTAAGGAAACCACCACATTGTCAAATACATTTGCGGGGTGCGATAAACTTGTAAATGTAACAATGGGTGGCACTATTGGTCAGGATATATCGCTTTCGCCTTGTATTAAGTTGTCAAAGGCAAGTATAGAGAGTGTGATAAATGCTTTATCTGCAACCGCTACAGGCAAAACAGCAACTTTCAGCAAAACCGCAAAAGAAGCGGCATTTACGGCGGATGAGTGGGAGACGCTTATTGCGACAAAACCGAATTGGACTATATCACTCGTATAAGGAGGAAGCACCATGAGAGAAACAATAACAGCATCAGAGGGGCGCGTCCTCACGAATGGAGTGATATGCGGTAGAGAAATCTATCTCGCCGAAGACATGGACGCGGCGGCGTTCCATGAGATCGCCGAGGAAGAATACGCCGCTATGACGGCAGAGGGCGAACCGAGCGAGGATGATGCAACCGAAGCTGACTATCAAGCCGCGCTCGGAGAATTGGGGGTACAATTGTGAAACGAATAACGAAAGAACAGTTAAATGCCGCCGTGACCGCTGCAAAGATCACAACGCGCGATGCTTTGCAAACGGTATACGATGCGCTGAATCAAGGTCAGCAGAAAAAGATAATCAAGGACGATGCTGTAAGGGGATTGTTTAACCTTTACGGCGTTGATTATACGGAGGTAATATAATGGAAATAGCGGCACTTATTCTCTCGGGAGGCATCGGCGCAGCGATTGCCACGGGAGTAATGAGTATTCTACTCTATAAAATCAAGCGCGCGGATTCAAAGGCTGACGCGCAGTCTAACAAATGCATCATGCAGACTACGGCGGTACGGTATCTGATGCTTTATGCCATTCGAAACGAATGCGAGAAGCATATAGAGAGAGGGCGAATCACATACGAAGACCGCCGCATGCTTCATAAGTGGCACGATCTGTACCACGATGAGCTTGGCGGCAACGGTGATGCAAAGCTTCTTATGAAAGACGTGGACGAGCTTCCGCTGATAATACGAGATGAATAAGGGAGAGGGATACACACATGAAAGGAATCGACGTATCGACACTGCAGGGTGTCATCGATTGGGGAAAGGTCAAAGCGGCAGGTTATGATTTCGCTATGATCAAGGCGACACAGGGACGCGGAGAGGGCGCGGCAACACGTCTGCTCCCTCGCTTTACGGACGGCAAATTCAAGCGCAACATCGAGGCAGCATCCAAAGCAGGGCTTGCCTGTGGTGTGTACCACTACATGACTGCCAAGGACGAGTATGAGGCGATAGAGGAAGCGGAATACTTCTGCTCCATTATCGCTCCGTACCGTGACCGCATCACACTGTGGGCGGCTGTAGACGTGGAGAGCGAAATGTATCTATCGGGCATTGCTCCCGGCACACTTTCCGAAATAGTTAAGCAGTTCATGCTTACTGTTAAGAAACGCGGGTTTAGACCTATGCTGTACACCAACCCCGACTATATTAAGTACCGTTTCCCCAGTGGCGCATTCAACATTGCTGATATATGGCTTGCACATTACGGTGTGACAAAGCCTATGGCAGTGCCGAACACACGCATATGGCAGAAGGGTACCGACCGAGTACCCGGTGTAAACGGTGTGTGCGATGTAAACGAGGGATATTTCTCCCCGGCGATACCCACTGTGTGCCGTCTTGCGGCGGCGGGAGTTATCGGCAGCCCCGCGTATTGGTGCGGGCACTGCGAGGATGTGCGTTACCTGGACGAGCTTCTTATCAAGGCAGAGGCGTACATAAACAGCAATGCTATTCGCGTGCATCCCGAAAAGCTCGCCTTTGAGGCGGCACTTGGCAGACTTCACGCGGTAGGCATCATCAATACGCCCGAATATTGGCGCGGTGTGGCTAACAAGGTGCAGTACCTCCCCGACCTCATATGCAAGCTGGGAGGCGCGGTGTGAGATTTCTTAAAATATTCCTTATATCGTGGTTCAGCTTCGTCGCCGCATTCTTCTTGCTGTCGGAGATACTCAATGTGATGACAGGGATAGATTTATCTCCCTACTGCACAGCACTCATGGGTATCACAGGTCTTGAAGCTATGGTCAGCGGCATTATCGAGGTTGTAAAGATACGGGAAGAGGCAAAAATAAAAAAAGAATCGGCAAAAGCCGAAGAAAGTGAGGATATCACATGAACGTGGTTAACTACATTATCGAAAATTGGGATTTCCTTCTCCTTATAGCTCTTGCGGCGGGCGCTTTAATATTCGCGGTATTTAAGGGCAACAAGTCCGTCGTGATGGATATGCTTGTGGCGCTTGTTACCGCAGCCGAGAAGGAATACGGCGGTGGCACGGGGGTGCTGAAGCTGGCAAGCGTCATTGACGAGATATACCCTAAGCTGCCTACTATTATTAAGACGTTTATCACGAGCAAGATGCTTAAAAAGTGGGTAGAGGATGCGCTCAAGATTGCCAAAAAGAAATGGGAAGCAAACGCCGCCATTTCGGGGTATATTGAGTCTGGCAAGAGTGAATAGGCGTAGAAAACACCATTAAACGAACCCTCCAAGGTATGCTCCTCGGAGGGATTTGTAATATTTGCTCATATCGCTTGCCTAAATTTCTTCATGCCGTCAAGCACAGTGGAAATCGTATCGCTCAATGCGCCCGCCGACGAGTTCAAAGTGCACACCGTGTTAAATGCAATCTCAAATATACTCTGATATTCGCGGTAGTGTGCAAGCAAACAATATGAATGTGTACGGGTGGACTCATTGGGGCTGTCGGGATCCAGCGTTTCGTATTCAAAAAAATCGCTGAGGAAATATAAAAGGGATTTGAGGCGTTGGAGCTCTACCTGAAGCTCGGTAGATTGGCTTTCTGCTTCAAAAAGAACATCGCGTGCAGAGTTGTTTGTTGCTTGTGTGTCGTTTTTCATAGTATCATTCTCCTTAATAATTCTTGACATTCCCAAAGAGATATGATATAATGAACCTATCAAATCCTTTGGGTTTGGTACAGATAGAATATTGCGGGCGTCCGCCAAGATACACGCAGCATTCTATATTTTTCCATGTAAAATCTCCGGAGCAGTACGCCCCGGAGTTTTTTCATAATCACAGCATACTTAATATGTCGTAATATCCATAGGAACATCCTCCTTCGCTTCTTCCATCTCATCTACCCAAGCCTTGATGTCGCCGCGCTTGAATGCATCTGCGTAGAGACATATAAACTCCGACACAGACGGACAAGGCAGGGCTTTCTTAGAATGATACAGCAGCCTTGAGCACTCAGCGCTGCTACATTGCCACATTCGCCCAACCGCATACCTTAGTGAGCGCTCGATAACGCTGTAGTTGCATTTCTGCGAGATCGCCAGCTCTGCATAGAGACATTTTACCGGTCCTTCGGTTATGACGTCGTTTGATGTGACATACTGAAGTGCGCGCAGTAGGCGTTTAGATGATTGATTCCACATAACCGATCCTAAGTGCAGTAGGGATAAATAGATGTAATCGTCGTCGTTGCAGTGGTTCATAGCTAAATTCCTTTCTTTTTTATTTAAGGACATCAAGCCGTGGTAAGTTCAGCAGCATCTTGGTAATCTTCGATGCCATACTTCTTCATCTGCTCATCCACATAATGGCTCCTGCTAAAGTAATTCCAAATATCATCTCGCGGGAGCCCGTAAATATCCCACAGGGCGAACACCGTTTCCATTCGGGGAAATGTGCACCCGTGCTCGATGTTGCGGATAGTTTCAACAGACACGTCTGCCCACTCGGCGGCACGCTCCTGCGAGATGTGTTTTTCTTTTCTGGCGGTGGCAAGGAGTATTCCCATGCTGACAAAATTTATCATTTTTCGACATCCTTTCACGCCATTATACCTGTAAAACGTAGAAAGGTACAGGGAATATATTACCGATTATGAAAAGGTATTTATAGATGTTCGCGCTAAGTTTTTTATGATATAGAAACAGAAAAGGCGAACACCCGACCTATCATCACGATATCGGGGGTGTTCGCCTTATTCTTGTTTGGTGACCCGTACGGGAATCGAACCCATGTTACAGCCGTGAAAGGGCCGTGTCTTAACCGCTTGACCAACGGGCCATATCCCAGCCTATTGGCCGAGAAAATGGTAGCGGAGATTGGACTTGAACCCATGACCTACCGGGTATGAACCGGTTGCTCTAGCCAGCTGAGCTACTCCGCCATATCGCTTTCCATGATGCTGTTTGCAATCACGGTGCTTGTCTATTATATCACAACACGGACTGTTTGTCAAGTGGTTTTAGAAAAAATATTTTCAGTTTTTTTGTTTTTTTTAGTAGACCCCTGAAGGAAGCGAAAAGACGAAAAAGTGCACAGAAATATTTTCCGGATTTTATCCAAATAGTGCGGATTATGACTTGATTTTTCGTCCCGATTGTGATATCATTATTACAGCAGATAAATTTTAACAAAACACAGAGTAGATTCTGATGCGTAAAGTGTCCCATGAACGGGGAGTTGTCGTGGGAACGAAAGGTCACAGCACCTGCGGTATCAGAGTTGCATCCCGCTGTTACATAACGGAGATATCTCCTATATGTGGCAAGTACGGAATGACTGTCGATAGGAGGTATTTTTATTTATGAAAAAACAAGATTTGAGAAACGCCCCAATTTACCGAAATCCATTTTCACGCGGATATTGGAAAGATGCAAAGATGCAACTTCTAGATATTCGCATACTGTGTGTTGCTGCCATTTTAGTGGCTCTGCGTATTATACTAAAGCCAATCGATATAGAAGTGGGACCGGATTTGGAGGTCAATATTGGTTATTTTATAAATGCAATAGGTTCTACAATATTTGGACCGGTCATAGCAATTATTGGTGCCGTCATTAGTGATACGATAGGAGTTTTAGTTGAAGGAAAGGGTTGGATTCCGATATTTGTAATTCCCGAAATTGTGGGTTCATTGATTTTTTCATTAATGTTATGGCGTTCCAAACTATCAGCTAGCAAAATAATAATGTCTAGATTTTTGGTTGCTTTTACTTGCAATATCGTTTTAAATGCCCCACTTCGATACTTTTTTGTTAATAGTAAAGGGGAAGGGTTGATGTATTATCTAATTCCAACCATAATAAAGAATATTACATTGTTTCCGTTTGAGGCTGTGTTGCTAGTAGCTTTTTTTGGCGTAATGATGCCTATTATGTTTAGATGCAAACTTGTACCTGAAAAGCAAGGAATCCCAAAACTCAAGAAGCGGCATATTATGCTGGTGGTCGGGCTGATTATAAGTGCCATATTGCTTGTAACATTGTACTATTCATTCTATTATCCTACTTGTTCAAGGTCGATTTCGGTATCTCAAGATAATGTAAAGCTAACTATTAAATCTGAACGCGGAACATATAAACTTTCCGAAATTGACTCATCAGATTCGTCTGCGTTTACTGCGACGATAAAAAATATGACAAATGGAGAAATTTTGATAAAGTATATAGATGTAAAACTTGTAAACGCGAATGGAACAGAGCTTCCATTGGAGTCATCTGACGATGTATTTGAAGGAATATTTATAGGGCACGATAAATCATTTAAATTGATTAAGAATTTCGACTTTGAATATCTCAAACATTTTGAATTTGAGGATGGTAAGTTTACGGTTATCGCAAAGGCTATTGTTGAAATCAATGGTAATGATAAGGAGTATGTCGTAGAATTACCTGTTAAAATATACAAAGGGGCTGCTATTTTGGCAGCCCCTAGTTTTTCAGTTAAGTCCGATCACACAAGCCAGCATCTGTGCCGCCGCACCGCGGGTCACCGATGCGTATGCGTCAATGCCGCCGTTACCGTTGCCGCGCAGGACGCCGGCACTGTACAACCCGCCAAGTGCGCTCTGCGCCCATGCGGGAACCGCTTCGCTGTCAGCGAATACCGCGATGCTGTCACCGCCGGTGATGCCGGTCAGGCGGGAGACGATCACAGCCGCCTCTGAGCGGGTGATCTGATTATTAGGGTAGAAGCAACCGCCCGCGCCGTCTATAATACCCAGCGCCTCAGCGGCGGCGATGGTACCTTTATATTCAGCGGGAATGTCCGCGTCATCGGAAAAGCCGGTGCGGTCAATGGAGAAGCCGCGGTAGCCTGCGGCGTTCATGGCAAGAGCGAGAAATTCCGCACGACTGACGTATTCGCTCGGGTAAAACCGCTCGTTTTTATCAGCGGCATCGATCACACCTGCGCGCACACAGGAGATGACCGCCGAGTTTGCCCAGTGACCGTCCATGTCGGCATATACCTCATCCGCCGACGGTGCGTCCACACGCAAGGTCACCTTGGCGGGGATGGAACGGTTACCGTATTTGTCGGTGACGCAGACGGTGAAGCTGTCCTTGCCCTCATAATCGGCGTCGGACGTGTACTCGTAGTAGCCGCGTGTACGATCGGTCAGCTTTACACTGCCGTGAGACGGCTCTGACAGTATTTCAAAGGTAAGCGCATCACCCTCGGGGTCAACAGCAGGGATGGTGCCGAGATGGGAGACTTCCGAATACACGCCGATCTCGCCCGATGATGCGGCGATGCTGTCGGAAATAGTGATTACGGGCGCCGCGTTGACAGTTTTGGTAGTGTACACGGTGCAGGTGTATACTGTACCGGAGGTATCGGACCCACGGCAGAAGGTAAAGCTTGCGGCGATAGCGTCATTGCCGAAGGGGACAAACTTCAGGGCATCGAGGTTTCGCTCGGAGACGGTCTGCCCCACCTCCACATACCGTGCGCCGAGCTGTAAGCGTCCGGAGGTCGGCTCGGGAAGGCTGGCGATGGTAATCTTTCCCACGGATTCCACTCCCAGCGCTTCGGACAGCTCCTTAGCGGAGAAATAAATATCGGTGCCTACAAGACCGTTTGTAGCCAGTGTGTAGTCGATGGCGATGATATCGAGGGCAGGAGAGAGCTTTGCATCTGCACGGACGGGCAGGGCGGTGCCGAGAAGCAGCATAGCGCCAAGTGCCACGGTAACGCCGCGCGCCAGCTTTGCGCATTCATTGTATTCTTTCATTATTAATCCTCCTTGAAAATTCTTTTGTACGCCCCTATTTTTGCCACGGCGCGGACATTTATGCGTATTTTTGTAAAGATTTATCATTCGCGGGCAAAAAAATTATGAAAATTATTACTTTAGTATATTGAAATCTTCACATATCTGTTGTATAATATATAATAACGTAATTTATTTTCGGAGGAAAATCAAAATGATAGATATCAGAATCGAAAGAACCACAACTCCCAAGGCAAAGCCCGATTGGGACAAGCTCGGCTTCGGAAACTTCTATTCCGACCACATGTTTTTAATGAACTACACCGAGGGCAAGGGTTGGCATGACGCACGAATCGTGCCTTATCAGAATTTCTCCCTTGATCCCGCTACCATGGTGTTCCACTATGCACAGGAGATCTTCGAGGGCTTAAAGGCGTACCGCACTCCTGACGGCTCCATTCAGCTGTTCCGCCCCGACAAGAACTTCGAGCGTATGAACCGCACCAACGAGCGTATGTGCATTCCCGCGGTAAATGTTGAGGACTGCATCACTGCGCTTAAGACCCTCGTTGACATCGACAGCGACTGGGTTCCCGTAAAAGACGGTACCTCTCTGTACATCCGCCCGTTCATCATCGCAACCGACGTTCACCTTGGCGTTCATGTTTCCAAGACCTATCTCTTTGCTATCATTCTTTCTCCCGTTGGTTCTTACTATGCGGCGGGCATCAACCCCGTCAAGATCTTTGTAGAGAACGAGTATGTACGCGCGGTCAAGGGCGGCACCGGCTTCACCAAGTGCGGCGGTAACTACGCGGCATCCCTTATCGGTCAGAAGAAGGCAGAGGAGCTTGGATATGCGCAGGTGCTCTGGCTTGACGGTATCGAGCACAAGTACATCGACGAGGTTGGCGCGATGAACGTATTCTTCGTGATCGACGGCGAGGTCGTAACTCCCACCACCGAGGCAGGCTCCATCCTTCCCGGCGTTACCCGTATGTCCTGCATCGAGCTCCTTCGCAGCTGGGGCTACAAGGTAAGCGAGCGCCGTCTCTCCATTGACGAGGTCGTTGAAGCTTACAAGGCAGGCAAGCTTGATGAAGCCTTCGGTACAGGTACCGCGGCTGTTATCAGCCCAATTGGCGAGCTGAACAACGGCGGTGATAAGATGATCATCAACGACGGCAAGATCGGTACTATCGCACAGAAGCTTTACGACAACCTCACAGGCATTCAGTGGGGTAAACAGCCCGACGCTCTCGGTTGGACTGTCAAAGTAAACTGATTTTCTATTGTGGCTGTCGCACCGTAAGGTGCGGCAGCTTTTTTGAAAACCCAAACCACGCGTTTAACGTATAGGTTTGATATACAATAAGCGAGCGGGAGGCTGACCGGCAAATAGTCAGCCTCCCGCTCGCTTTATTACAAGGAGGTAATAGGTGCTTGTTTATTTTGTGCCGTGTTCGCCGCCATGGTGGCATGCGGAACAGCCTGCACAGTTACCGCCGCAGGAGTGATGTCCCTTTTTCTTTTCGCGGTACATATATACAACGATCGCCGCAACTGCCGCTGCGATTACAAGCGTCAGCGCTATCGTTGCGAGATTTGCAAGTAGCCATTCTATCATTTTCTTTTACCTATGTGTTGTAAGTTGATTTTGTGATTATTATTTGGAAACATTCACCTTATGCTCGAGGGTGTTTGATTCCTTGTAGGGGCGGAAAACGAGGAAGATGAGCACTGCCAGTGCCAGGATTGCCGCGAAAAGACCGATCACGTTTAGATTACCAACAAACGCGGAGCCGAGCTGATAGATGATCAGAGATACCGCGTATGCGAAGACCGTCTGATAGCCGATCGCGAACCAGGTCCACTTTGCGCTGTTCATCTCGCGCTTGATCGCGCCGATAGCCGCAAAGCAGGGTGCGCAGAGGAGGTTAAAGCACATGAACGAGAATGCTGCAAGCTTGCTTCCACCGAAGAACTCCTGACCGATGATCTGAAGCTCGGCACTGCCGGATTCAACAAGCTCAAATGCCATGTCTGCATTGCCCATGGAGGAGAGTGCGCCGAATACGCCGACGACCTCTTCCTTGGCTACAAGACCGAGGATGGTTGCGACAGCCGCCTGCCACTTGCCAAAGCCGAGAGGTGCAAAGAGGAATGCGATGGGAGTGCCGATAAGCTCAAGGATGGATGCACCCGCATTTTCCTCGGTGATGTAGTGGATGCCGCCCTCAAAGGAGAGACTGTTGAGAACCCAGATAGCGATGCTTGCAAGGACGATAACGGTACCTGCGCGCTTGATGAAGCCCCATCCGCGATCCCATGTGGAGCGGAGTACATTGGAGGCAACGGGTGCATGATAAGCGGGAAGCTCCATTACGAAGGTAGCGGGCTCGCCGATGAACATCTTGGTCTTCTTTAAAAGAATACCGGAGATAACTACTGCTGCAACACCGATAAAGTATGCGGAGGTCGCAACCCATGCGCTGTTTCCGAACAGCGCGGAGGCGATAAGACCGACAATGGGCATCTTTGCGCCGCAGGGCATAAAGCAGGTGGTCATGATGGTCATCTTGCGGTCGCGGTCCTGCTCAATGGTACGGGATGCCATGACGCCGGGAACGCCGCAGCCGGTGGCAACCAGCATGGGGATGAATGACTTACCGGACAGACCGAATTTTCTGAAGATTCTGTCCATGATGAACGCAACGCGTGCCATGTATCCGCAGTCCTCAAGCAGCGAGAGGAGCACGAACAGGATAAGAAGCTGAGGAACGAAGCCCAGGACAGCACCCACGCCGCCTACAATACCGTCCATAATAAGGCTGTAGAGCCACTCTGCGATAACGGGTGTGCCTTCTGCGCCACGAAGTGCAAGGTCGAGAAGTTCGGGAATGCTGAGCCAGTTAGCCATGAAGGTGTCTGGATAGGTTTCCGCGAAGGAGCCAAACAGGGCGTCGTTCATGAATGTTACTGTCAGATCACCGATTGTTCCGATGGAAATGGTGTATACAAGCCACATGATAACAACGAAGATTGGGAGTGCTAAAATGCGGTTGGTAAGGACTGTGTCGATCTTGTCGGAGGTTGAGAGCTTGCCTGCGTTCTTTTTCTCGTAGCACTTTTTGGTGATGCTTGCTATGTAAATATAGCGCTCGTTGGTAATTATTGCATCTGCATCGTCGTCGAGCCTTCTTTCAACCGCTGAAATGTCGGATTCAATATGAGCCTTTGTTGTTTCCGAGATGTTTAACTGCTTAAGTACCTTTTCGTCACGCTCGAATATCTTGATGGAATACCATCTTTGCTGTTCTGCAGGCATATCGTGCACGCATGCTTCCTCAATATGAGCGAGTGCGTGTTCAACGGTGCCGGAAAAGGTGTGCTGGGGAATTGTCTTGCCGTTCTTAGCGGCTTCAATTGCAGCCTCCGCCGCCTCGGTGATGCCGGTACCCTTTAATGCGGAGATCTCAACGACCTTACAGCCAAGTGCTTTTGAAAGCTCCTCGATATTGATCTTATCTCCGTTTTTGTTAACGATATCCATCATATTGATGGCAACGACTACCGGAATGCCAAGCTCGGTAAGCTGGGTGGTCAGATAAAGATTACGCTCCAGGTTGGTGCCGTCGATGATGTTGAGGATGGCGTCGGGGCGCTCGCCTACGAGATAGTTTCTTGCCACTACTTCCTCAAGGGTGTAAGGGGAGAGGGAATAAATACCAGGAAGGTCGGTGACTGTTACACCGTCGTATTTCTTTAATTTACCTTCTTTTTTCTCAACGGTAACGCCGGGCCAGTTGCCCACATACTGATTGGAGCCGGTCAATGTGTTGAAAAGCGTGGTCTTACCACTGTTCGGGTTGCCCGCAAGGGCGATTCTTATGCTCATTCTGACGTATCCTTTCAAAAATTGCTTGCTTGATTAGCCTTGGCTAACCAAACGGCTGTTTTTACCGAGAGCCAATGCTCTCGGTATTATTCTACTTCTATCATTTCAGCATCTGCCTTGCGGATCGAGAGCTCGTAGCCTCGAACGGTTATCTCAAGCGGATCGCCAAGCGGAGCTACCTTGCGGATCGATACCTCAATACCCTTGGTGATACCCATATCCATAATACGGCGTTTTACTGCGCCTTCACCGTGGAGCTTAACAATTTTTACGGTACTGCCGATCTTTGCGTCTTTTAAAGTGTTCATCGGCTTTCCTCCTTCATAGAACAGATAGTATCATTTTGTCGTTGGTGGGTTAGTCTTTGCTAACCCATATAATTATATACCCTCATTAACAGTTTGTCAATAGATTTTTGGCGAATTTTGCAATTTCGTCAAAACACCAAACGGTTAGCCAAGACTAACTGTGATGTTGTGTATACTGTACAATTTACATATCATGCAAAATGTTCGTGACTGCTTGAAATATTCATATTTATGTGGTATCATATATATGACACACTGAATATCATCGAAAAATTGAGGAGGTGCTCTTGTGCGACTGCAGGAATCGGGAGAAATGTACCTTGAAACTATATATGTATTATCGAAGGAAAGCTCAAACGTTCATTCCATCGACGTCGGGGAATACTTGGGCTACTCCAAGCCCAGTGTCAGCCGTGCCATGGGACTGTTAAAAAGCGGCGGATACATAAATATGGCGGCGGACGGAACTCTCACGCTGACAGCGTATGGGCTTGAGATCGCCGAAAAGATTTACGAACGCCACACCGTGCTCACCTCAATGCTGGTGTCGCTGGGAGTTGATGAGCAGACCGCATCCGAGGATGCGTGCCGTCTCGAACACGCCATCAGCGATAAGTCGCTGGAAGCGATCAAGCGGCATTTGCGCGAGCAGGGGAAGATATAGAAATAAAAATAAAACGGAAACGCTCTTTTGCTTGAACGTTTCCGTTTTGTTTTTTTCAAAAAGGATTCAAAGCTTCTTAGCCTATGAGAGCTTCGATTTCCGCCTTGCTGATGAAGCCCACATTTTTCTTTACCATCTCGCCGCCGTTAAATACAAGCAGGGTGGGGATGCTCATAATGCCGAAGCGCTGTGCAAGCTCACCTTCGTCGTCAACGTTGACCTTGCCGACCTTGATTTTGCCTTCGTTTTCCTTGGCGAATGCTTCAAGCTCGGGGGCGAGCATACGGCAAGGATCGCACCAGGTTGCCCAAAAGTCTACGATAACGGGCAGCTCGGAGTTTAATACCTCTTTTTCGAAATTGTCTTTTGTAATTGTGATCTCAGCCATTTTTTAACCATTCCTTTCTAACGATTTTGAAGTTTTGTGACGGTTTCCGTTAGGAAATTCGCATCGAAGATGCGAAAGGAACAAAACTTCATTGCCTGAAAAATGATCCATTTTTCAGGCTTTTTCCTCCGTTTTATTTGGACTTATAGTACAGAAGGCAGTGGCAGAAGCCCTCGAAATCGGGATCCTTTATCTGCTCACGGAACTCTTTGCACATACATTTGTTTTCCTCGATTCTTTCACGTTTGCATGGGCAGTATCCACCTGTTTTCTTTAACCCCTCTTGAATAACCTCAACCATTTTTTTATCTTTATTAAATTCAACTTTCATAACATCCCACCTTAGGCTTTCCACAAACTATGCAAATTGCAATAAGCATAAACTGCTTCAACCTCATCGCCTTCACAAATTGCAAAACTAACCTTTGGTTCGTCACCAGGTTTTAAAGCCT
>JAZNAL010000034.1:0-46840 GCA_045586505.1 Candidatus Flemingiibacterium sp. | reverse complement strand
CAGCAGGACTACTATCAGGCAACCAAGGCAAATGGTCACGGTGACGAGCACATTTTAGTCCTCGCTCCCTCCTCCGTTCAGGAGATGGCACAGCTCACAAGCGAAGCCTTCGACCTTGCCGATATCTATAGAATGCCCGCTATGATCCTTGCCGATGGCGCACTCGGACAGATGATGGAGCCTGTTGACTTCGAGCTTGGAACCAAGCGTGAGCTTCCCGAAAAGACCTGGGCGTGCAACGGCACCGAGGGCAAGCGCAAGAAGAACATCGTAAACTCCCTGCTCATCGACCCCGTTGAGCTGGAAAATTCCGTTATTGCCCGCTTCAAGAAGTACGACGAGATCGCAGAGAAGGAAGTCAAGTACGAGGAGTACAAGTGCGACGATGCGGACATCGTTATCGTGGCTTACGGTATCACCTCCCGCATCTGCAAGACCGCTATTGCGGCGGCTCGTGCTAAGGGTATCAAGGTCGGTCTGTTCCGTCCCATCACCCTTTGGCCCTACCCCAAGTGCCAGCTGGGTGCGCTTGCCAATAAGGCAAAGCATTTCCTTGTATGCGAGCTGAACATGGGTCAGATGGTAGACGATGTAAAGGTCGCAACCGAATGCAAGAAGCCCGTTTCCTTCTTTGGACGCACGGGCGGTATGATCCCCTCTCCCGACGAGGTTCTCGCTGAGATCGAGAAGCTTGCCGCTACTCTTTGATCGGAGGTACTTATAAATGGTAGTATTTGATAAACCCAAATCTCTCTCGCCCGTGCCCTTCCACTACTGCCCGGGCTGTACACACGGCATCGTACACAGACTGGTTGCCGAAGTCCTCGATGAGCTTGACCTTTGCGGTAAGGCTGTCGGTATCGCACCTGTCGGATGCTCGGTATTCGCATACAACTACTTCGAGTGCGACATGATCGAAGCCGCACACGGACGTGCTCCCGCCGTTGCAACCGGCGTTAAGCGTACCCACCCCGACAACATCGTATTTACATACCAGGGTGACGGCGACCTCGCTGCTATCGGTACCGCTGAGACCGTTCACGTGGGCGCACGCGGTGAAAACATCACCATCATCTTCATCAACAACTGCATCTACGGTATGACCGGCGGTCAGATGGCTCCCACCACCATGCCCGGTCAGGTCACCACCACCTCTCCCTACGGTCGTGACCGCAGAATCCAGGGCTCGCCCATCCGTGTCTGCGAAATGCTCTCCACACTTGACGGTGTAGGCTATGCGGAGCGTGTAGCGGTGAATACCGTGCCCAACATCAAGAAAGCAAAGGCGGCTATCAAGAAGGCGTTCCAGAATCAGATCGACAAGAAGGGACTCTCCATCGTAGAAGTCCTCTCCACCTGCCCCACCAACTGGGGTATGACTCCCGAAGCAGCGCTTGAATGGGTCAAGACCGATATGATTCCCTTCTATCCTCTCGGCGTTTACAAAGATGCTGATGTTAAGGATCTCAACCCCACTTCCACCAAGGAGGTAACCGAATAATGACTACAAACATTCTGCTTGCGGGCTTCGGCGGACAGGGTATCCTTTTCGCAGGTAAGGCTATCGCAAAAATGGCAATGGACTCCGAGCTCCAGGTATCCTGGCTCCCCTCCTACGGTCCCGAAATGCGCGGCGGCGCGGCTAACTGCTCCGTTATCGTATCCGATGAGGAGATAGGTTCTCCCCTGGTCGTAACTCCCGATCTGCTTATCGCGCTCAATCTTCCCTCCTTTGAGAAGTTTGAGCCGAACGTTAAGGCAGGCGGCAAGCTGATCTATGACTCCTCCCTTATCGACAAGACATCCGCAAGAGGCGATATCGAGGTTTACGGTATTCCCGCAACCGCCATGGCATCCGATGCGGGACTCACCGGTATGGCTAATGTTATCGTCCTCGGCTATCTTTTAAAGCTCACCGGACTTTTTGAGTATGACGCATTCCTTGAGCACATGATCGCCGGCATTCCCCCCACAAAGGCGGCACTTATTGAGAAGAACAAGAAGGCGCTTGAGCTGGGCTACAATTACGGCAAATAAGTAAGCATAATTAAAATGACTGTTTTGGAAAGCTCCAAAACAGTCATTTTTGCTTTAGTGGCAGATACCGCCTTCACAGCCGGACTTCTTAACGAAGGATTCGCAGTCAACGCACTGACACATGGTAGGGTTTGCCTCATGAGTTGCAACGCGGATCTTGTTGAGGGTGCAGTAGTTCTCGTTGCCGCAGTGATACTCACACTGCTTAACGGAGCATTCGATGGAGGGATTGGGAGACTTGTTTTCCATTTTAATACACTTCCTGTCTTGTTAATATGGAGGTCGGAAGCTGTTCCGACTTCGATATTATTCTGTACCGACGTGAAGAGATTTAATCAGGTATTTTTTGACAGCTTTAATAATATGTACCGCTCGCGGAGAAGCGCCGCCGCTCCGTCCATAGCACTGCGGCATAAGCAAGTAGGCTCGGCAATGAGCTGAGGCATCGCTTCTTCGTCGAAGCCGATGGATAAAATCCGCTTCCGAATCGCTTCCGTCACCGTATCGCAGTCGCTCTCCCGCTCGCAGGCTATATGCACTATCTCCGGATCAATGATGGCACAAAGCCCGGGCAAAAACTCTATCAGCGCTTCATGCGTGGCTGTCGCGCGGAAAAAACCGCCCGCTTTACCGTGGGCGCCGCTGTACGGTCTGCCGCCGTAGGTGATACCGCCGTCAACACCGCCGTCGGAATGGAGCCGTACCAGCAATGCCGCCCCGTTAGCGTCGAACCGCGCGGAATTTGCGGCAGTATATGCGCGGCTTTCTTCGATAACAAGCTCAGGTGCATGACCCAGCGCTTCGGTGAATGCTGCCGCATATCCGTCAAGCTTATCCTCGGGTGCAACGCATCCTGTGCCGATCACCTCGCCGCCGAAGGCCTCGATGAAGTGAGCAAAGCCCGACATTGCAAGCGCACCTATATCCGTCTCGTCGGTCTCGTATTCACTGCGCACATTCAGCGCAAGATCGCAGACGCGCACGCGGAATTTATCGCCCGATAGGTCATATAACAGCATTCCAAGGTCTCCCGCAAGAGTGCAGATGCCGCTTTTTCGTCCGACAGAGCCGCGCGACTGCTTGCGTTCATTAAGTATACCGCAGGCGCAAAGCTGCTCCACCGCCTTGCCGACCGTAACCTGACTGAAGCCCGTAAGCTGTGATAGCTCAGCTCGGCTGATCTCACCGCACCTTGCCGCGGTCTCAAACACCGCCATTACACTGGTTTGCTCGCTCTGCATAAAAGCCTCCCTGATCCGAAATTCATATTATAATTATACATAAATTATCGGATTTTGTCAATATCCCCATCGATGCAGTGAGAGTGGCTTTGAATTATACGTTAAAAATATGTTTTGCAATATAATCATTACTATCCGTCAATACTCCATATATAATAATTGTACCGGCAAGTGCCGCCGCAGAAAATTTAAAAGTAAAAAAATTGAAAAATTTATCTGTCCTACTTGAAATAAACAAAGAAATGATATATAATGAGAGATACAAGAAGTTCCGTAAGATGGGACAGTACAAGATCATCGAATAAGAGGACTTTGAGAACAAAATCCGCGTGGGAAAAGAACCGTCGGATAAATGATTATTTAATGGAGGATTATTACTATGTTTGAGAAAATCGTAAATATTGTTGTTGAACAGCTCGGCTGTGATGAAGGCATCGTTACTGAAGACGCAAGCATCCTTGATGATCTTGGTGCAGACTCCCTTGATGTTGTTGAAATGCTGATGGCAGTGGAAGAGAACTTCGGCATATCGGTACCCGATGAGGATATCCCAAATCTCAAGACCGTGCGCGATATGATGAACTACATCGAAGCTAATATGTAATCATAAAAAAATAAATTTGGTGGCTGTGCAAACAGCCACCGTTGTTTTTAGATAAAAGCCGACCCGAATCGTAGGATTCGGGGCGCATTTGCTTATTTCTCAAGATTTGCGTAGTTGAGAAGGATCTGTGCGAACTGTGCACGGGTTACGTTGCCCTTAGGCATAAGCTTGCCGGTGGTGTTGTCGCCCTTGAGGACGCCGTTTTCATTGCACCATCCAAGAGCAGCTACTGCCCAGGGAGAGATTTCATCTGCATCGTTGAACTTGGAAAGATCAACCTGAATAATGCCGGTGTATCCGCCGCCATTGTACTTAACAAAGCGGTAGATGATAGACGCGATCTGCTCACGGGTAAGGGATGCGTTAGGTTCGATAGCGCCTGTAGTTGCGATATCCGCGAGAAGGTTGTTAGCAGCCGCCCAGCGAATAGCTTCGGTGTACCACTCCCCTGCGGCAACATCTGTGTAGGGGATCTCAGCATTGCTGAGGGGCTTGCCAGCAAGTCTCCAGAGCACGGTAACAATCATTCCGCGGCTGGTCTCGGTATTCGGCTCAAATGTAGTACCGCTTGTGCCGTTCATAAGGCCGTTGGAAACCACATAGTCTGCTGCCTCGTGGTACCAGCTCGTTGCACTAGTATCAACGTCTGTGAACGCCTTAGCCGCACACACATGAGCACCGGGAGTCAGATTCTTGTTGAAGGTTGCGCTGACGGTAACCTTTTCAGCAGGCATTGTAAAGGTGTAGGTGTCGTTAGTTACCTTAGTGGTGGAAACAGCGGTCTTTGCGGTGCCCTTGGTTACTGTAAGCTGACCCACAGAATAGCCGGTAGCGGGAGTAAGGGTAACGGTGATCTTATTGCCGCTCTCCGCAGTAGTCGCGGAGGTCTTGATCGTACCGTTCTTGACTGCGCTGTCAACAGTTACTGCATAGGTAACAGATGCGGCCTTCTTGAAGGTTGCACTAACGGTAACTTTTGCATCTGGCATGATAAAACTGTAGGTGCCGTCCTTATTTTTGATAACTTCCAGTGCCTTGTTGCTGGTGGTTCTGACTACAGAAACCTTATCAATCTCATAGCCCTTATCAGGTTTAACGGTAAGTTCTACCTCATCGCCCTTATCTGCCTTGATTGCGGAGGACTCAACCTCACCGCCTTCAATATCACTATCAATAGTCACGGCGTATCTACCGGAGGCGCTGCCCTTCTTGACGAAGGTTACCTCGACATCAACATCGTAAGCAGGCATAATGAAGTAGTAGTAGGTATCACCGTAGTCATCCTCTTCCTCGTAGACAGTGCGGGTAGTCGAGGATCCGGTTCTGGTAACTGTTACATCATAAACTACATAACCGCTGTCAGGGTCAGGAGTGATGGTAATTTCCTTGCCTTTGGCTGCAGTAGTGCGAGAAATATCAACAGTTCCGTGGTCCTCATCGTATTCGAGGTTGATATCATATTTTGTGGAAGTCGAGCCGCTGCCTCTTACAAAATCGACATATATATCAACATCATCACTGGGCATACGGAAAGTAACATAATCATCATCAAGGTCGCCCGAATAATCAACACTATCTCCGGTTTCGTCTTCTGTGATCTCAATATCTTCTACCTTGTAGCCGTTATCGGGATATAAGTAAAGCTTTACCTTATCGCCTTTTTTAGCCTTATTAACTACGGTGACAGAGCCATAATCATCGTCGTAGCCGACATTGATCTTGTACTCTTTACCCGAGGAAGATGTGCCTTCTTCGTCGAATTCTACATCAATTGCTACATCCTCATCCGGCATTTTGAAATACCAGTATCCGTCACTATCCCATTCAGCATCATCAATCTTTTCTCCGTCAACACGGGATCTTATGATGACCTTGTCAACCTCATAATCGTCTTCCAAATAGATATAGAATCTAACTGTATCGTCCTCAGCAGCCTTTGAGGGTGCAGTTACACTGCCGCAATCCTCATCGTAGGATAAAACCACAACGTTATACTTTGTCTCAGTAGAGGTGCTTGTACCTTCAATTTCCACATCTACATCAACATCGCCAGCAGGCATGTAGAAATAATAGTATTCATTTGTGTCGTTCCATTCAACTTCTACTTCGTCACCATCTTCATTCTCTGCGGTTACAGTAACATCATATCCATCCTCGTCGGGATCAACATAAACTCTAACCTTGTCGCCCTTCTCAGCCTTTACCTTGCTAAGATACGCAAAACCTTTATCGGCACTATAGTCGAGAGTAATGTCGTATTCCTTGCCCGAGGAAGAGGAGTCATCAAAGTAAACCTCGATGGTCACATCGTCATCTGGCATATCGAAGACATAGTACTTGTAGCCACGGTCGTCGGTATCAATATCGTAGTCGATTTCATCGTCGTCGCTGTTAAGAACTTCAACATCATCAATCTCATGACCCGGAAAAGCTACAACCCAGAACTTAACTTCATCATCTTCATCTGCGGTGGTCGTGGAAATGTATACATCACCACAGTCCTCGTCAAACTTAGTAGTAATAGTGTAACCGTCCCCCGTAGATGCGTCAGCTACTGCGCGAACGTCATTTGTCTCAACCAGGATCTGATCTTCATCGTAATAATCATATGATCTGTTGCGTTTCGCAGTAATGCTCTTCTGCGTCAAGTCAGCATAACCCTTCTTCTTCGCTTCAAGCTGGAAAGAAAAGATTACCTCGCCGTTTTCAATTGTGTCCAAATCGTCACCGGCAATTTTGATCTCATCGTCGTCGACTATATCAAAATCCAAACCAAAGTCAGCGACAGCTGAATCATCAACATATGTAAAATATCTGTCATCAAACTTAATAGTTTCCTCAAATTCCCAGAAATCAAACGAATCAATGGGTTCGCCGTCGGGATATACACCAAAAACTCTGAGTTCTACATCAACGATGTCTCCAACTTCAACCATTGCCTGACGTGGCAAAAGCAAGAGCGTAAACTCATAGTCTGTGTAGTCATAATCTGCCGCCAACGCGGGAACTGCCATGGATACCACCATGGAAAGAACTAAAAACAAGGATAGTATGATTCTTTTCATCACGTTAAATTACCTTTCTTTATCCTATATTTTTTATAATGACCCCATTATCATTATCTATAACAATATTATACACTGTATTACAAAAAAAGTCAATAGAAATGTATCTCTATATATGTAAAAAATTCGTAACTTGAACGATCTTTTATTTATGTTTACACCCACGCGTCTTACGAACCAAACAAAACAAATCCTCCCTCATCGCAAATGAAGGAGGATCTGTATCAATACAGGCTTATTTGTCTTCGTTTTCGCTAATGGCGATCTTTTTCCTAACTGTGACTTCCTTGTCATAGCAGCTGAATATTTCATCCACATCGACAGTCTTGGGCTTGGGCGTCAAAAGGCTGACAATCGGTACCGCGATAAGCCCCAGCACCATTGCAGCAGCACCTGCGTTGATGGGAGATGCAATGAAGCCGATGAACATATTGGAGACGGTAAGTCCCACGCCAATTGCGAAGCTTACCCACACCGAAGCAGGGGTGATTCGCTTAGAGTACAGACCGTACATGAACGGTGCGAGGAACGCACCCGCCAGTGCACCCCAGGAGATACCCATGAGCTGTGCGATGAAGGTGCTTGCGGACTGATACTGGAAAATAGCGATCGCCGCGGACAGCACAATGAATATCGCGATGAAGATACGTATGGAAAGAAGCTGCTTCTTTTCGTCCATTGTCTTTGCGATATTTCCCTTGATAAGGTCAAGGGTTATGGTGGAGCTGGAGGTCAGCACCAGACCTGACAGCGTGGACATGGATGCCGACAGCACAAGCACTATAACGATACCGATAAGTATATCGGACAGCGTAGACAGCATATTGGGAATTACAGAGTCATAGATGAGTGCACCCGAGGCGTTGGTATCGATACCGAACAGTCTGCCAAAGCCTCCGAGGAAGTAGCAACCGCCGGAAACGACTATCGCAAAAACTGTGGAGATGATGGTGCCCTTGTTGATTGCCTTCTCAGATTTGATGGCATAGAACTTCTGCACCATTTGAGGAAGTCCCCAGGTACCGAGTGAGGTCAGTATTACTACGCCGAGGAGATTCAGCGGGTCAGGGCCAAACATGGAGGTGAAGGCTCCCTGCATGCCTGCGGGAACCGTGGCATCGGTAATGCCGGAGAGCTTGATGACCGCTGCTGTGAAGCCGCCCTGTCCTGCCAGCACCGAGCCGATGACGGCGATAATGCCCCCCAGCATGATAATGCCTTGTATAAAGTCATTGACCGCAGTCGCCATGTAGCCGCCGAGAATTACATACACACCCGTCAGCACCGCCATTACAATTACGCAGACTTCGTAGGGGATATTGAAAGCCATGCCAAACAGTCTTGACAGACCGTTGTATACGGATGCGGTGTAAGGAATAAGAAAGATAAAGGTAATAAGCGCCGCCGCAAGCTTCAGCCCCTTGGAGCCAAAGCGCTTCTCAAAAAACTCGGGCATGGTCTTTGCGCCGAGATGATGAGTCATAACGCGTGTGCGGCGTCCGAGTACGACCCACGCAAGCAGGCTTCCGATGATGGCGTTGCCGAGACCGATCCAGGTTGCCGCCATACCGTATTTCCAACCGAACTGTCCCGCATATCCGACGAATACGACCGCCGAGAAGTATGAGGTAC
The DNA here is from genome assembly GCA_045586505.1 of Candidatus Flemingiibacterium sp. Classification (GTDB taxonomy): domain Bacteria; phylum Bacillota; class Clostridia; order Oscillospirales; family CAG-272; genus Flemingiibacterium. The sequence goes on along the minus strand of JAZNAL010000034.1, from coordinate 38,261 downwards.
CGTATGCGAAAGCAGTAAGCCAGGGGCCGACCTCACGTCCGCCCAGCACGAAGCCGTTGACATCGGTTGCTTTTTTGCGGCAGTATACACCGACAGCGATGGTGATCGCGAAGAATACCACGATCATTAAAATTTTTGCAAGCATAATAAAATGCTCCTTTCCATGATGTCGGAAGGAGCATCCAAAAATAAAACGCCCTTCCGCAGTTTTTACTGCAGAGGACGAGACTTCCCGTGTTACCACCTCTGTTCACCACACCTCGCGGCGATGGCCTCCGTAAGTACAGGCGTTAGCCGATACTCGTCGCATATAACGGTGCTCACCGTCGCCGCCTACTGTTAATTCGGGGCGAAGCTCTCGGGAAGTAATATTCGGTATCCGTAAAACCGCGCCTCTCACCAACCGGCAGCTCTCTGTGGTTCCGTAATACCGTCACGGCATCGCCGTTTCCCGGTCACAGCTTTTCTGACGCACTATTTAACGCGTTAATTGATTATACCACGTTTTTTTGTGTTTGTCAATAGCTCCCGAAAGTTTTTTCGACTGTTTTTGGCATATTTTTTTGTATACATCCTTTTATTCACAAAAAACGAGACCGGTTTTCGTCTAATTATTCCAAGTGAATCCGCGCCGTAAGACTTTTCATTTTTGAGCGTCCGAGGAACAGCAATCACAAAATTACGTGCCGTAAATCTTTCAAAATTTATTCTGCGGCAGCGCAAAGATCTTCGGAAGCTGTGCATGATACAATCAAAAAAGGGACTTCACAGTCCCTTTTTTATATTATGTACCGTTTACTTTTCCTCGGTCTCCGAAGCCTTCTTTTCGCCCTTCACAAACTTATCCTTCTTTTTAAGGCTGAACTTGTTTTCGGTACCGTTTAAGAGGCGCCCCAGATTCTCGCGGTGGAGCCAGATGACAAGCACCGCGTTAAGAATCGAAATGATCGCAACCACTGCGCCCTCGGACGCGCCGCCGTTGACATAGGGGTACAGGCGATTCAGAATTACGGGATAGAGTAACATTCCCATTATAGAGCCCAGCGAAAGATACTTGGTGGATGCTACAAGGAGTACAAAGATGAGGAACAGAATAAGGAACACCAGCGGCTCAAGACAAAGCAGTGTTGTCGCCGTGACCACGATTCCCTTTCCACCCTTGAAGCCGTAGAAGCAAGGAAAGGAGTGTCCGAGCACACAGAAGAAGCCCGCGATGTACGCACCCGCTTCGCCCGCAAGGAGCGTACCGATCAGCACCGATACCATCGCCTTTGCCATGTCGCCAAGCAACGTGAACGCCGCCGCGGCTTTTCCGTAGGTGCGGAGCATATTGGTCATGCCCGCGTTACCGCTTCCGTAGCGGCGGATGTCGTCCTTGAATTTGTATTTTGAAATGATTATGGCAAAATTGAGTCCGCCAAGGAAATATGAAACGGCGCCTCCCAGAACACAAAGTGCGATCACTACCCACAGGGAGATCTCATTTGAGTCTCCCGCGATAAGTCTGGTTACAAGGCCATCGTTTAACATCTCATTAAGTGTCATTCTTCTTTATCTCCTTTCTGACGTATGACCAGCTTGATTGGCGTTCCGCGGAATCCGAACACCTCGCGAAGCTGATTTTCAATATAACGCTGATATGAGAAATGGAACAGCTCTGCGTTGTTGCAGAAGATGACAAATGTGGGGGGACAGGTACCCGTCTGAGTCATGTAGTAGACCTTTAAGTGGCGTCCCTTATCGGACGGAGGCTGTACACGGGCGGTAGCATCGTTCAGCACGTCGTTGAGCATACCCGTGGAGATTCGTGTGCAGTTCTGGTTGTAAACATAGTTGATAAGCTCAAACAGCTTGACAACTCTCTGACCCGTTTTTGCAGAGACGTAAAGCGTGGGAGCATACAGCATATATGAGAGCGAATTATATACCTTTTTATCATATTCAACTGTGTTCTTATCCTCGGTCTCCAAGGTGTCCCACTTGTTGATAACAATGATGCATGCCTTGCCCGATTCGTGAGCAATACCCGCGATCTTTTCGTCCTGCTCGGTAACACCCTCGTTGGCATCTATCATAATAACGCACACATCGGCACGCTCTACCGCCATCTTGGCGCGGAGCACGCTAAATTTCTCGATGCGATCCTCCACCTTCGACTGACGGCGGATGCCCGCGGTGTCGATAAAGGTGTATTTGCCGTACTCGTTCTCCACACGGGTATCCACCGCGTCACGGGTGGTACCTGGAATGTCAGAGACGATAAGGCGATCCTCGCCGAGGATCTTGTTGATTATCGAGCTCTTGCCTGCATTGGGCTTGCCGATGACCGCAACCTTGATTACATCGGAGTCGTCCTCCTTCTCCTCGTCGGCAGGACAAAGCTCAAGCACACGGTCAAGTAAATCGCCCGATCCGGTACCGTGCACCGAGGAAAGCTGAATGGGCTCACCGTCGATGCCAAGCTCGTAGAACTCGTAAAATCCCATAGGCGGTGCGCCTACGGAGTCGCACTTGTTCACTGCAAGTATCAGCGGCTTTTGGCTCTTTATGAGCATGGTGGCAATATCGCGATCAGCGGCGGTGAGACCTGTAGTCACGTCAACCATAAACACAATGACGTCCGCCGTGGAAACGGCGACCTCTGCCTGATTTTTCATCTGTTTTAAGATGATATCGTTGGACTTCGGCTCGATACCGCCCGTATCGACGAGGATCATAGCTCTGCCGTTCCACTCAATCTCGTAGTAGATACGGTCGCGGGTAACGCCGGGGGTATCCTCGACAATGGATATTCTCTCGCCCGCGAGCTTATTGAAAAGTGTGCTCTTGCCGACGTTTGGGCGGCCGACAATCGCAATAACGGGTTTCGACATTTATTTGATTCCTTTCGTGTTAATATTCTCAGTATCAGTCAAGAATTGAAGCGATAAAATCCATGCCCGTGGCTTCGGAGACAGCAATCTCCACACCTAATTTTTCGGAAAGCTCCAAGAGCGGCATGGAATCGAGGAACATATCTCGCTCGGCGCGAAGCATCACCGATGGAAGGATCAGCTTATCCCCAAGCGGCTTTCCTGCGAGCTGTGCATACAGATCCTTGCCCGTAATAAGCCCCGCCACGGTTATATTTTTACCGAAAAAGTCGTTTCTGATCCGATATACGGTAATATCAAGCGTCTTTACGCGGCGCATCAGCTCATCCGAAAGCGATTTTATAAAATCGTAAGCCGCAAAGCCTGTAGCAATGGATATCTTTCGGGGCTTATCAAGGTCGTAGTCGAACAAAAACTCCAGCTCATCCTCAAATTCGCACTGCATAGAGCGGATCATGCCCACACCGTTCTCGATCTGCGGATAGCCCTCGTAATACTCCTCGCCCGGAAGCTCCCGTCCGCAGGAGAGATACATTTCATCCGAGCAGAAGAACAGCCGCGAGCCGTATTTCACCATACATTCCGCCGCAAAGGCGTCCACGGTGTCAATGACCGCCGAGGTCTCCTCGGGGGTGAATGGCTCCAGCGGATACAGTCCGTCACGGTGATCCGTAATGCCCGCAGGCACGATGGAAACGCCCGACAGATGAGGATGCAGTGCGACAAGATCGTGCATGGAACGGATAAGCTCCTCACCGTCGTTGAGCCCCTTGCAGAGCACGATCTGACAGTTGAGGGTAATGCCCGCATCGGCAAAGCGGCGCATATACGCAAGCACCTCGCCCGCGCGCTTGTTTTTCATCATTTTGACGCGCAGCTCGGGATTTGTGGTATGGACGGAAATATTGATGGGGGAGGTCTTCATTTCACAGATGCGCTCCACATCGGCATCGGTGAGATTCGTGAGCGTGATGTAGTTGCCCATCAGGAATGACAGTCTCGAATCGTCATCCTTGAAGTAAAGCGAATCGCGCATACCGCAGGGGAGCTGATCTATAAAGCAGAACACGCATTTGTTGCGGCAGGACTGCTTTTTATCCATAAGATACGTCTCAAAGCACAGCCCGATGTCGCCGTATTCGGTTTTTTTGATCGTCACATCGAAAAGCTCCGCTCCGCGGTGAATTTTGAGTGTGACCTTTTTTTCGCTGAGGCGGAACTGATAATCAAGCACATCACGTATCTCGTGACCGTTAATCGATATCAGTATATCTCCCGCCTTAATACCGTGCTTCTCTGCAAGAGAAGCGCGCTCGACGTCGGTTATTGTGACCATTATATACTCTCCGAAAATCAGTCAAGCTCCACGAAATTGACCTCATGATGAGTCGCGGGGATGACTTTATTAAGTAAGTCCTCTGTGGAAAAACGAAGGCTTGAGGTGTTGATGCATGGATGGCATCCGAAATATTCATCGGCGACCACGTCACGATCGATGTAGAGCGTGACATTGTTCTCGGTGTCGTTTGCAAGTCCGAGCACAGACAGTGAGCCGGGAGTGATATCGAGAAATCTCTCCATAAATTCCGGAGGTGCAAATGACAGGCGCGATGAGCCGATCTTTTTTGAAAAGTCCTTGGTGACAAACTGCTTGTCGCCGGACATTAAAAGCATATAGAATTTGGTTTTCTGACTGTTGCAGAGGAGCAGATTCTTGCAGATCTTCACGCCAAGCAAGGCTTTCGCCTGGGCGCACTCCTCCATGGTATTCGCCGCATCGTGATCTATGCGCACATACGGCACGCCCACCGATTCCAAAAGATCGTAGGAGCGCATTTCCTTTGGAAGGCGCTCATCAGTGGGGCGGGTGGTGTAAAGTGTGGGATCTATATACATTATTTTTTCCTCGGTTTTCCGAAATAAACAATGGCAAGCGTTATCGCCATGCCAAACAGCACATCTGACAGATAGTGTGCCCCCACTCTGACCCTGGAAAATGCCACAAGCACGATCCATATACCAAGCAGTACTGTGATAAGTGGATTGTATTTTTTATACTTTTCGGGCAGATAGTCAAGATAATAGCTCACTGACAGTATAAACGTAGCGTTGGCGGTGTGACCCGACGGGAAGGAGAAAAAACCCGTAAAGCCCTGCGGCAGATACCACGGGGTGAAGCGGGACAGATCGCCTTCAAGCTGACGGAAGCGCACACGCCCCCACACGAGCTTGAATGCCCATATGATGACAAATGTGGCAGCCGCGGCTATTGCACAGTGGCAGGCGGTTACAAAATACCGCTCTATCGTCTCACGCTTCATACGCATCACAAGCAGGATAAATACAGCCGAAGCAAGCGTCGACATGACATATACGGTAAGCGATAACGCCATACCGTCTGTGATCACGCCGTAATCAATCAGATAATTTGCGATCTTATTAACGCTGAACACAGCGGCGCCCACCGATGCAATAAGCGTCAGAGCGGCAAGGACACAGTCCCGTGCCGTACGGTTGGGCTTTTTTTGGAAGTGCGCCATCATCAGCGCAAAGTTGAAGGACGTAAACAGTATCGCCGGAGGCTCGCCCGCAATTTCAAGCGCCCGTCCGTAGACCGAGCTGCCGTCAGCTATGGCAAGGGAGATATCAAGGTCATAGACCGAGGCAAATCCCAGCGCGATGAGCCAGAGTACCGACAAAATTATTGGTAAAATGTGATTCTTTTTGATGTTCATAAAAAGCAGTAAGGACGAGGGAGACCGTCCTGTTACAGTCTCCTCCCGTCCGACGGTTCGGATGCTGTTTTAATCAAAGCCCGAGAACAGCCGCGCCAATGATGCCCGCATCATTGCCCAGCTCGGCGATCTTCAGGACGGTAGCCTTACCGGAGTTGCCGCCGTAGGTGCTGCCATTGATAATCTCGTTAAGCGGATTAGTAAGATCTTCCTTCTCGTTGCATATACCTCCGCCGATAACCAACACCTCAGGCTGAAAAATGTTGATAATGTTGGTAAGACCGCAAGCGAGGTAGGATATGTATTCGTCAACGACTTCCTTAGCGCAAACGTCACCCTTCTTCATGCAGGCAAATGCAGTCTTGCCGCTGATCTTGCCGTCAGAAGCCACCTGGCTATCCATAAGGGTAGCCTTACCTGCCTTGTTGCACTCCTCGATCTTTTCCCTTGTCATATTGATAAGACCGGTGGCGGAGCTGTACGCTTCCCAGCAGCCGAGACGACCGCAGGAGCAGGGTCTGCCGCCGTGCTGGATAACAATGTGTCCAAGCTCTCCGCCCTTGTAGTTGAAGCCGGAGTATATCTTGCCGTCGATGATGATACCGCCGCCCACACCGGTGCCGAGGGTGATCATAACCGCGTGCTTAACACCGCGAGCCGCGCCCGCCACTGCCTCACCGAGAGCCGCCGCATTAGCGTCGTTCTCAAGATATACCTTCTTTATCGGAATATAGCTCTTTAAGATATCCGCGATCGCGAAATTGTGGAAGGGGAGATTGTTTGCATAACCCACCACGCCGTTAATGGGATCAACGGAACCGGGAGCCGCAATACCCGCGTATTCGATATCATCATAGGTAAGACCCGCCTCACCTACAAGCTTTGTGCAGAGATCAGCCATATCCTTGATGATCTCCTTACCGTCGCGACAAGCGTCGGTTGGAACACTGCCCTTCGCGAGCATCTCGTATTTTTCGTTTATGATACCTACGGCGATATTAGTTCCGCCAAGGTCAATACCGATATAATTCATAGTAAAATCGAGCTTTATAAAAGCGTTCCTTTCTTTGCGATACTGATGATTCAGAATAAGTATTTACTGTTAATATTATAATGTATTTTGTCCGCAATGTCAAGTATTTTTCACCACTTGCAAAATAGTTTTTGCGAATTTACCGCCGTGTGACTCCTGCGAGATTGACAAATCCGCGAAACGGGAGTAAAATAGTATATAGAATGAAAATTATCGTTTAGTGGTGGAGATAAACACAACAATTGGTAGGGGGCGGCGCCCACGACGCCCCTTGTAACTTCACAACCAACAGTTTTATAAATGAGAAAGTTGCAGGGACGTCGAGGGCGCCGTCCCCTACCCCCATGTGTGTTCCCCAAAAAATATTACACTAAACGATAATTTATCCCACACATAAAGGAGAACACATATGAAAGTATTACTTATCAACGGAAGCCCGCATGAGCATGGATGCACATATACCGCCCTTTCGGAGGCGGCGGGTCAACTTAACAAAAACGGGGTCGATACGGAGATACTTTGGCTCGGTACTGATCCAATCAGAAGCTGTCTCGGCTGCAGCGGCTGTGCAAAGCTCAAAAACCGCTGTGTATTCGGCGGTGACGTGCTTGAGACAGCGCAGGAGAAGCTTGAGTCCTGCGACGGCATCATCGTCGGCTCGCCTGTACACTACGCAGGCGCGTCGGGACAGGTCGTAAGCTTCCTAGGCAGACTTTTCTACAGCAGCTCAGCGATGCTCCAGAACAAGCCTGCGGCGGCAGTTGTCTCCTGCAGACGCGGCGGCGCTTCGGCGGCTTATGAGACGCTGAACAAATTCTTCCAGATGTCGAATATGCCCGTTGTTACCTCACAGTATTGGAACCAGGTACACGGGAACACCGCAGAGGAGGTCATGCAGGATGTGGAAGGTCTCCAGACCATGCGCACCCTCGCCGACAACATGGCGTGGCTGCTAAAATCCATTGAGGCAGGCAAGGCGGCGGGCATCGCATATCCGGAGCGCGAAGCCAAACTGCACACGAATTTTATAAGATAAGGCGTACCCTTGTGAACAAATCATAATAAAAAATTCGCGCAAATCGCGCGAATTTTTTATGCTTTTATATGCGTACTTTCCACATAACAAGTCGCAGAAATCAATGCCGTAACCACGGTTACCTCGGGGATCCGGAGCTTGCCTTTGTTATCAAGCCGATTTCCACACTCTATTAAATCTTATTAGCTTCCATAAGCGCACGGAGACTTTTGATAACGCGTCTGCTGACGGTGGGAAGGTTCGATTGGGAATTGTACTTTTCAGTCATAGCCTCGTCATCGAGCTGCATGTTAGCCGCCATAAAGTCGCGGACCGCATAGAGTGCGTTGGCGCACTCGTCGATATAACGATCGATCTCAGCCTTACCGTCCGCGCGCCATCCGCAAGGATGATAATCGTGTGAGGCGATGATAGAAGCGATGTCGCGCTCGCGTAGCTGCCCACCGAGCTTGATGTGTTCCTCGATGAAACCGATATTGGCACCCCATGCACCCGAACCGTAGATGCCGTAGAGCTGAAGTGCGTCGCCCGAAATCAGAGTCTTTGTGCGGGTGTCGAAAACACCTAAACAGTCGGGAGTATGACCCGGCATGGAGAACACAGTAATCACGTCCAAAAGCGTATCGCCCTCGCCGAGAACCTTTATCTCGCGTCCGGGAACACGCTCACCGCAGGAGGTGCTGCCCGCGCAGATAACAGTGTTCGGATAAAGCTCCGCAAAACGTGCAAGACCGCCCGCATGGTCGCGATGGTCGTGAGAGACGACCACATATTTGAGGTCGTCGGCGGAAATACCCAGCTCCGCCATTGCGGGAACGATATAATTGTCGATATCCTCGGGATATGTAGCAGTATCATACAGCACTACGCCCTCGGGGGTATTTATAAAGAAGACGGTGGTATAGATGTCGAGAAAAGGTACGACAAGACGGTGAATATCGGGATTAATCTTTGTAAGTCCGTTCATTCTACATTATTCAGCTTGATAGCTGTCCTTTCGTTATTACTTTACGAAAACATTATAGCACTTGTTTTTCTGTTTGTCAAGGGATGTGGGATAAGTTGCGTGAAGTATTAACTGAAAATGGGCTGTGTTCCCACAGCCCATTGCGCATATGTATAACCGATCTTATTTCAGCTCAGCCGAGATCTTGTCCATCCAAGCGGTAACCGCAGCCTTTTCCTCATCCTTTACGCCGCCGAGGAAGGGCAGACCGCCCTTGATGTAAAGAACATCCTCGATGGCGTTTGCGCCTGCTTCCTTAACCGCATCGGTAAGGATCTTGGCACCCTCTGCAGGACCGTCGATGATGAACGCAACGTTGGCGGCACGAACCTTGGTGAGCTCCTTGCAGAACAGAACCAGGGAGCTGGGTGCATCCTTGCCTACAGTTGCGAGGATAACGACCAGGCGCTCCTTGTCGCAGGAGTATGCCGGCGGGATCTTATCCATGCAGTTTACCTTTTCGGTTGCATAGTTAGCGGTTATCATATCGGCAATATTGATGAGCTTCTTCTTGCCGGTTGAATAAAGAACACGCATTTTCATAGTAAAATTCCTCCAATTTCTTCGGCAACAAAATGATATTCCCGTTTTTGTTGCCGTGAAAACGGGCGTCGGACATTTTCCGACATCCATATTATAACACAAAAACCACGGAATTTGAAGTAGCGCGGCGAAAAATCCTTATTTTCGGTTATTTCCACAATTTTTTGCCGTTTTTTTGTGTACTATCACAAAACAAAATACTCCACCGTCCCGCCGCCGAGAGTTACGACATTGCCGCATTTCCCCTTTGTAAGCAGACGCTTCGGAGCCGCATCAAATTCAAGCTCCCACGGGCGATCCGACAGATTCGCCGCCACGTAAAGCCGCCTTGTACCATACTCACGGCACATAAGAAACTGCGATATATCACCGGTGTCGATAATCTCAAGGGAGCCTTCACCAAACAGCGGCTCATTTTTTCGCACAGCGCCGATCTTCCGATAAAACTCACACAATTCGGCGTCCTCACGCCCCCAGACATACGGCATACGGTTGAACGGATCCCGTCCACCCTCCATACCTGCCTCGTCTCCATAATAGATGCATGGCATTCCCGGAAAAGCCGCAAGCAGTGTCCACGCAAGCTTCAGCCGTTTTATTGCGCGACCGCGCTGTTCTTGCGTCAGCCTGAAGCCTGCAAGCTCGCGGTTAGTCATCTCCTTCGTACCCGCATCGGCGAGCACTGTAAGGATGCGCTCTGTATCGTGAGTTCCGAGGAAGTTCATCAGCACATGGCTTACCGACTCGGGGTAATGCGCCCACAGCTCCCGCGCCGTTTCGCAAAGCGCTCGGCAGTCGCCCGTAAGCACGTATTCGATGACCGCCACCTTTAAGGGATAGTTCATCACCGAGTCCAGCTGACGTCCGCGGAAGTATCTGCGGCGCTTATCGTACGCCACCTTGTTGGAGGCATCCTCCCAGACCTCACCGATCACCAGTGCCCCGGGATTCTCCGCCAGTGCCGCCGCCTTTAATTCATCAAGGAACACATCAGACAGCTCGTCGGCTACATCCAGCCGCCATCCGTCGATCCCACGGCGCATATAGTGGCGTATCACGCCATCCTTGCCGTTTATAAACTCACGGTAGGTGACCTCCTCGCTTTTGACGGCAGGCAGTATTTTCACACCCCACCAGCAGTTGTACTTGTCGGGATATTCGTAGAATGTGTACCATTTGTAATATTTCGAGCGCTCAGAATTGTAAGCGCCGGAGCCATCATAGTTCCCGAATTTGTTGAAATATCGGCTGTCCGCACCGGTGTGATTGAACACGCCGTCGAGGATAATCCGCATCCCACGCGCCCTGCATTCTGAAACGAGGTGATCAAATGCCTCCTCGCCGCCGAACATACGGTCAATCTTCATGTAGTCGCCCGTATCGTATTTGTGATTGGACGCCGCTTCAAATATGGGGCACAGATACAGCGTATCCACTCCAAGCGAAGCGATATAATCCAACTTGTCAGCAACGCCCCACAGATTTCCGCCGAAAAATTCATTGTTGGCAAGTGAATCACCGGGGTTTTCGGCGTACATGGGCACGCCTCCCTCCCAGTCGGGATTGCGCACCTTGCCCTCCTCAGGCGGCACGGGTCTGCCGCCGTCAAAAAAGCGGTCAACGAAGATCTGATACATCATACCACCGCGGAATTTCGTCGGTGCATACAGGGTCGGCTCGTAGACGGTAAGCTGTTCGCAGGACACTGCCCCACCGTTGTCGCACAGCGTTCCGTCACGCTGTGTATAAATAATGCCGCATGGTGTGTCCAGCATAAAGGTATAGTAAAACAGCCCGCTCATTCCGTCCGTGCAGATATCCGAAAGCGTCAGCGCCACTGAATATACATCGCACGATGTGTCAAATTCCGTCAGCTCACAAGAAAGCTCACGGGTGGTCATGTCATCGTCGCGGTAGAGTCTCAGAAAAACGCTCCCGACACATAAAGCACGCGGCACTCTTACCGTAAGAGTAAGAGTGTCATCGGACGCAAATGCTCCCGAAAGAGGTGCGTCACCGCGCTTATTCGAATACTTGGTAAATCCGACCTTTAATAAAAGCAGGTCGTTTTTTGCAAAAACCGTCATCACTTAATAGGCTTGATATGCCAGATATTGTCGGCATATTCGCGGATGGAGCGGTCGGATGCAAAATAGCCAGATCTTGCGGTGTTGATAAGCGACATACGATTCCACCTTTCGCGGTCGGAGTAATCCTTTATCATGCGCTCATGCACGGTGTAATAGGAATCGAAGTCCGCGATGCACATATAGGGATCGGCAACACCATGTGCGTATTGGGAGTTGATGAGATACTGCTTGATATCGGAGAAGGAGCGACCGTTGAAGCCGTTCTCAAGTGCATCCACCGCCGCGCGAAGACGCTCACTGTTAAGATAGTATGCCGCCGCATTGTAGCCGCGCTTCCAAAGATCGTCCACCTCCTCGGTGGTAAGACCGAAGATATACATATTGGGGTCACCCACCTGTGCGTGGATCTCAACATTCGCGCCGTCCATGGTACCGATGGTAACGGCACCGTTTGCCATCAGCTTCATACAGCCCGTACCGCTGGCTTCCTTGCCTGCGAGGGAAATCTGCTCGGAAATGTCCGCCGCGGGAATAAGCACCTCCGCAAGGCTGACATTGTAGTCCTCCATGAATACCACGCGCAGCTTTTCGCGCAGTCTCGGATCGGATTCGATATCCATGCCGATATAGGAAATGAGCTTGATGATATTCTTTGCCATATAGTAGCCGGGAGCCGCCTTCGCGCCGAAGATAAAGGTTTGCGGCGTGATATCAAGGTCGGGATTCTCCTTTAACTGTACATACAGACTAATAATACGCAAAGCGTTCAAAAGCTGACGCTTGTATTCGTGCATACGCTTGATCTGCACGTCGAACACCGAATCGGGATCAAGACTGATACCGGTCTTATTCTTTGTATAAATGGCGAAGTTCGCCTTGTTGGCACGCTTAATGGCTTCGAAGCGTTCAAGCACCGCCTTATCGTCCGCATACTTTGCAAATTCGCACAATGCTTCGGGATCATGCTTATGCCACTTGTCTCCGATGCACTCGTCGATAAGCGCTGTAAGCTGAGGATTTGCGTAACACATCCAGCGGCGGTGTGCCACACCGTTTGTGACGTTGGTAAACTTCGAGGGGGTATGCTTGTAGAAATCGTGGAATACGGTCTTTTTGAGAATATCCGAATGGAGCTTCGACACGCCATTGACGGTATGCGAGCCCACCACTGACAGATTTGCCATACGGATCTGACCGTAGCCGAGTATTGACATACGGGAGATTCTGTCCCAGTCTCCGGGATATGCCGCCCATAATTCACCGCAGAAACGGCGGTTGATCTCGTTTGTAATATCGTAAATGCGGGGGAGCTTGAGCTTGAAAAGATCCTCGTTCCAGGTTTCAAGCGCCTCAGGCATGACGGTATGGTTGGTGTAGGAAACAGTAGCTGTGACAAGTCTCCACGCGTCGTCCCAGGAGAAGGAATATATGTCTATAAGGATACGCATAAGCTCCGGAATGACCAGCGCGGGATGGGTATCGTTGATGTGAATTGCTACCTTCTCCGCAAAGCCGCCGAGAGAACCGTATGTGGTCAGATGGTCGGAGATGATGCTCTGGAGCGAAGCCGATACCAGGAAATACTGCTGAGAAAGACGCAGATATTTGCCTTCCATATGATTGTCGGAGGGATAGAGCACCTTACTGATGGTTGCCGCGTTGGTGCTGTCCTCCATCGCCTTGACGTACTGTCCCTGAGAGAACAGATTCATGTTAAAGTTCTGCGTATCGCAGGCCTTCCAAAGGCGCAGAATATTGACAGCCTTGGAGTCGGCACCGGAGATTATCATATCATAGGGCACCGCCTGGATCTCATCACCGCCCTCATGGGTTATGGAGCACTTACCCATCCCCCACTTTTCGCTGATATGACCGCCAAGGCGAATGGTACACGCCTTATCGTGGCGGGGCACCAGCCACACATCGCCGCCGGGCATCCAGATGTCGGGAAGCTCGATCTGATCGCCGTCGATGATGCGCTGCTTGAAGAGTCCGTATTCGTAAAGGATCGAGAAGCCCGTTGCGGGATAATCGAGAGTGGTAAGGCCGTCCATAAAGCAAGCCGCAAGACGTCCGAGACCGCCGTTGCCAAGACCGGGATCCGGCTCAAGAGCGTAGATCTCGTCAAGCTCAAAGCCCATATCCGACAGCACCTCGCCGTAAATATCAGCTATGCCGAGATTGCGTAGGTTGTTTTTAAGTGAGCGTCCGATAAGGAACTCCATGCAGAGGTAGTATATCTTCTTACCGCGCTGTTTTTTAGTGTCCTTTTTGAAGGCACTGCGTTTTTCCGTTAGGATATCCTTTGCGGAGAGCACTACGGACTTGTAGACCTGCTCCTTGGTAGCTTCGTCGGGCGCAACCCCGTAGTAACGCGCCAGCTTTGCGGTGATTGCTTCTTTTATCTGTGCTTTGGTGAAATTATTGTTCATTAGCTTAGGTTTCCTTTATTTAAGAATTGCTGTCCCGTCGTACGGGAATCGGTTTGTTATTATTAAAGACCCTCGTACATTTCGAGGTATTTCTTAGCCGATGCTCCCCAGGAGAAGTCGGCATTCATGGCATTTGCCACAAGCTCGCACCAACGGTCAGCATCATGATAGAGCGCCGTTACGCGGTGAATGGCATTGAGCATATCATGGGCGTTGTAGGTAACAAAGGTGATACCGTTGCCCTCGCCCGTTTCGGGATTGTATGGCTTGATTGTATCGTAAAGTCCGCCCGTCTCGCGTACTACGGGCACCGTGCCGTAGCGGGAGGCGATCATCTGCGCAAGACCGCAGGGCTCGGACTTGGAGGGCATTAAGAAGATATCCGACGATGCGTAGATCTGCTTTGCCAGATCCTTGTTGAACGTCAGCATAACGCCGCACTTTTCGGGATAACGTCTTGCAAGATCGGAGAAGAAATCCTCAAGCTCCGCCTCACCTGTGCCAAGCAGTACGAGCTGAACATCCGCCTGCAGTATATCGTCCGCCACACGTTTTACAAGATCAAATCCCTTGTGGGACGCGAGACGCGATACCATGGCAATAAGCGGCACATCTTCCCTCTCGGGCAGACCGAAGCGCTTTTGGAGCGCCTTCTTGTTGGCGGTCTTGCCCTCGATGGTGTCAAGGGAGAAATTCTTTTCGATCACGGTATCCTTTTCGGGATTGTAGTAATTCGTATCGATACCGTTGATGATACCGCAGCACTTTTCACTGTACATACGGATGATGTGATGGAGTCCGCTGGAGTAGTATTCGGTCTGGATCTCGTTTGCATAATTGGGGCTGACCGTAGTCAGCTTGTCACAGCAGACGATGGCACCCTTGGTGAGGTTGATGCAGCCGTCGTATTCGACCACATATCTGTCCCAGGAGTCAAGGCAGAAGATATCGCCGAGGATATCGAAATTATAGATGCCCTGATAGTCGATATTGTGAATGGTGTAGACCGCCTTCATATTTGCGTATTCGTCAAGATAGCAGTATTTGCGCTTTAAATAGATCACGCACAGCGCGCTCTGCCAGTCGTGGCAGTGCAGGATATCGGGGATGAAGCCGATATGGGGCATCATCTCCATAACCGCCTTGCAGAAATATGCGTACCGCTCACCGTCATCGAAGCTGCCGTACAGCGAGGTGCGCTTGAAGTAGTATTCGTTGTCGATGAAGTAATAAGTAACGCCATCAAGGTCATATGACCATACGCCGCAGTACTGACGGCGCCAGGACAGCGAAACGGTAAACTCTGCAACCTTGGTCATTTGATCCTTATATTTTTCGGCGACGACCTTGTACATGGGCATAACCACACGCACATCGGTATCGGGCTCCGCCTGCTTCAGTGCCGCAGGAAGTGAGCCGAGCACGTCCCCAAGTCCGCCCGTTGCCGCAAACGGCAATGCTTCTGAGCCGACAAATAATATTTTTTTCATAGAAATTATCTCCTTTCAAGGGGATATATTTGTTTTAGATCATCTTTCCTTTGTCAATAAAGAACGGAAGCGTCTCATGTCCTGACAGAATACGTCCGTCGCGTATGACCACGTTCTTGTCCGCCACAACGCAGTTGAGGAACACATTTTCGCCCGTCACCGCATCCTGGAACAGGATGGAATTTTTGACCACAGTGCCCTTGCCCACCTTTACGCCGCGGAACAGTATGGAATTTTCCACCGTTCCGTCAATAACACAGCCGTCGGCGATAAGGGAGTTTGACACCTTTGCGTTGTCGGTATACTTCGCAGGGGCGGAGTTTCTGATCTTGGTGTAGATGGGACGGTTCTTGATATTAAACAGCATATCGCGGTTCTTGCTGTCCGAAAGCAGCTCCATAGAGTGCATATAGTAGTCCTGTATGGAGTTGATGGTCGCAAAATAGCCGTCGTACTTGTAGATGCGGTAGTTGCGTCTTGCGGCGTTACGCGCCAGCACGTCGCGATTGAAGCTGGTATAGCCGTGAGCGATGGCATCAAGGACAATGCTCTGCAGATACTCGCGGTTGATGACAATAATGTTAAGGTCGATATCGCGGTAGCCGGTTACATTTGGCGGGAAGGCGTTCACATCGGTGATGCGTCCCGATTCATCGGAATCCACGATGACATTACGCTTGCAGGACTCCCTTGTAAGCAGTACGCGCTTGACAGCCATTGTAATATCTGCATTGTTGGCGATATGATCATTGATCATATCGTTAAGGTCGATATTGCAGATAACGTCACAGTCGGACAGCACAACATAGTCCGCATTGAAGCGGGAGATCGAGTAGTTGACGCTCTTTAACGCCTCAAGACGGGTATTGTACAGCGCATTCTGGTTGTTTGAGAAAGCGGTCATGTAGGGCGTGAGCATCTTTATACCACCTGAACGGCGGGCAAGATCCCAGTCCTTACCTGAGCCGATGTGATCCATTAAGGACTGATAGTTATAATGGGTGATAACGCTTACGGAACTGATTCCCGAGTTGACCATGTTTGACAGCGCGAAGTCAATGAGACGGTAACGGCAGGCATATGGTACGGATGCCATCGTACGGCGGCGCGTAAGCTCGGGGATGTTTTTATCGTGAAGATTCGAAAAAATGATACCTTGTACTGACATTTTAGTTTCTTCCTTTCTTACGCTTTCTTCTTTTCATCCAGATACGCGGAATTTACCATGGCACCTGCGGGGATGACTGTGCCGTGGGGGATGGCAAGATCGCTTCCCACAAGGGTGATGCCCTTGCCGCTTTCCTTGAGCTCGCCGACCTGTGCTCCCGCACCGATCTCGGTATCGCCGTCAACGATGGAATAGTAAACGGACGCGCCCTCGCAAATGACGGTGTCGTTCATAATGATGGAGTTGCGTATGTACGCACCTCTTTCCACCTTTACGCCGCCGAACAGGATAGAGTTTTCCACCATGCCGTGAATCTCACAGCCCTCAGTGATGATGGAGTTAGAGACCTTCGCGTCCCCGCCGATATAATGGGGTGCACGAATACGGTTTCTCGAATAGATCTTCCAGTCCGAATCAAAGAGATTGAACACCGGCTCGTCGCCGATAAGATCCATTTGAGCCTCCCAAAGGCTCTCGATAGTTCCCACGTCCTTCCAATAGCCGGAGAAGCTGTAGGCATACATACTCTCGCCACTTTTCAGCATCGCGGGAATGACATTCTTACCGAAGTCGTTTGCCGAATCGGGGTTGTTTTCGTCAGCGATGAGGTAGCTTTCAAGCAGCTTCCTGTTGAAGATGTAAATACCCATGGATGCCTTTGTGCTCTTGGGATGAGGGGGCTTTTCCTCAAACTCGATTATCTTGCCGTCCTCGTTGGTATTCATGATACCGTAGCGGCTCGCCTCCTCCATCGGCACATCGATGACCGCGATGGTAGCGTCGGCGTTCATCCTCTTATGGTAGTCGAGCATCTTACTGTAGTCCATCTTATAAACATGGTCGCCTGAGAGCACCAGCACATAGTCAGGATCATAGCGGTTAATGAAGTTCAGATTCTGATAGATCGCATTGGCAGTACCGCTGTACCAGTCCGCGCCGTCCTTGCCCTGATAAGGCGGAAGCACCATCACTCCGCCGTTCATACGGTCAAGGTCCCAGGGCTGACCGTTGCCGATATATTCGTTCAGCACCAGCGGCTGATACTGTGTAAGCACGCCTACGGTGTCGATATGGGAATTTACGCAGTTTGAGAGGGTAAAATCAATGATGCGATACTTCGCGCCGAAGGGGACCGCAGGCTTTGCGGTCTTTTCGGTAAGCGTATAGAGTCTGCTTCCCTGCCCTCCAGCAAGAAGCATTGCGACGCATTCTTTTTTCTTGTACATGATAATCCTCCGGTTGTTATTTTAATTTTTGTCTGTGGCTTACTCTTTTCAGTGCCGCCGCAGGCTTCAAAATGACCGCGGACAGCGCAGGAAGCGTGATCTTTAATTCGCGGGTACCGTCGAAAGCTTTAAATGTGTCGAGGACACCGGGGTTCAGCTTGCCCGTACCGCCGTATTCGACGGCATCGCTGGCGAATACCTCGAAATAACGGGTATGCTTCATTTTTACCAACGTAAAGCCCTCACGGTCGACAGGGGCGAAGTTCAGCACCACTATGACCTCGCCGCCGCGCTTATTCCTTCTGCGGTAGGCGATAATGTTGAGCTCGTTCATATCGGGATAGATCCACTCAAATCCATCCCAGGAGAAATCCCGCTCCCAGAGCGCAGGCTCTTCAAGGTAGAACCGATTGAGCGCCGCCGTGTAGAGCTGTGACTTTTTGTGCATATCGTAGTCCAGCATGAACCACTCCAGCTCGTTTTCGTAGTCCCACTCGCGAAAAGGCGCGTATTCGGTGCCCATGAAGGTAAGCTTCTTTCCGGGATGGGTCATCTGATAGGCAAGAAATGTTCGAAAACCTGCAAATTTCATATTATAGTCGCCGAAATTCTTGTCTAACAGTGACAGCTTTCCGTGCACCACCTCATCGTGGGAAACGGGGAGGATATAGTTTTCCCTCAGCGAATACATCATTGGGAAGGTGAGCTTCTCGTGCTTGTATTTTCTGTACACGGGGTCGGTCATAACGTAGTCGAAGGTATCGTTTGCCCAACCCATGTTCCATTTGAAGTTGAAGCCCAGCCCGCCCTCATGTACGGGCTTTGTGATCATAGGCCAATCCGTGGATTCCTCCGCGATCATCAGCGCGTCAGGAAACTCCGCGAACAGTACCGTGTTCAGCTTTTTAAAAAAGGCGATGGATTCGAGATTCTTGTTGTCACCCTGCTCATTTGGCACCCATTCACCGGGATCGCGGTCAAAATCGAGATAGAGCATGGATGCCACCGCATCTACCCGCAGACCGTCAATGTGAAATTCGCGCAGCCAATAAAGCGCATTCGATATGAGGAAGCATTCCACCTCATTGCGAGCCACGTCGAAGAAGCGCGTACCCCACACCTTATGCTCCATACGATCCTTGCCCTGATACTCGTACAGCGGCTCGCCGTCGAACTCGTATAGTCCGTGCTCATCCTTTGAAAAATATGCGAGCACCCAGTCAAGTATTACGCCAAGCCCCACGGAATGGAGCTTATTGACAAAGAAACGGAAATCATCAGGTGTTCCGAATCTTGCTGTGGGGGAATAATATCCACAGATCTGATAGCCCCAGGAGCCGTCGAAGGGATGCTCGGCGATGGGAAGCAGCTCCACGTGAGTGTAGCCCATCTGCTTTGCGTAAACTGCCAGCTCGTCCGCAAGCTCCCGGTAATTAAGGTAGTTCTCACCATTCTTTGTGGTCTCGCCGTTTTTTGTTTTAAAGGAGCCGAGATGTACTTCATAGATATTCATCGGCGCCGAGAAAAATTCGGGAGTCTTTGCACCCTTGCCGATGACCTCGCGGGCACGCTTTTTCATAAACAGCCCGTCAGTCCATTCAAAAGGCTTTTCACTGTAGATTTTCGAGGCGGTACCCTTAAGGGTCTCCGAGTAGCGCGCATATGGGTCAGCTTTAAGATGCACACCGTTTTTGCCCGTGATGCGGTACTTATAGTTTGCGCCATCAAGCGACACCGCCGACACAAGCCTGTACTCCCAGATACCCATATCGGTGACACGATCCATCTGGCATACGGGCTTCCAATCGTTGAAATCGCCCACGACCTCAACACTTACGGCATTGGGTGCCCACACGCGGAAGGTGTAGGTGTATCCGTCTACCTCTGCCGCAGCATGGCATCCAAGGTACTCATAAGCGCGGAAATTGGTTCCCTGATGGAAATAATACGCCGCCATATCGCCGCCGCGATTTACTTTATTCTTTTCTTTTGCCAAAATATCAGACCTTTCATTTGTTTTTTCAAAGGTTTAATAAAACTGTTGATTCAAATAAAGTATACCATAAACGCAGGTAATTATTACGTCGAAAAATATCGCAAAATAATTATCTTCAATAACCCATTGCGCGCACGATTCCGATGACCGCCGAACCGTAGCGCATCGCCTTTTCTTCGCCGATGCCCTTGACGCGAAGAAATGCTGTCATATTCGTGGGATGCGCTGCGGCAATCTCACGCAGTGTGGAATCGGTGAAGATCACATATGCGGGCACGCCGCGTTTTTCCGCCGTATCGCGGCGGAATTTGCGAAGCCTTTCGTAAAGCTCCGCATCGGCGGGAGACATATGCAGAGTCCCGGCTGTGCGGGACTTTGACTTGCTTTTTTTCTCCACCTTTTTGACCTTCAGCGTCATGCGGCTTCCTGACGCAAGATATCTGTCAAGCGCGTGAGATATGGCAAGCGTCGGATACTGTCCGCCGCTGCGAACAAGCAGTCCACCTTCGATCATGCGGGAGATAACGTCCCGTATCACCGAGGTGGAAATATGCGAAAGCAGTCCGAACCCGCGCTCATCGGTAAATCCCAGAGCATCCATTCGCCCATTATCGATCCCGTGCAGGAAATCCGCGATAAACACCGCACCAAAGCGCTCGCCGGTAATATCCACCGCCATGCGCACGGCACGGACGATGTCCGTCACATCCTGCACCTCGTAGTCGCCGCGGCAGGAGGAGCATTTATCACATTTTTCTACCGTCGGCTGATCGCCGAAATACCGCAGGATGTATCCGCGCAGGCACGCCGTGGTTTTGCAGTAGGAGATCATATGCTCTAATTTATCATAGCGGCGTTTTTTTGACGCTTCAATTTCATGTTCATCAAGTGCTTCATCCTCATCGGTACCGTTTTCAATCAGAAATTTTGCGGTATGTATGTCAGCGGCGGAATAGAGCAGTATACAGTCTGCCTCGCTTCCGTCACGTCCCGCTCTGCCCGCCTCCTGGTAATATGCCTCCATGGACAGCGGGAAATTGTAGTGTATGATAAACTCCACGTCGGGCTTGTCGATACCCATACCAAAGGCGTTTGTCGCCACGATTATGGGGCAGACATCACGTATAAAAGCATCCTGATTGTTCGCCCGCTCCGAGTCGGACAGTCCTGCGTGATATAATGTCACTGGGAAGCCCGCGTTATCAAGGTGTGCGTATATCTTCTCAACATTTTTGCGGGTCATGGCGTAAATTATGCCCGATTTGCCCTTGTTTTCTTTTAAGTAATTCTGTATATACTCAAGCCGCGAGGTGGTCTCAACCACGCCGAAATAGAGATTCGGGCGATCAAAGCCAGTGGTGATCTCATAAGGCTGTGACAGCGCCAGCAGTTCGCGCACGTCGCTTTTTACCTGCTCGGTGGCAGTCGCGGTAAACGCCGCCACTACCGGTCGGTGCGCAAGCCCTTCAACAAAGGTGGAAATATGCGTGTAGCTCGGTCTGAAATCGTGTCCCCACTGTGAAACACAGTGGGCCTCGTCCACGGCGACAAGTGAGATGTTGAGCGTCGACGCAAGCTCTAAAAAGCCGTCGGTCATAAGTCTCTCGGGCGCAACGTAGATTATCTTGTAGACGCCCTGTCTGATATTTGAGAGCGCCATACCATACTGACGTGCAGTCAGCGAGCTGTTAAGGTACGCGGCGCGAATACCGTTCTGGTTGAGCGCACCCACCTGATCCTTCATAAGTGAGATCAGCGGCGAGATGACCAGTGTTATACCCGGGAGCAGTATCGCAGGCACCTGATAACAGATGGATTTTCCCGCACCGGTGGGCATTACCGCTAATATGTCCCGCCCCGCCATTATATTGTCGATTATCGGCTCCTGCCCCTCGCGAAAGGATGAGTAGCCGTAATAATTTCTGAGCACGTTGTACTTGTCCGTCATTCCGATTTAAGTCTCCCAAAGTATATATAATTCTTGATATATATTATACAACATTTTTAAACGAAAGTAAAGGGATTTTTGCGCAAATGAATAAAAAAAGGAGCGCTGAGCGCTCACATTTTTCTGTGCATATAACACAAATTATTTTGAATATTTTGTCTCTTTTGCCGTTTCGTATTTACGTTTGGTAGCATTTCCCCCGCGTATGTGACGCTCGGATTTATTGGTGTCCAGTATCTTTGCCGCTTCGGCGTACAGGGCGGGATCAAGCCTTTTCAGTCTGGAGGAAATATCCTTATGTACGGTGGATTTACTGATCCCATACGCCGCGGCGGTACTTCTGACCGTGCTTTTTTCCTCTATCAGGTATTCCGCAAGTCTCCGCGCTCTGTCATCTGTGTCATAAAACAAGCCGCTCACCTCGATATAGTGTTGTTTGCCCTAACACTATATGCAAAAGGTACGAGTTTGATTACAAGATTTAATAATTGTACAATTCGAATAAGATTTTTTGTGCATTCCGCTGTTTTCTTGAAATTTCGTAATATTCTTTCAAGCTTACGTTGTTTTGCACAATTCTCGCACGCATCCTATGTGCACAATGCGCATAGCCGTAATATCGACAGAAAACCTTCATTCACTTCACATCCTGTCGTATTATTTGTATAAAACCAATCCCGGCTGTCATAATATCACAATATCTCCAAATAATAAACTACGGCACTAAAGAGTTTTAATTTTATTCACGATTTATACTCTCCGAGTACATTTTTACTTCGTCTAATTCAGGTATAATGAAAGTGTAAACGCAAACTCCCACTTGTTTTGAAAGGATGTAAACATGTCAAAAAGACCGATCCGCACCGTGCTCGGCACTGTGCTCACCGCCGCAATGCTTGTGAATCTGCCCCTCTCCGCCCTCTCGTATACGGGACTCGGCGAGGTCACGGAAATATTGCGCGACACCATCGGCAGCGGACTCTATTACACCAAGCTTGACTCCATAACGGACGAGGGAAAGCCTCAGCAGTCATACATATTCGAATATGACTTCAGTAAAGGCGGCACACTTCCCATCTTACGCTTCGGAAACACCGTCTACGGCAAGGATCGCCTTGGCTCGATGGTCGCCACCGAGACAAATGACGGTAAGACCGTATATGCCGCCCTCAACGGCGACTTTTTCAGTATGCAAACCGGCGTTCCCTCGGGTATTATGATCGACGGCGGCAGACTTATTTCTACCGATGACACTAAATATGCGCTGGGTTTTTTGGAGAATGGCTCCGCCATCATCGGAAAACCGTCGATCTCTATGACTGTGACCAATCTCACCTCGGGCGGCACTGCGAAAAGGATCGATCATCTGAACAAACTCCCCACGATCTGGGGCGTTTACATGGTGACCGAGGATTTTGCATCGACCACGATGACCGCCGCGGAATCCATAGAGCTCGTCATCGAGCTCGAGGGCGAGCTTAAGGCAAGCGGTTCGGTAGAGGGAACGGTAAAGGAGATCGTTACTGATAAATACAACATCGAGATTCCCGAGGGCTGTGCGGTCATCACGGTATCGGAGAGCTGGGAAACATACTCGCAGTTCACGGACTTCAAGAAAGGCGACCGCATCCGCATCGACACCGAATGCGCCGAGATATGGGACAGAATAGTCACTGCCATTGGCGGCGGTGATATGATATTGGAAGCGGGTGTGATGCCCGACGGCATCATCGACGAGGATCACGAAAAGACCGTCAACCCCCGCACTGTGGTGGGACTTAAGCCGGACGGAGGTGTAGTATTCTTCGCCGTGGACGGCAGAACCTCCGCCTCACGCGGCCTCAAAATCGAGGACGTCTCCGCGGTAATGGCGGAGCTCGGCTGTACCTACGCCATGAATCTTGACGGCGGCGGTTCCACTACGGTTATGGTGAAGCCCTCTGGCAGCGCCGAGACAGCGTATGTCAACACCCCCTCCGACGGAAGCTACCGATCGGTGGCAAACGGTCTGCTGTTTTTAAGCGCTAAAGGTCCCGACGGCAAACCCGCAGCGTTGAAGGTCTCCCCGAATATGCCGTATATCCTGCGCGGCAGTACCATTGATTTTACTGCCGAAGCGCTTGACTCCGCGTATCTTCCCGTGGAGGCAACCTTCGCCAAAGGCTCGCTCATCACCGCCTTCGCAGAGGACTATCCCGAGGATATCGGCTGGGTCAATGACTGCAGCTTCACGGCGGGACTCATCGGCGGCGAATACCACCTTCGTGTGACCAACGGAGATATTTCGGGCGATGTCAGCGTGATGGTCGTGGACAAGCTCGATGACCTTACTGTAAAACCCGAGGCACTACAGATAAAGCCCGGCACGCTTTTGAAGCTTGACGTCAAGGCGGAGGCGGACGGCAGAGTGCTTCACAGCACACCAGGCTCCTTCTACTACACCCTTAACGGCACCCACGTTGTGCCCGATCCCGAAGCATATCCGAATGCGATGATAATCTGCGACCTCGGTTATCTTGACAAAAACGGCAATTTTCAATCATTCGGCGGCGAATACGAGGGTGAGGTGGAGATTGGTGTATGGTTTGACGAGTTCGTGCGTTACGTCAACGTAAAGGTCAGCGACGAGTCTCACCTTATCTCCGATTTTGAGGATGAAACCGCCATTGACGGCTTCACGCTATCCGCTCCCACGGGTGAGGCACTAGTTGCCCACGCCGCTCACGGGTACAACTCCCTGCACGGACTTGAGATCGGTTTCTCATATGAGACTGAAAATCAGAGCAAGGTCATGGAGCTGGCACTAAATGAACCGTTGACCTTGTCACAGGATGCCGAGAGCATCAAAATGTGGATCTACGGCTACGGGGACGGTGTTGTGAGCGCGTCTGTTCAGGATGAAGACGGCAATGTATACGACCTCTCCTACAAGATCACCAAGGACTACGCAAAACAGCTGGGCTGGCGTGAGATTACCGCCGAGATCCCCGAATCCCTAAAGAGCGGCACCTTGCAGTTAACCTCACTCCTTAACGTAAATCACACGGGGACTGCATCACAGAGTTATGTGATCGATGACGCGATAATCTACTTTGGCAGAGAATCCGAGCCGCCGCTGGCGGGACTTGACGAGCACTGGGCAGGCGACTATCTGAACACGCTTTACGAGATGGGCGTAATCCAGAATTTCGACTGTACCGAATCAGACGGGCTCCGTTACTATGAGCCCGATCTTGCGCTGACCCGCGCGGAATTTGCAAAGATACTGGTGCTTTGGACAGGCACCAACGCCTTCCCCTATGTTACCGAGGGCGTAACGCTTGATGCAGATACGCCATACGATAAGGTGCCCTACATCCGCGCGGCGCTGGCAAGTGGTTTCATGAGCGGACGCGGCATAAGCGATGACGGAACGGTAGTATTCGATCCCAACGCCACCATAACAAGACAGGAGGCGTTCAAGGTCATCGGCAGTTTACTTGATTCCGCCGATTACGAGCTCACCTTCACCGATGCTAACGACATTGCCGACTGGGCACGTGAGGGCGTGGCAAACTGTGCAGGCTCCGGAATCGTCAGCGGATATCCCGACGGCACGGTACGTCCCACAGCTACAATAAGCCGCTCCGAGCTTTCGGCAGTGCTTGCAAAGCTTGGATAAACCCGCTATCGAAAAGCATTACAAAAGGGACTGCGCTCGCAGTCCCTTTTGAATATAAAACTCCCATTTAAGATATTTGTTGCTACAACTATAAATCCAATTCATCTTCGTCGAAATGACAGAAAACGGACTCCATCCTTTTCAGTCGGAGTCCGTTTAAGAGATTTACAAATTCCAATTTGTATTTTATATGCCCCAAATCAATGAAGCAACATTATAGGCTGTAACTGCCAACAAAAAGATCCCCAATAGCAAAAAATAAACTGCGGTGCTTTTTTGCTGTTTATCTTTGTATTCTTTGGCTGTTATAAACATTGTAATTGCTAAACCAACAAACATTATCGGCATTGAAATGTCTGTTGAAAGAGCCTTTGTTAAGCCTAATATTCCAAATGCTACTGTTAATGCCGAGAAAAATAGTTTTAGATTTTTCATATATCACACCCCAAAATTCAAGTTTACATTTTGCTTCACTCTATCATATTTTTCTGCTTTCATCAATGCTTAGCAAAACTGCCGAAGATTTATTCAGCAACACTTATCTTGAAAAGGGACATATAAAATATGTATTACTTCTTAAGCGAATCGCGGATCTCGCGGATGTTTGCATAAAACTCTTCCAGCGCCGCCTTTTCAGCCGCCGCCTTAGCGTCAGCCGCCGCCTTTTCCTCTGCAGCCTTTGCATCTTCCTCAGCCTGCTTAGCCGCTGCTTCAGCCTCCTGCTTTGCAATCTCCTTCGCATTGAGCTTACGCTCCATATTGCGGATGAAACGAACGGTTGCGAAAATGCAGAGTGCAATGATGAAGAAATCGATGATAGATTGGATCCACAGGCCGTATGAGATAGCGATCTCGGTAACCTCTGCGATGCCTTCAGCTTCGTTTGCGGCAACAGCCTCACGAAGAACGTACTTCCACTCGTCAATAGATACGCCGCTGGTGAAGTATGTCATCACGGGGGTGATGATGTTCTTTACAAGTCCGTTAACGATAGCGTTGAACGCGGTACCGACAACAACACCGACTGCCATGTCGAGCACGTTGCCCTTGGTGATGAAGTTCTTGAAATCAGAGAAGAAGGTTATCTTCTCTCTCTTTTCTTTAAGCTTTTCCTTGATGTTTGCCATGATTACGCCTCCTTAAAAATATTACTAAACTGATTATATCAGATAATTCACAGTTTGTCAACAACAATCGAAAATTTACAAAGGCGCGATATTTTAGGTTATTCATGTTTTAAACGCGCCCTCACTGCGGCGGTCGTCACCGATACACCGACGCAGACGGCAATGGTAATTACAAAGGCGAATACGAGGTGTACCGCAAAGGTAGTAAGCAGCGACACATCGCGTCCACTGAGGAGCGCCTTGGCAAAATACAGAAATAACGGGTGCCATAGGTAGATGGAGTAGGACGCACGGTCAATGAGGATCACAGGACGCGACGAAAGTATCGGGATATCTGCAGTTTTGAAGGTGATGGCAAACAGGAACGTCACGGCGCAGATGATGTAGAAGACGTGCACTGTTTCAAGCCAATAAATCGAGGTCTTTCCCGAAAAATGCAGGTATGAAAGCACCCCGCTCAGTAACGCCGCGAATACAAACAGTCCCGTGACGCCCTTCCACGCCCTGCTTATCGCATCCTTTACACGCCCGTAATTCTTTCCGACGACAAGCCCCGCCATCCACCAGAGGATATAGGTAGAAAATACGCGATCGGCGTATGGGAACACTCCGCCTTTATAGAATACAGCGATAAGATCGGGGAGATACTGTCCGAAGATCCATGAAAGCGGTACAGCCGCCACAAGCGCCAGCGCCGCATATACAGGATCACCGAGCTTTTTCAGTATGATTCTCCACAGCGGTGCCAGGAGGTAAAACTGCATTATGGCGATAACAAAATAAAAGTGTCCGCACATATTTCCGTCAAGGAGCAGCTTAAAAAACTCCCCCGCCGACGCCTCCATGTAGTTGAGGAGTACAAAGTAGACAAAATACACCGAAGCCGTGAGTGCATAAGGCACCCACACCCGTTTTATGCGCCCGAGGACATACCGCCCGTATGAAAAGCCCGGCTTTTCGGCTCCCAGGGCAAATTTCACCGCAGAGAGAAATATAAATCCGGGCACCGCACAGGCGGCAAGCCGCCACGCCGGTAGCAGAATCGCATATCCGACGGAGGTTTTATCCGCCGCCGTCACCGCAGTGGATGCGGCGTGGATGAATATAACGAGCATACACAGTATCACATTCATGAGCGAAAGCTCGTGTTTTCTTTTTGTCATGGCAAAGTTTCCTTTAATTCGCTTATTTACAATTATTGTAGCACATACCGTACGCTTTGTCAAGGAATCCGCGCATCGTTGAATTGATAAAAACTTGTAACAAAAATCCGTTCACCCTTGACATCAAAGAAATTATTTGCTACAATATAAAGTGAGATATTGTTTAGTTAACAAAATCCTTCTATAAATCAGAGCAAAAAAGAGGTTAAAGCACAATGTCCGAAGAAACAAAAAACACCGAAAAAGGCGGTATTTCCGTCGAGATCGAACACATATTTCCCATAATCAAAAAATGGCTCTACTCCGAGAAGGAGATCTTCCTTCGCGAGATCGTATCCAATGCCTGCGACGCCGTTACCAAACTAAAGAGACTGGCATCTCTCGGCGAGGCGCAGATCGACGATGACAAATATAAGATCACCGTCACCGTCAATAAGGCGGCACGTACCCTCACCGTTTCCGATAACGGTATCGGTATGACCGAGGATGAGGTCCGCCGTTACATCTGCCAGATCGCACTTTCAGGCGCACTGGAGTTCATCGAAAAGTACGAGGACACCGACAACAAGGACACCGCTGCCAACGGCATCATAGGTCACTTCGGCCTCGGCTTCTACTCCGCATTCATGGTCAGCGAGACCGTTGACGTCATCACCCGCTCCTACACCTCCGATGCCGCCGTAAAGTGGGTCTGCTCTGAGGCGGGCGAGTATGAGATCACCACCGATTACTACCGTGCCGAACGCGGAACGGATGTGGTCATGCACTTAATGGAGAATGAGGCGGAGTTTTTAGAGGAATATCGCATCCGTGAGATGCTTGACAAATACTGCTCCTTTATGCCCGTCGAGATCTATCTTAACGTGGAGAAGTCCGCGGATGAAAAGCCGGAGGACAAGTCCGATGACAAGACTCCCGAGGAGCCGAAGCCTGTCAACGACACACATCCTCTGTGGCAGAAGAACCCCTCCGACTGCACAAACGAGGAGTACGACGAATTCTACCACAAGGTATTCAAGGATTACCGCGAACCGCTGTTCCACATTCATCTGAATGCGGACTATCCGCTCAATTTCCGCGGCATCCTTTACTTCCCCCGTATCGCACACGAGTACGACAGCCTGGAAGGTCAGGTCAAGCTGTACTATAACCAGGTATTCGTGGCTGACAACATCAAGGAAGTCATCCCCGAATTTCTGCTTATGTTAAAGGGCGTTCTGGATTGTCCCGAGCTTCCGCTGAACGTTTCCAGAAGCTATCTCCAGAATAGCGGATATGTAGCAAAAATTTCCGCACACATCGTCAAGAAGGTTGCGGACAAGCTCTGCTCCATGTACAATTTAGACCGCGAGAACTACGAAAAGCTGTGGGAGGACCTTAAGACATTCGTGGAATACGGTGCTCTGCGTGACCGCAAGTTCTATGACCGCGTGAAATCAGCCATCATCTATGCCACCACCGACAAAAAGTATGTCACCCTTGACGAGTATCTCGAAAAGGCGAAGGAAAAGCACGAAAAGACTGTCTACTACGCTACAGATGTCACCGCGCAGGCACAGTACATCTCCATGTTTGCCGCAGAGGGCATCGAGGTCGTGGTTCTTGACAAGATGATCGACACACAGTTCATAAACATCGTCGAGCAGGAGAATGAGGGCGTAAAATTTGTCCGCATCGACGCGGATGTGGCAGGTGCGCTCAAGGCCGTGGGAAACGCCGAGGCAAACGAAAAGCTCGCCGAGATCTTCAAGGAGGTCAGCGGCAACAAGGAGCTTAAGGTCAGCTTCGAGCTTTTAAAGAACGAAAAGGTTCCTGCTATCCTCAACATCTCCGAGGAGACCCGCCGCATGGAGGACATGCTTAAGATGTACCGCCGCGCGGGAAGTGACATGGGCGGCATGAGCTTCCCTACCGAGCAGAGTCTTATCGTCAATGCAAACAGCGCGCTCATTAAGCGTCTGGCACACGAAGCTGAGACCGACTCAGAAAAGACCAAAAAGCTCGCAAAGCAGATCTACACCCTGGCACTTCTGGCACAGCGTCAGTTAACTGCGGATGAATTACAGGCCTTCCTCTCCGAGAGCTTCGATATGCTTGAAAGCTTCTGAGTTTGATGTTACACTACGGGGAGAATACGGTCATTCGTTTCCTGCTTCCCGTGGTCACAGGTGTGCTTCCAAGTATGACAACATTAAAATGAAAGGTGATTCAAAGTGGCTTCTGTATACGGCACTAAATTAAAGCTCTCGGTCTTCGGTGAATCCCACGGGGACGCCATCGGTGTTGTCATCGACGGATTTCCCGCGGGACTTAAGCTTGACCTCGACTATATCGGCACATTTATGAAGCGCCGTGCGCCAGGCGGAAATTTTTCCACCAAGCGCACCGAGCCGGATATTCCGCGTATCGTCAGCGGCGTATCTGACGGCTTCACAAACGGATATCCCATCTGTGCCGTGATCGAAAACACCAATCAGCATTCATCCTCCTATCAGGATAAAATGACAGTTCCCCGCCCCAGCCATGCAGACTATGCCGCCGCAATAAAATACGGCGACCATGTAGAGCTTCACGGCGGTGGACACTTCTCCGGCAGACTTACCGCTCCGCTTACATTTGCGGGCGCACTCTGCTCGCTCTATCTTGCGCGACACGGTATCGAGATCGCCGCTCATATAAAGCAGATATTAAACGCCACCGATCGCGCGTTTGAGTACAATGTTACAAAAGATGACCTTTGCAAGCTGAAAACGCACACCTTCCCTACCCTTGATCCCAAGGCAGCGGAGGCATTTGCCACCATCATAAATTCCGCCCGCGACAAGGGTGATTCGGTGGGTGCACGGCTTGAATGTGCCGCTGTGGGACTTCCCGCGGCGCTGGGTGAGCATATGTTCGAAAGCGTGGAGTCAGAAATTTCCAGACTTATGTTCGCCATCCCCGCGGTTAAGGCAATCGAATTCGGCGCAGGCTTCGATTTCTGCCGTATGTACGGCTCCGAAGCCAACGACGCCTATGAATACAAGGACGGCAAGGTTCAAACAAAGCAAAACAACTGCGGCGGTATCGTCGGCGGCATGACCACGGGTATGCCCGTGATCTTCTCCGTAGCGATAAAGCCCACTCCGTCCATTTTCCTCGAACAGGATTCGGTGGATATGCAAAAGGAGTGCGACGCCAAGCTCACGATAAATGGCAGGCACGATCCCTGCATCGCAGTACGCGCCGTCCCGGTTATCGAAGCCTGCACCGCGATCGCAATTACAGAGCTTATACTAAAGGCAGACGGGAGGAAGCTGTAATGGCACGAGAAAGCACGGCGGGAGCCGTAATAGGCGAAAACCTTGCATTACTTGCAGGTGAGGGGACCTCAGCCGATGAGCGTAAGCTCGCCTGGCTTCGCGATCTCGCCATGCTGATGCTTCGAAACAATTCTTCGGTATTCGGCGAGACCCGCTCCGATGATTTTGCGTCACTTTTCAGGGATGTCTCCACTCATGAGGATATTCCGGAGGAGTTTTTACATCACATCAGATTCCGCGACCGCGCGGCGCTGTTTTCGGATAAGCTGACCGTCTGCCGCTTCCTCGCCGAGGAGCTTGAAAGACGGGGGGTCAGACTCCTTGAGCGTCTGCTCGGCAGTGAAAATTACACAAAATCACCGAAGATCGCGTACTTCAAAAATGCCTATGCCGATGCGGCATTCCGCGTCTTCTCAGAGGTGCTGGATACGCCCTCCGTCGTGTACGCGTCCGACTTCACCGCGGTCTGCGAGGAGGTATACCACGGCAGAGCCGATATGTGTATGCTCCCCCTTGACAGTTCCCGTGACGCAAAGCTTATCAGCTTCTACAGACTCATCGACAAGTATGAGTTGAGTCCCGTATACTCCTGCGACGTGACCACGCCCGACGGCAGTGTCACTACCCGTTACGCGCTTCTGAAGCGCTCCATCACGCTTCCTGACAAGGAAGCGCGCAACGGCTGCTTCTTTGAATTCAGCCTTGTGCCCGACGGCGGCGCAACTCTCGGCGATGTGCTCACCGCCGCCGCCGAATGCGGTCTGACCTTATACAAGGTCGACTCCATCCCGCTGACCTACAACAGCAGTGAGTTTTCCTGCGAGGTAATTTTGAAGGTCGGTGACCCGGCGGGACTTGATGCATTCGTGTTATTTCTTACCCTTGCAATGCCGCAATATGAACCTCTCGGGATTTATCCACATATAAGACAAGGAGAATGATGATCATGCGCAACTACCGTGAATTTATCCGTATGCTTTCCCGTGAAGCGGGCAAACCCACTCTTTTTGAGCCGTTTCCGTCAAAAAACCTCATATCGAAGATAATCTGGCGTGCGGGCAGCGGACTTTGGGATTCCACCCAGAACAGCGTTTCGACACTCATCTCTTTTTATAACAATATCGGCGCCGATACCGCGGTTATTCCCGCAGATGCGGACAGCATTTCCGATGTACTCGCCGCCAGTGAAGAACTGATAGAAGGCATCAAATTCACCATCTTCTCGGACGATGCCGAGGTGCTCGCAACGGCGGACCGTCACGAGTCCGTGTGTGCACTTGCCACCAAGAATCCGCTCATTTACGGCAAGGACTATACAAAGCCCGTCATTTTCATTTCGGGACGCGATGTTATTCTTGCCATCGAAAACTCCATCGAGCGCGGACTTGCGGGCGTTTACATATCTGACAACATCGAGCTTCTTTGGAAGCGCTACGGAGATCAGATTGCTCTGCTTGGCGGTATTTCCGACAGCATAGTAGCAACCACCCCCGCAAGGATTTACGAGCGTGTACGCACCCTTCATGAGATGACAGGTGGAAAATCCTACGCCATCGGCACAGGCTTTATAGGTGCGGACGCAGATTATCTCGGATTTATTTCCATGCTCTATATGTATAATACTCTCTCTGAAAATTAAAAATAAACAGAAAGGATACAGCATATAATGAAAAAGACCCTTTCTTTTACAACACAGGGTACCTGCTCCCGTCAAATCGATATAGTAACCGAAGACGACATCGTTGAATCCGTAAAGTTTATCGGCGGCTGCTCCGGCAATACCCAGGGTGTTGCCGCGCTGGTAGTCGGTATGCACATCGACGAGGCGATTGGACGCATAAAGGGCATCAAGTGCGGCTTCAAGCCCACCTCATGCCCCGATCAGTTAGCGTGCGCGCTGGAGCAGATCAAGACACAGTAAGATGTGCCAACACACGCGTAAAGCATTTCGCATTTGCTCGAAATGTGAAGCTCTCACTGCGTGTGAGTAAAACTTGCCGCGGCGCGGCAAGTTGAGTTCATCCGCTGTACAAACGAGTTTTAAGCCTAATTATTTTACCATTTGAAACGGAGAAACTATGACTTATATAAAAAATTATGAGCGCTGGCTTCAGTCTGAAAAGGTCGATGAGGCAACTAAAGCTGAGCTTCGCGCTATTGCGGGAAATGACGATGAGATAAAGCTTCGCTTTATCAAGTCGCTGGAATTCGGCACTGCGGGACTTCGCGGCACTATGATGGCAGGCACCAACGCCATGAACGTTTACACCGTCGCGCAGGCAACTCAAGGACTTGCCGATCTTATAAACGAGCTTGGCAAGGCTGATCGCGGCGTTGCTATCGCCTACGATTCCCGCAACAATTCCGAGCTTTATGCAAAGACCGCCGCAAGCGTTTTAGCAGCTAACGGTATTACCGCTCACATTTTTGACAGTCTGCGCCCCACTCCGGTTCTGTCCTTCGCAGTACGGGAGCTTCACACCATTGCAGGCATCAACATAACCGCATCCCACAACCCGAAGCAGTATAACGGCTACAAGGCATACTGGGAGGATGGAGCACAGCTTCCGCCCGATCATGCGGATACCGTATCGAAGTCAATCGCCGAGGCGGATATTTTCGATGACGTAAAGACTACCGATTTCGACAAAGCGGTTGCCGACGGCATGATCAGATATATTCCCGCCTCCCTTGATGAAGCGTATATGGAGAAAGTCATCGCCGAGGCGGTGAATCCCGGAATTATCAGACAGGTTGCCGATACTCTTGAAATAGTCTACACACCGCTTCACGGTGCGGGTCACTATATGGTGCCTGAGGTTCTCCGCCGCGTTGGAATGAAGCATATCGACGTGGTCGAGGAGCAAATGGTGCTGGACGGTGACTTCCCCACCGTGGCATATCCCAACCCTGAGGTGCCCGATGTATTCGAGCTCGGCATCAAGCTCGCCGAAAAGGTACACAGCGACCTCATCATCGCCACTGACCCCGATTCCGACCGTGTGGGCATCATGTCCCGAGACAAGACGGGTAAATTCGTACGCCTTACGGGAAATCAGGTAGGCGCGCTTCTTCTTGACTATATCATCACCGCATATGAGGATACGGGCATGCCCGAGAACCCTTATGCCATCAAGACTATCGTCACCACCGATATGGTCACCAAGATCTGCGAGGAGCACAATATTAAGCTCCACAACGTACTCACAGGCTTTAAGTTTATAGGCGAGGTCATCAAGCAGTACGAGACTACCGGTCACGATAACTATATTTTCGGCTTTGAGGAGAGCTACGGTTATCTTAAAGGCACCTATGCACGTGACAAGGACGCAGTTGTAGCATCCATGCTTCTCTGCGAGATGGCGGCGTACTACAGCACCAAGGGTATGACTCTCTGCGACGCAATGCAGGGACTTTATGACCGTTACGGCTACTATGACGAGGGCGTGGTAAACATCTACATGGACGGTCTCGACGGAATCGAGCGCATGAAGAAGCTGATGAATGAACTGCGCGAGAATCCGCCCACAGAGCTTGCGGGCAGACGCGTTATCGAGCGCCGCGATTATCTCACCGATACGGTGCTTGACATTGATACGGGTAAGGTGACTTCCACGGGACTTCCCTCCTCCAATGTGCTTTACTATGTTACCGAGTGCGGCGATGTTATCGTCATCCGTCCCTCCGGCACCGAGCCGAAAATCAAGATCTATATTCTTGCTCATGACGAGACACTTGAAGCAGTCAGAGCAAAAATCGACGAATATAAAAAAGCTACCGAAACCTGGGTTGACTAAATATAAAAATCTGCCGCACAGCCGTGCGGCAGATTTTTTATGCATTCATTTTTCGACCGTAAACAAATCGTCTAGTGTGCACGACAAAACTTCTATCAGTGCGGCAATATCAATATCGGTAACAAACCGTTTTCCCGCCTCAATTCGCTGTACAGCGTTCTTGTCGACGTCAAGTCCTACAAGCTGCAGGCGGTCAGCCAGCTCTCTTTGAGATATTCTCATATCCTTTCGCAGGCGTGCTACGTTTTCGCCGCAGATGTTATTACGTCCGTCTTTGGTTTTGTTTATAAACATAAGCATCCTCATTTTTTGACATTCAGTACTTGACAACAAGGATATTATATGCTATAATAATTACAGAAATGACATTCTGTGAATGTCAAAATTATAAAACTATGACGGAGGAACAAAAAATGTCTAACGAAGTACAACCCAACACTACCCAGCCCACTGCAGCTGCTCAAGAAAACACTAAGTTTTGCAAATACTGCGGTGCAAAAATTCTAAGCGATGCTGTTTTATGTACAGCATGCGGTAGGCAAGTAGAAGAAATAAAGCAAACACAATCTGCACAGCCAACCATTGTTATAAACAACGAAAACAATAACGTGAATTCAAACACAAATATTAACAACGCCCACGGCAAAGGACGTGAGAAAAACAAATGGGTTTCTCTGCTCTTGTGCTTTTTCCTCGGCGCTCTCGGTGCGCATAAATTCTATGAGGGCAAAATCGGTGCCGGAATCCTCTATTTACTTACATGCGGTGTTTTTGGCATAGGAATTATTATTGACCTCATAATATTGCTGTTTAAGCCTAATCCGTACTATGTATAATCCACCTAAAAATCAACTTATGTACACGAAAAAAGCACCGTTTACACGGTGCTTTTTGTTCTGGGGTGAATGAAGGGGGTCGAACCCTCGACCTCCAGGGCCACAACCTGGCGCTCTAACCAACTGAGCTACATCCACCATATCTGAGCAGATGAGTTTACACTCACTGCCGTTATGTTAACCCGATCAGTGTACACCTGATCGGAAATTGGCGTACCTGGAGGGACTCGAACCCCCGACCTACTGCTTAGAAGGCAGTTGCTCTATCCAGCTGAGCTACAGGTACATATCCAAGCTCAATCAACATACAATATTATACACGATTGGCGAGCGTTTGTCAATAGGTTTTCGAAATTTTTCAAAAATAAATTGCAGTATTTTCGAATACAGTATTTTGTGCGGGCAAGTGCAATTCAACAGAACGAAAAGAAATCGAGACACCGTCAAAAGTGCCTCGATTTTTCTATATACTAAACCTTGATCTTTACCCTTTTGCCGCTTGAGATGAGGTATTTACAATTTTTTGCTCCCTCGAATGAGCGTTTTTTGCAAAAAACTGAGCAGTCACACACATTGGAAAGCAGCCTTTAAAACACTCCGCAGTGTCCGCAAAAGTACACCATTTCCACACTCTCGAAATATCAAAAATTCAACGCTGTAACGAAAATACCGATTTTTGTCAAAATCTCCACTCTGAGCATTGACAATTCCCTTTTCCGAGGTGTATAATAGTATCTGTAAACAATTATTATTTCATATCACTATTAAGGGGAAACTCCAATGGTCAAGAACTACATAAAAATGCTCCGAAATGAATTCTCGGGGTATAACGCTTCAAAGCTCATAAAGGATTTGCTTGCCGGTCTTACCGTGGCGGCGGTGGCGCTTCCTCTGGCACTGGCATTCGGCGTCGCCAGCGGTGCAAACGCGGCGGCGGGACTTATCACCGCTATCATCGCGGGTATCGTCATAAGCGCGCTGTCGGGTGCATCCTTCCAGATTTCGGGTCCTACCGGCGCAATGAGCGCGGTGCTCATTACCATCGCAACCAACGAAGCCATCGGTCTCAACGGCGTGTTCCTTGTCTGCATAATTGCCGGCATTATACTGCTCGTCTGCGGTATCTTCCGCCTCGGCAAGCTGGTATCACTGATACCACGCCCTGTTATCACCGGCTTTACCTCAGGTATCGCGGTAATTATCGCCCTGGGTCAGATCGATAACTTCTTCGGCACTACCTCACAGGGCAGCTCGGCGATAGACAAGCTGATCTCATACGGTACGCTTGGCTTCAAGCCACATCTGTGGACACTGCTCCTCGGACTTATCGTAGTCATTATCATGCTTGTATGGCCGAAAAAGTGGAACGCCAAGGTTCCCTCCTCACTCATCGGCATCATCGTTTCTACCGTTATCTATGTAATCTTCCGCTTCGACGGTGTCGCAACCGTGGGCGAGATCCCGAAAACATTATTCCTTGAGGACCGATTGTCCTTTGCGGGTTTTAATCTTGATACGCTGTCCGCGCTCCTTCCCTCGGCGATCACTGTAGCGGCACTGGGTATGATCGAGAGCCTGCTCTGCGGCGCATCAGCATCCAGAATGAAGAACGAGCCCTTTGATGCCAACATCGAGCTTATCGCACAGGGCGCGGGCAATATACTTATTCCCTTCTTCGGCGGCGTACCCGCCACAGCGGCGATAGCCCGTACCAGCGTTGCCATCAAATCGGGCGCTCAGACAAGACTGACAGGTATCTTCCACGCACTGTGGCTGCTCGCGGCCATGTTCCTTCTCGGAAGTGTAATGGCTCTCGTACCTATGTCAGCTCTCGGCGGCGTGCTTATTGTCACCGCATGGCGCATGAACGAGTGGCACGCTATCAAGTATATGTTTGGTAAAAAATTCATCGGCGCGATACTGCAGTTCCTCATCACCATGATTGCAACGGTCGTGTTCGACCTTACCGTTGCAATCATCATCGGCATTGTATTCTCGCTTATGGTATTTGTTAAGAATGCGGCGCATCTTGAGGTCACCTCGGAGAAGGTGGAAGCGTCCCGCCTCACTCCACGCGGAACGCTTGGCGCAGGTCATGAGGACAGCGCAGTGGTATATGTCACAGGCGATCTGTTCTTTGCCAACATCGGCAAGCTGTCGGCAATGCTTGCTGATCGCCACGAGAAGGAGATTATCGTTTCCCTGCGCGGCGTACCGGATATCGACATTTCCTCTGTGGAAACTCTTGAGGAATGGTGCCGTGAGTTATGTGCCGACGGCAGACGCTTCATCCTCTGCGGAATGAACGAGAGAGTCAATACCGTGCTCAAACGAAGCGGAATGTACGAGGAATTCGGCGAGGAATGCTTCTTTGCAAGCATTGACAAAGCGCTTCTTTCGGATGCGGAATAATCCCGTCCATATATGCCAAAACTGACTAAAAGGAGGAGACAGCATGAAGATCACATTAAATCCCGATGAAAAGATCGTCAAAACGATCAAGGAAGGCCTCGAAGCCAAGGGCGGATACTGTCCCTGCCGACTTGAGCGTACCGAGGACAACAAATGTATGTGCAAAGAATTCAGGGACCAGATCAAGGATCCCGATTTTGAAGGTTTTTGCCACTGTCTGCTTTACTACAAGCATAAGTAACATTTTCGGAGGTAATTATAATGGCAGAAGTAAAGATCACCAAAGCAAATTTCGATCAGGAAGTTATTAAGTCCGATATTCCCGTGCTGCTTGATTTCTGGGCGGTATGGTGCGGCCCATGCAGAATGATCGCTCCCATTCTTGAA
>JAZNAL010000033.1:0-17411 GCA_045586505.1 Candidatus Flemingiibacterium sp. | reverse complement strand
GTGTGAACTACACGCCCCTCAAACGTGCGCGTCTGCCAGTTCCGCCACTCTCGCATATTGCCGAGCTATTGCCCTGCAACGTGTTATATTATACCACAACGAAAAATGTTTGTCAAGAGGTTTTTGAAAAAATCTAAAAATATTTTTTAATCATTTATTTGCATTGACAGGAGGCGGTTATTATTGTATAATTGTATTGATCACAAGAAAACGGAGTAATACCATGAAAACACCAAAATCAATCTTCACCTGCACGGAATGCGGGCATACTACCGCCAAATGGTACGGCAAATGCCCCTCCTGCGGGTCATGGAATACAATGGAAGAAGGCGACGCCCCCGTAGAGGCGCCTACGGCGGTGGCTAAGATCAAGCGTATCGCCCCCGAATACCAATCCGACGCGGTGCGCTCCGACGACCTTGAGCTGCCCTCCTTTATCCGCTCCACAACGGGTATGGGCGAGCTTGACCGCGTGCTGGGCGGAGGTCTCGTACACGGTTCTGTGGTGCTCCTTGCGGGCGAGCCGGGCATCGGTAAATCTACGCTCCTCCTTCAGATATCCTCCTCGCTTTGCCGCGGCGAAAACAACACCGAGCGCAAGGTACTGTACATCTCGGGCGAGGAATCACAAGGACAGCTGAAGCTACGCGCAAAACGCCTCGGTGTGGGCGGCAAGACCCTTTACGTGCTGACCGAGACCAACGTCCGCCGCATCATGGAGCAGTGCGACAAGGTGCACCCCGACGTCATCATCGTGGACTCCGTACAGACCATGTACGACGAGCACGTGGCGTCCGCCCCGGGAAGCATTACCCAGGTGCGCGAATCGGCGCTGGCATTCATCTCCAAGGCGAAAAATGAGGGCATCTCCGTCATCATGGTAGGTCACGTCAACAAAGAGGGCGGTATCGCCGGACCTAAGGTGCTTGAGCACATGGTGGACGCGGTTTTGTACTTCGAGGGCGAAAAGCTGCGCTCCTACCGCATCATCCGCGCCATCAAGAACCGCTTCGGCTCAACAAACGAGATCGGTATGTTCGAGATGTCCGACGAGGGACTTGTTGAGGTCGAAAACCCCTCAGAGACGCTCCTGGCGGGCAGACCTGTTGGCGTATCGGGAAACTGCGCCGTCTGCGTAATGGAGGGCACACGTCCAATTATCGCCGAGGTTCAGGCGCTGGTAGCGCAGACCGCCTACCCTTCCCCACGCCGCACCTCAAACGGTATCGACTATAACCGTATGTGCCTGATACTTGCAGTGCTTGAAAAGCGGCTGGGTTACCGCTTCTCGGTGAACGACGCATATCTTAACGTCATCGGCGGACTGCACATCGACGAGCCTGCCGCGGACCTTGCCGTAGCAATGGCACTGATCTCCTCCATCAAGGACGAAGCTGTGGCGGATGACCTTATCGCCATCGGCGAGATCGGACTTGCGGGCGAATGTCGGGCGGTGCAGAATTTTGAGCAGCGCGTATCCGAAGCGGTACGTCTCGGCTTCCGCAAGATCATCGTCCCAGAGCGAAACCTGGAGCTCCGTCACAGAGCAGGCAAGGAGCTGGTTTACGAGGGCGTTGAGATTATCCCCGTCAAGAGCATCTTCGACCGTATCAATTGGACGGGAGAATATAAAGCATAAACACAAGCGGGAGGCATCTGCCTCCCGCTTCAATATTCGTATGTCGCGGCTTGCTCCCGCGGTAAAAAATAGATTCTATGGATGTACCCCACACCTCACCCAAGCTCCGATTCGGGGTAGCCGAAGAAGGCAATGCTCACCGAATCTGCCGAAAACGGCACCGCACCGATGGAGTCGACACAGCCCATAAACCGCGTCAGCACCGTCTCGGTGCCCGACTCATTGTCGCGAAGCATAAGATGCACGTACCCGAAGCCGTCGGCGTCCTCCGACTCTATGTAAAGCCGCACGGTATACCTGCCATCGCGTGATGTGCGTGTGTCTACTGCAGGCGGCTTGGCAGGGCTTATCATACCCGTTCCAAGGTCGATGCGCTTCCAGCTGTCACGCTGACGGAATAAGATCCCATCCCCGTCGAAGGAGGGGGAGTCGGCGTGAAAACCCAACTCGGCAACACGGCACAGCCTGCCGTCTGCAGTCACTATGTTTAAAAACGACCGCGTCATTATCTGCCCTCGATTATATAGAAGAAGGGGCTTGTGGGGGAGTTGACCATCTTGAAGCAGGCGACGGTGTACAGCTTGCGGTCAAGCTTCGACAGGCGCTCGCCAACTAACTGACCCTCGATATCGCCCTCCGCATGACCGGGATAAACAGCGATTAAAATTATGGCGTCCTTGTCCATAAGCTCGATAGCCGCCTCGATCGCCGCCAGCGTGGTGTCACGCAGGGTGGTGATTTTTTTGTCGCTTCCGGGAAGATATCCGAGATTGAACATCCCCGCCTTGACCTTTTCGTGGACGAATTCCTTCACTCTGTGATGGGACGCGCAGAAAAGCGTGTAGTTTTCCGGGCATCCCGCCACCGCTAAGTTTTTCGCCGTGGAATCGAGGGCGGCAGGCTGTATATCGAAGGCGTAAACCCTTCCCGCCTCACCTA
The DNA here is from genome assembly GCA_045586505.1 of Candidatus Flemingiibacterium sp. Lineage (GTDB taxonomy): Bacteria > Bacillota > Clostridia > Oscillospirales > CAG-272 > Flemingiibacterium. The sequence goes on along the minus strand of JAZNAL010000033.1, from coordinate 14,833 downwards.
CGGTCTTTGACAAAAACTCCGTGTCGTGACCGTTGCCCATAGTGTAGTCCACCGCAACGTCTCCCTCTTTGAGGTGACGGAGGATGAAATATTTGTGCATATCAAGAAGATCTACCTGTGCCATTTTGTTTACCTCGTTATGTTTCTAATCCTTTACCACGATTTCCGCCTCAGGGGTGTACGGAAGGGTGAATACGAACTCGCAGTTCTCGCCATAGGCGCTCTTTACCCAGATTTCCTCCTCGTGGGCGTCGATTATGGTCTTTGCGATGAAAAGCCCCAGACCAACGCCGGTCTTGTCAAGACCCCGGCTCTTGTCGCTCTTGTAGAAGCGCTCGAACACGAATGGCAACTCCTCAGGCGGGATACCGATGCCCTCGTTGAATACGGAAATATATACGCGGCGCTCACGCTCCAGAATACTTATTTTGTAGGCGCCGCCCTCCTTTGAGAACTTCACCGCGTTGTCGCAGATGTTGTAGAGGATCTGGTAAATCGCATCGCGGTCGGCGTAGACCATCATCTTGTCCGCCTTGCAGTCAAATTCCACCTCAAGATGCTTGTCCTCGATCTTCTGCTCGAAGGAGATGAGAATAAGCCGCGCCATTTCGCAGATATCGAAGGCTGTCTTGTTGAATTTGCGCTCGCCTGCCTGGATGCGGGTTATGTCAAGGAGACTTGCCACAAGCCGCGCCAGCCTGCGCACCTCACCTCGGATGACATCGAGATAATACTCGTGCTTATCCGGCGGAATCGTGCCGTCAAGGATGCCATCGATAAAGCCGGAGATGGTGGTCATGGGCGTGCGCAGATCGTGGGAAACACTGGATAAGAAGGTGCGGCGCATATCCTCAAGCTTCGCCATGGACGCCGCCATGTTGTTGAACGCGGTAGCAAGCTCCGCCACCTCGTCGCGGCCGCGAACGGGTACTCTTACGTCAAATTTACCCGCCGCAAAGCTCTTCGCCGCCTTTGACATCTGCTTTAAGGGCGCGATGATCTTCTCGCTGATGAAATAGATCGCCACCATCGCCGCCAACATCACCCAAAGGCAGGAGAGGATGACCGTCTTTACAAGGGTCTCGATGAGTGCGGCTACCTGAGTGGAGGCGGAGGACGCAACAACTGCGCCGACCAGCTCCCCGAGCTCACCTCGGATGGGGCGTATGTAGGAGAGATGCTTCTTTTCAAAGACGCCGCCAAGATCACCTGTGTATTCGCCGCCGTCATTCATATCGACTTCTCCCATGATGTCAAGAGGCACACCTGCACCGACGTAACCTAGCTCAGCGCTGTCGTCAATGGCAAGACAAGAGCCGTCTGCGTCCACCACGAAGATATTGATGTCCTCGTTGTAGTCCGCCATAGCAGAGAGAAGCTGCTCGATGTTATCAAGATTAAAGTAAACGAAGCGATTGAAATCATCGGCTTCGTCACCGTAATACATATCCTGGGCGGCAGATGCGACCACCTCGGCACTACGCATGACAATATCCGCCTTAGTGTTGGTAGAATAGTTGTCCACAAGCCCGCAGAGAATAATGGTCAGCATAAGGAAGCTGACTATAATGATCAGCATAAACGCAGTAATATATTTTGTAAAAACGCTCTTAAACATTTCTTAGCCCCTTTTTGCAAAACAAAACATATAAGGCATGAATTATACGGTGATGCCTTAATGCTTTCATTATACCACACAATTATGAAAAAATCAACCGCTCGGTGAAAGAAAAACGTGCACGTTTTGCATTTCGTGCAGCGTTTTTTGCGAGTGCGGACGACCTCCGCGCCCACGCTTGGGCGCTGCGGGGGACTCGCCCCCCTTCGGGGGCTTCGGGGGGACTCGCCCGCTTCGCGGGCTTCGGGGAAGCTGCGCCCCCCTTCGGGGGCTTCGCCGACCTCCGCGCCCGTTCGGGCACTCCGGGGAGACGAAGAGGGGGCGCACACCATGCCTCTGTCGCCGGAATGGTTCCCGCCCCCTCTTGGACTCCCCCGCTTCCTTTCGGCTCTGTTCCCGTTATCGTAGCTTTTACTGCTCTAACGCTTAAGCCGATAAGGGGCGCGAATCGCTTCGCTCTCGCGGGAAGCGTCACCGCCGCGACTGCGCGGTACCTTCGATGGGATGGGCTTGTGCGAAGGTGACTTTACAGCTTCGTTCCATTCAGGCTGGATTCGCGGCAGTGGGCGTTTCGTATAGTTGCGGGTGAGTGTTTGTTTTTGCGACAGCGGATGAGCGAACATCTTCATGCACTGCCGCGAATTACAAGATAAACGAGCGAAGCCGAAAAGCCGGACGCGCACAAGCCCATCCGCTCGAAGTTATTGGACGTCGCGGCAGTGCCGACAGAGGATGCCTTAGCGGTATAAAGAGTAGAGCGAAAGATTTACAATAACGCGAACACATCCTAAGGAAAGGGGGAGGGTCTAAGGGAGGGGCGAAAACCTCGCGGCGTGTGAGCGTGGTTTTCGCCCCTCCCTTCGTCTCCCCGAAGCCCGCAACGCGGGCGTAGGTCGCGAGTTCGCACTCGCAAAAAAGGGGATCGCTCCGCTGAACACGGAGCAATCCCCCTGCCGATGCCGCTGACGGCATCAATAGTAAAAATTAGCGGTACAGTTTGCGATGGTATAACTGTCGATCACCATGTCATTGGTGATGATCTCATCGGAGAACCCACCAAATGCCTCCTGCATTTTAACTGTGTTTACCGACGCCGCAAGATCGGTGAACATATACGGCGCATACGCCTCGTCCTTCCACGCGTCCTCGCGAAGCTCGTAGCGCTTGATGATGTACCAGCCAAGCTCGGTCTCGATCGCTTTTACCTCGTCAAATGCCATGGTGGCTACCGCCTGCTTTACCGCATTCTCAACAAAGGTGGCAGAGGAGGTGAAATAATAGCCGTCCTCAAAGCCAAGCAAACGGGTGTCCATGGTGTATTCCTTCATAAGCGTCTCAAAATCCTCGCCCGAGGTGATGCGAAGCTCCAGATCCTTCGCAAGCTCCTTCTTCTCTTCCACTTCCGCCTCGGTGAGGTCACGGGTCAGATAAGAGCCCGTCTCGGTATCAAGGATCCTCTCACCCTTCTCGTCAAGGATATAGTCCATGTCTTTGCTGATGACGATGTACTTCGCGCGGTAGTAGTTCTCCTTGTAGTAAGCATCAAGCTCCTCTTCGGTGGCGGCGTAAATACCGTTCTCGCCGTAGAGATGATTCTGAAGCTTCGCCGCCTTTAAGGTGTCAAGCTTAATATCGCGCAGGATGTCAATGTTGATACCGTAGGCGACAAGATAGGAGTTAAGCGTCGAGCGGCCTCCCACCGAGGTAATAAGACTGTTTATGGCGGTGTCCACGGAGTTTATCTCCTCCTTGGTGAGGGTAAGTCCGTACTCACCAAAAAGCTGAAGCGCAACTGCGTTTGACATGATGCTGGACTGCGCCAGTGCGTCAAAATAGTCACCGTAGGTCACGCCCTCTGCCATCTGGGCGCTCCAGAAAGCAGGATTGTCGGTAGTTGAACCAAGCGTCTTTAGGAAGATTCCCTTGTAGGTACTCATCCAGTATATGAACTCGTTTTCGGTGATTACGGTGTCGCGGAAGGTAATCGCCGCTACAGCCTCCTTGCCGCAGCCGGCAAAAGCGCATACGATCATTACGACGGCAAGTATCAGCGCCGCGAGTCTTGTCTTTTTCATGATATTTCTCCTTTGAAGATCAGAAATCTAAAAGTAATTATACAACATTTTTCGCACTTTTTCAATAGTCCCCGTTAAAATTTACAATTGTGCAAAGTATAAAACCTCAAAAAAGTGCGTCCCAACGCAAAAAAATCTGCCTCGTTCACAATTTCTGTGTAGATTTTTTCCACAAAGTGGATATAATAGACATAGGGTGATCACATCCGCTCGGATGCGCCCGAATTAAATAATCGTGGAGGATGAGAAAATGGATCTTAAAGGCACCAAGACCGAAGCGAATCTCGCGGCGGCATTCGCAGGCGAATCTCAGGCACGCAACAAATCCACCTACTACGCTTCCAAGGCAAAGAAGGACGGCTACGAGCAGATCGCTCAGCTCTTCCTTGAAACCGCGGAAAATGAAAAGGAGCACGCAAAGCTCTGGTTCAAGCTGTTAAATGACGGCATCGGTACCACCGCGGAGAATCTTCTCGACGCGGCAGAGGGCGAAAACTACGAGTGGACGGATATGTACTCTCAGATGGCGGCTGACGCGCGCGAGGAGGGCTTCGACCATATCGCGAAGCTGTTCGAGGGCGTAGCGGCTATCGAAAAGACTCACGAGGAGCGCTACCGCAAGCTGCTTGCAAACATAGAGGGCGGTCTTGTATTCTCCCGCGACGGCGACATGATCTGGGAATGCGGCAACTGCGGCCACATCCATATCGGCAAGGACGCACCCAAGGTATGCCCCGTATGCGCACATCCGCAGGCGTACTTCAAAATCAAGGCAAACAACTATTGATCGCATTGGCGCGGCACCAAAAAGGTGCCGCGTTTTGTTTGCCGGAATGAGCATCTTCCGCGGAGGATGCGCGGATACGCGGTTTAATTTGCGTCTATCCTGTAGGGGCGTAACGTCGTATTTTTCAACACCCCGCCAAAAAAATTCTCTTTTGGTATTTTTCTCTTGTCTTTTTGAAAAAAAGACTTGGTTCGGTTAAGTTTGGTTTGGTTTAATATAATACACCGCCTCTCCGTCCGCGTATACGTTCGCGCGTTACGCCTTGCAGCATTACGCCGCTTCGTTCCGACAAATTACGAAAAAATCGCGTAAAACAGCAGTTTGCCACAGTTCCCACAGCTATTATCCACAGTTTCCACAAAGAACCGCCACCCTGGCTTTTCCGGGCCGAAAAAACGCCCGTAGTGCTCCGTCAAAGTGCGACATTTACACGTGCGGCGTCAAAAGAATCAGCGCGAAAAAACCGCTTTCCACAGGGTTTCCACAGGGCTTCAACAGGTTTATAAACAAGTGTCCACAAACCGACCGATTTCTACAGTACGGGTATTGACAAAGCAAAAATATCGTGGTATAATAAGTGTCGTGGTATAATTTAACACAATTTCATTGCATGTTTAAACAGTTACTCAGGAGGACCCCAACCATGCAGAAATTCATTGTTAGCCGCGACGATTCAATATACGAGGCGTGGCCGGACGTGGCACTTTGCCCCTCCGGACGATTGGTATGCGTATTCACCGAATGTACGCACCACAAATCACCAGAAAATACTCGCATTACCGTTGTTACCTCAGACAACCGCGGCAGAACCTGGTCGCAAAAACGCTACCTCTGCGAAAAGGGCACGAGAGAAGCGCATTTCAACTGCGCCCGCATCTCTAACCTCTCCGACGGCAGGCTGGTAATCGTGTGCGACTACCTGGCAGACACCGGTACTCCCGAGAATCCCGGTCTCGATCAAAATGCGCACAACTTACTCTGGTTCAGCTCCGATGAGGGCGAAACCTGGACCGAGCCAATGGAGACCCCCGTCCGCGGTATCGTTCCCGACAAGGTGATCGAGCTTCAGTCCGGACGCTGGCTTATTGCGGCACATATGCCGGACCCCGCTCACGATAAGCTCGCCGAATATGTATGGTACAGCGACGACCAGGGTAAGACATGGTCCGACCGCATCACTCTGGCATCCGATGAGCGATACAACCTCTGCGAGGCGTCCCTCTGCGAGGTAGAGCCTAACGTGGTGATTGCACTTCTGCGCGAAAACACCAGAATAGGCTTAGACTGCTTCAAGGCGATCTCCAAGGACGGCGGCGCTACATGGGAGGGCGTATACAATGTTCCCCTGCCCGGCTGCCACAGACCTACTGCTAAGCTGCTTTCCGACGGAAATATGCTGGTTACCTACCGCTTTACTCAGGGCGGCAAGGGTTGGCTTGGTGCATGGACTCAGAACACCTTCGGCGCGATCCTCTACCGCGATGGACTTACTTCCACCATCCGTAAGGGTCAGGCAACGCGTATCTTCCCCATTGACTTTGACCGTTCCTCTCTCTCCGACGGCGGATACACCGGTTGGGTGCAGTACCCCGACGGCGAGATCTACATCGTCAACTATATCGTGGACGATGCGCCAAAAGCCCAGATTCGCGGCTACTCCATGCGTCTCGATGAAATCTACATCGAAACCCCAAGAGAAGCATTGGAAGAATCATAACATAAAAAACAATTTTTAAAAAAATAATTTTTTAATGAGGTACATAAAAATGAAAAACTTCAAAGGCGTATTCACAGCTCTTCTTACCCCCTTCACCGTAGACGGCAAGGTCAACGAGACCGCTCTCGCTCGTCTTATCGAGCGCAACATCAAATCCGGTGTTGACGGCTTCTACTGCTGCGGCTCCACCGCAGAGGTATTCATGATGTCACTCGATCAGAGAAAGGCTCTCATGAAGACCATCGTTGACATCAACAAAGGCAGAGTTACCCTTATCGCTCACGTCGGCGCAGTTTCCACCGACGAGTGCGTTGATCTCGCAAAATGCGCATATGACCTCGGCTATGACGCGGTTTCCGCAGTTGCTCCCTTCTACTACAAGTTCAGCTACGACGAGATCGTTGCTCACTACAATGCTATCGCTTCTGCTACTCCCTTAAAGTGCATCGTTTACAACATCCCCGCTTTCTCCGGTGTAAACTTCTCCGCACAGCAGCTCGGCGACCTCATTGCAGGTGACAACTTCCTCGGTCTTAAGAACACTGCTCTCGACTGCTTCACCATCGAAACAGTTAAGTCCCACCACTCCGACAAGCTCGTTTACAACGGCTACGACGAAATGTTCCTCTCCGGACTCGCAGCAGGCTGCGACGGCGGTATCGGTTCTACTTATAACTTCATGGCTGAAAAGTACGTTAAGATCCTGAACCTCTTCAACGAGGGCAAGATGAAGGAAGCTCTCGCTGTTCAGCATGAGTGCAACGAGATCATTACTTCCCTCTGTAAGGTCGGCGTAATGGCTGGCGAAAAGGCTGTCCTCAATATCCTCGGATATGACTTCGGCGATTGCCGCCTCCCCTATAAGAGCTGCGATAAGGATGCTTACGCCCTCATCGAACGCGAAATCATGCCCTACGTCATGGCAGACTAAGCCCAGCCGGATGAGTCGTAGTTACTGAAAAGTTTTGTACTGCTAAGATTTTGGCGAGTGCAAATTTGTTTGCATATAGGAATACGCGCTTTTTTGAAAAAAAGCTGAGCAAAAAACTTTAAAAGGCTTCGCCGGCTCCCGTTTTCGGGAGTCGGCGAAGCCTTTCTATAAAGCTTTTGCACAGCTTTTCTCGAAAAGCGCGTAATTCTCATATGGATACAAGTCTGCCCTTGCCGATGCCTTAGCAGCACCATACCTCTCAGTAACTACGACTCATCCGACTCGGCTTTGTGTTTTTTGCCTACCTCGTGGGTAGCGCCGGCGAGGCGGATGGTGGAGGATCCGAATTTTTTGCGGATCTCGTCAACGGTTTTGTCGAGCTTACGGCCGCGTTCACGTTTTTTTATGGAGTCCTCGTCATCGAAGAGTGAGAGCTGGACGGCGTCGCCGTGATCGAGATCGGACAGGGTCACGCCCAGGAGACGCAGGGGAGTTTTACCGTCCCACAGCTCGCAAAGGAGCTGCATCGAGTGCTTATAGATCTCGCTTGTGATGTCGGTGGAGGATGGGAGCTTCCTTTGATGGGAGCGGTTTATAAATTCGGAGGTGCGGATGGCAACGGTGATGCAGTAGGCGCGAACATCGTCCGCGCGCATACGCGACGCCACGCTGTCGGACAGCGCCAATATGATGGGCTCGGCTTCGGCGTAGGAGGTTATGTCGTTCGCCAAGGTGGTGGAGTTGCCGTAGCCCTTCGCCGCCTCCGGCTCTGCGTTTACGGGTGAGTCGTCGATACCGTTGGCGTAGCGGTGAAGGTGCCGCCCCTGCTTCTCGCCGAAGATGGAGATGAGCAGTGAAACATCGCACCGTGCCACATCGCCGATGCGATACATCGCGTGACGCTCCAGGCGCTCGGCGGTGGCTTCGCCTACGGAGAACAGCTCCCCTACGGGAAGAGGCCAAAATTTTTCGGGTATCTCGCGGCAAAAAAGGGTGTGGACGCGGTCGGGCTTTGTAAAATCGCTTGCCATTTTGGCAAGCAGCTTGTTTTCGCCGATGCCGATGTTGACGGTAAAGCCCAGGGTGTCGCGGATCTCGTCCTTGATGCGATGGGCAATTTCAATGGGATCTGGGTATACAAGCTCGGTGCCGCTCATGTCGAGGAAGCACTCGTCGATGGAGAATTGCTCCACCACGGGCGCGTATTTTTCAAGAATCGCCACAAAAGCGCGGGATGCGCGGGTGTACAGCTTGAAATCGGGCTTTGCAAGCTCCAAATTCGGGCACTTCCGAAGCGCCGTGGCAATTGGCTCACCTGTTTTGACGCCAAACTGCTTTGCGGGGATGGATTTTGCCAATATCACGCCCCGACGCGACTCGCGGTCACCGCCCACCGCCGATGGAATCAGCCGCAGGTCGGGAAGCCCCGCCTTAACGCGCCGCACAGATTCCCACGACAAAAACGCGCTGTTTACATCCACATGAAATATCAGCCGCCCCACGGTGCCACCTCCCGATCATTCGTTTTTTATTATTTTAGCATATGTTGCGGCTTTCTGTCAAGGTGATTATCGTTTAGTGGGCAGAAGGAAAACGTAATAATTGGTAGGGGACGGCGCCCACGACGTCCCTGCAACTTTCTTATTTATAAAACCGCTGGTTTTGAAGTTACAAGGGACGTCGTGGGCGCCGTCCCCTACCACAATGTAAGTTTAACTTCACTATATTGCTTTAAACTCTAATTCACAATAACAGCACAGAAAGCAACTTTTTTCATTATCCCCCTTGAAAAACGGCGAAAGATGTAGTATAATATAATTTAGGAATTTTTGCGGGAGGTGTGCGTGTGAAAAAGTCATTTATATTCGATCTTTTTTCAAGGATACCCACTCTCACTACCGCAAGGCTTACACTAAGACGGATGAAAACCTCCGACTGGCGGGATATGTACGAATACGCCCATCAGGAAAAGGTCACAAAATACCTGTTGTGGGAGCCGCATAAAGCGCCGGAGCAGACGCAGGACTATCTTAGGTACCTGCAGGCACAGTACCGCGCAGGTGATTTTTACGACTGGGCGGTAGTTTTAAACGACGAGAAGAAGATGATCGGAACCTGCGGCTTCACTTCCCTGGATTTTGTCAATAACTGCGCAGAGGTGGGATATGTGTTGAACCCCGCCTATTGGGGAAAAGGCATCGCCGCGGAAGCACTGCGTCGGGTCATGGATTTCGGCTTTATGGAGCTTAATGTACACCGCATCGAGGCGAAATACATCGTGGGCAACGATAACAGCCGCCGCGTCATGGAAAAATGCGGCATGGCCTTTGAGGGCGTGCGCCGCTCATCCATGTTTATTAAGGGAAGCTACCGTGACATCGGGGTCTGCTCCATCATCTCGGATGAATATATGAAAGCAAGATAGGAACACCCAAAATGATAACCATCAAAAACAACATAATCGCGCTTATCGGTATGACCGGCTGCGGCAAATCCAGCGTCGGGCGTGTACTCGCCAGAAAGACCGGCGCCCGGCTTATCGACCTCGATGACGAGATCGTAGCACGTCACGGCAATATAAAAGAGATCTTCGCCGAGCGTGGCGAGGAAGCCTTCCGACGCCTCGAATGCGATACCCTCAACCAGGTTTTAGAGAGCACGGGGGGCAGGTTTACGATCCTTTCCTGCGGCGGCGGTGTACCAACCTTTGAGCCAAGCCGCAAGTTACTTAGCAAAGCCGCAACGGTCATCTGGCTCAGACGCAGTGCCGACAGCGTCGCCGCCGATGCAAACGTGCTGTCACGTCCGCCTATAAACGGCGATATCGAAAACTATAAGCGCCTCTCAGAGGTGCGCTACCCCATCTACAGAAGGACCGCCGATTATTCCTTCTACAACTCATTTCCCCAGCGCACCGCGGCGGCGATAATCAAAAAGCTGGAGCTTATAAAAAATGAGTGCGACCACTAAAAAAGATTCCTGAGATTGTGCCGCCAATCCTCTGAAAATTCTCATGGAGACTACGCACAACGCAGGCACAATTCTGAAAAAAGCTGTTAACTAAAGAAGGAGACGTTTATGAAGATCCGTAATCTGATTGATTTTAACGATATGACTCTTGAGGAGTGGGAGGAGCTTCGCGCGCTGGCATCCCGCATCAAAAAGTCCCCCGCAGAGTACCGCGATGTGTGCAAGGGACGCATTATGGCAACGCTGTTTTACGAGCCGTCCACCCGCACCCAGATGTCCTTCCAGACCGCGATGATGCGTCTTGGCGGCAAGATAATCGGGTTCTCCGACCCAAGCTCAAGCTCGGTAGCCAAGGGCGAGACTCTCCGCGACACCGTCAAGGTAGTCAGCGGCTACGCCGACGTGGTTGTCATCCGCCATCCCATCGAGGGCGCGGCGTTTGCGTCCGCACTCTACTCCCACTGTCCAGTTATCAACGCGGGCGACGGCGGACATCTCCACCCGACCCAGACCCTCACCGACCTTATGACCATCCATGAGCTGAAGGGCAAGACAAGCGGTCTTACCGTAGGCTGCTGCGGTGACCTTCTTAACGGAAGAACCGTGCATTCCCTGCTCCGCGCGCTGATGAGATTCAAGAATAACCGCTTCGTGCTCATCTCCACCCCCGAATTAAAGCTTCCCTCATTTGTAACCGAGGAGCTTCGTGCCAACGGCTGTGAGATCCGCGAATGCTCCACTTTAGAGGAATGTATCGGCGAGCTTGACGTGCTCTACATGACCCGCATCCAGCGTGAGCGCTTTAAATCCCCCGAGGATTATGCAAAGCAGTCGGGCGTTTACCGTCTCACCACCGACAAGATGGCGCTTGCCAAGGCTGACCTTGCGGTGCTCCATCCCCTGCCGAAGGTAGACGAGATCGCTTATGAGGTAGACGACGATCCCAGATGCCAGTATTTCGAGCAGGCGGAAAACGGTATGTACATCCGTATGGCGCTGCTTGCACGCCTTGTGGGCGTCGAGCGCACGGGACGCTCCCCCGCATATCCCCTTCCCGACGGTGCCTTCTGCAAGAACGCACGCTGTATCACCAATCACGAAAAGTATCTTCCCTGTCTCACCAAGGAAGTGGACGGCGAGACCCGCTGTCAGTATTGCGATTCAAAAATCAAATAAATAAGAAGCTGTCTGCGTTTGGCAATTACTTGCTTTTCGTAGACAGCTTTTGTGTGTCAGGTTATTTTTTCTTCACGCGCCTCACAACTGCAGCGGGTACATACATCACCGCAAGTACGGCGGCAATCAGAAACGGGAAGCCCACAAGATGGTTTCCGCAGAGATCTCTGAAGATAGTAAGCACGGGAATGTCTGAGGGAGATTTCAAGAACATGAAATTTGTCCCCTTGGTGTTCATGTTGACGATATACGCCGCCACCGCCATTGGAAGAAGCAGCGCCAGCGATCTTGGGATGTATTTCACCTCGGGCACAATGTCGCCGCCTACCGTCAGCATCAGCGGATACAAAAGGAGCAGTATATGCACCGTAAAGCTGTGCAGATGCATGAAGTTAGCAAGCGGAAGCTCTGTCCAGGAGGGGATCATCAGCGGAAAAATGGAGGCTGGAATACAGATAGCGTATAGGAAATTGTCCAGCGTCCGCGTGGGCTTTATCGAATGGATGGCGATAATGAAAATATTGATGGTACAAAGCTGCAGCGGCAGGTACTTCGCCGTGAAGGCATCAAGTGACAGCAGGCTTACCACCTTGAATATTTCATCAAGCACAATAAGCGCCGCAACCAAACGTCGTGCGTGTGTACGACCGCGTGGGTTAAGCTGCTTATAAATAACGCAGACCGCAATGCAGACAAACAGCGTCACAAGCAGCCACATAGCATGGGTATTTCCGAAGCGTGCAAAGCCGACATCCTTTATTTTGTCCGCCTTTAAGGATTCAACGGTTTCCCAAAAATACGTCATTTTCAAAACCTCCAACCAAAGCCGTTAATTCTTCTTTTTGCCCGCTTTAAGCATGAAGATAAGCAGTATCACAAGATAAACAGCCGCGATTCCAAGTACCGCAAGGCTCATAGCAAAGCTCTTTGCCGCAAGACTTACGAGAAGGAGCACGGGAGCGCCGAATATGATACCGAAGGAGCTTCCCGTTATGAGGTTGTTTGCCGCAGGAGTATCAAACTCGGGGTCGATCTCACGGAGCAGAAGTACGCCGGAGCTGATGGTTCCGGTCAGCATACCGTACATGGAGAAAAAGCCCTCGTTTTCATAATCGGGATACAGCTTTTTGCACAGCACCTTAAGATAGACAAAGGTTACAACGCCGCCTGCGATTGCCATAACAATAAACGGCACCCACATACCCTTAAGGTCGGAGATCTCGATGCCTGCGATGCCCGCGATGATCATGAGGTCAAAGGCAAGACCGGAAATACGGGACAGGAGGTAGTTATTCCGATACTGACGGCTCATGAGCTTCGCGGATTTAAGCCCCGAAAGCACAACGCGGCAGCCCATAGCAATAACCGAGCCTATAATAAAGTTGAAGCCCCAAAGGAGAGTGGAAACAGTCCCGGCAAGTCCGGGTGCCACCGCCTGAAGCAATGAGGTAATCCCCCAGGTCACAAGAAAAGTAATCAGATATACGATCGCCACCAGCGCAAACTGCACCGACAGCTTATCAACAGATTCTGCGATGGGTATCTCGCCGTTATGCTGGAAGGTGTCAAGTGTTACCGAGCCGGACACTTCTTTCTTTTCGGAGGTACGCTTGATACTGCCGCGTCGGCTGTAGATATTTAAGAAGATCACGCCCACAACGCAGGCACAGAGATAACCCGATGCCGCCAGCGAAAGACCAAATGTCCTTCCGCCCGCCATACCCAGCGCCTCGTAGGTGGTACCTACGTTGTTCGCCTGACCGGGACCCTGACCGTACGCCATTGGAAGCAGTATACCGCTTGCGGGGAACAGATTCGGCATTACTGTAAGCACAAGTCCGATGGAGATGATAAGGCCTATAATCGCCTGCACAAGATAGGTACTGACTATCAGCGCTCCGCTTTTAGCACCTATCATCGCGCCCGCATCATTTTTCTTTTCGGGAATACGCAGCGCCATTGCAATAAAGCCAAGCGCCAGCATATGATACGTCAGCTGCTCAAGAAAAACGGCGTCTATGTAAATAATTCCGGTTGAGCGGAGTAAAAGCAGTATAAATCCCGACAGCACCGAAATCGGCATAAGGCTGTTTCTTATAAACGGTATCTTCCTTAGCAGTATATTGGCAAGCAGTATCAGCGCCGCCATAATTCCGATCTGTACTATCGGAGCCCAAAGCTCGGTATTGTTAGCTGAAAAATCCATGATGTGTACCTTCCTTTTGTTATTTCAAATACCCATACAGCATGGGGAACTTAACGGCACTTACACCGTCGGCGGGCTTCAGCTCGTAGTATTCCTTGCCCACCGAGAACACCACCACGCGTCTGCCGTGGAACGCCATATCGTCGATGGCTTCAAGGGAAAAATGCTTGTTTCCGACATAAAGTCCGTCCCGCGACAGCTCTGCCCTGCCCGATTCCACCTGCACGGCGTCACCGTCGCCCACCTGCCACAGCGTCGCAGACTCCATAGCGTAAGTGTCGCCGCGGCGCGCCGCCGCTTCAACCTCGCTTTTCTGCCATGCGGCAAGCTCACGGACGGTTTTGTACCCACCGCCAGCAAGCATACCGTATTCGTCAATGGTCAGCTTCATGCCGCAGCTTGTGCATTCGGCGGAGTTTCCCCACGAGCGTATACTCTCATGTGCGCCGCATTCGGGGCAGATGAACAGCAGGTTTTCAAGCTTCTCGGCAAGTTTTTTGCCCTTGTACCGTTTAGGTGAGGCAAGCTGACGCTCATATGCGTCCTCGTAAAGATCCCGGGCTATGATCTCGTTTATCTCCTCCACGCTCATGGCGGCAAGCTGTTCCTTGGTGTAAACGCCAACCACAGAGCCGTGTGACATTCCGCGGCGGGTACAGTTTGACCAGCCTGGTGACAGGAAATATCCGCCCACCAGCTTGTAAGTTACAAGCCCGCAGCCCGCGCGCTTCACAAGCTGACCCGTAGTCGGCGCGATCTTACCCGTGACACCGTCCCAGGTACGCACGCCCTCGGCGAACATCGCCACGTTATCGCCATGCCGCAGTCGGCGCATGATATCGATTATCGCGTGCGCCGCGTTCATGCCTTTTTTTCGTATGATGGGATCAAGCGCAAACTTTATAAACGGATAAGCCCGCTTCCAACGCGTAATATGCTCACTCGCCACGAAATACATCTGCCGCTTGAAGCTGACTCCCACAAGAAGCGGGTCATAATCGGTAGTATGATTCGAAAGCAGGATGTAGTTATCGGGAAGCGTCACCGTCTTATGCGCCATTTCGTATGTATATCCGAATTTCAGCCGCAGAAACACGCCCACCAGCGGGCGAAGTATTGTCCATATAAGTTGATGCTTTTTCATGTTGTCTCCGGTTTGTAATGTTAAATTATCGTTTATGTTTGGGATAGGTAGGCGTTTGCGTATGAGAATTACGCGGCTTTCTTGAAAGAAAGCCTGGCAAAGAACTTTAAACAAGGGGGGTATTACCTATACGCTTGTTTTGTGGTAGTCGTTTGAGCCACAGATGCGCGCCTGCTTCAGCAGGACGCCACAGGCGACCTGCCCTTAAA
>JAZNAL010000032.1:0-11555 GCA_045586505.1 Candidatus Flemingiibacterium sp. | reverse complement strand
CTCACGATCGGCATTCATATCCTTCAGAATACGCAATGCCTGTTCGGTAGCATTTCTGATAATATCTTCAGTTGCGTGCTCCTGGGCCTCGCCTGCTTCTTCTGCAGTGAGGTGCTTTCTTCTTTCGTGATACTGTCTGATGGTATCTTCAAGCATCTCTTGGAATTTCTTCGCCGCCATTTGGTTGGTTTTGCTGTATTCTTTGATCTGCTTACGAAGCATCTTTACGAGAATTTCAAGCTTGGAAGCCGGCATTTTAACGTCAGAAAGCTTCTCATAGTATTCGGGACTGAATATATCCTCTTGCTCACCATCTTCAAGGACGCTTTCAACCTCGTTATATTTCAATGCTTCTTCCACCATCTTCGCAACATGGCGGTTCATGGTATCGGCATCCACTTCGCTCGTACCACTCATCTTGCGGACAAAACCGGCAATCGCCATAAAACATTGCGCAAGAGCCGATTCTTCCTCTCCGAGTTCACCCGAAGGTTGGCAGATATCATAAGCTGCACGCATTCTCTTAACTGTTTTGAGGAAGTATGTCTTGAAAGACACTTTTTGGACGCTCTTTCCATCGTTATTCTGTGTATTCAATTCCTGCGTGGAGATAAACACATACTCGGCTGCTTTTGCCAAGAGCCTATACCGCAGGGCAGGATCTGCATCGGGATCAAGGAATGGAGTAAGATCATAACCCTTGAACAAATCCTTGAGGATTTCCATTTCTTCACGGAACATCTCGGTCGCCTGTTCTACGTCATCGGCAGTAGGCGCGACAGAGGTATCGCCGCCGTAAAGCTTCATTGCTTCACGCATATTATCGCGTATGCCGATATAGTCAATAATGAAGCCGTAATCCTTGCCTGAAAACTTTCTGTTCACGCGGCTGATAGTCTGAATAAGCAAATGCTTCTTCAAGGGCTTATCGTTGTACATATAAGTTAACGAAGGCACGTCAAATCCTGTGATCCACATATCGACAACGATTACAATGTGGAAGTTGGAATGCTCCTGCTTGAATGCTGCATCAAGATCCTCGGAACGAGCACCGTTTTTAACACCACCGAGATAGTTATACATATCCGGCTCGTCGTTTTTGCCAACACTCGCAACCATTGCCATGAAAGGCATGGGCTTCAGCTTGTTTAATTCCTCAGGGGATACGTTCACTCCGTCGGGAGTTTTCTTTTCAACGAACCATTCTGGATATTTTTCTTGGAATTTCTTCAAGAGCGCGTATGCAATCGGTCGGCTTGAACATACGATCATTGCTTTTTGCACTCTGTCGGGATCTTTGGTACATGCGGATACATAGTGATCATGGATATCTACCGCAAGACGCTCAAGACGGGAGGGCTCACCGAGGATAACCTCCATAGAACTCATTGCTTTTTTGCTTGCCTCAACGTCCTCTGCGGTAGCACCCTCGTCAAAGCATTTCTTGTAATATGCTTCGATTTCCTTCGCTTTTTCCTGATCGAGCAGTACCTTTGCAATGCGAGGATGGTATTTGATAGATACCGTAAGTCCGTCAGCTACCGCCTGATCCATCGTATAGCGGTCAATTTCGTCACCAAAGGTCTGATAGGTTTCAGAAATAGGCGTGCCTGTAAATCCAACAAACGTAGCGTTGGGCAACGCCTCTTTCAAAACCTTTGCATAAGGCTTGGACACCATAGCCTTCATATTCTCATCGGCATCTTTACTGAACTTGAGCGTTTTCGCGTGCTCAAGCTGCGTTCTGTGTGCTTCATCGGAGAAACAAATAATGTTGGCTCTGCTATTGATCAGACCGATTTTGTCATCCTCTCGGTCACAGAACTTCTGAATGGTGCAAATATAGAAACCGCCGCTTTCGCGTGCGCCAAGCTCCTGGCGAAGCGTTTTACGGTCAGGAACAACGCTGACTTCACCAAGATTCAAGAATTCCTTACTCTTGGTGAACAGCTTTGCGCCCTGCTTCTGCAGTTCATCACGGTCAACAATCATTACAATGGTAGGCGAACCGATTTCGGGTACATCCGTACAACGCAATGCGAGTTGACGGGCAAGGAACGCCATGGTGTAGGTCTTGCCACATCCTGTCGCGCCGAAATATGTACCGCCCTTGCCGCTCTTTTCGATAACCGATTTTACGATACTTTGCTTGAGCAAACGTGCGGCAAAGAACTGCGGATAACGGCAGACGATTTCTTTTTCATCGCTGTCGTATTCGCGGTCTTGGAAATAAATATAGTCACGGAAGATTTCAAGGAATCTTTCGGGGGCATAGACACCCTTAATCATTGTTTCGAGCTCATCGAAAGGAAGCGTGGAAGCCTTATCTCCGTCATTCACACGACGCCAAGCATAGAAATGCTCATAGGGCGTGCGAACAGTACCGAGGCGTGTTTTTACTCCGTCGGAAATACACGCCAAGGGACAGTAATGCAGAAGATGAGGAATATCGCGCCAATAACGAATGGTGATCTGCTCATAGGCATCAAAAATCGTCGCATTGGCATCGGCTGGGTTCTTCAACTCAATAATACACAGAGGCATACCGTTTACGTAAAGAAGAATATCGGGACGGCGATTCTCCTTCTGCCCGTTATTGATATATTCAACGGTAAACTGATTCACGGCACGGAAGATATTGTTTTCGGGATGCTCAAAGTCAATGAGCGCAACCATACGGGCAAGTCCGCTTTGAGGAACAAACTGCACGCCGTCAACCATCCATCCGTACACCGTATGAAGCGTGGAGAACTCACTCTCCGCACCTACAAGGCGCACTTTGTCCATGATCTGATGGATTTCGTCGGCATTCAGATCCGCATTGGTCTTGCTCAAAAACTGCTCCATATCATCCGCATACAAAACTGCGGTTTTATTTTCACGCGGAATGCTATTGCCGTGCAGATAATGCCAGCCCTCTGCCTCTAAAAATGAGAGGAAAGTATATTCAAAATCCGACTCGCAATAGCGTCCGTTGTAGTTTTGTAAGTTTGCCATATTTACCTCCAGTTTCAAAACTGCTGTAGTCTTTCAAGCGATACCAAACATGCCTTAACGGCATCGCCCAGTTCCTCCAACGTTTGAAATCTTTTTGATTTGTCGGGGTTCGTGCCTTTATCCATAAAAGGCTTAATAATAGGATCGTTTATTTTTGCCCAATTTGTCTTTCCGGTCAGTATGTATGTGAACAGTAACGTTAGAGCATACAGTTCGTGTATCAACCCGTAGTTGCCAAATCCCTCAACTTTTAAGGCAGGATCGTTCAACGATCCCTTTAGATCGGTGTTTTCTGATGTTAATTCACTATCCACTATTTTGACAAGACCGAAATCAGACAGCTTGACCACTAACGTGTCATCATATTGTTTTATAAGCACGTTTTTAGGACTAATATCACGATGATAAATATTTTTGGAATGCAAATATCCATACGCTCGTAGTAGCTGCATTATAATATTTCTGCGTTCCTGTAAAGCCATTGATTGATTATGAATACTTATGTATTTTTCCAAAGTATAATCCATCAATTCCATTATATACTCGTGCTTTGCTTCGTTGTACGAGTACACTTCCACTATGTATGGGGAATGAAGAGATTGCATTTCCTCAAATTCTCGTTTGAACCGTTGAAGCTCCTTTTCGTTCAAATCGTTTTTCGCTCTTTTAAGCACGAAATCTCTGTGGTAAAATTCATCAGTATATCGGAACACATTGGCATAAGAGCCATTTCCAATAGGTTTTAAATTTGAAACAAAAGAATGACTCTCGCCGCTGACAATCATGGATTCTGTAAGATTGAAAATAGGTTCTACGTAACAAAGCGTTATTTTATTCATATGAGGCGGAATATTACTGCCGCCGCTATTGGATAAAAACTCTCTGCATTGCTTGATTAAATCATCGTAATATTCATCTACCGAAAAAGACCATTCGGTCTTTTTCAAAGAACCTTGAAGAGAAATGGTAAGTTCGATAATGAAAATCAACTCTCTACTTGGATCCGCCCAAAAATGTGCGCCGTAATCTCCAGTTGGAAGTCTTTCATTCATTGTTCTGAATAGGTTCATATATCCGCCATGAAGCCACGTGAAAATGGTTCTTAATTTCTCGTTGCTTATATCGCCATACAATTCCTCATATTCAAAACTTGTAATTCCGTGTGAGTTTAATTCTCTTATATTGGTTTCCAAAATATTGTCGATGTTTAATCTAAATGCCACTGCTATTTTCCTTCCTCCATTGATTCACAAATTAAATCGAACAACTTTAAGCGATTCTTATTGGTTGTCTGTAATTTAAAACAATTTGTTGAAGTCTACATCATACCCCATCGCTTTTAACTCTTTCAGTAGATCTATTTCCCATTTAGCCGTATCGGTATATACAACACCCGACAAATCCGAGGGCATTTCAATACCTTTATCAGCCAAAAGCACAACGTGATCTCTGCCGAGTTTGCCCATAAAATAGCCTGTTTCCAAGACTACATTCTGTCTTGCGCGAGTATTGTCCGTTTCGTCTTTTTTTGCCCTGCCATAATCATCGGCAGTAAAAAGGCAAATTGCGCCACCGACATCGCTGTAATCTTCGAATTTCTCTATGATTGTACGACCTTTGTTGGCTTGCTCGGACAAAATGATTGCCTCGATTCCTTGCTTTTCGATAATTCTTGCAACAGATTGCTTCAGTTCGCCGTCGTGTCCGTGTACAATAAACACTTTTTTATACTCCAGAGCAGCACTTTTGGCTGTAGCGAGTGTGGGAACTTCCTCGTCCTCCATTGATTCTAAAATATTTTGGAGTTGTCCTTTGGCAATTAAAAGTCCCCTTCGGCAAACTTCTTTTTGGTTAATCGATGGACCACGTCCGTTTATTATACTAAAATCCATTTGATAATAAGCAATGTTATTAAACTTTTGATATTGATAGTCATCTTCGTTATATACTGACAGTATAAAACTATTAGCTTTATTTTCCCATGTCAAAAACGATACATGGGATGAAGTAACGCCCTGTTCTATTAAACTATCTATTTCGGAAATAATCTTTCGCAATCTTTCGATTTTTCGATTCATTTTCCGTCCTCCAATGATCCCCGAATCAGTATCGGGCAAATGTCTTTGATTTGAGCTTTGAGTTGCTCATTTATTTCTTTGCGCTTGATATATACACTATAAACATTAGCGATTGATTTTTGAATTTCAATGTCCGGAATCGGTATTTCTACCTCAATCAAATCATTCCATGTGAATGTTTCTCGAGCAGAGCCCCAAGAATGAAAACGTGCATATCTGTCAAATTCGGTTCTGTTGAAGAACATACACAGATACTCCGGATACAGCTTGTCCTCCTGCGTTGAGAAAACCTCATTCACAGAAGAAACCACAATATCCTCGTTTGTATTGTTAAAAGCATATGTAAACACTTTTTCGTTGTGCGTTGTTTGAACAAAACCGATCTGACGAGGACGGCACACTTTATAATTCGCCAACTCATTCTTATTTACCTTTGAAGTGGGTTCACGGAAACATTTTGATGTGCTGATACCCATGACATTTTTAGTTCCATTTGGACCGTTGCGAACGTCGTGTCTTTCGATATACTGCCCGATTTTCTCACAAGGCATCTTTCTACGCAAATCCTCGATATACCCATCACAAACGAGCTTCAAATCTTCCAATCCGCGCTCGTAGCTCTGCTGATTGGCACCCATAGTTTTGTAAATATCAACATATTTTTGCTGAATTGTGAAGGACGGCAATTCTATTTCCACCGCACAGAGATCTTCCCAGTTATAGAACTCTGTGGAACTGCCCCACGAATTAGTTATCACATAACGGTCAAATTCAGAACGATTGAAAAACATATACAACCATTCAGCCATAAGAATAGAACGAGATTCTTCCTTGATTCGGAAAACTACATAATCTTCGGTACATATGATAGGGCGTTCTTCATCGTTACGCGCAATGCTGAATTTGCTGCCGTTTCTTGATGTTCGATGATTAAATACAAATTCTCCGGGATATACAACTTGAAATTTTGACAAATCTCGTCCATTCATATCAGCTTTGGTAGACATCAGAAATTTCAAATTGTTAACACCGCGAACATCGTCCAAACCGAATGAAAGATCCGAATTCACAATTTCACGAAGCTCTATATGTTCTCCCAACTTACACTTATTCAATGCCATAACCAATCCCCCTGAAAGCATCCTCAAGCATCTTTTGGGACTGCTTTTCCTGTGCGAGAACGTCACGCATTTCAGCCTGAATACGGCTCATTTCGGCGTTGAAATCAATCTCCAAGTCGTGGTCGATAAATTCAATATACTTACTGGGAACAAGGCTCCAGCTCTGTCCTTCAATAATATCCTTGCTTACGCTACGATACAGTTCGGGTACAGCGTAATTTGCGCCATCCGTTCCTTCATTCTGCCAAGTGTGGTAGATGTCTGATGCTCTCTGAATTTGTTCATCGCTCAAGAACATCTTCTTCTTGCCCTCGTTCTTGACAGGGTTTTCCGTCCAAGTGCGAAGATCCATAAAGAGAATTTCATTCTCACGGTTGCGCAGTGTTCTGCCGTGGTATTCGCCGCCCTTTTTGTTCTGATTCAAAATCCAAAGGGTAACGCTGATATCGGTAGTAATAAACAACTCACGGGGGAGAATGATAATAGCTTCTACCTTGTCATTCTGAATGAGCTTTTTACGAATTTCCAAGGTATCGCTGTCACCGAGCGCACCGTTGGCAAGAAGGAAACCTGCTACGCCTTTGGTTGCTTTCAAGTGAGAGAGCATATGAAGAATCCAAGCATAGTTTGCGTTGCTCTCGGGAGGGGTTACGTAATCCGCCCAACGGGAGTCATTCTTGAGGTTTTCATCATACCAGCCCTTGAGGTTGAAAGGCGGGTTCGCCATGATGTAATCGAAGTAGAGACCTTTATGCAGGTCATGGGTAAAAGTAGAGTCTGCCTCGTCACCAAGATTATGGCTGATACCGCGCAAAGCGAGGTTCATTTTTGCAAGGCGATAGGTTGCTGGCTCTTTCTCCTGACCGTAAATATTGATACGGCTGATATCTCCGCGCTTTTCACGGATAAGGTCGGTACTCTGAATGAACATACCTCCTGATCCGCAACAGGGGTCATAGAGCGTACCATCAAAAGGCTCGATCATAGCGGCGATCAACTGCACGGCGTCGTGAGGGGTATAGAACTCACCTTCTTCTTTGGTTGCGTTTACGGCAAATTCCTTGAGGAAGTATTCGTATACTCGTCCGATCAGGTCTTTTTCCTCACCAAACGCCTTGTGGCTGATCTTATTGACTTCGTCTACGATCTTTTTGATGTCGTTAGCGGCGAGATTGCGCGTAGTGAAAGTACCCTCAACAAAGCATCCCTTGAGCTGCTTAC
The DNA here is from genome assembly GCA_045586505.1 of Candidatus Flemingiibacterium sp. Taxonomy (GTDB): domain Bacteria; phylum Bacillota; class Clostridia; order Oscillospirales; family CAG-272; genus Flemingiibacterium. The sequence continues at coordinate 4,138 of JAZNAL010000032.1, read as the reverse complement.
TGCTGGTAGCAATGCTGTGAAGGGCGGTATCAAGCGCAACGTTGAGTCCGGGCGCGGACGTGTTGATGATGGTAGACCAACGAGCCTCGACCGGCAGATTTTATGTGCCGTCGGTAAATGTAGCGTCATCAAAGAACGCCGCAAAGATTTCCTCATCATCTGGATCAAGTCCTTGCGTGATAAGATCCTGACGGAGCTTCTCAACACCATCCTCAAATTTTTCGCCGATAAAGCGCAAGAATACGAGTGTGAGCATCATATCACGCTTTTCAAAGAACGAACCCGAATTACGCGCCGCACGCAGTATATCACGACACTTGAACAGTATCGAATCAAGATTTATTTTTTCTTCAACTTTTTTCTTTGCCATGGTAGTTGCTCCTTGTTTATTGAGTTTTCAAATCAAAACTTCCCATTTGCCGTAGCGTTTGCCGCTTTCGCGGCGGATATAGTTCTTATCCTGCAGGGATTTCATCACTCGCTTGATCGTGCTGAGTGATTTTCCTGCGGCATCGGCGAGTTCTTGCTGTTAAATCGTCGAATTGTTTGCAACCAGTTCAAACACCGAAAGTTCCTCCAAAGTGTCAAATTGAGACTTTGGAACTTTAAAAATGATACTTTGGGAATTGTCGTAGTTCGCTTTTACCATTCCACTCATATCGCCCAAATCGGCACAATCAGATTCTCCCGATCGAATGCGCCGAACTGCTCCGCCATACAGAGTACCGCACCGGTGCCAACCTGCAGCGGCGATTTATCAATCACACCAAATGTGCGAATAATCCGCTTGTCCGGCGTGGCAGTTTTCTTGATCTCCAGCGGACAAAGCTTGCCGTCGCCTTCCATAATAACATCGATCTCTTTCGCATCGCGGTCGCGGTAGAAGTAGAGGTACGGCTCGCGACCTGCATTCTGATATCCCTTCATGATCTCCGATACCGTGAAGTTTTCAAGGAGTGCGCCACTCATGGCACCGCTTTCGGCAACCTCCGGCGATGACCACTTTGTAAGATAGCAGACAAGACCGGTATCGTAGAAATACACCTTTGGTGTCTTGATCGTACGCTTGAGGACATTGTTGGAGTAAGGATGCAGCAGGAAGGTGATCCCCAGCGTTTCAAGGATATCTACCCAAGCCTTTGCGGTAACCATATCAATATCCGCATCCTCGGCAAGTGCGTGATAATTCAGCAGCTGTGAAGTTCTCGCGGCAACCGCAGTGATAAAGCGGTTGAATTTCAGCGCATCCACCGTTCCCGAAATATCACGCACATCTCGCTCCACATAGGTGGACAGATAGGAGGAATAATACATATTCCGATCCGTGTAAAGTCCCGACACGATGCCGGGCATCGAACCGCGCCAGATCCGCTCAAAGAGGGCGGGCGTATCAACGGGAGCGATCTTTCTGCACTCGTCGATCAGTGTTTCCATGTTCGTTGTAAACGGCACACAATCCGCACCGATGATCTCGCGCTGGGACATGGGCGACAAATGCAGGAGCGCAACTCTGCCGGCAAGAGATTCCTGCACTCCGCGCATAAGGCGGAAAATCTGCGAGCCGGTCATCCAGAAATCGCCGGGATTATGATGCTCGTCGATGTGTATCTTGATATATGTGAAAAGCTCGGGCGCGTACTGAACCTCGTCGATCAGTACCGGCGGCTTATGAAGCTGAAGAAAAAGGGCAGGATCGTTTTTCGCCATATCACGGGTGGCGAGGTCATCAAGGGAAACATATTCGCGTCCCTTATTCTCCTTCTCGGCGAGAGAGCGAAGCATGGTGGTTTTGCCTGCCTGACGCGGACCTGTCAAAAGAATTGCCGAATAGGATTTCGACAGCTCCAGAATACGCTTTTCCATATGACGTACAATATAACTCATATATTCCTCCGAATGGGTAAAATACGGCTGATTTTAATTCTAATACTATTATAGCCGATAAATTCGCATTTGTCAATATTTTTTCGGCAGATTTTATGTTTTGCCATAAATCTGCCGAAATTTTGCCCCTGCGTCGCGTTTTACGCCTGCTCCTCAAAGTACCGTCGAAGCAGTTCCGTATGCCGCTTGCTTTTCTTCACAATCGCGAACCCATGCCCGCACATGAAATCCATCAGCCACTCTCGCGCGATGATCTCCTGCCCGTGCGCATGAACCACTTTCAGCCAGACGCGATTGATCCATCGCCGCACAGAATCACTATCGTATCCAAGCAGTTCGCTAATCTCCCGCGCAGTGATCGTGTCCGCCATCTTGTACCACTCGTCATCCAGCCATGCACGAAAATCCACGGGAACTTCATCAGGCGCGAGGTAGTATGGGTGATGTTTCCGCGGCTTCACCGGCGCTTTCGCCGTAAATGTAACCGTAAGAAGGTACTGATCGGGATGTTCTTCCATACCATCTCTCACCGCGATAACATCGTCAAGCCTGATCGTGTACCGCCGCGTTTTCTTGCCGGTGTCCTCGCATGGAATCATGCCGTTTTGCAGCATCCACGCACACTTGCGTTTGCTGATATGTAAGATCCTGCACGTTTCTTCGGCAGTGACCGTTTCGCGTACCTGCTCACTCATCGCTCTTACCTCCGAATTTGCCGTCCCATTCGGGCGCATCGTCGGTGGTGGCAGCCATGTAGTCGATGATGTCCGCCTTGCTGATGAGGAAGCCGCCGCGGTATTGATAGGCGGTCAACTTGCCCTCACGGATGAGTGCATAGACGGTGTTTTTGCTCATATGCATCCACCTCGCCGCACCGTACGGCGTGAGCACATCGGGGCATTTGCGTAGAAGCCGTTCTAAAGCGGTGATTTTTTCTTCTGTGGTCATGGTTGTGATTCCTTTCTGTACGATCGATATTCGTACAAACACAACATATCACAGAAAGCGCACGAAGTCCAGCGAGAATCGAAAACAAATAAAAATAGCGGCAACTATTACGGTCACCGCTGAAATTTCATATATGCTTATGCGTTTCTCATCGTCTTGCCGCACCGTATTCACGCTGCATAGCTTCGGAGGATACTACCCATTGCTTTCCAAACTTACATACATCAACACCGTTTACGAGCTTGCCGTATGCGATTGCTTTTCGGAGCGTGCTTTCGTGCAGTCCCCATAATTCCGTGGCATCGCTGAATGCCATAAGTCCATCGAACGGCGTATCGACTTGTTCACCGTGCTCCCACAGTTCATCGCAGGACAGATCAAGCTCATCGCCCCAGATGATCCCGTAACCGCCGACATCAACTGTAACCGAGGAGAAGAGCTCCGGATCATTCTGCAGCTCGGTAAAAACCGGGAGCTTTGTAAATAAAAGCTTCAGATCATACAGTTTGGTAACGCCTTCCGAAAATTGTACGCTAAGTCTGTAATCGGGAAGCGGTGATACATTTTTTACCTTGTGGAACATTTTGATACCTCCTTATTCCAGCGGTGGAAGCTTCTTGAACTCCTGGGTTTCCCAGATCGTCTTGAGGGAATCTCGGTGGATTGCGATCCATTCTTGCACCATCTCCATTGCTTTGGGTGGAAGGTGTCCTTCGAGGACTTCGCCCGTCATAAAGTCGATTGCCGCAACATCATCATTATAGATTGCATGAATATGGGGCGGATTATGTTCGCTCTGCAGAAAATACATTCTGATTATGATTCCGTAGAACCGTGCCAATACCGGCATCGTATTCACCTCGCTTTTTATATTCCACTAATATTATATCACGATATCGTGATTTCGTCAATACTTCAATAGATTTATTTACAATTCACCGCGCTTTGATTTATTCATTACGAGCATGAAATTACACCCTAACGGGTATAAATCCGCCCAAAACCATTGACATTATACCCGATAGGGTGTATAATGTTGTTATGAATAAAATCGCTGAATTTATCAAACAAAAACGAAAAGCATATGGACTCACGCAAGAAGAGTTTGCGATACGCTCTGGACTCGGTTTGCGTTTTGTCCGAGAACTTGAGCAAGGGAAAGCAACTGTTCGTATGGATAAGGTGAATCAAGCACTGGCGATGTTCGGCATGGAAGCTGTTCCCGGTGAAAAGGAGCGGGAAAAATTAGATTGACGGGAACATCGCATTTTACATCAATTTGATTCCACGTAAATTCTGAAAGAAA
>JAZNAL010000031.1:0-25467 GCA_045586505.1 Candidatus Flemingiibacterium sp. | reverse complement strand
CCACCTACGGCACCGTTTCCCGCTACGGCACCATTCCTGCGGCTTGCTCCGGTGAATGCGTGAGCGTTATGGCAAAGACTGCCGACGACTGTGCCGACATTCTCGACGCCATCGCAGGTCACGATGACAAGGACGGCACTTCTCTGCCCGAGGAAAAGTGCGCGCTTCTTAAGAAGTCCGCGCCTGCAGCCAATATCAAGAAGGTTGCGATCATAAAGGATCTCAAAAAGGATATCGATGCCGATACCGCCGCAAAGCTGGATGCCGCAAAGGCTGCTCTTACAAATGCCGGTGTTGAGGTTACCGAAATCGACTGCGAGGTACTATGTGCCGCGAAGACTGCATGGAGCGTACTTATGTGCGCTGAGCTGTGCAACAACGTCTCCCGCTATGACGGCGTGAAGTACGGTCACCGCGCCGCAGAATACAAGACCATCGGCGAGCTCTACACAAACAGCCGTACCGAAGCCTTCGGCGAGCTTGCAAAGACCGCCATCCTCTACGGATCCGAGGTACTGTCCGACGACAACTATATGCCTGTATACGACAAATCCATGCGCGTACGCCGCGTACTCTGCGAAGCCTTCGCAAAGCTCTTTGGCGAGTACGACGCAGTTATGATTCCCGCTTGCTCCAAGGCGGCATATACCGAGGCTGACATTGCCGCTAACAAGTATATTTCCTTTGACGAGGCGCTTTACACAGCTCCCGCATCCGTAACGGGACTTCCCGCAGTGGTTGCCGGCGGAGTTCAGCTCATCGGCAAGGCATTTTCCGAAAAAGCGCTGCTTTCTGCGGCTAAAATTATTGCAAAGGAGGGCAAATAAATGAGATACGAGACCGTCATCGGTTTGGAGGTTCATATCGAGCTTGCCACCGAGTCGAAGATCTTCTGCTCCTGCTCAGCTAAATTCGGCGGCGAGCAGAACGACCATGTTTGCCCCGCCTGCTGCGGTATGCCCGGTATGCTCCCCATCGTCAACCGTCACGTTGTCGACCTCGGCATGACCGCGGGCATGATGCTGAACTGTCATATCAACCGCACCACCACCTTCGACAAGAAGAGCTACTACTACCCCGATCTTCCCTGCTCATATCAGACCACCCAGTGGTTTGCGCCCGTTGCGGTAAACGGTCTTGTGGACATCGAGACCTCAAAGGGCAAAAAGTCTGTCCGCATCAAGCAGATCCACATGGAGGAGGACGCAGGCAAGCTGGTACACGACGACTGGACCGACACCTCCCTTGTGGACTTCAACCGTACAAGTGTACCGCTTATCGAAATCGTTTCTCAGCCCGATCTTTCAAGTGCTGAGGAGGTCGTGGCATATCTTGAAAGACTCAAATCTCTGCTCAGATTTGCCAAGGTTTCCGAGTGCCGCATGGAGCAGGGCTCAATGCGCTGTGACGTAAACCTGTCCATCCGTCCCGAGGGCTCAACAAAGCTTGGTGTTCGCACCGAGATGAAGAACATGAACTCCATCTCCGCCATCACCCGCGCAATCGAATATGAGGTAGCCCGTCACATCGACGCACTTGAAAACGGTACCGAGGAGCTTGTTCAGGAGACCCGCCGCTGGGATGATATCAAGGGCAAGTCCTACGCAATGCGCAACAAGGAGACCGCCGGCGATTACCGCTACTTCCCTGACCCCAACATCATGCCTGTAGTGATCGACGACCAGTGGTATGACGGCATCAAGGCATCCCTTCCCGAATTCCCCGAGGTCAAGTATGCCCGCTACACAAGCGAGCTCGGACTTCCCGAATACGATGCAACGCTTCTCACCGAGAGCCGTGCGTTCTGCGACTGCTTCGAGGCGGCGTACGCCGTCTGCGGCAATGCGAAGGAAGCTGCAAACTACCTTATTTCCGACATCACCAATATTTTAAACAAAAAGCAGATGACCTCCGACGAATTAAAGCTGGACGGCAAGTCTCTGGGTGAGCTCATCAAGCTGGTAGCAGACGGTAAGGTAAGCCGTCCCAACGCCAAGAAGATCCTCGCGGTAATGTTTGAAGAAAATGTTTCTCCCGCGAAGTATGCTGAGGCGAACGGATACATCGTAAGTAACGATACCGGCAAGATGGAAGAGGTTATAAATGCAGTTGTTGCCGCTGATCCCAAGTCTGTTGCAGACTACAAGGGCGGCAAGGAGAAGGCGCTCATGGCGCTGTTCGGCAAGTGCATGAAGGAGCTTCGCGGCAACTGCGACCCGCAGATGCTCCGTGAAGCACTCATTAAAGCCGTAGACAAGGCGTAAAACCACAATTCAAAGGACAGCGACGCATAGATGCAATCGCTGTCCTTTTAGGTAAATTATTGTCATATTAGTTGAGCCTAAGCCCCACTCTTCATATCCCGCATCGGCGGCGCTGGCAGGGAGCTGATTGGCGCTCTGACACCGATTCAATCCGCCCCTGCACTCCAGCTAACCGGCTCAGCCAAGCATTTTCCACACCACCTTCAAAAAGGAGTACACTATGACACAGATAAATCTCCCCTACGGAAAAGAACACATTACTGTAAATATTCCGTCCAACCGCCTCGCCGGCGTGCTTACCTCAAAGATCCACGGTGTAATGCCGAGTGTCAGTGAGACTGCGCTGATCGCCGACGCACTGGCATCGCCTATCGGCACTAAGCCTCTTCATGAGCTGGCACGCGGCAAAAACAAGGTCGTCATCATTGCAAGCGATCACACGCGTCCTGTACCGAGCAAGGTCATCATCCCGCCAATGCTTGAGGCTATCCGTCGCGGTAATCCCGACGCAGATATTACTCTGTTGATTGCCACCGGCTGTCACCGCGGCACCACCAAGGCAGAGCTTGTGGAAAAATTCGGCGAGGACATCGTTTCAAATGAAAAGATAGTCATCCACGACTGCACAGAAAAAGAGAACCTTGTACATATCGGCACATTGCCGTCGGGCGGCGCGCTGTCAATAAATCGTCTCGCGGCAGAAGCCGACCTGCTCGTATCCGAGGGCTTTATTGAACCCCATTTCTTTGCAGGCTTTTCTGGCGGCAGAAAGAGCGTGCTCCCCGGCATCGCCAGCCGTGAGGCTGTGCTTGCCAACCACTGCTCGGAGTTTATCGCTCACAAAAATGCCCGTACAGGCATCCTCAATGGCAACCCCATTCATGAGGATATGCTGTGGGCGGCAAAGCGTGCGGAACTTGCGTTCATCGTCAACGTAGTCATTGACGAGAATAAACGCCCCATATTCGCGGCGGCAGGTGATGTGGAAGCCGCACACGCGGCGGGCTGTGAATTTCTTGGAAATCTCTGCCGTGTAAATCCGGTTCCCGCTGACATCGTTATCACCACCAACGGCGGATATCCGCTTGATCAGAACATCTATCAGGCGGTAAAGGGCATGACCGCGGCGGAAGCCACCGTAAAGGACGGCGGAATCATCATTATGCTTGCTAAATCAAACGACGGTCACGGCGGCGAAAGCTTTTACCACCAGCTTGCCGATGAGCCGGACATCGATAAGACCATGCAGGTATTCCTGTCACGCGACCGAGACAGTACAGTACCCGATCAGTGGCAGGCTCAAATTCTCCTGCGAATCCTTAAGAAGACCACGGTCGTCTATATTTCCGACGCCCCCGACGAGATGGTGCGGGATATGCATATGATCCCTGCCCATTCCGTAAACGAGGCGCTTCGCCTCGCCGAGGAGATACTTGGAAACGCGGATGCAAGTATTACCGTGATCCCCGACGGTATTGCGGTAATGGTAACCGAATAAACAAAATACGCTTATTGAACTTTTATTCGCCAAAAATCGCGGCTTCGACCTCGTCGCAGATGTGATGGTATAGGGCAAATGATACTCCTGCACACGAAAGGTTTCGTTTGACGGCTCCTTCAGCGTTATGTCGCATATACCCGAAAGATTCCCGCCGGACTCGTCGGCAAGCGCCACAGTCTTTACGGCGAGGCGAGTATTATACCGCCCTTCCCAAGTGGCGGCAGCTTGCTGTGCTTGACCATTTACCGGTGCAATAACATTTATGTCATTGCATTTTGCACTATGCCCTATGTGTTTTGCACTTTTATCATGTCACGAAGCGCATCCAGCGCGGCGGCAAGACCTCCGACTTCGTCGATAAGCCCCGACTTGACGGCTTCCTCGCCATCGATGATGGAGCCTACATCGGTGGCAATCTCATCAGTTCGCATCATAAGGTCCGTAAATCGTTCCGCACCGATCCTGCTGTTGCGGCAGACAAAATCCGTGATGCGATCCTGCATACGGCGGAGATTTTCAAAGCTCTGCGGCACTCCCACCACAAGCCCGTTGGTACGCACTGGGTGAATGGTCATGGTGGCGCTTGGAACGATAAACGACCGCTTTGCCGCTACCGCCAGCGGCACACCTATTGAATGCCCACCGCCAAGGACTATTGATGCAGTGGGCTTTTTCATGCCCGCCACAAGCTCGGCGATTGCCAGACCCGCTTCCACATCACCGCCCACGGTGTTCAGGAGTAACAACAATCCGCCTACCTCGCGGCTCTCCTCGATCTGGCACAAAAGCGGAATTATGTGTTCGTATTTGGTGGTCTTGGCGGTCTCGCCAAGGAGGTAGTGTCCCTCTATCTGTCCGATTATGGTAAGGCACTGTATGCCGCGTTTTCCCTCTGTGATGACAGTGCCGCTTTTTTCTATGCTGTCAAGATTTTCCGTGGAGTCAATCGACTCCGAGCCTGTGTTTTTTTCGGTTGTGTTCATAATTTTTGCTTCCTTTCGCCGTTTTTCATAGAAATACGCCTTTAGTTTTTACAAAAATCCACCATTTTATTATTTACTTTTGCAGGAATTTGTGGTACAATATTTATATATGGCAATTTGCAAATATAAATTCAATTTTGAAAGGACAATTACCATGGAAAACAAAGTACTTGTTGAAACCTCCGCAAGACACGTGCATCTCTCTGAGGAGCACATCGAGATCCTGTTCGGTAAGGGCGCAACCCTCACTCATAAGAAGGATCTTTCTCAGCCCGGTCAGTTCGCGTGCGAAGAGCGCGTAACTCTCGTTGGCCCTAAGAAGCCTATCGCTAATGTTATCATCCTCGGTCCGGCTCGTCCCGCAACTCAGGTTGAGGTATCCTTCACCGACGCAAGAACTCTCGGCGTAAACGCTCCTGTTCGTGAGAGCGGCGACGTTGCAGGCTCCGCAGGCTGCAAACTCGTCGGCCCCGCAGGTGAGGTTGAGATCTCCGAGGGCGTTATCGTTGCTAAGCGCCACATTCATCTCACTCCCGATGATGCCGCTAAGTTCGGCGTTGAGGATAAGCAGGTAGTATCCGTAAAGATCGAAAGCGCAGACCGCACCACCGTTTTCGGTGATGTTGTATGCCGCGTAAGCCCCAAGTTCGCAGCAGCTATGCACATCGACACCGATGAAGCAAATGCCGCTTGCGCATTCGGCGAAGTTTACGGCGAAATCATTAAGTAATAAAACAATTACTGTATAACCCCGAGCGGAATTATACATAATATGTAAATAAAAAACAAAGGAGATAAGAACATGAACTATACTCACGAAGTTGAACAGATGTGTTGTGTAGCCAAGGGTCCGAAGCACGGTCCCGCTCCCATTCCCGAAGAGGGCAGATGGGTGAAGGCTTACGAGATCAAGGATATTTCCGGTCTTTCCCACGGTATCGGCTGGTGCGCACCTCAGCAGGGTATGTGCAAGCTGACCCTTAACGTTAAGGAAGGTATCATCGAGGAAGCTCTCGTTGAGACCTGCGGCTGCTCCGGTATGACTCACTCCGCCGCTATGGCAGGCGAGATCCTCCAGGGCAAGACCCTCCTCGAAGCACTCAACACAGACCTCGTTTGCGACGCTATCAACGTAGCAATGCGCGAGATCTTCAAGCAGCTGGCATACGGTCGTTCCCAGACCGCATTCAGTGAGAACGGTCTGCCTGTAGGCGCGTCCCTTGAGGACCTCGGTAAGGGTCTGCGTTCCCAGATCGGTACCATTTTCGCAACCCGCGAAAAGGGTGTTCGTTACCTCGAGATGGCTGAGGGCTATATCCTCGAGCTTGGTCTTGACAAGGATAATGAGGTTATCGGCTACAAGTTCGTAAACCTCGGCAAGATGATGGATGCCATCAAGGCAGGCACCGATCCCAAGGAAGCATACGAGTCCAACATCAAGACTTACGGCCGTTACGATGACGCTGTTAAGTATATTGATCCCAGAAAGAACTAAGAGAGGAGGCGCACGAATATGTCTAACAATGTAAAGTTTGAGGGCAAGGAAAGAAGACTTGCAGGTATCGAGGCTTGCCTCGCTGAATACGGCATCAAGGATCTTGAAGAAGCAAGAGAAATCTGCCTTGCAAAGGGCGTTGACGCTGACGCTATTGTAAAGGGCATTCAGCCTATCGCGTTTGAGAACGCAGCTTGGGCATACACTCTCGGCTGTGCTATCGCAATCAAGAAGGGCTGCAAGAACGCCGCTGACGCTGCCGAAGCCATCGGTATCGGTCTTCAGGCATTCTGCGTACCCGGCTCCGTTGCATCCACCCGTAAGGTTGGTATTGGTCACGGTAACCTCGGCGCAATGCTTCTCCGTGAGGAGACCAAGTGCTTCTGCTTCCTCGCAGGTCACGAGTCCTTCGCAGCAGCAGAGGGCGCTATAGGTATCGCAAGAACCGCTAACAAGGTAAGAAAGGATCCCCTCCGTGTAATCCTCTGCGGTCTCGGTAAGGACGCTGCTTTCATTATCAGTAGAATCAACGGCTTCACCTATGTCTGCACCGACTATGACTTCTACACTGACGAGCTTAAGATCGTTTACGAGAAGGCATACTCCGACGGCGACAAGGCTAAGGTTAAGTGCTACGGCGCAAACGACGTTCTCGAGGGCGTTGCTATCATGCGTCATGAGGGTGTTGTCGTTTCCATCACCGGTAACTCAACCAACCCCACAAGATTCCAGCATCCCGTTGCAGGTACCTACAAGAAGTGGGCGCTTGAAAACGGCAAGAAGTACTTCTCCGTTGCATCGGGCGGCGGTACAGGCCGTACCCTCCATCCCGACAACATGGCAGCAGGTCCCGCTTCTTACGGTCTGACCGACACCATGGGTCGTATGCACGGTGACGCACAGTTCGCAGGTTCCTCCTCCGTTCCCGCACACGTTGAGATGATGGGTCTCATCGGTGCAGGTAACAACCCCATGGTTGGTATGACCGTTGCTTGCGCTGTTGCAGTTCAGGAAGGCATGAATAAGTAATATAAACGCAATACAGTAGAAATACGCACCACGCTAACAATGGCGAGGTGCGTATTTTTTGTTTTGCCCTTGACAAATGTTTGGAAGTGTGTTATACTTATATTGCCAAACAAACTTAATACACATATTTTGGGGATATTTTTCTTTTTAGGTAATATTATACCCATTTCTGCACATGCTGTTTTTACTATCGGTAAAAACGCAATCTCCACTATGCGTGTGCGGATGTTCCCATATTGTGTAGAGTTTGTTTGGCGACAATCGGAGCTTGCGTTTTTCGTGCGCTAACTTCGGTTGGCGCACTTTTTGTATCCACACATATACATTATACTATGGAGGCAATAACAAAATGGCAAAAAGATTCATTAGCACATTTCTTATGATAATTGTAATTTTTTCAATTATTTCATCGGTATCTATCCCAGTGCTTGCTGCAGATAAATATGGTTGTACATGGGGTACAAAGTATCAATATGTAACCGACAATGGGAGTTCCTATGGTACAAATACTTTCATTATTTACGGTGGTAAAACAGTTGAAATAAATAATGCAAGTTTCCATGGAAATTTAACATGTGTAAAGAAATTTTTAAACTCAGTAGACTTTAGAGTAAAAATATACAAAGGTAACTCATTAAAGAAGACCTATACTGTAGGGTTTGGAGAAGATTTTAAAATACCAAGTGGTGCATGGACTAAGTACACAGTAAAAATAACTCCTATAATTAACAAAAGTGCATATTATAAAGTAGGAGCATATAAATTAGGTTCATACTATAAATATTCTCTCAATCAAGTAAAATAACTAAATAACTATTATGTGTGGATAAAGCGAACAGTTTTTGTTCGCTTTTGCGTTTTTTTAAGTGTCTGTTTACAATCAAGGAGCTAAATATACAATCGTAGGGTTGTCATAACAACGGTTGAATAAATTCTATAGTTATTGCCTGCGAAGTAAAAAATGGTTGGTATGACCGTTGCTTGCGCTGTTGCAGTTCAGGAAGGCATGAATAAGTAAGATCGGTTTTAGCGATGAATGTGAAAACTCCGTTTCACTTTTGTGAGGCGGAGTTTTTATGTTATTCGAACAGAGATTCAAGGTATACCGAAGAAGGTGGCTCGCTGGGCGTGATATGCAGCACCTACACTACACACAACCGATAATTTATCGCAAAATCTGTTTACAATCTGCCGGGTTTGTGGTATACTATATATGTAGCGAACAATAATACAGATGAGGTGCAATATGTCAAGACTCACCGAATTTAAAAAATACATAAACGGAAAGCACGCCGCCGTGGTCGGCATCGGCGTTTCCAATACGCCGCTCATCGACTTTCTGCTATCCTGCGGAGCGGTGGTCACCGCACGTGACATCAAGACCCGCGAGAAATTAGGCGAGCTTACGGATACGCTTGAAAACAAGGGCGTGACGCTGATGCTGGGCGATTCGTATCTTGATGGCTTCACCGAGGATATCATCTTCAAAGCTCCCGGCATTCGCGGAGACCTGCCGCAGTTCGAAGAAGCACTCAAGCGCGGTGCGGTGCTTACCTCCGAGATGGAGGTGTTCTTTGAGCTATGCCCATGCAAAATCTTTGGCATCACGGGCAGTGACGGTAAAACCACCACCACTACCCTTACCTATAAAATGTTAGAGCTTGAAGCCAAAAAGCGCGGCTCGGATGTCAAAGTCTGGGTCGGCGGCAACATCGGAAAGCCCCTGCTTCCCGAGATCGAGCAGTTTAAGGAAACCGATATCGCGGTGGTGGAGCTGTCCAGCTTCCAGCTTCACATGATGAAGCGCTCCCCATTCGCCGCCGCGATCACCAACGTCTCACCAAATCACCTTAACTGGCACACAGACATGGAGGAGTACACCGTCTCTAAGGAAAACATCTTCAAAAATCCCGGCTGCAGCCGCGTAGTGCTGAACTACGGATGTGAACTGACCCGCGAAATGGCATCGCTCACCGACGCCGATGTGACATACTTTTCGGGCTGTGTCCCCCCCATTGACGGATATGCCGCGGTGTATGAGCATGACGGCGTTATCGTTTTCCGCGAATCGGACGGCACTGTTTCGGAAGTGATCCGTACCTCGGATATCAAAATTCCCGGCAGGCACAATGTGGAAAACTATATGACCGCCATCGCACTGACTCACGGCTTTGTCAGCCGCGAGGTGATCCGCGAAATCGCCACCACATTCGGCGGAGTTGAGCACCGCTGTGAGTTTGTGCGCGAGGTGAACGGAGTCAAGTATTACAACAGTTCCATTGATTCCAGCCCCACCCGCACGGAAGCTGCACTGCGCGCTTTCCGTCAAAAAGTCATCGTCATCTGCGGCGGCTACGACAAAAACATTCCCTACGAGCCGCTGGCAAAACCGCTTTACGACTGCGCCAAAAAGGTGGTGCTTGTGGGCGCCACCGCACCTAAAATAAAAGCGGCACTGCTTGCCTTACCCGAATATGACGGCACGCCCGAGATCATCGAAGCGGACAGCTTTGAGGGCGCGGTAAGCGCGGCGCGTAGTGCTGCAAGCGCGGGCGATACGGTCATACTTTCCCCCGCCTCGGCGAGCTTCGATATGTTCAAAAACTTCGAGGAACGCGGCAATTATTTCAAGGATATAGTAAACGGATTTTAAGGAGAAATCAGCATGAAGGATATAAATTTAATTGAGCTGACTGCAAAGGCAGAGCGTGATCTCGCCGGAATTTTTGCCGATATCGACCGCATTTCCTTTGAAAACACCAAGCGCGTCATGGATTCGTTCAAAAACAACCGCGTGGACGATTCCTGCTTTGCAGGTACCAGCGGTTACGGCTACGACGATAAGGGCCGCGATACCCTCGACCGCATTTACGCCGAGGTATTCGGTGCCGAGGCGGCGTTTGTACGCCACAGTATCGTCAACGGCACCCAGGCGATCGCCATCGCGCTGTACGGCCTGCTTCGTCCAAATGACATCATGCTGTCGGTCACCGGCAAGCCCTACGACACCTTGGAAGAGGTCATCGGTATCGCGGGCACCCCCGGTAACGGTTCCCTCTCCGATTTCGGTGTGGAATACCGCCAGGTAGACTTAAAAGACGGCGAGATCGACTACCCGCAGATCGAAGAACAGCTTAAATCCGGCGGGGAGCGCGTCAAGATCGTCTTTTTACAGCGCTCCAAGGGCTACATGAACCGCCCCACACTTACGGTAGATCAGATCGGAGATGTGGCAAAATTTGTCAAGGCGCGCTCCAATGCCTATGTAGTCGTTGACAATTGCTATGGCGAATTTACCGAAACAAAAGAGCCCTGCGCGCAAGGCGCAGACCTCATCATGGGCTCGCTTATCAAGAATCCCGGCGGCGGCATCGCCGAGTCGGGCGGATACATCGCGGGAAGCGCCAAAGCGGTTGAACTTGCAAGCTACCGTCTGACCACCGTGGGCGTCGGTCTCGAATGCGGAGCGTCTCTCGGCAACAACAAGAGCCTGTACAAAGGCTTCTTCTTCGCGCCTCACATCACCGCTCAAGCGATCAAAACCGCACATTTTGCAGCATACATATTTGAAGCCCTCGGCTTTGACGTAAATCCCCACTGGAACGAGCGCCGCGCGGACATCATTCAAGCCGTACATATGGGTGCTCCCGAAAAGTTAGTGGCATTCTGTCAGGGCATCCAAAGCGGTTCGCCCATCGATTCCTACGTCAGCCCCGAGCCGTGGGCTATGCCCGGCTACACCGATCAGGTCATCATGGCGGCGGGTGCGTTTACACAAGGCTCGTCCATCGAGCTGTCCGCAGACGGTCCCATGCGTCCGCCATACACGGCATTCATGCAGGGCGGTCTTACCTATGAAAGCGGTAAGATAGGTATTCTCGCGGCGGCGGAGAAGCTTGTGGAGATTTTATAATTATCGTTTCATATACCTACATACAAAAATCGGACTGCTTACGCAATCCGATTTTTCTATTAAAGCAGCATATCGTCGTATACCGCGCGCTCGCCGCCCGCGAAGGGTGGCCGTACACGTGCCGCCAAAAGCGGCGCTTCTCCGATGGATTTTACCGAAAGCCTCAGCGGCACAGCTACACGCTTTAAGTGCATACCGATAAGCGTGCCGCCGATATCGAGTCCTGCGTCTGCTTTGATCTCGGCAACCGCCGCAGGGCATTCGAGTTGACGCCATACAACTGTGGCAAATGCGCCGCCCGCCTTTGGCATGGGCACCACGTTCATGATCTCATATCCGCGCGCCTCGGCAAGCTTTCTGTCCACTATGAGCGCTCGGTTGAGATGCTCACAACACTGCGCCGCGATATGGATACCGCGGGGAGTGAATACCGATTTAATTCCCGCAAGAACTGCTTCCGCCGCTTCGGGAGAGGAGGATGAGCCGATGCGCTCGCCCGTGATCTCACTGGAGGAGCATCCGACTACTACAAGTGCGCCTTCACTAAGCCTTGCCGCCTGGCAAAGTTCGATTGCCGCCTGTGCCGCCTGCTCACGTATTGCCGCCGCAGCATCGGCAGATAAAAGATCGCCGTCGTGAAGCGGGATCTCCAGCGTTTCTGCAAGTTCCGTCATGGTTTTGACCGTATACGCGGCGCGGGTGGACTCGTCCTCAACGGGATGTGAGAGAAACAGACAGCCTGCACAGCCCGCGTTTACACCCGCAAGCACATCGATCTCGCGGTCTCCCACCATTACAGCGGTGGCAGGATCAATGGAATTGGTACGGCAGATATGCTGCACCGCATCCGGTGCGGGCTTTAAGGGGAAGCACATGGTGCTGTCGACTCCGCCAGAGAAGTATTTATCAAGTCCCCACAGGCGCAGATAATCCCATGCCTGTTTATTACGGTGGGTATAGAGGAAATTCCGACCGCCCGCCTCGCAGATGGCACGCAGTACCGCCGCCGAACCGAAGAATGGTGTGAGACAGGGACGTAACGAATAGCTGGTCTCCAGCGCCAAAATATCCGCGTACTGCTCCGCCGTCAGTCCAAAGCGATCGCAGCACTCAAAGAAGGTGATATACAGCGTGCGCAGAACCTCTTCGTGCTCAAATGGGATGCCATCACGGGTCATGATTTTTTCAAACGCCGCCGCGATGTGGGGGTAGCTATCAAACAGTGTGCCGTCAAAATCCCAGATAAAAGATGTGTATTTCAAGCTTATTCTCCTGATTTTTTATATATTGAAAAGCAGTGCGTCATAGGTCGGGAAGGGCCAATATTCCTCGCCGACGATGGTTTCAAGCTCATCCGCCGCCGCACGTATGCTGTTCATGGTGGGAATTATCTCGTCGCGGATAAAGAACATGAGATCATAATGCTCGGAGAGCTTGCGGCTCTCATCAATGGCATATTCCAGTGCTCCGATGCCCTCGTAAAGCTCGCTTGACAGCGTAGAAAGCCGCTTCACAAGCTCCACCTCAACCTCAACAGGCGCGGCAAACTGCATCGCCGCCACAACTGTATCCGACAGCTCATGCTTGAACTTTAGCACCGCAGGAAGGATCTCCTTCTTCGCAATATCAAGCATTGTAAGTGACTCGATGTTCATGACCTTGCAGTAGCTCTCCATATGTATCTCGTCACGGGAGTGCATTTCCATTTCGGTGAACACCTTATGCTTTGTGTACATGGCGATGTTCTTCTCAGAAACGAAATGTGGAAGCGCATCGGGAGTGGTGCGAAGATTAAGAAGTCCGCGTCGGCTTGCTTCATCTACCCACTCGGAAGAATAGTTGTTGCCGTTGAAAATAATGCGCTTGTGCTCCTTATAGATATCGCGTATCAGCGCACCGACAGCCTTATTGAAGTCCTCGCCCGCAGCTTGTGACGCTTCAAGCTTGTCGGCGATATGGGAAAGCTCCTCGGCAACAATGGTGTTAAGCGTCAGATTAGGACCAGATATTGAATGGGAGGAGCCCACACTTCGGAACTCAAACTTATTGCCCGTAAATGCGAAGGGAGAGGTACGGTTGCGGTCGGTAGTATCTTTTGCAAACTTCGGAAGCACGTCCGCACCGATCTCCATCACGGATTTGGTGTGGGGGTCATAGGAGGTGCCCTGCTCGATGGAATCGAGGATGGCGGTAAGCTCATCGCCGAGGAACATGGAAATGATGGCAGGCGGCGCTTCGTTACCACCGAGACGGTGATCGTTGGCAGCGCTTGCCACAGAAATGCGAAGAAGATCCTGGAAATCATCCACCGCCGCGATTACCGCACAGAGGAACAGTAAAAACTGCGCATTTTCAGCGGGAGTGTCACCCGGCTCAAGCAGGTTAACGCCCTCATTTGTGGAGATGGACCAGTTGTTATGCTTACCGCTTCCGTTAACGCCCTGGAAGGGCTTTTCATGAAGCAGGCAGACAAGTCCGTGGCGGGATGCCACCTTCTTCATTATTTCCATGGTGAGCTGATTATGGTCGGTAGCAAGATTGGTGGAGCCGAAGATGGGTGCAAGCTCATGCTGAGCGGGCGCCGCCTCATTATGCTCGGTCTTGGCAAGAATGCCCAGCTTCCAAAGCTCAAGGTCAAGTTCAGCCATAAACGCCTTGACGCGTGGCTTGATGGAGCCGAAATAGTGGTCGTCCATCTCCTGCCCCTTGGGAGGCTTCGCGCCGAACAGTGTACGTCCCGTTATGCTGAGATCCTTGCGCTGCTCATACAGCTTCTGGTCGGTGAGGAAATACTCCTGCTCCGCGCCTACGGTGCTGACCACCTGAGTGGTCTTACTGCCGAACAGTCTGAGTACGCGAACCGCCTGCTCGCTGACCGCCTTTATGGAGCGCAGAAGCGGGGTCTTCTTATCCAGCGCCTCACCGCCGTAAGAGCAGAATGCAGTGGGGATGCAGAGTGTATTGTCTTTGATAAACGCGAATGAGGTGGGGTCCCACGCGGTGTAGCCTCGCGCCTCAAAGGTAGCGCGCAGTCCGCCCGACGGGAACGAAGACGCATCGGGCTCGCCCTTGATGAGCTCCTTACCTGAAAACTCCATAATTACGTCATTGTTTCCGACAGGTGTGATAAAGCTGTCATGCTTCTCGGCAGTGATGCCCGTCATGGGCTGGAACCAGTGTGTAAAGTGGGTTGCGCCCTTCTCTATCGCCCAGTCCTTCATGGCGTTCGCCACAACGTTTGCAACGGTAATATCCAGTTCCTTGCCGTCCTCGATGGTCTTTATAAGTGACTTATAGGTGTCCTTCGGCAGCTTTTCGCGCATTACGGCATCGTTGAACACCATGCTTGCGAAGGCTTCCTTGATTTTGTTCATAGCTTTTCTCCTATATATGGGTATATGTTTATGTTATAGTAATACCTGATCGTTTACACTGAGTCTGAACTTAACGCCCAATTTTTCCGCAGCACTGCAGCAGAGCTTCATACGGCCGAGGAATATCTCGAAATATTCCATTACGGGACAGCAGGCAGTATCAACGGTAAGCGAAAGCCGTATTTCCTTATCCTCAGGACTGATATCAAGATCAGCACGCTTCACCGAATAGTTGACTCTATCATGAATGTCGAACTCTGCCTCTTGTGGGTTGCGTACACGGGACTCTCGCACATCCGTCTTGTCGGCAAGTATCAGCGCCGCCGAGATGGCATTTCCCGCCACCGCGGTGGACTCGTCGTGGTTACCGATTGCGTTGATGATGACCGCAATATCAGCGGGGTCTGCACCCATTTTATCAAGGATGCGGAACGCCATGACTGCACCGCTTTGCGCATGCTCCACACGGTTGACGATGTTGCCGATATCGTGAAGATATCCCGCGATCTCCGCAAGCTCCGCCTCACGGTCGGAATAGTTAAGCGCGCGAAGTATGCGCCCTGCCGTCGCTGACACCTTTCCCACATGAGCAAAGCTGTGCTCGGTGTAACCCAGCGCGATCAGTGCCTCGTCCTCTTTTTCGATATATGTTCGAATCGCTTCGTTTTGTTTAATTTGTTCTATTGTAATCATTTTAGAAATTCTTTCCGTTCCAGCCCCATTCAGAGTATTCGGAATAGGTGACATATACGTCGCTGCCCTCGATACCGAGCAGATCCTTCGTGATACGGCAAAGCTCGTCCGTCATGCGGGAATAATCCTCGGACTGTGCTTTTCCAAGAATACGCACATCATAAAACACCTTCGGAGAGGTATTATCGCCCGCAAGCCAGATCTTCTGATCATCCTCGATGCAGACCATAAGATAGGTCTCGGTTTTACCCGGAATAGCGGTGATCGCCTTACCAAGGGCTGATTTTAATTCGATTATTGCTTCTTCGGTGAGCTTTTTGCCCACCTTGGCATTGATATACGGCATAGTTTTATCTCCTTTATATTCAGTCGAGCCAGCCTTCACCGAACTGCTTCACCTGTTCAAGCATATGTCCGATGTTGCCCTCGCCCGCAAAATTCTCCATACTGAAAAAATCGTGATTCAAATCCAGCCAACAAAGGGGATTAGTTTCGTCCACAACGGTGACCTCATGGGTCAGTCTGCCGCACCAAACCTCAACATAACAGCCTTGATTATAATAAGTAAAATCCATCAGATGACGGAGCGTAATATCCGCCCGCGTGATGCCCGTTTCCTCAAAAAGCTCGCGGTAAGCGGCGTCCTCACCGCTCTCCCCCGCTTCGATGTGACCGCCAACGAGGTTGTAAAGTCCAAGATACGGCTCCTTCACCCGTTTGCACATAAGTATGTGCCGCTTATCGGGCGAGTAGACCATTATGCAGTTGTAGCCGACCATGTTTTTATGTTTATCCATTATTTTGATCTGTCAAACAGCCTTAACGAGATTGCTTCCGAAGTACGCAGTCTGAACCTGGGTGTACTCTTTTAGTATCAGCAGTGTAAGATATCCCACTATGAAATCCTCGGTGTGGAAGTGCCCCGCCTCGAACATATTCAGCCCGATCTCCGACGCTTCCTCCATGATATTATAGGAAAGCTGTCCGGTCAGATAGCTGTCCGCACCTGCCGCCTTTACCGCCCCTATAAAATCCTTGCCGTCGCCGCCGCATATCGCCACGCGCTGTACGATATTGCCCGATTCCGCGTAGAGTACGCGCTCCGCCTGCAGGGTCTTTTTGATGAACGACGCAAATTCCGCGCAGGTGGAAGGGTTGGAAAGCGTTCCGATGCGGCACACCGCTTCACCGTCCGCCACTACCGTCTGAACATCGGCAAGTCCGATGAGTTTTGCAAAAATATCGTTAAGTCCACCCGGTGCTGCGTCAAGACGCGAGTGAAAGGACATCACCGAAATATTGTGCGAAAGCAGCTTCATAATGCGGCGCGCCTTGGCATCTGAGGTGTTAATGACCTTCAGCGGCGAAAATATCAGCGGATGATGGGACACGATCACGTCAAAATTGTTGCTTATTGCGTAATCCACCGCGCCCTCGGTCACGTCCAGAGTGCAAAGAACACGTACGACCTCGCGGTTAGGATCATTGCATACCATAAGTCCGTCATTGTCCCAGTCACAGGAATATGATGCGGGGAATTTTGAACTAAGGAATTCGTAAAGCTCATGTACCTTTGGCATTTTAATAACCATGGCTTTTGCGTAGCAAAAGCTTCCTTTCTGGGTTATTGAGGCTGGTTTGCGCAGCAAAACATTGCCGGGACAGCAATGTAAAGCCACAAAACCCGGTCTGAAAATTAATTTTCAGACTTCCACCTTTTTAAGTGTTTTGTCGATCACATAAACAAGCTCGCGATCACGCGCCTGCTCGTGAGTATCGTTGCAGGTCACGGCACGACCGTTAATACGTCGCTCCGCCGCGGAACGCTGATTTTTCAGCCAACCTATATCTGCCTCCGTCGGAGACTCTGCGGCGCGGGCAAGATTCAGCCGTCCAAGCTTGTATTCATGCTCTGCAAGCTCACGCACCTCACCGTCATATTTCGCGGCGATGACCTGATAGTATTTTCCCCCGTCGAAAACTACCGTTTCACCATCGATCACAAACCCGTTCTCACAGAGATATCTGCGAAGCACATCCTGCATGGACTGCGGCTGAAGCACAAGTCTGCAGCGTGTTTTCATCGGATACTCCGATGCCGCGAGAATGGACGCGATCATCTCACCGCCCATACCTGCGATCACTATGTTATCGGGTGCAAAATCGTCCACGGCATCAAGCCCCGGACAACATACCACCTTAATCTTACTGTGCAGACCGTGAGCGTAAATATTGATTCGTGCCCGCTGACAGGGACCTTCGTTTATATCGGAAGCGAGCGCGCGAGGATGCCCCTTCTCCACAAGGCAGATCGGAAGAAGTGCATGATCGGTACCAATATCGGCAACGCTTCCCTTCCCGACGAAATCCGCCACTGCGGCAAGTCTCGGGCTTAATTTCAATTCATACATTTTTAAATGATTAGCGGAATTGGGGCCGTAAGGCGCCGATTCTGTTTTTACTTTGTTTCGAGGAATTCGTTGGTCTTTGCAACGAGTTCATCAGCGTTGGTGCCGTGAACCTCACAAGCCATTTCGATGCTCTCACCGCGTGCGGAGGGGCAGCCGAGGCAGTGCATACCGATCTCAAGGAAGAACTGCGCGGTCTCGCGATCAAAGTCGAGAACCTCACCGATAATCGAATCTTTTGTAACCTTCATCTTGTGTATCTCCTTACAAAAATATTTATACAATAATATTATAACCCGAAAGCAACTGTTTGTCAACGGAGATATGTGATTTCACTAAAAAAATTCGGTAAATTTTTTATATAAGCCTTGAAATTCCGCGCTTCACGGAGTATAATGGTAGTATCAAGAAATATTTTAAAGGAGAGCCCCAAAATGGACTGCATTTTCTGTAAAATAATCGCGGGAGAGATTCCCTCAAAAAAGGCATACGAGGATGAATATATGTTGGCGTTTCATGACATCAATCCCCAGGCGCCTGTACACATCCTAGTAATCCCCAAGACCCACATTCCGTGGGTTGACGGCATCGATACCCACAATTCCGCTGTTATTGCGAAAATTTTCGAGACCATTCCGAAGATTGCCAAAGAAGCGGGACTCACAAACGGCTACCGTGTCATCACAAACTGCGGCGATGATGCCTGCCAGACCGTCAAGCATCTGCATTTTCATATCATGGGCGGCAAAAAGCTTCCCGAGAACATGGGCTAAACCGTGGAGCTCGAAATAAAGCTGATCTGTGCTGAGAACAGCGCCGATATCAATATAAAAAATGAGCCGTTCAAGCTTTACGGCAGACTGATCCCGCGCTTTGACGGCAGGACATGGAGCTATGATTCAGAGCTTTTCAGAGATGACTCAGTATCCGAAATGGTGTTCCCCGACGAAAACTATGACTTCGATGAAATGTCAAAGGAACACATTTTTGTCGGTGCGTACCATAGCGGAAAATGCATCGGTCTCGCAATCCTGCGACACTCGTGGAATCGCTATCTGTATCTGTATGATCTGAAGGTTAACTCCGCCATGCGCGGGAAGGGCGTCGGCAAGAGGCTGATCGAAGCCTGCACTTCCATCTCTCGTGAGCATGGTTACATCGGGCTTCATACGATCGGTCAGGACAACAATCTGGCAGCGTGTCTGTTTTATATAAAAAACGGCTTTACAATCGGTGGTGTCGACACCATGGTATATACCGGCACAAACCAAGCCGGTAAAAGCGACATTTTGTTCTATAAGAACAACTGAATACCCCAAACCACGCGTTAAACGCGTGGTTTGGGTATAAAAGTGGGAGGCATCGTAATACGATGCCTCCCTGCTATTTATTATTTACCAAACCAGTCTTTATAAATCTTACCCGCTGTCATAGGTGCTTTTGTCTGACCCTTGGCAGGACGCGGGGCCTGATCAATCCAAAGCTTAAGTCTTCCGTTGTACTTGCCGTCATCAGCCTCGTCGTCATCACAAAGCTCCCAGTAGTAGTCGATGCACTTTTCAACCTCATCCGCATTGGTGGCATTGTCAAGAGCAGTATAGAACTCCTCACTGAATGCGCGGATCTCATTATAGAGCGCCATCGATTCCTCATCGAACATATCCTCAGTGATTTTTAACTGGAAGAAAGGCGAGAGCACAAGATCAACATTGTGTCTCTTAGCGATTTCCCAGTAATCAGCGGGCTCTCCCTCGGGAGCATATGCCATGAAGCAGTTACCGGTGTATTCAATCTTCATGTTGTAGTCATTGCTGATAACGTCAATCACACCGTCCTCACTGACAGTATAGTGCACGCCTTCAATACCGTAACCGAACAAGTTGCGCAGGTCAGTCTCGGTGTTAAGGTAGGTGAGAACCTCCATTGAGCGGGCAAGGTTCTTGGTGTACACACTTACCGCGAACATACCGTTGTAGATATTATCTACGGTGCCCTGGGGGCCCTGGAGCACGATTGCATGGTAATCCTCTTCATACGCCGCAAGATCAACCTCGGTACCCTTCAAAATGCCCACACCGAACTTGGTCTCGGGAGTGAAGGTGCTGTACTGCTCGGTAGGAAGGCAACCTGCACGTTCGAGCTTCTTGGAGAGTCTGATGTGCTGCTTCCAGCTAGTGGAGCCGAACAGGAACATAGGCTCACAGGCGTCACCGTAAACCTTATCAACACCCATCATATTACCGAATACGGTTCTCTCGCCGTTAAGGGAGAAGTAGTTGACGTTGATAGGAGATATATCTCCGACAAGAGGCTGATACTCGGGCTCCTCACGCTTTACGTCAACGATGAAGTCGTAAACGTCAGCGAGGGTGGAAACGTTATCGATATCCCAGTAATACTTGTCAAACAGTTCCTTGTTAACGAGCATATATGTGTAATCGCCCACAAGCTGCTGGTTGGGGATACATACGGTCTTGTTGCCAATCTTACCTGCCGAAACGATAGTCGGATGTATATACTGCTTGAGGATCTTGCAAGGACCGGAGATCTGTTCATCGAGAGACGACAGGACATTTTTCTCATTGAGTTCAAAAAGCATATCATAGTCGGTTACAAGGAAAATGTCAAGCTGATCATCCTCAACCTCAGGATAGAAGGTGGTGGGAAGTCCGTACTCGTCGAGAACGGTCTCCTCAGCGGTATCGGCAACAGTCTCGGTGGTCTCGGGCTTAGCGATCTCCTCACCGCGCTTCTTAGCTTCCTTTTCAGCCTGCTTTCTTGCAGCGGCTTCAGCCTTCTCGGCGTCTATCTGAGCCTGGATAGCATCCATTCTCCCGATAAGCGCGTCCTCGTACTCACTCTCATCGTAGAGATTGAGCTCAATAGCGGTGTTGAACTGAGCCTGGGTGATCTTGCTCATTACCGCTTCAACAGCCGCAACAGCCTCATCAGTGGTACCCTCACCCTTGATGCCCCAAATGGAAATTGTCATTGCCTTTGCGTCATCGCCCTCAAGCGCGAGGGTGTCTTCCGCAGAGTCCTCACCGCACGCTGCGGTGGCGATTGCTGTAAGTAACATAAGCAGGCTTAGCGCCATGCTTACAAATCTTTTTTTCATTGCTATCCTCCAGAAATATCGTGAAATAAACCTTAGAATATTTTACACTAAAATTCGCAATCTGTCAAGCAAATTTTTCTCACCAAACTGTTAACATTCCGCCGACTAAGCATCCGATACAAAAGTTTTTACGGCTGTTTTGTACAATTGTGCCAAACCTGCGCAGACATATTTTGCGGTTATAACTAAATCTTTGTGCGTAGTCACCAAGTTATTGACATATTTTTGTGACTTATGCCGATTTATTAGTCGAGATAATCCTTAAGACGCTTGGAGCGGCTGGGATGGCGGAGCTTGCGTAGCGCCTTAGCTTCGATCTGGCGGATACGCTCACGGGTGATGTTGAATTCCTTGCCTACCTCCTCAAGAGTACGAGTACGTCCGTCGATAAGACCGAAGCGGAGCTTTAAAACGTGCTCCTCGCGGGGAGTAAGGGTATGAAGAACCTCGTTAAGCTGCTCGCGAAGCAGTGCATATGATGCCGCCTCCGCGGGTGCGGGAGAATCGTCATCCGGGATAAAATCGCCGAGATGGCTGTCCTCTTCCTCACCAATAGGTGTCTCCAGCGACACGGGATCCTGCGCAATCTTCATGATCTCGCGCACTTTCTCGGCGCTTGTACCCATCTTTTCCACAATCCCCTCGGCGGATGCCTCTCTGCCGTTTTCCTGGAGAAGCTGACGGGAGTAGCGGGACACCTTGTGGATGGTCTCCACCATGTGAACGGGAATTCTGATGGTACGCGCCTGATCCGCGATGGAACGGGTAATCGCCTGTCTTATCCACCAGGTAGCGTAGGTGGAGAACTTGTAGCCCTTACGGTAGTCGAACTTGTCCACTGCCTTCATAAGACCGAGGTTGCCTTCCTGAATAAGATCGAGGAAGAACATTCCCTTGCCCACATAGCGCTTCGCAATGGATACGACCAGACGCAGGTTTGCCTTAACAAGCTCCTGCTTTGCTTCCTCGTCACCGTTTGCCATCTGCTCCGCAAGTTCAAGTTCGCGATCATTATCAAGCAGCGGCACCTGACCGATCTCCTTAAGATACATACGCACGGGGTCGTCAATGGCAAGGCCCTCCTGCATAAGCATCTTTTCCATTTCCTCGGCAGATTCGTACTGCTCGACCTCGCTCTCGATATCCTCAAATTCGGGGCTGTCAAGGTAGTTTACCTCGATACCGTTGTTTTCGAGATCTTCATAGAGCTTATCGATCTGATCGATATCGTAGTCCACCTCGCCGAGTGCTTCAACGATCTCGCTTGAGGTAAGCGACCCCTTGGATTTACCGCGTGCGATCAGTTCACCCACGTTGATCTTCTTTTCGGGCTCCTCGCTGTTTTCCTCGACGCCTTCTTCGAATTCCTCGTTAAGCTCGTAGTCCTTGATGTTGTCCGTCATATTTATGATCCTTTCCTGAAAGTACATTAAATACTTTATTTTACATTGTCAAAAGCGGGCGGTCACTGTTTTTTCAGCTTGTTTCGCTGAGACGCAAGGATGTCCGCGATCTGCGCCATATCGTCTCCCGCGTTTTTTCTGTGCTTTGTCTCCTCGCGGAGCCGTGATATCATGTCACGAAGCAGCTCGGTGCCGTTTTCCTTTAATTGACGCCGCCTTACCACCATAGACGTTATCCGTCCCATGGCATCGGTATCAAACACCTCGTTGAGCAGAGAAAAATCGAATTTTCCCGTCTCATCGCACCGTGCCAGCGACTCATCGAACACTTTCCTGCCAAACTCCGAGAAAAAGTCCTCGCCGGAAAGCTCTATCTTGCCTTTTTTTACCGCCGCAAGGTTTTCGGGGTACAGAAGCAGTATTCCAAGGATGTTCTCCTCCGCATTGACCGCTCCCGTATTCTTCATCATATCGGGGTTGACTCTGTCACCATATCCGGCGGTCTTGTTGATGACCTCGCGGATCTCGTCACGCTTCTGTGTGCGTTCCCTTTCGCGCATCATGCGCTTGACGTCGTTTTTCAGGCTGTCGCGGGGGATCTCCAGCTTTTCTGAAACCACACCGATATACACCTCGCGCTCCGCCTCGGAATAGACCTCGCTGATTATGCGGCACAGCTCCGATGCGGCTTTTATGCGCTGGTCAACTATGGAGATATCGTGACGTGACAGCACGCCGTCCAGCTTGAATTCAAACTGCGCGCGGCTGTTGTCCAGCAAGAGCTTGAATTTTTCATATCCGTTCGCGCCGTTCTTTTTAAAGAACTCATCGGGGTCCTTGGCACCCGTGACTCGGAGCACCTTTACATCAAGCCCCACCTCGGAAAGCAGCTTCATCGCCTTGTTTGCAGCGCGCTGTCCTGCCTCATCCGAGTCGTAGGAGATCACGACTTGCTTTGTATACTTCGCCATGATCCGTGCCTGCTCGGGAGTGATAGCCGTACCAAGAGTCGCCACGGCATTTTCAAAGCCGTGGGTATGGAGCGCGATAACGTCCATGTAACCCTCGCAGAGGATGATTCTGTCGGCGCACTTGCTTTTTGCGTAGTTGAGTGCGAACAGGTTACGGCTCTTTTTGAACGCCGGCGTATCCGAGGTATTGAGATACTTTGGCACCGAATCGTCCATGACGCGTCCGCCGAACGCAACCACATTTCCCGTCACGTCGATGATGGGAAAGATCACACGGTTGCGGAAGTAGTCGTATGGTCTGCCGCTCTTTTTGGAGATGCCGCAGAGAAAGCCCACGCTCATCTCCTCGGCAGTATAGCCGAGCTTTGTTAAATGGTCGGTGACATTATTGAAGCCGTCGGGGGCAAATCCGAGACCGAAATGCTTGATTGCGGCACCCGACAGCCCGCGCTTTGTGAGATAATCAAGTCCCGCCGCGCCCAGCTTTTTATCATAGAGACAGGCATGGAAGAATTTTGCGGCATCGCGGTTCATGGAAAGTATGCGCTCACGCTTTACACCGCCGCTCTCCTCCCGACGCTCGTCACGGGGAATCTCGATCCCCGCACGGCTTGCCAGCATTTCCAGCGCCGAGCGATAATCGAGGTTTTCGCGCTTCATTATAAAGGTCACCACATCTCCGCCCGCACCGCATCCGAAGCAGTAAAAGCTTCTTGTTGCGGGAAATACCGTAAAGGACGGAGTGCGCTCGCTGTGGAACGGACAGTGGCCGTTAAAATTCGATCCAGCACGCTTCAGCGGCACATAGGACGAGATCACGTCGGTAATGTCACAGCGATATTTGATTTCTTCAACAATTTCAGGTGATATCATATGTAGCTATCCCCCAAAGTTAAGCCGCTCCAGGTGTTCGGAATGAACAACTGCTTATAGATAGAAATTGCGTGTCTGTCGGTCATGCCAGAGATAAAGTCGGCAACGATACGCTCGGTAGGCTCGTTATCGAGCAGTACGCGATAGCTTTCAGGCATTGTCTCGGGATGCTTCACAAAGTGCTCAAACAGCCGCACAATGAGTCCCATGGCGCGCTCCTCCTCAGCAAGCACGTGAGCGTTGTAGTAAACGTTTTCAAACAAGAACTCCCGCAACTCATCGGTCGCCGCCTTGATATCCGGCTCCATTGCGATAACATTTTTGCCCTCGCTTGCACGCACAACACTCATGACCATTGTATTGATACGATCAGAATGGTTCGCACCGAGTATACGGTGCAGCTTTTCGGGAATGTCCGCCTCTGCGAGTATTCCCGCTCTGACCGCGTCGTCGATATCGTGGTTAATGTAGGCAATACGGTCGGCGAACTTGACCACACGTCCCTCCAGCGTTGCCGCAAGATGGTCGCCCTGGTGGTTGACAATGCCGTCACGCACCTCGAAGGTAAGATTCAGCCGCTCCAATTTTTCCACTACACGAAGACTCTGCGAGTAATGTGTAAACTCCGGCAGGCAATAGCGCTGAAGCGCTTTCTCGCCGATATGCCCGAAGGGTGTATGACCAAGATCATGCCCAAGCGCTGCCGCCTCACACAGGTCCTCATTAAGCCACAGTGCCCTTGCAATGGTACGCGCGATCTGTGTCACCTCAAGGGTATGGGTAAGCCGTGTACGGTAATGCTCCACCTCGGGAGCCAAGAACACCTGAGTTTTATGCATGAGTCTGCGGAAAGATTTGGAATGGATAATGCGGTCACGGTCACGCTGGAACTCGCATCTGACCTCTGACGCGGGCAGTGGTATCTCACGCCCCCGTGAATCCGATTCGTGGAATGCGAAGGGTGAGAGCATAGCCTCAGTACGTGCTCGGAACACGTCGGCGACAGTTCTGCCGTCGATATTTATACCGTTTTCACTCAAAAGCACCGCTCCTCAAAAAATACTATATATAATATGCGCCGATTATCTCCCGTTAAATAAATTAACGCCAATATTTACAGACACGAAACAATTACATGCCCGAATTCGAGCCGCTTTGCGGCAGCGCAAATAAAACGGTCGGTTTCCGTCGATATTTATACATCATATATTATACCACACAATAATGCAAAAAATCAAGTCTTTCGCGGATTTTTTATGTTTATTTGCAGTTTATTTACGGTGCGTTTGTTTTTTCTTTGCGAGTGCGGACCTCCGCGCCCACGCTTGGGCGCTACGGGGAACTCGCCCCCTGCGGGGGCTGCGCCGACCTCCGCCCGCTTCGCGGGCTTCGGGGAAGCTGCGCCCCCTGCGGGGGCTTCGCCGACCTCCGCGCCCCGTTGG
>JAZNAL010000030.1:0-42304 GCA_045586505.1 Candidatus Flemingiibacterium sp. | reverse complement strand
CCAAGGAGTTGAGGCCTACTATTGTCTTCCTAAGACCGCTTGGCCTCCGACTTTGTTTCCACCATTGAAACCATCGCCAAGGCGATGGTTTTTTCGTAGGCGGAATAGGTGGTGACCACAGAGTTGACCACTTATGGGAATTGAATAACAGATAGAAAAAAGATTTTACAACAAAGGTTAAATAGGAGATGTTGACATGTACAGGAAAAGCAATAAAGATTACAAATACATACTTGAAGCTGTTGTAGAAGCACTTCTGCCACGATTTATTGAGGCAAAAGACGAGTTTAATAAAAACCCCAATGATTTCAACGCCGGAAGAACCCAAGCATTTTACGAAGCTGTTGACGTAATAAAAAACAGAATAGCCATGTATGGGTATGAATCGGCTGAATTTGGCCTTGATGAAAAAACTGTAAAATTGTAATTGCAAGAATGTTCAGCATGTAAAACATATATTGCCAACCGAGTTTTCTTTGTTTATTCCGACGCAAATATTGAAGGGCGACCGTATGGTCGCCCTTCTCTTTCACGCGTTCGCCGCCTTTTTCATCTCTGCGATTTCTGCTTTCATCTCGCGTATCATCTCTGCCAACTTCTCCTCACATTCCTCACGCGTGTCGGCGTATACGTTCCTCGCCATCCGCTTGCCGTTAACTTTCGGCGAATACCGCCCCTCGTATAGATGCTCATTTATCATCGATATGCATCCCGTACCCGGCTTGCGAATCTTGCCCGTGTAAGGCTCAAATTTCGCTTCTGTGGCGTTTTCTTGCGATTCATCGGCACTTGCCCTGCTCTCGCTCATATCCGCAATCTCCGCGTTTGTACCGCCAATCTCGTGGTCGATCTTTACTGCCGCCTGCTGTTGCATGGTGTCTGTTATGTGGCTGTAAATGTCGAGCGTCGTTTTCGCGCTAACATGACCGATCATAGCCGACAACGTCTTTACGTCCATACCATTCTCAATAGCCATCGTGGCGAAGGTGTGGCGTAGATCGTGGAAGCGCACCGTCTTGCAGTTAGCACGTTCGAGTATCAGCTGAAACCTACGGTATACCGCCGACGGATCTCTCGGTGCATTCTCTTTCACCGGCGATGGGAACATCCACTCGTTTATGGATGTTTGTTTCATCTCCGTGAGCAGTTCCACCATTTCCTTCGCCAGCCGTATCGTCCGTACCGAAGATTTTGTCTTGAGCGTAGACACCGTGGTCTTGCCTTTTACCTTGACCACTTGCCGTGAAATGTGAAGGTCTTTGGTCTGCACATTTAGATCGTCCCACTTTAGTCCAAGTATCTCGCCTCGGCGCATACCGGTAGTTAACTCAAGCAGGAACATCTCATAAAATCCTTCCTCTTTTGCTTGTATGAGGAACCGCATAATTTCTGCCTGCGTTAGCACCTGCATTTCCTTTGATTTCTTCGGCGGCAGTTTGCATCCGATTGAAGGATTTGATGTAATAAGTCCCTCGGCAACCGCTTTTTCGAGCGCCGCTCGGCAGGTGGTGTGACAGGAGCGCACCATACGGTCGGATAAGCCCTCGCCGTATTTATCAGTAAGCCTCTTTCTTCCCGATTTCTTCAATTTCGCGTAAAACTGTTGCAAGTCGTTCTGCGCAAGCTTGTTTAGCGGTATTTTGCCGATACCTGGAATGATGTGCGTATAAATTCTGTTTTCATAACAAGCCTGTGTTTTCGGTTTCACCGTAAGCTTGCAGAAGTTTTGATACCAGAAATCGATCCAATCTCCAAACGGCATATCTGCTTTTAGCTTGTTGTTTGACCGACCGCACTCCCCTTTGAGCGCTTTTAGCTTCTGTGCACACTCCGTCTTGGTGCTTGCCAAGACGTTTTTTGTTTTGGGATAACCGTTATCGCTGTATCCGACAACTATGCGACCTTCCCACCGTCCGTCTTTTCGAAGGAATATACTCCCCTCGCCGTTCTTTCTTTTGGCTATGATTTATCACTCCCTTATCATAATGTTTTTCATCATATTGCTTACTACTTCCGATGCATTATTCTGCATATCGGCGGTTACGTGTGTGTAAGTATCAAGCGTAAAGCTCGCATTGGTGTGACCGAGTATGCCGGACAGCGTTTTTGCGTCAACGCCGCCTTGCATTGCGTGGGTAGCGAAGGTATGACGCAGGTCGTGGAAGCGTATCATCGGAAGCTCGGCACGCTTTAGGATTACTTTCAGCTTACGGTATGCCGCGGCAGGACTAACCGGATACTCGGGCTGAAGCAAATTCGGGAATATCCATTCACTTATCGCTGTCTTCTGCCGTGTGAGCAATAGCTCTGCGACACTTTTCGGTAATGTAATTGACCGTACACCTTTATCCGTCTTTGTTTCGCCTATGTTTACTCCGCCGCCTTTCTTTGTTGACACCGATCGTTGCACGCGAAGTTTGCCAGTATTAAAATCGAGGTCGCTCCACTTGAGTCCGCATATTTCACCGCGGCGGAGTCCAGTCATTATCTCGACATAGAAGAAGTCGTGCCAATGTTCCTCGCTTTTGATAGCTTTGAAGAATGTGTCGAGCTGACTGTCGCAGAGTATCTGCTTTTCTGCGTAATTGCATTTGGGAATCGTCGTGCCGTTAGTCGGGTTGCTCGGTATCAGATGCTCACGCACCGCCGCATCTAACGCTTGATGTAACAGCATATGCACCTTACGCACCATGCTGTCGGATAGCGCATGTCCGAGTGTGGGATGCTCTCGCACTCTGCCCTCGGTTTTGACTTTGTTGTATAGCTTCTGGACATCGACAGTTTTGAGAACCGACAGTTGCTTGTCGCCTATGAAGCGCTTGATCTGATTGTTTGCGAGATCGCGGTAAGATTCAAGCGTTGACTCTCTTACCGTGAATGTCACGTGCTCATTCAGCCACTTGTCGAGCCACTCGCCGAGAGTCATACGGCTATCTTCGTTAAGCTCTACACCTGCGTATGTTTCTTTGAGCTGATTAAGCTTCGGCATCAGCTCGCTCTGCGTATTCGCAAGTACATTTTTGTATATCGGCTTGCCGTTAGTTTTGTGCCCCACTGTTATACGGCCTTCCCATCGTCCATCTGCACGCCTTCGTATCATGCCATCGCCGTTTGGTCTTCGTTTTGCGATAGTATCATCTCCTTTTTCTTTTTCATACTACACAATACCACATCTCGCCGGATTTATCCAGCGAGAATGGCATTGTTATCATAAAGTTTTCAATCAATACATCGACATCTCGCCGCGCTTCTTCTGCTCGATCTCACGCTTCAGCTTGGAATCAACCGCAGGTGCTTTGCTGTCTTCCATCGCCGAACTGGTATCGATGATGTTGCCGGCGTGGCGGAACAGCGCGGTGATGTATCCACCAAACTTCGGCGCGGTGTCAGAAGAGGCGTTTTGCGTCTCTGCTTGATCCAACTTATCCCCGTAATGTACCGCAATATTCACCACTGCATTGCGGATAGCTTTGAACTCTTTGTTCTCCTCAATTGGAATCTTTATCGGATCAGCATCGGTGTATGTGCGGTTGATCTCGCATTTGCATTTGTACCACAGGTCATACAGCTCTGCTATATCAGTATCTGTGGCAATCATGTGTACGATTTCGTCTACGATTTTCTTCGTGTTCTTATCAAGGTATCCATAAACTTTTTTGCCTTTCGCTTTTCTCACCCGAGCAGTTAGCGTAAGGAACATCATTTCCATCTCCGGCCAATGTATCGTACTCTGTGAAACTTTTTCAACGATTTCCCGCATCCGTTCACGGTAACGCGCACGTATATCATCGCGTATCCTCGTCTGCTCATCGTAAATTGATATGAGATCCTGCCTGAAGATGTCGCCGCCGATCGTTCGCTTGATGCTTTCGATGCCATCCTTGCTCAGGTATGGCTCTGTCGGACGTGTCGACCACACTAGCATATGCACGTGCGGGTGGTCTTCCTTGTCATGGTACGCTGCATACCAGCGAAGATTTCCCGGCGAGATCCTCATCGCCTGCGCGATATCATTCCGCCTTGAGCGGAGCAGATTCATCCATTGGCTCGCCGAGTTATATCCGAGTCGTTCAGCATCTTCACGCTTGAGTGAGAAGATGAGTCCCCACACATTGCCGGGATGACTATCGATCTCCGCTTTGACTTGCGAGAGAATGATCGGCACGCCTTCGTCTGTGAACAATCCGTGTGAGCCTCTCCGTTCACCGACATAGTCTGCCATACCTCCGCGAGGAAGGACTTCCACGCCTTCGCGAGTGGAGATGTACTCAGCGTATCCCCCGCGAGTGCCACCGTTCTTCGGCGTACTCTTTGGCGAGTAGTACGGTGCTTTCAGTATCAGTCCTGCCATTCGCCATCACTTTCCATGACATCTTTTGCCGTCAGCGTGCCGTTCGTACGCTTGACTTCATTGACCGAATCGATGCGCATCTGTTCAAGATAGTTTTCATCGTACTCATAACCGTCACCGATCATGTGTGCAAGGAAGTTCTGATCGACCGCAATCTTGAATATAATCCGCGTGAGTCTTTCTTCGGCATCACGAATCTTTGCACCGATGACCGATTCAAGTGCCGGCGTGAGAACTCGTTCCACGCTCTCACGACTCTGCCACGCGATGTAGAAGTCCACCGCATCTCTGATGAAATCGTTACGAGATTTCAGCCCGAGCTGTTCAGTCATGCGGTCACAGGTTGCCCATTGCTCTGGTGTAAGGCGAATACTGTTCGCCGGTTTTTTATCATTATTTGTCTTTGACATAATTTCCTCCAATTTCATGGTTCTATGGTTGAAAAGTTCGAAAACGCCCGTAAACACGGCATATTCGCCATGCGAAGATGCGGTTTCGGTAAATTTGTCCCCTCGCGAAACGAGATGAGATACAAAATGCCAGCAGAAGACCTGCATCCGTAACTTCTCATAACGGGCGCAACTCTGCCGAAATATCCCCGCACGGCGTTGCCGGGCGGTGTGAATCGCCGTGTCGGGATGGCTCCGGCTATCCGAAAGCTATCCCGTGAGACACGGCTTTATCCTGCTTAAAATAATCAGCCCCAAAACACCGTCAAATTTCTTGTTTTCCGTGCTTTTCATCGTAGTCGGCAAGTACCTTTTCAAACTGCGCTTTTGAGAGCTGTTGCTTGAAACGCTTTTCGACTGCTTCAGCGATAGGCAGGATCTTGTATTTCAGATTGCCGTTGCGTTTAGTGCCGTCTTTTAATGTAACGGTTGTATGCTCGGTTTCGATAAGACCGGCGCTTTCAAGTTCTTTTACGTATTTGCGGACTGTGTTCTTACTCATTCCAACCGCTTTACCGATAGTACTGAAGCTTGGATAACACTCGTATGTTGTCCGGTCCTCGCTTCGAAGCAGAAATGCGTATATGCTGATCGCTCCCGATGATAAATTGAAATGGAAAATCTCATTCGGCAGCGTGAAGTAGTTTTTGACGTGATCGAGTTTTGCTTGGTTTTCGTAATACATCATCGGCATCCCTCACTTTCCAATGTGGGCTTCCCCCCACGCCTGCAGATTTTCTTTTGGTACGATCACTCTTTTACCGATACGTACTGACGGGAAATCTTTTTCTCTTATCAGCTCGTAAGCGGACGAGATGCATATCCCAAATAGTTTTGCGACGGTGTCCGCGTTCAGATACAGCGGAAGCTCGTCGAATGATTTGTATAAAGCTTTTATCAAATATTGTACCTCCGTATTTTTTATTTGTTTGAGTTTTCAGAATAACAAATCATTATTATCACCCCCTATATGTTGTTTCGGGTATCCTTGTGATTAGAAACAAAACTGGCAGTCACTGAACAACACATTAAACACACACGCATAAAATACGTGCAGCTGAATGCATAGCAGTTACTGCCAGTAATTCTGTTATATAAATTTGCGTCTCACCAACAAATACACACAACAGAATGATATTCAGTTGTTCATTTTTTCCAAGGATCCCCGAGGAAGGATTTCCATTATAACACGGGTTTTAGAGTTTGTCAACAGAAACTCGGCATAAATTTTTATATATTTACAAAAAATTCATTTTTCGTACGACAGACCTTTTCTTTGATTATGGTGGTGCAGATTTTGGAGCGACAGTAATTGTATGCAAGAAGAGAGTGTTTTATTTCAGTGATGTGACGGATCAACTCTTGTTTAGACGCCTATTAACAACTTGAATTGCCGGAAGATCAGATATGCAGTTATCGAATTATCTCATTGACATCTATCGTTTCTAAATAACATTTTCCACACAACTGTCCTACCGCCGCTACATAACACCGACGCTGTTCAATTGGTGTTTCTCTTGTATACTCTGTTTCACATCCGCAGAGCACACAGTATTCTGGCATATTTGCTGTTGAGACTATATATTTTGATTTATTCTTTTTCTGTTTTTTTACTATGAACTTAAACACTTTTACTCCATAACATCAGTTACTAATTTTCAACTCCATCACTATTACCCTTCCGTTCGCAAAACACCGCCACACGCTCTGTGCCTGTATATGTACAAGTATATAACACCAAGTCATACTCACTGTTTTGTACAGTATCAACTTCGGTCGCTTTGAGAGTTCGATTCTTCGCTACCACATATTCAATGACCGTTCCGACAGCATTCGTCAGATAGACACTGTCCCCTGCTTCAAGCTTATATAAATACTTGAAATGTCGCCTATAATTGTGTCCGGCAATTACTAAATCATCTGTTTGAATTGTGCCAAACTGTCGGCAGGGTGCAACATCCAATTTCTCATAATCCCAATCTGATATTATAGGTAAGCTTAAATCGAGTGTTGGAATCTCCATTGTACCAATATAATCATATCCACCTACAGTGATTGTTTTCATTTCAGATGGTAAATTGCTTTCCTCTGATTCAAGATCGGTGGTAACATCAATTATTTCGTCGCCACCGATTTCATTTGTACCGTGCATTGAATCAGCATTATTGATAGTTTCGCTTGTGAAGCTATTATTTCGCTGCATCTGTTCAATAGATTTTTGAAGTTCAGTATAAATATCAAAGCTTTCCGCTTCCATAATTACGTTTCTGACTTCATTAAATAGGAACAGGAGCAGAGCCAACATTATCAGCACTGCCCCTATTCCAACAAAAACAATGCTTGTTTTCGTTTTATTCTTCATCAATCATTACCAAGATACTGTAAAATATCGTCCTTTGATTTGAAGTCTGTTTTTTCGTAAAGATATTGAGCTATATCTTTTAATTCTGAAAGAGATAGAATACTCAGCTCCATGCTTTTCAGTGCTTCTTTTGCTTTTGTACGATACGGTTCAAACTTCATATCGGATATATATTCACAGCCTAGAGTGGTTTTTAATGTTTCAAAAACATCCGTTTTATTATTCGTCATCGGTATGTCTCTTTTTCCTCAATACGATGAATCCAATGAATACCATAATTACACCAACGCTGCCAAACAGAGCAACAGGCCAATTCAGCTGTCCTGTCTGGATGAGAATCGCGGTATTGGTGATCGTAACAACGTTTCCTGCAGCGCTGTAATACGGGGTATATCCCTTTGGAATATTTTCAAGAACACTCCAGTCACCATTACCGTCAAGCTCACGCCACGTGTAACTCCAATTGTTCCATTCGCCAAGCCATACCGTTTCTGTAGCTTCCGTTCCGTTATATAACGTCACAGCAACAGATGTGGGGCGATTTTTGATCTGTGCCTCATCACCCGACCACACCTTATTTACGGTAAGCTGAACCGGTTCTTTCGGCTCTTCCTGCGGTATCAGTGTATTGATTATCGTTATTGTATCGCCATCTGTGATGTACGCTACAGAGTAACCATCGGGAATTTCAGTCTCTTGTGCGCTCCAACTAAACGTATCATCAAGTTTATCCCATGTATACGTCCAATTGTTTTCATCACTCAAAACTACCGTTTCACTATAATCCCCGTCACGCAGAAGATTGACAGAAACACTGACAGGATGCCCGTCGCACTCACCTTCCCACAGTTTTTTCACAGTCAATGCGGTATGCTTCTCTGCCGGCGGAGGAGGTGGAGGGGGCGGAGGAGGATTAACTGTCTCCTTTGTATTTATTATCGAAACTACACTACCTACCATTTGATACGACACGATATACCCTTCGGGAACATCCGCTTCTTCGACACTCCAATCGTACTTATCATCAAGCCGATCCCATGTGTATGTCCACTGATTATCTTCATTAAGTACAACCGAACGTTCAAGCACACCGTCACATAATAAATTCACACTTACACTGTCCGGACGATTCGTACCGTCGTCATTCCAGATTTTACGAACCGTTAGCTGTTCGTAGGTTGGCGGAGGGGGAGTCGGATAATCAAACGCTTCCACAAGGAATGTCCAGTCTGCCTCTCCCACACGTCCTGCGTACTCGTTTCCAAGCTCAATCGGCACCTGCAGCGTTACATCAATTGAAACCGATTGCCCTGCAAGAATTGTACCGAGATATACAGGACGAGCAAATCCGTCGAGCTCATCGGGTGATGCTTCATAAATGCGCTTGCCATCGTTCTCAACGATCATATATAGCTGTGACAGGAAATCTGTCATGCTTGAAATAGTTTCACCGCTATTTTCAACATTTGGACTTAAAGGGTTATCCTCTTCGTCGTGTGTCTCAGCCATGATGTATACTTTTATGTAATCACTGTCATGCGAACGATTTTTTATCGTTATTGTCTCGGTGAGTGTATCTCCGGGCATAACGCCTTTGAAATTATCAAAAAGGTCTGTATCGGTATAACTGCTCCCAGGTTTAAAGGAAATCCCTTTACCAAGCCCATGATATGTCACGGTTGAATCAGCTGCATACACAGTCATAGCCATAGAAAGAAGTAAACTGATTGCAAGTAAGAGTGAGAAAAAATTTTTTTGAGTTCTATTCAGCATTATTTCTCCCCTCACTTTTGAAGATTACCATTACTATCAACCGAAACGTTCCAATTCGAAGTAACTACTCGTGTTGGCACACTTTGAATGGCAGAACCAAGTATCTCTACATTAAGTCCGTACCCTTCAGGAGTGTTGGGTTCAACAGGATAACAATTATAAATCAAAATCGCGGTCGAGCTATCTTTAGCTATTGGTGCCTTATGATAGTAAAAACCGTCATTTCCTAAAAACCAATCGCTCTCATTCAAAGCAATTATATAATCTGAGCCTGCAATTGGTTTCTTGGCGTACACGGCGCCATTAACATCGTTTTTCCATGTGACAATGATTGCAGCGCGAATATAGCTTGTTGTGTCACCAGTATTTTGAATACTTACATTACTTTTTACTGTGCCGTTAAAATCTTCATTTACCTGACTTGACACAACAGATCTGCGAAAAACATTGATGATTGGAGTATCGCCAGCTGTCATAAATGCTATAGTTCCACCTATTACTACAACCAATAGAACCAAAACTGAAATCAGTAACATAACGGCTTTGCGTTTATTGACTGTCTTTTTGTTTTTCATAACCGTAAATGCAACCTCCTCTCTCAGTTTTCATTTTCCTTTGGCTTTACTGTATACTGATTTTCATTGATACTATCACCGGAAAGCCAATATTTCTCTGTTCGCGTGTTTGTAAAGACAACTACATTTTTGGATTCATCTTCTACTGTAGATAATCGCTTTGAGCTAACATCTGACGAGTATCTCCACGACCAATCCGTAATCTCTTCAATGGTATAAGTTCCCCAAGGTAGTCCTTCAATTTTTACCGAACCCGCACCATTGATCGTTACGTAAAGATCAATAGCCGTGCCATCATCACTTATTCCACTTACTCGGAACAAGAAGGATTGGTTTTCATCAACGGAATAGTCTGCATTTGCCGGAAACTGCTTTATGATTGTCATAGACGTTTCCTTCAGCAAAATATGCACTATAAAATTCTCTGTGGTTTTGTCAAATCCACAATCCGGATGATTACAAGCAATATGTTGGAAGCTGACGACATCGCTTATATCCTCAGCGTTAGCTATTACAGTGACAGATACAGGAATGTCGTGCTTTACCGCAGCATTTCTGTTCTCATCAATCGAACCGGACTCATAATTATATGTTAATACAAGCGCCGGTTCGCTGCCTTCCATTTGAGATCCGGCAATTGTTGTGCCGTTTTTCCATACCGTCGATTTATAATTTTCATCAAAGTCAATAGCTTCTTGATAATAAACCTCGCTGTCGGCAAAAGTCAGCACAGGCTTATAGATATAAACATTTGCCGTCCCATCCGTTGAGGAGACATTGCCTGAATTATTTATAGATATCATATCACAAGCAACCGAGAACTCCGTATTTTCGGTGATTTGCATTTCAGCCAAGTAAACCGAACTGTTTACATTTTCCCATTCTCCGTTATACCACGCTTCGCCTGCTTCTATTGTATATGTAGCAACAAGCACACCATCAACAACTATGGAATAAACAAGGTCTACATAACCGTTATTGACTCCGTCTGCCAGATCCATTAAATCCATTTCCGTTGAGATATCTTTCACATGAAGATCAAGTAACTCTGTTAAATCCGTAGTGTTGGTATAATATACATGTTTATCATGAACTATGTTTTCGATTTCCTTCAATGGCACCTCTGAATGAGGAGCGTTGAAGTTTTCAACAAGATTTCCGTCCTTATCGTACACACCGGAAGCTGTTCCGTTGGTTGGAACATTATCGCCGCCTAAGAACAGAGGATCTGCCTCGATATCAAAGGAGATGATTAGTTTTCTTCCGTGGAATGTACCTGCCTGTGTAACATCTCCTTCGACACGTCCAGTTTCAGCAACAAAGTTCTCACTAAAATCAAATCCGCTTACTGTTACATTTCTACCATCAATATCTACAGATGGGTTAAAGCTTGTTATGGTAGAGCTTTTCCACCCAAGAACACCATTCAAAAATACCGCATCCATTGTCGATACAACTATGTCATTTGTATCTGCATTGTCCGGTAAAGTAAAATATGGTGATATGATATCCTTGATCTGCGTAGTTGCATCAAGCTCAATAGCTGCGCCGCCCGTCTGTTCGGCGATATTTCCAAACAGCTCATTTAATGCAGACAGATTTCCTGCCGACAGATAATAGCTGCCGTCTGTCTGTACCTTTGAACCGCGAACGATGTCACTGATGATATTGGATGTATTACCGCTGTAATATGAATCCCCTCTGGTATTTTTATCATCACGGCTATTTGCCGGATAGTCAGCAGACGGATAATTTGAAGACATATAATCCATATACTTATCCATATCCGTCGTGGGGTTGGATGCATCCGTACCGGGCATAACAGATACAGTATAGACCGTCGCATTGTGTGTATTCTTCAGAATATAGGATTGCTCGATTGCCTGCTTGACAGTTCTGGAACTCCAGTTATCTGTTCCGCTTGGCGCCGGTTCACCATCGGTTACCATGATCACGACCTTATTACGATTTGAATAATCTGTACCTGTTTGTGCATCGAAGACATCAACAGCACGCTCCATACCTCGTCCGTGTTCAGTCGCAGTATCCAGATCATTAGATCCTATGCCATTGATAGCACTTAACAGAGCAGCCTCATTTGCAGTTGCGTCAACAAGCGCGGATGCATTATTGTTTCCGTAAAGCAATACCCCTTGCGTATGGAATCCAACTAACGCGATACGGTCATCGCTTGGCTGATCAGCTACCTGCGATACAAACGCTGACATTGCAGCCTGAAGTGCTTCAAGACGGTCAATTGTTCCTCCGCCGGATCTTGTATAAAACTGCACACTGCCCGTGGTCGTGTCTGATGCTGATGTCTTGGGTGTAACTTTTGTACCTGCATTGTGCCACCATGACCCTGAACAACCATATGTCCAGGATCTGCAATTAGAACAGTACTCAACTTCCTGTTCGTTGGCAAGATAATATGTACCGCTGTTTCTTGTCGGATACGCGGCAGTGTATGTATAGCTTTCTTCCGAAAACTCCCTTTCCATACTGGTAGATAGGTCAAGCACGAGGATAATATCATTCGGCGTAGCTTCACCTGCTGTAACACTACCGGTAGTGT
This sequence comes from Candidatus Flemingiibacterium sp., assembly GCA_045586505.1. GTDB lineage: Bacteria > Bacillota > Clostridia > Oscillospirales > CAG-272 > Flemingiibacterium. The sequence goes on along the minus strand of JAZNAL010000030.1, from coordinate 30,219 downwards.
AGGCTTCCAAAGTTATAGTGTATTTATCCCCGTTTTTTTCAACAGATTTGTTTAGTATCAATCCGTTTTCGGTTTCCGCTACAATAGAAGGCACCGCCAAATCATACGTATTAGTGGTACGTCCCACCGGAGATATACTTCTGAACTTCACAGGTGATACCGGCTGATAGGAACCGTTTCGGGAAACAATCGGTGCCGCATGCGTATAATTTACTGCAGGAGGAGCCATCGACAGAAATTTTTCTTTTGAAAAATATCTATCCAGTCTCTCAAGCTCCGCAATTTTTTCTTCCGAAAGATTCTCAAGAGCAGCTACAGATTCCTCATCCAGACCTTCCCAATATGCCTGCCATTCTTCCCATATCGTTATTTGAATCAGACCACTGTAAATGCTCTCCGCGTCGGTTTCAATAGTCGGCTTTTCAGTTAATAACAATGACGGCACAGGGGTTTCTTCATCAACATAGTATTGTAATACCCAACAATACTGATTAAGATAATCAGGCATTGTATATCCGGCAGCAGGCTCAACCTGTAACCACAGTCCGTTCAGACTATCTACATACCAATTCCTAATCACCATTTTCAAATCCGAAGGGAAATCAATATCATCGACGCCAATGACAATTAAATTTTCCCCGTCGTAGTCACTCGATAATTCGGGGTTAGCTTTAAGGTCAAATAATTCAAAGCCATCCGGGTTCGCATCTGAATACACGTTAAATGTTGCATACATTCCTTCGGTATAGCTGTAATCAACGGACGAAGTTTCAGTGATCTCAAATTCATCAGTCTCTGCAAAAATATTAACGGACCCCGATGATATCATAACAAAGCATAGAACTATCGCAATTATTCGTTTTAAGCACTTCATCATTCAGTATCCTTCCTTTACTCTGCACCGGGCCAGCCATTGGCATCCATCACAGTATCACCGTTATTAGCAACCTGCACCGCCTGAGCACTCACATCTACATATGCAATGCTGTTCTGATACATATTTCCCATACTTTCATCGAATTTCACCGTTGTAAATAACGGAGGAGTAATCTCATCTGGGGAAAGAACGGAGTTATAATACCAATAACCATCCTTTTCCGTCCAATCATGTGTGTTATAATCAATATGAACAAGACTTAGATTTGGAGTCCCACTCACATTATCCGCCAAAACAACATCCAAATCCACCTTAACACGTATATACGCATCTGCATCTCCGATGTTTTTTACAGTTACTATCTTAGATATTTCAGCCCCGGGCATTACTCCGGCTACATCTTCAAACGGAACTCCGTCACCGTCTTCCGAAGGCAGTTCTGACCATTCCTCTAATTCAATATCAACATATCCTGATGTAATTACATTGTGAGCAGTATCTTCTGCTGTAAAATATGCTAATGTCCCGGTCGCGGCAATTGCCGCACATATTGTCAATACCGCTGACAAAAATAGTTTTTTCTTCATACCATTATGCTCCTTTTGGTAATACGCTTTTGGTAATACGCTTATGAAATATATAAGCAACTCAAATGAGCAGCTCATAATATTGTATCATTCAAGCCATATGAGAATATCCGAGCGGACTCGGGTACTCTCATATGGCCTGCCCCCCTTTTGGTGACAGACCATACCGAATTAGTTATTACTGAGCATCGTTATCAACGAAAGTCTTGTTTGCAATAGTCTTCCAATCAATCTTAGAAGTATATTCTGCATCGGAAGGATTGCCGAAAGCGGTATTCAGAGCTTCATAGGCATCATTAAAGCCTTCAGCCTGAGCACCTTCTGCTGCAACATAGATGTACCAATTAGCACCAAGCGTTTCTTTAATTTTGGTAATATCTTCATTGGTTACCTTCGAATCAAGATATACCTGATTGATTGCATCAACGGTAACATCACCTTCTGCAAGCTTGGTTTCGTATGTCACAACATAAACATTATAGCTGATTTCATCAATGGTGGTGGTATAGCTATTCCAATCTTTAGCGTCGTATCCTGCCGCATTGGCTGTTGCAGTCCAGTTCCACTTAGCTTCGCCGTATGTACCTTTGGCGAAATTCCAGTGAAGAACATTTTTGCTTGCATCAAAAGAAGGATCTCCATCATCAAGAATAGAAGGAATTGCTATATGTACACGAACAAACGCATCTTCCGAACCGGTATTTTCAACGAAGATCTCTTTCTCAATACCGTTCTTCAAGGTACCAGCCTGGGCAGAACCAGTTGCGGGGAGAAGTTTAGCGATACCGCTGTTATCACCAAAATCTTCGAACAAATCGATAGCAACATTTCCGCTGGTAAATGTATTAACCTGAGCATCAGTATCAGTAAAGTAAGCGAGCGTACCGCCTACAACTGCAATAGCAAGCATTGCAGTACACAAGGTAAAAGCGAGGATTTTCTTTTTCATTTTAGTTGTCCTTTCATATCAGGAAAAAGTACTTAATAAATAACAGTGTAAGGTACATTATTTATCAAGTTAAGAATTGGTGCCGGAAGACAATGTCTGCCAAGCCTCGATAGCAGTAAACTTGGTATCGCTGTTTTTGTACAGCTGAACCGCATATGCAGTAAAGCTTAATGTGGGATTATTGTTCAAAGCATCGGACATGTCCTGCTTTGTTACGGTAGGCTTTACTAATACTTGATTATCTGCCCAAGTATATGCCACTCCACCATATGTAGCTGTTCCAGCGCCAAGAATATTATAGTCAACATTCTTTCCACCATCGTTGTCAATTTCGATGTAGTAAACACCGTCAACACCGGTAAGAGGTGTCCATTGCTCGTCAATCGCGTAATCCAAATAATCGCTGAAATTAGCGGATTCCTCAACCTTAACGAACAAATAGCAATCTTCGCTGCCAGAGGAAACCTTTGCGTTAGGATCCTTATCGATCGTCCATCCGGGTATCATCTTAAACTCATTTTCTGTCTCTTTGAGTTCTACGCTGATATCAGAGGTCGTAAAGGTATTCTCTAAATCATTTGTGCTGTCGAGCAGCCAAGCAAGTGATCCGCCAAGTGTGCCTCCAAACAGAAGAATGAATGACATTACCGCAACAATCAGCTTTACATTCATATTTTTCTTCGTTTTTCTCATGCTTATATCCTCCTTTCCATATTTATTGGCATTGCTTACTCGCAGTGCATATATTTCAACAGATGGAGGATAACAATCACATCCGATGAAATCATTTAATAATTAGTTGTCACCAAATGCAATCCATGCCGCATCTGCATTATCAAAACCGTCTGCCTGAATAGCATTAGCAACGACAGTAATTTTCAAATCTGCAATCGTTGCCAGCTGTTCACCGGTGATTGACGAAGGAACAGTAATTGTCTCAAACAGATCATCCAGCACCAGATCATCGTCAAGTGCCGCTACAGTGCTATTGTATCTGAACTCATATGTACGAGTATCATCACCGTTTTCTTTCTCTCCGTACAGTGTCCAATCGGAACTTACACCGCCAAAGATGCTTGTAAGATCTGCACCGGAAGGTTCAAATATTGCATCCAAATCTGCCTGCTCATTAACTGTAACCAGCATACGAACATATGATGCTTCACTGCCCTTTAAGACAGTAACAGTAGGATCCTTAATGTATGTATGACCGGGCAGGAGATGATACTCATTTTCTTTAACACGTGCATCATGATCGGATACATAACTACCGTCCTTATTTACGTCCGCCTCGTCAAGCTTTATCTTTACCGAGCCGACTGTAAATGTGTTCTCAACTGTATCGCTTGATTTGAGGTATGCCATCGTTCCGAGCACGGAAGCTCCAACCAGCAACATCGCCGAGAACAATAAAATTAATACTTTGCTTTTGTTTTTCATCTTGAAAATCTCCTTTTAAAATGGTTATAATTTATAATAGGAAGCCTTTAGCTTTATCCTTATGATTTACTCGTTTTTGCCTCGTCTCTTTTTTTATCGTTCTTATCCTTTTCACTGAAAAGGTCAGGTACAAAGACAAGAAAAATGAGAAGCGCTCCCACGCATACAGCTATGTATGTACCCGGTGGATGTTGTATAAAATTTGCGATATAACCCAAATATGGGATGGTAAAAATAGGTTTGCCGACAATATTTTTATGATGAACTAATGTCCCATCTTCATGTTCGTTTGCTACACCTTTGGTGCGAAATCTAAGAATCGACGTGTCGTTTTCATCGGGAACTATACCAACAATTCTATGGGTAGCAACTGTGTCCTCATCAAGCATAAATGTAATATCGTCACCAACAGAAAGCTCAGTAGACTCCACTTTTTTAACATAGATTAGCGCACCAACATGGTATTCGGGCTCCATACTTCCGGAAAGAACTGTGTACACTTGAATTCCAAGTATCCGTACCCCCACCAGTGCAACTGCAAGCACTACTGTCACTGCAACAAACACGGTCGTTACAATGTTCCACACACGCATAAAAGCAGACTTTGCTTTATTTTTCTCAATATGGTTTTTGGGGGGAATAGGTTTGCTATCTTCCACCTGTTCCAGTTCGTTATCGGTTGTTAACACCTCAATCAGCCTTGCATAAGCTCTATCAGGTGTTTTTTTTGCTTTTTCTCCAAAAGATGCAAGTATGGCATTCCAATCATCCAATGAGGCTTGTTCCGCTTTCAATTTACCAAAAGCCGATGCAAGTTTTAGCTTTTTTTCTTTAGGCAAAGACTTCAACTCAGATAAATCTTTACATTCAGTTGATATTAAAACCGCTTCAATCAGGGTCATTTCTTGTCCTTTCTATTTGATTATTTAATTTATATATCTGAACTTACTGCACAAAAAATTTATTTGTCATTGTAACATACGCTAATAACCGCGCGTGATTGTTGTTTGAATGGACGTCGGATCATGTGGTTCATAATTAGTGATTTCATCAAACAACGTTTCGCAAATAGTATCGTGTGGCTATTCAATATCCGGCTCAACCATTGAGCTTTTCTATAGAGTATTTTTCGATGATAGGATCATAATACTTTTGCTCAGCTGTATACCTGGCTCTTTTAGCATCTTCAATGTCCTTATACTCACCAAGATAATGATCTACACCTTGGAATTTTAGCATTGCGCGCCACTTGCCCGTTCTTTTGTTGAAAAACACACCACGAACTCCGCTTTTGTTTGTGATTGGCAATTTCCTGCTTGCAATTTTCTTTAGTTGGGTGCCTTCAACAAAACCTGCATTCTGTACCATTGCAGCAACAGCTTTTCCTGATGCACACGTATCGCAAGCACTGTTTACATCGTGTCGCAATTTTTCGGGCAATCTATAAACAACCGCGCCACAATCACACAAGCATTTCCACAAATACTTTTTACTGCGTCCTGCAGTTTCAATATATTTGTCAGAACGCTCTATAGCGGTTAGATTACCAAAACGCTGTCCTTTGAGATCCTTTCTTCGTCCACATCCGCAGCTTTTTTGCAATCCCTTTCTCAACGAATACGAATATGCTATACACGTATTGCCACAGTCACATTGGCACAGCCAATAAGTTTTCCCATCACTGGTAATCGGTTCTTTCGCTATAGCGAGAAGTTTACCGAAACGTTTGCCTGTCAAATCAATAAATTGCGATGACAAACAGCCACAATCAATAGCTGACCCGTTGCGAAGACTCCTTGAGCGTTTCACACAGATGTTCCCACAATCACATTGGCATACCCAACGTGTAACATCATCCTGCTGCATTTCCGCTTTTTCCAAAACCAACAGCTTACCGAACCGCATTCCTTGTAAATTAATTAGTGTGTTCATTTTGATGCTGAGTCCTTTTGCGTTCATGCGATTGGATTTATTTCCAGCTAAATCGAATTTCCATAATTAGGAAATTAATTTTCGCAGAGTTAATCAATAAGTGTAAAAACTCAAAATATGCCTTAAAACAAATGCTTTTTCACCGAAAATTACGATGTTGGACACAATATTTTGACTGCGGAAAATTACATTCCAATTGCTGCAAGCTTGCTCATATTGTCTCGCTTTAACTCAATAGATGCGTGAACATAGCGGTCAAGCGTCAATGTCGTACTGGAATGTCCCAGTATCTCACTTAACGATTTTATTTCAAATCCTACCTCTACACAGCGTGTCGCGAATGTATGACGTAGAGTATGAAAATGAACCCCATCAAGCCCACATTCTTGCGTATATTTTTCGAGGCGATACTGCAGAGCCCTTGGCTCCATATAGCGTTCATTGCCGGTTAAAACATAAGAAGCTTGACTGTCTGGCTGCATCTTCCCACACAGTTCTGCAGCTTGCTTTGTCATAGGGATGATACGCGTTGAATTATCGCTCTTGGGTGAACTCACCACGACCTTTGTTTTGGTCTGTGCATCATCCTCAATATTTTTTAGGCGCTGCATAGTTCTGTCTACTTTTATGGTTGCGTCCTTGAGGGAGATATTCTCCCATTTCAGAGCACAAATTTCTCCGATTCGCATGCCGGTAAATAACGCAATAAATGTTCCGAATTTACAAGCGTCCATATCGTCTAACAAATAGGATATAAACCGAGACTGTTCCTCGCGTGTTAATACCCGCATCTCCTTTTTATTCTCTCTGGGGTATGTTATCTCTATTGGTTGAAATACTCCAGGATACTGTTTGGATGTATATTTTAAGATGGATCGTAATACCATTAAGATATCTTTTACTGATTTAGGTGATAGGCCGTCCTTATTTATCAACTCATCTCGGAAACTATCAACAAGTCCTGTTGACAGTCCTGTCGGATACGCCCCACCAAGTTTAGGTTTGATGTGTTTATCTAAAATATATCCGTACTTCACTAACGTGGAGTCTTTACATGTGCAAGATAGCCCGCTGAACCATTCATCACAGAAAAACGAAAAACGATTGCGCTTACCTTTGTTTGGCAATACCTCTCCATTTAGTAACGCTGCTTTATAAACGGTAACCTTTTCCTTTGCTTCCTTGTAGGTTTTTCCATAACAAAAACCGTATTTGATCTTTCCGGACAACTCATGTCCTTTTATATAACGAGCTTCCCAGCGCCCGTCTTTTCTCTTAAAAATGTTCTCACCTTTAGCCATAATTACTCCTCCGATCTATTTACTACCGTATCTATGACTGCGATATTGACTGCGCAGAATAATTCATCACTTTACAACAGCATTAATAATTACAAAAACAAATCACCTCACTTTGATAATTTTAGATGAATTGAAGAAATTGATATAAATTTTCTCTGCTATATTGCAATTTGAATGAGGTTATGCTATAATAGAAATGCTAAATTGATGTTTTGTGGTGTATCACTTATTGATTAACTCTGCGAAAATTTATTTAGTTTTTCTATTTATCATTTAAAGATGCATAGGCTTATCTCCATTCATTATCGCTGACATTAGAAGCTTGCTGAAACAAAAAAAGACCGGGCCATCCTGAAAAGGACAGCCCGGTTGTTCTGCATTTTGACTAGTAAAACTATGAAATTTACGGCAACATACGACATTAAAGATACTAACGCGAAAAGCGTTTGAACTGCTGCTGTCAATTCTATATGCAAAATATACCGGAATATCATTGACAGGCTGAAATGCAGTTCTATTATTCGATCTATAACCATTGATTTCTTTGAACCATAATTCTTTGAGGAAGGTTATTATAGATTTTCTACTTTTCTTTTTAGTCATGGATGGTGCGGTAGAAAAGATATTATGAGTTATTCTATATATTCATATCTCCTACTGTATAAGTTTATGTGATTTCTTTTGCGGAGAAATCCTTTTGTAGGGTTCGGCTAAGAATTCAATAGTCGGTGTAGTGTTTCCTTTTGACACTTGGTTTTGTCCGGATTTTTGTTTGCCGCATAGCCAAATACAGCAGAACATGCGTTCGTGTATATTGTATCATGACTTTTCAAATTTGTCAAGAGGTTATTTCTTTGAATTATGCGGCGCAAAAATTGCATCTCTTCCTTAACCACATATCTCACCGCTTCCACGCACGGACTACACGTACACAACATAAAGAAGTACCCCATTTAACAAGCGAATTCGGATTTATTATATACCAACTGTGACGAAATCATCACATCTCAATCGCCATAAAATATGCGTAATTTAGATTTGCAGATGTCCGTAAATCTGCATATATTGAAATTTGCACTATCCTAAAATATGCATTATTTTGGTTTTGCAATACCCCAAAATATGCATAATGGTTGACAAAACGGCAATATTATGTTATAATAGGGGCATGAAACGAGGTGATTTTTATGTTAAAACGTAAAATGTACGATACTTTACTCGCATGGAAAAACGAAGATAAGAAAGAGTGCCTTTTGGTAAAAGGTGCGAGGCAGGTCGGCAAAACTTACCTTATTAGACAGTTTGGGAAAAAAGAGTACGACAGTTTTGTAGAGATCAACTTCCACGAGCAGAAGAGCTTAAAGGTTATTTTTGACGGTGACAAAACTGCGGAAGAGATATATAAGCGATTGACTGCCAACATCCCGGGGGTCAAACTTATTCCCGGCAAGACGCTCATTTTTCTTGATGAGATTCAGAAGTGCGCAGGCGCGCGTACTGCTTTGAAGTTCCTTGCGGAGGATGGACGTTACGATGTGATTGCTTCGGGTTCGCTTCTCGGATTATCCTATGGCAAGGATGACGATGACGAGGTCGAGCCGGTCGAATCCATCCCCGTTGGTTATGAAAAGACCGTCATGATGTACTCAATGGACTTCGAGGAGTTTTTATGGGCATACGGTTATACAAATGAAACCATTGATTACCTGAAAAGCTTTTATGACTCGAAAGAAAAGATTCCGTCTGAGATTCACGAAAAATATGAAAGCCTGCTCCGTGAATACCTTGTTGTCGGTGGAATGCCGGAGGTAGTCGCAAGCTTTGCAAAATATAAGGACTTTACCAAGGTGCAGGAAATCCAAGATAAGATTTTGGCATCCTATGCAGACGATATCTCGCAGCACGCAAAGGGCGCAGAAAAAGTGAAAGTTCGTCAGTGCTATGACAGTATCCCCCGTCAACTTGCTAAAGAGAATAAAAAATTCAAGTATTCCGAGGTTGAACACAAGGCAACTTCACGCAAATTCGGTGACAGTGTACAGTGGCTTCGCGATGCCAATATGGCGTATATGTGCTACAACACTACGATTCCGACGCTGCCTTTGAAGGCTTACGAGAAGGATAACGAATTTAAGCTTTATATTGCTGATACCGGACTGTTGCTTGCATTGTTCGGTTTTGCAACCAAACAGGCTCTCTTAAACGGAACCCTGAAGGGATTTGCAAAGGGCGGTATTTATGAAAATTTCGTTGCAGAAACTCTTGTGAAGAACGGCTATACGCTTCACTACTATAAGCATGGTGATAGCTCCGAGCTTGAATTTGTAATCGAGAAGGACGGCGATGTCATCCCGATCGAAGTGAAAGCCGGCAACGCTCCTACGAAATCGCTTGACTCATTTATCAAGGAATATGACCCGTCAATTGCTTTTAAGTTGATCGGCGGCAACGTGGGAGTATCAGATAAGAAATTCACTCTACCGCATTTTCTTGCTATGTTTATATAATAATACGATGCTCTCGGAAAAACGGGAGCATCACGTTTTCTTTGTCTTATGCGGTGCAAATATTTCATTGTTCCTTGACCACAGCTTTGACCACTTTCACGCTTGCACTACACGCACACCAAGCGCACGAAAGCTCCAAACGAAAAAACTTTCGCGCTGATTGTGGTCGAAAAGTGCTAAAAAATCCCGTAACTACACTACTTTACGGCTTTGGGAGCAGGATGTCGCAGGTTCAAATCCTGTCATTCCGACCAAGGAAAATTAGTGGAGTGCTTGTCGCTCCAGTAATTTTCCTCTGTCAGAACGACCGGCGAGAAGCTCGATTCAAGGACGCGCTAAAGAAACGCATACCTCTCGCAATATCGTCCTTGTGTAGTTGCGCCTCGCGCAACTACTGCAGGTCATCAAATCCTGTCATTCCGACCAAACAAAATCGCGGAATGGCTTGTCATTCTGCGATTTTGTTCTTGTCAAAATGGCGGGTGCAAGCTCGAAGCAAGAACGCTTGCGTTCTTGCCGCGATACCGCGAAGCGGTTTCGCGTGCAGGTCATCAAATCCGACACCACACATACTTGGAAGCATAGCTCAGCTGGTTAGAGTACTTGCTTGACATGCAAGGGGTCACTGGTTCGATTCCAGTTGTTTCCACCAATAAACGATGTGCATTTTGCACGTCGTTTTTGTATACAAAAACTCCCCCAAACCGCACGCGGTTTGGGGGAGGGTATTATGCCGTTAATTTCTTGATTGACTTACGCTTTCCAAAATACTGCCATACAATGACGATCGCAATCAGTGCGATACCGATGATGTCGGTCATGCCGTTGGGGTCGATGAGGAGTATGCCCGCGGCACCGGCGAGGATGCGCTGAATGAGATTCATATTAGCGAATATGTAGCCCTCAAGCGCGGAGGAGACACCGAAGATGCCGATGAGTGAGGTTGCAATGATCATGATGACCTGCAGAGGACCTTCTACGTCGATGAACAGCATCACGGGGCTGAGCGCGAAGACGTAGGGTACGATAAACGCCGCGATTGCCAGCTTTGTGGCGGTGATGGCGGTCTTCATCGGGTTGGACTGCGCGATCGCCGCTCCCGCATATGCTGCAAGTGCTACGGGAGGAGTGAGGTCAGCAACGATACCGAAGTAGAATACGAAGAAGTGCGCTGCGATGGCGGGAACGCCCATACGGACGAGGATGGGAGCACAAGTTGCCGCCATAATGCAGTAGTTAGCGGTGGTGGGCACGCCCATACCGAGCACGATACAGCAGATCATGGTGAGCACAAGTGCGATAATAATCTGATTACCTGCAAGCTCTACTATGCCGTTGATGAGCACGTTCGCAAGACCTGTTGCGGTGATGGAGCCTGCGATGATACCCGCGATAGCACAAGCGGCGGCGATGGAAATGGTGCCCTGTGCACCTGCCGCGAGGGCTTCGAGGATGCCCTTCGGAGTGAGGCGCTTTTCCTTATTGAGGATGCTCACAAGGATAGCGGCGATTATCGCGATAGCGGCGGAATACTGGATCGTAAACATATTGGAGCTTACGAGGTAGATGAGCAGTCCCAGCGGGAGAAGGAGGTATATCTTCTTGATAAGCGGCTTCCAGTCCGGGATCTCTTCCTTGGAAAGTCCGCGCAGACCGTATTTCTTGGCTTCAAGATGCACCGCGATGAAAATGCCCGCGAAGTACAGAATAGCGGGAAGTATCGCCTTCACGATGATGGTGCTGTAGCCTACCGCCAGGTTCTCCGCCATTAAGAATGCGGCGGCGCCCATTATGGGAGGCATGATCTGACCGCCCGTGGAAGCCGCAGCTTCTGCAGCTGCCGCAAATTCGGGCTTGTAGCCTGTCTTTTTCATAAGCGGGATGGTGACCGAGCCGCTTCCCACGGTATTTGCCACGGAGGAGCCGGAAACCATGCCTTCAAGGGCACTTGCCACAACGGCTACCTTTGCGGGACCGCCGGAGAAGCGTCCGACGACCACATTAGCCGCCTTGATAAAGAAGTCCGCGATACCGGTACGCTCAAGAAATGCGCCAAATATGATAAATACGACGATGAACTTTGAGCAGGCATTGATGGGGGTGGAGAGAATGCCTTCCTTGGAATAGAACAGCGTGCTTATTAGCTTGTTGAGTCTTCCCGTGAAGGAGGGGTTAGACAGACCGAAGAACAGCGCGTAAATAACAAACGCGGCGGCAACGATCAGTATCGGCAGTCCCACACTGCGTCGGCAAAGCTCAGCTACAGCCACGATACCCACAGCCGCGATCACAAGCTGATATGCTTCAAGTATGGAGCCCTGGCCGATGATTTCCTTTGCAAAGAAGGTGAAATATAAGAAAGAAGCGGTGCCCGCTATCATTAGTACCACATCGTACCAGGGCATATGATTGACCTTCTGCACACCCTTTTTGGCAGGGAAGATCATGTAGCCCATGAAAACGATAAGGGCAACGAAGGAGGTAAGACGCACCTCTTCAAGCCAGGTGGCAACAAGCGTTACATAAAGGCAGAAAAGCGAAAACGCGGCGAGTATGCAGGTGATGACCCATTTGGGCGCACCCTCCCAGATACGGACATTGGACTCTCGGTCATATTTTTTCATGACCTCGTCCACATTAGCCGCCATTTTTTCTTCCTCGGAAAGGGTGTCGACTGTTTCGACATCGATCTTCGGAAGCTTTTTTTCTTCGGGAGTTTTTTTGGACATTGGGGTCTCCTTCCATAAATAACAATTTTCCGCTGCCGGCAATGCCGGCAGCGGAAGCGAACAGTATCTTACGCGAGCTCCGGATTACTTGGTTTCAACGGTAACGCCCTTTTCAGCAAAGTAGCGAGCGGCACCTGCATGGAACGGAGCGGTCATACCCTCTGTAGCGTTTTCGATGCTGAGCTCAGCACCCTTTGCATGCTCGGAGGTAATAGCCTCGGTGTTGTCGAAGATAGCCTTGGTGAGGTTGTATACGGTCTCCTCATCGATATCTGCGGATACGATAAGAGTAGCCTTAACGGTGATGGTGTCAACATCATTTTCCTGGCCCTCATAGGTGCCTGCGGGAATGGTGTAAACTGTGTAGTAGGGGCAGCTTGCCATGATGGTCTCTGCAACCTCGCCGTCGATCGGAACGAGGAATGCATCTGCGGTGGTCATAAGCTCAACAACCGCGGGAGTGGGAGCGCCTGCAACGATGAATGCTGCATCGATCTTGCCGTCCTTGAGGCTTTCAACGGAGTCGTTGAAGCTCTGGTACTGAGCCTTGATGTCGTTTTCGGTGAGACCTGCCGCACCGAGAACGTCGATGGCGTTGAAGTAAACGCCGGATGCGGGAGCACCGATGGAAACGGACTTGCCCTTAAGGTCAGCTACAGACTTGATGCTCTCATCCATGGTGATGAGCTGTACAGCCTCAGCGTAAAGACCGCCTACAACGCGGAAGGAGTCAACCTTACCGTCATCAGCGAAGGTGTTGGTGCCGTTCCAAGCGTATGCCATAACGTCGGACTGAACAGTGCCGAGCTGGTAGTCGCCTGCCGCGATACCCTGAATGTTAGCCTTGGAGCCGTCGGTGGAAACCGCTACGCAGCCAACGCCTGCATTCTTTTCAACATACTGACCAAGGATAGCGCCGAACTGATAGTAAGTACCGCCGGTACCGCCGGTACCCATTGTTAACTTTGCGCCGCAGGAAGCGAGTCCGAGGACAAGCACGAGTGCGAGAGCAACTACTGCAAGAATCTTCTTGTTCATAATTAACCTCCGTAAAATTAAATTATTAGTAAAATAAATGGGAATAAATCTACTATATACTATTATACATCATATTCATGAATTTTGCAAGATTATTTTGAAAAAAAGTCAAAAAATTTTCAAGTTAATTTAGGAGACTGAAAAAACGCCTTAGAAACGCTGTTTTTTTCGCATTACCTGCTTATTAAAATGCAAGAGCCCGCCAAAAAGTTGCAAAATGCGGCTCTAAGGGGGCTTTTGTGAAATATTCGATTTGTTTGCTTTGTCAGCTTGCCTTTGACATAGCGGTGGTGAACTTGCTACTTCTTGTGATCACGCGGCCGTTGATTATGTTGTCGCGAAGGAAGCCCAGAGCTATTTCAGGTGTTTTCAGTTATACGCATTCCGTCAAGAAATACGGTAAAGCTGTATTTGAAGTTTCTGACTGCCTCATCGCGGGGAAGCTTGCGTCCGACAGCGTCGGCATTATAGCCGCGCACGAAGCACCAGATGGCATAGCTTAAAACATCGGAGTCGATATCTTTTATAAGATTATGCTCCTTTGCGAAGGTAAGCAGCTTTTTTATTTCAACCTTCCACCATTCGTAGTTCTCGCGGGAAATTGAATCGCTTCTGAATACATAGTCGTTGAACTGCATCTTGTTGTCGTAGGACATAATGAGCGTGTCTGCCACAATATCCGCGGCCTGCTCGAAGAAGTCCTTTTGCGGATCGAATTTGCGGATGCCCTCGCGGATCTTTACAATGGTGTTTTTGTATACGATCTCAAGCACCTCATCAATGTTGTGGAAACGGTTGTAGAATACACGGTTTGTGATGTTAAGCTCTTTGAGTATTTTGCGGACTGTGAGTGTAGCCGCACCCTCCTCGGTTACGAGAAGAGCGGCAGTCTCAATGATGATTTTTGACATCTCATCGGATATCAGCTCGTCCTTTATTTCAGCCATGGTGTACCTCCATGTTGTCGTTTAGCTAAATTAGACGCTTATATAAAGCTACAGTGTAACTCATTATACCACAGTAAAATGCTCATTGTCAAGTGCTTTGGGCTGATAAATAATTACGCCGAACATTTGAGTGAATATCCAATGTCAGAATCTTTGTTTTAGGGAAATATGCACCATGTTATTCTATATTTTCGGAAAGCCGTAAAAAAACAAAGGAGTAAAACCGTTAGGCTTTACTCCTTTGTAAATATTCGTTTTACTTAAATTACTTAAGTTCAACAGTTGCGCCAGCCTCAGCGAGCTTAGCCTTGATAGCTTCAGCGTCTTCCTTGGATGCGCCTTCCTTGATGGTCTTGGGAGCGCCTTCAACCATGTCCTTAGCGTCCTTAAGGCCGAGACCGGTGAGTTCGCGTACAACCTTGATAACTGCCAGCTTGTTAGCGCCTGCAGAAGCAAGTACAACGTCGAATTCGGTCTTCTCCTCAGCTGCAGCAGCAGCGGGAGCAGCAGCAGCGCCTGCAACTGCTACGGGAGCAGCGGAAACGCCGAACTCTTCCTCGAGAGCCTTTACGAGGTCTGCGAGTTCGAGAATGGTAAGAGTTTTGATTTCTTCAAGAATGTTTGTGATCTTTTCGGTAGCCATTTTAAGTAACCTCCATTTATTTAAAAATTTGTGTTAGACGCTGTGCGTCTGCGGCGAATTACGCCTCTGCGGGAGCCTCTGCTCCGCCGTTTTCCTTGTCGATCTTTGCCTGAAGTACATAAGCAAGACCGTAGAGAGATTTCTGGAGAGAACCCAGCATCTTGCCAACCAGAATGGGTTTCGGCGGGATTGCTGCGAGCTCTTCTACGCCCTTAACGTCCAGCACCTTGCCTTCAACGAAACCGCCCTTAAGCTCGAAAGATTCGATCTTGTCTGCGTATTCCTTGAGAAGCTTTGCGGGAGCGATGGGGTCGTCGGTAGCGACTGCGATAGCGGTCATACCTTCGAGAATCTGCTTGAGATCGCCGTAACCTGCTTCGTCACAAGCTCTGCCGGTGATGGAGTTCTTGTATACGCTGTAGGAAACGCCTGCCTTACGGAGTGCTGCGCGGAGTGCGGTGTCGTCTGCAACGGTAATACCGGAGTAGTTGACGATCACGCCTGCGGGAGCAGCCTTGATCTTTTCGGTCAGGTCAGCAACCTGCTGCTTTTTCGCGTTTAAAATTTTCTCACTTGCCATGATTTTCACCTCCCGGGTAAAAATAAAAAATCCTTCGTGCGAACCAATGACGCAGCGAGGGACTTCACAAATGCAGAATTATATTCTTTACTTATAAAGTGTTTCCTCGGCAGGAAGGCGAACCTTTTACGCAACAATAAGAGCCAAGCTCGTTTGCTGTAACCTGCGGTCTTTGGATTCAACTCTGATATTATATCACAACACCCTCGAAATGTCAATAGGTTTTTTAAAAATAATTCAAAAATATTTTTTCATAATAAAATCTGCTGTCCGCATAAAGAAAATCGTGCATTAAATGATTGACAAGTATTTTTCTGTGTTGTATAATAAACATAACAAAAAGACGGAGGAATCATTATGGCAGACTGGCTGCACCGCCAGCGTATGATGCTGGGAGACGTTGCGGTGGATATATTAAAGGGAAAAAACGTGCTACTTTTCGGAGTGGGCGGCGTTGGCGGATTCGCCCTTGAGGCTATAGTTCGCGCGGGGATCGGCGGCGTTGTGCTTGTGGACAACGATACCGTGTCCGTGACCAACATCAACCGCCAGATCATTGCCGATACTACCACCGTGGGGCGGCTTAAGACCGAGGTGGCGGCAGAGCGTTGCCTTGCGATCAATCCGGACATTAGGGTGAGCCGCTTTGACATTTTCGCGGTGCCGGAGAATATCCCTTCACTCATAGATGAGGTGAAGCCCGACTATATAGTCGATGCCATCGACACGGTGACATCCAAGCTGGCAATAATTAAGGCGGCGAAGGAGAGGGATATTCCCGTGATATCGTCCATGGGTACCGGCTCGAAGTTAGACCCCACCCGCTTTAAGATCGTGGATATTACCAAGACTCACACTTGTCCCCTTGCCAAGGTCATGCGCATTAAGCTGCGGGAGATGGGGATAAACCACTGCGAGGTGCTGTTTTCGGACGAGCCGCCTATGAAGGCTGCCACCGCAAGCGAGCTTGAAGGGCAGACTAAGCGGCATATTCCCGGCTCAATTTCCTTCGTGCCGTCCGCGGCGGGACTTATAATCGGCGGGCACGTTGTGCGGAAGTTGTGTAATTTATAAACTTATAAATGATTCAGTGAAATGCCAATGACTTGTAGGGGTCAGCGACGCTCGCCCCTACAAGTCATTGTGATATTTTGAGCCGAAAACGCTTACAGTATCACCGCACCACCGAAGTCGGTGAGCGCGCCTCCGAGGCTTATGACCCTATAGCCGAGGCGGGTGATAAACTCTGCGATGGCATCCCCGTCGGGATGACTGCACAGGTCGCCGAAGAAGAATACGTACCGTGAAAAACGTGAAAGGGAACAGTAGTCCTGCGGCTCATATACAAAGGACGCGCCGCCGATGAAGCCGTATTCACAGCCGTCAAGGATGATGTGACCGGGCGTTATGCGAAGGACTTGTATACCGCAGGACTCCATTGCCTTTGCCATACCCTCGTCCGCCGTGATGGCAGCGTGGGCGCTTGAAAGCGCCAGGGTAGAGCAGCGTGCGTAGCCTTGGCTTACGTTAACGAGCGTAAGTCCGCCTTCCTCTGCCAAGCGTCGCACCGTGGGTGACAGACTTGCGGCGCGTGCGATGAGATACTGTCCCACGCGCAGAGCGTTGAATGTGGTGTCTGTGGGATAATCGCCGTAAGGCGTATCGGTGGCTTTTATGAGAAGCTCACGCACCTTTTTGGGAAGTGTATCCGCATAATCGGCGTTTATGATATGCGAAGCACCGTCGCTGTATATGAGCGTATCGGCATGGGTGCAGACGACCTTGCCAAGCCGTGTGTCCGGTACCAGCGGCACGGGCGTGAAGTCATATTGGCGAAGGGACTCCGCATATATTGTGTAGCAGGGCTCACCGATTAAAATATAAGGCATGATTTCCTCCTTTTCGGGAAGCATAAATACAGAAAAAGCCCGTGCTATGCACAGGCTTCTTCATTTTACATTAACTCAGACCGCTCTGGTTACCTTGCCGGAACGCAGGCAGCGGGAGCATACGTTAACGGTCTTGGGAGTGCCGTTTACGATAGCCTTAACGCGTCTGATGTTGGGCTTCCAGGTTCTGTTGGTCTTACGGTTGGAATGCGATACTGCAAGTCCAAACTGTACTGCTTTTCCGCAGATGCTGCACTTTGCCATGATTATTTACCTCCGTATTAAGCCGCCATGTGGTTTTAGCATGGCGATGCTGATTTCATAACTAACAACGGTTATTATAACACATATTTTCGGAAATTGCAATAGCATTTGCAAAATTTTTTTAAAATTTTCGTAATTTTCAACTTTTGACGCACTACGGACGGGTTTTCTAATGCCTTTTGTTAAAACATCACAAAAAATCACACGCCCCATCACAATATTTTTTTGCGGAAGGGGAGAAATTATGTAAATACCTCTTGAAATATAACAAAAATTGTAGTAATATAATTATAGTAACATAATAGTGTTAGACACATTTTGGGCGACGCATTATATATGAACATATTTGAAAGGAGTCATTTCTTATGACACTTAAATTAAACGATAAATATATAAAGGATTTCCTCGCCGCTGAGGATCTGCAGGGCATCGAGCCTGCAGTCAAGTGCGCTATCGCACAGTTAAAAAACAGAAACGGGCTGGGCAAGGATTTTCTCGGCTGGGTGGGTCTGCCCGTAGACTACGATAAGGAAGAATTTGCTCGCATCAAGGCGGCTGCCGCTAAGATTCAGAAGACCTGCGACATTCTCGTAGTTATCGGTATCGGCGGCTCCTATCTCGGCGCACGTGCAGCTATCGAGTTTGTAAAGAGCCCCATGTACAACGAAAAGAAGAAGGATACCCCCTCCGTATACTTCGCGGGCAACAATATCTGCTCCTCCGCTCTTGCTGAGCTTATCGAGCTTTGCGAGGACAAGGATATATGCGTAAACGTCATCTCCAAGTCCGGTACCACCACCGAGCCTGCTGTTGCATTCCGTATCTTCCGGGAGATGCTTGAGAAGAAGTACGGCGAGGACGGTGCGCGGGAGCGTATCTTTGTTACAACCGATAAGGCGCGCGGTACACTTAAGGCATTCGCAACCGAGAAGGGCTACGAGACCTTCGTTGTGCCGGATGACGTTGGCGGACGCTATTCCGTGCTCACTGCAGTGGGACTGCTTCCCATCGCGGCGGCAGGCTGTGATATCGACGCTATGATGAAGGGCGCCGAGGATGCAAGAGAGGCTTATTCCGGTGAGTGCATCCAGTGCAACGACGCGGCGAAGTACGCAGCACTCCGCAATATCATGTACAGAAAGGGCAAGACCACCGAGATCCTCGTTTCCTACGAGACGGCTATGCTTATGATGAACGAGTGGTGGAAGCAGCTCTACGGCGAGTCCGAGGGCAAGGACAACATGGGTATCTATCCTTCCTCCGTAATATTCTCCACCGATCTTCACTCCCTCGGTCAGTACATCCAGGAGGGCAGACGCAACCTCTTTGAGACCGTGGTCTCCATCGAAAAGTCCAACGACACCGTTATTATCCCAAATGACCCCAATAACATCGACGGCCTCAACTTCCTCTCCGGCGAGGAGCTTCACAAGGTAAACAACGCGGCGATGAACGCAACCCTGCTTGCACACGTTGACGGCGGCGTGCCCAACATCGTTTTAGAGCTTGCGGACAGAAGTGAGCACTCCTTTGGCTGGCTCGTATACTTCTTCGAGCTTGCCTGCGCAATCTCCGGATACACCCTCGGCGTAAACCCCTTCAACCAGCCCGGCGTTGAGGCGTACAAGAAGAATATGTACGCGCTTCTCGGCAAGCCCGGCTATGAGGCGGAGAAAGCGGCGCTTGAGGAAAGAATGTCAAAATAGGCGAAATACACAAAATTTCGTTGTTTGTTACAAGTATATCAAACGAATTTGTACAAGTTGTAAAAACTTTGCGAAAATACATTTTTTCTCATCAAATCCTCTTGAAATTTTCGGAGTTTTAGTGTAAAATATAAGCAGATACTAACAAACGCGGTATTGACATCACAAATTATAGGAGGATACACTATGTTAAAGTTAATTATCGGCGTCAAGGGCACAGGCAAGACCAAGCATCTTATCGAAATGGTAAACACAGCTTCCGAGCAGTCTAACGGTTCGGTAGTCTGCATCGAGAAGGGCACAAAGCTGACTTATGATATCAAGCATACCGCCCGCCTTATCGACACAAACCAGTACGGCATCTGCGACGGTCAGTCCCTGTTCGGCTTCATTGCGGGCATCATCGCCAGCAACCATGACGTTACTGACATATATATAGACTCTGCACTTAAGATCTGTCTTGACGACCTTGCAAGCTTTGATAAGTTCTGCACCGAGGTAAGCACTCTTGTTGACAAGTGTGGGGTAAACTGCACCGCTACCGTATCTCTTGCGGCTGAGGCGGCTACCGATACCATCAAGAAGTATCTGTAAGCAGTACATTAAATCAATACCTGATCTGCCGCAAGTCGTTGATTTGCGGCAGAATGCGGGTTTGAAGCTTTTTTGCGGCTTCAAAAAATCCAACAAACGGAGTAAGAAAATGAACAAAAACGTAAGAATCGCGGCACTCGGTGCGGCAGTATGCCTCGTGGCATCTTCGTTTTTTGCCTGCGGCAGCAAGGCGCTGATCACCGATACCTATACGATCATCAAGGATAGCACCGATAAGGCACTCAGCATTGAGAGCGGTGAGATCCTGATTTATGAGATGAATACTGCTGAGAAGGATATCGAGGGACATCCGCTGAATGTGTCCACCGAGACTTATATCCGCTTCACCGGAACGGAGAATCCCGACTTCGATCTTAACGCAACCACCGACGTTACCGCTACCGGCGAATGTACCACCTATGAGCTTGTCAAGGACGGAGATACGGTGCTTGAGCTTATAGACGGCAGCGGAAGCTTCGCCCCCGATGCGGAGATTCCCGATATTTTCGAGATGTTCCGCCTTGATTTTTCCGAGGAGGACATCAAGAGTGTTGAGTTGACCCCCACCGAAAAGGGTATTCAGCTTTACAAGCTGACAATGAGCAAGCAGTATGCGGACAAGTTCGATACCGAGGCTGACGGTGTTACCACCGACTGCACTGAGGTCGTGCTGGCGTACTATATCGACGCTGTCAAGAATCTGCAGAAGCTCGTTTGCGAGTACACCTCCACCGTTACAGTTGACGGCACGTCCGTACAGGTCGTAAAGGCTGTTGACGCACAAATTGCATAAACATACCGGCAATAGCTTAGTGCTGTTGCCGGTTTTGCTTTTTTGCATATATGTACATGATATGACACGTTTTGCACATATTTGCTTGATAATTGTTAATAATTATAGCGGCTATTGACAAAACACTGCAGATGTGGTATAATGGTCACAGTGAATTTTTGAATTAAAAATGTTGACAATAGAACTGCGTTGGAAGTTTGAGTTGGCGAAGTAGTGCCTGCCGATATTTTGGCGGCGCCCCGCAGTTTATGATGGAAAGGTAGACATAGCGTATGAAAACCAAAGTACCGCATAATGTTTTGACCATCTCGGAGATGACTAAGAGGCCGAACAAGATCTGCGCGGAGACTATAGATATAGACAACATCGTGCTGACAGATGAACTTATACGAAAACTTAGGCTGAGCAGGAGTATGTTCAACAAATCTACATATGTGCAGATAATGTGCGGCGGCGTCCGCTACAATGTTGAGGGCGTTGACCGCCTGAAGAACGGCAAGTACCGCATTACCTTGATCTCACCCGGTTATGTTGCAACCCTTTACGGCTTCAAGGATTCACCCGTGCGGCTTGCAAAGCTGACGGCTATTCCATAAAAGGCAAAAAGAGTGAATTTGACATTCGCTCTTTTTTTGTTAATTTTTTTATGATGCTGCCGAAAATCCCGGCTACAGGTTGATTTGAGGGCAGTGGTATGATATAATATAGAAAGTAACACAGAAAGGATGAAACATATGGACGACACCATGATCCTGCAATCGCCAAAGACTCATGAGCCGCCGCTCATTGAATTTCGCAATGTCGTAAAAAGCTACGGCTCTAAACGAGTGCTTGACGAGATCTGCTTTTCCATAGGACGGGGCGGTATAATCGGTTTGCTCGGTCCCAATGCTTGCGGAAAATCCACGATTATCAAGCTGATTTGCGGTCTGCTTGTGCCAAACAAGGGAGAGATACTTATAAACGGTGAGCCGCCGTCCTACAAAACCGCGGCGCAGATATCCTATCTGCCCGATAAAAACGCGCTCCCGTCGGGCGTTTCTGTCAACTATTTAATGGACTACTACGGGGACTTTTTTGCCGATTTTGACCGCGAAAAGGCGATCGATATGCTGGGACGGCTGGCGATCGATCCGAAAAATCGGGTGCGTACGCTGTCCAAGGGCACCTGCGAAAAGGTACAGCTTATTCTTGCCATGAGCCGCAATGCACAGCTCTATGTGCTGGATGAGCCGCTGGGCGGTGTGGATCCCGCGGCGCGGGAGTATATACTCGAAACCATTTTGAAAAGCTACAATAGGAACAGCTCGGTGCTCATCACCACGCATCTTGTCAGGGATGTGGAAAGCGTGCTGGATGATGTAATATTTGTGGATGGCGGCAAGGCTGCACTCTGTGCATCGGTGGCGGCGCTTAAAAATCAGCACGGCAAGAGCGTAGATGAGATATTCAGGGAGGTGTACAGATGCTAAGAAAGCTTATAAAGCATGAGCTGCGCGCAACTGCTGCTCCCGTGCTTATAGTATGCGCCGTACTTCTGGCTTTCGGCGGTATGACGCGGCTGTTTTATGCACTGTCACCGCTGACCGAGGATTTTTACGAAATATTCTACTTCATCGCGATGTTAATGAACAGCTTTCAGATGTTCGGCTTCTCTGCGGCGACCATGTTTGTTACCGTTTTGATCGCGTACCGCTTCTATAACACCGTGTACGGAAATGAGGGCTACTGCACGCTGATGCTCCCCGTGCCGCGAAACCGCATTATCTTCTCGAAAATGCTGGTGGGTATTTTGTGGATAGTGCTCTGCTACGGAGCATTTGCCCTGTCTATACTGATATCGGGTGCGGGACTTGAGGGCGAGAATGTATTTACCATAATGTTTGAGGGGTATTCTGAGATTTTCGATCTTCTTGATATGTATCTTGAAGTAAGCCCTGTCATATATATAATCGAGTTTTGCGTGCTTATGATCATCAGTGTTTTCGGCACCATTCTGCCCATCTTCTGCGCTATCTCCATAGGACAGCTCTTTAAAAAGCATCGCATATTCGGCTCGGTGGCAGCATACCTTGGTATGAACGCCATCCTACAGACCATAACAATCGTATTTGTATACGCTTACATAATCGGCATTGCTATATTTGTTGAAGGCTCTGTGCTCCCGACGGCAGAGCTGGCGCCGTTTGTGGAAATGATCGTGCAGGTGGGAATTATCGTATTCCTTGCGACTTATGCCCTTGTCACCGCCGCGCAGTATTTTATCACCAAGCATATTATGACAAAGGCGGTGAATCTGCAGTAAGCATAGCTGCAAAAAACTTTTCATACTCCGTGTATAATTACCGTTATGCGGTCAACAATATTACCAAACCGATAAAATTTAGTCAAATCTGAAAGGTTGGTAATTTACATGGAGAACAAATTAAAGAAAAATTCCATCAATACGGTGATCTACCTTTTGCTTGCCGCCATGCTTGTGTGCGTGGTGCTGGTGTCGGTGTTCACCGTATCTTCACGTCGTCGGGGAAATGTGGGGGATGTCACTGATACCGCAGGTGGTATCGTAACCTCGCCCGTCACCGACGGCGGCGCGGTATCGAACAAACTCAAGGAGGACGTACCGACTCCCGATACCGAAAAGAAGCCTGCTGACACTGACGCTCCCGACACCACTGCGGCGGTGAAGGATTCCGCAGACACGCTTCCTGTGTCTGCAGGCAAGACTGACGTCCCTGCCGCTGTTGACATCCGATATTTTGTCATCCCCACAGCGGGAACAGTAGCAAAGGCGTTTGAAATTGATATCCCCGTCTATTCGCTTACGATGAATGACTACCGTGCCCATACGGGCGTTGACATCGCAGCACCGTTGGGGACAGATGTGGTTTGCGCATCAAGCGGTACAGTGTGCAGTATCAGAAACGATCAGCTTATGGGACGCTGTGTCACCATTGACCACGGGGATAACATCTTCACCACATATATGAATCTTTCGGAGGATTCCGCATCCCACCTTTCGGTGGGGGACAAGATATCCATGGGACAGTCCATCGGTGCCATCGGCGAGAGCGCGCTTATCGAGATCTCCGAGGAGCCGCATCTTCATCTTGAAATGAAGGTGAACGGTGCCTATGTCGACCCGCTTGAATATATGGGCATCGCATCTTTGCAGGAGACCGTCTACGGCGATTAGTCAGCGTTTATAATCAGACAAAAGTTATGCGAAAAAAGTAGGGGCTGTTGCAAGTTGAGAACTTGTAACAGCCCCGGCGTGTATTTGCTTAAGTGAAATACTCCCTGCAAGCTATGTAATTGTCGGGATTTCGCCTATATAAGTTGCTCTGTAATTGCCGCAACATTGGCTTCGATGTCACCGGTACAGTCGACGATAATATCGGCGTACTTTTCATAAAGCGGCTCGCGCTCGGCATAGATATCCTCAAGTCTTTTGCCGGGAGCGATGGCGATGCCGCGGGTAGCGATGTTGTTAATGCGGCGCATGATCTCGGGGAAGGGAAGCCTCAGCCAGATGCAGATGCCGTTTTCTTTAAGATGCGCCATACCGCTCTGGCTGTAGACGGCACTGCCGCCTGTGGCGATGACCGTGCGGTCGGTCATGACCGAGCAAAGTGCGCGCTCCTCGGCACCAAGAAAATATTCAAGTCCGTCCTCATTGATTATCTCCTGCAGAAGCCGTCCCTCCTGCCTTTGAAGTATGAGATCGGTGTCGATAAACTCACAGCCAAGCGTCTTTGCAAGCAGTACGCCTACGGTGCTTTTTCCGCATCCCGCCATGCCGATAAGGATGATGTTTTTGTTCATGTTATGACCATACCTTTCTGACGAATATAAAGTTTTGCGACGGTTTCCGTTATATCTATTCGCATTCAAGTGTTACCACTACAAGCTCGGGTCGGCAATTATCAGCGCACAGAGTGAAAAATGTGCTCATTTAACAGTTTCACAGACATCCTCCAAAATGATAATCTTACATAACAATACTGTAAAGGAGCTAAGAATATGTCGGACAAGCTCCGCAATGCTTCACGGATACTGGGGGAGGTCGGCGTGATCGCCGTGGGATCTGTGCTGTTTTCCATGGCGATGAATATGTTCTTACTTCCCGCAGGAATTGTGCTAGGCGGAATGACGGGCATTTCCACCGTGCTGAACATCTTTTTCGGCGCACCCGTCGGAATAACCATAATTCTTTTAAACATCCCGCTGATCATCGCCAACACCCGAATTTTCGGCAGGGAATTTTTGAAACGCACACTCATAGGTCTTGTTGCGACCTCGCTGTCCATAGATCTGCTGGCGTTTTTTCCGATACCCGAGCTGGATCCGCTGATCTGCGCCATCCTCGGCGGCGTGTGCATGGGGGCGGGATGTGGTACGCTGATCTCACGGGGCTACACAACGGGCGGCACCGATCTCATCGCCTGCCTTGTAAGGCAAAAATGGCGCAGTGTCTCCACGGGAAATGTAATAATGATAACCGATTTTGTGATAATCCTCGGCGCGGCGCTGTTCACCCGCAGTCTCGACGGCTTGTTTTACTCCATCGTCTGCACCTTTGCATCGGGTAAGGTGATGGACAATATGATCTCCGGATCGCGCCGCGCAGGTCAGGCGTTTATCGTGACAAGCAGGGGGCGGGAGCTGACCGCGCTGATCTTTGAGCGGCTTTTTCGCGGTGTGACGGTGATCGACGCGGTGGGCGGATACACGGGTGAGCCGAAGCAGTTGCTCATGTGCGTGGTATCACGGCGGGAGATATATTTATTAAAGCAGATTGTTGCCGAATGTGACAGGCGGGCGTTTGTAATAATCGCGGATGCCTCGGAGGTCAGCGGCAAGGGCTTCATCAGTCGTACCGCCGGCGAGATGAGTTCGCAAGGACAAGGTTAAAAAGCAAAAAGCACTGCTTTCGCAGTGCTTTTTTGGAGCTGCTAATCAGAATCGAACTGATGACCTCATCCTTACCAAGGATGCGCTCTACCATCTGAGCCATAGCAGCGTGATGGCGACCGAGATGGGGTTCGAACCCACGACCTCTAGCGTGACAGGCTAGCGTTCTAACCAGCTGAACTACCCGGCCAGATCTTCATCACAAATAGCATTATAGCACATCCGAACACGTTTGTCAATAGATTTTTTAAAAAAACTATAACTTTTTAAAAAATACCGGTACTCGGAAGATTTTACTGAGCCGCGGGTAACCGCGGCCCAGTTCCTCGCTTATTTGGAAAAATACTTTTCGGTGGTGCTCTTGAAGAACTTTACAAAATCGTCAGT
Source organism: Candidatus Flemingiibacterium sp. (assembly GCA_045586505.1). Classification (GTDB taxonomy): domain Bacteria; phylum Bacillota; class Clostridia; order Oscillospirales; family CAG-272; genus Flemingiibacterium. The sequence goes on along the minus strand of JAZNAL010000030.1, from coordinate 4,142 downwards.
AGATAACGGCTTTCCTGCGTGAGCTTCCTCGGAGACGGAAGCGTTTTCGCCCCCGAACTTTTTCATTACCTGAGCCTTACCGCAGGCAGGGCAGTATGCGGCATCAATCTCTATTTCATTGCCGCAGAACTCGCACTTAGCCTTGCCGTTTGCCTCGGTGATGGTCAGCTTTAACTCCTTGATGACCAATTTCTGCTCATCGATCTCCATTGCCTGTGTCTTGATCTGCGCGCGGACATCGGTGCCCTTAATCTGCTCATAGAACAGCTTGCCGAGGGTGGAAAACATACCTTCGAGCTTTCTTTCCTCTGACTTAAGGATGATGTTCAGCTTGGCGGACTCGGCAACCTCGCCGCCCTTTTTGACGGCGGTGCGTGCAAGACTTTCTGCCTTAGCCGCCACGTTGCTTACGATTGCTTTGATATCCATAATGATTTCCTCCGTTAATAGCGTTGTTGATTTCTTAATTATTATTTTACGCCCTTAATGTGAACTGATCGAAAAGACTTTGAAACAATTTGTAACGTGGGGTTAAACTAATTGTTAAAGCTCGCATTTTGCATTGGTCTTCGCCATGAATTTTTCGGAGGCGACGATAAAGCGCTCGTGTGTACCCTTGCCGATGATACCCGCCTTGTCGTAAACCTCTACATTAAACACAAGTCTGCGGCGATCGATCTCCACAAGCTCGCATTCGCAGCGGACCTCAAGCCCGAGGGGAGTTGCCGCGACGTGCTCCACGCACAGCTTTGTGCCGACGGTGGTGTTGCCATCCTCAAGCTCGGGCGCCACCGCTTCGGCGCAGGCTGCCTCAAGCAGCAGTATCATCGCGGGAGTGGCATATACGGGAAGAAGTCCGCTTCCAAGAGAAGCGGCAGTGTTGGACTCGGTTACGATTTCGGATTTGGTATGTTTTATTCCTGTTGTAAGCATAGTGGTTCTCCTTTGTTGATTGTTTTTTAAGTGGGGAAAATTATCGTTTAGTGGTGGAGAGAGTGCGATGTGTTTGCGTATAGGAGTTACGGTCGCTTTTTGAAAAAAGCTCCGCAAAAACTTTATACAAGGGGAGGATTACCTATACGCTTGTTTTGTGGTAGTTGTTTGAGTTACAGAGTCGCGCCTGCTTCAGCAGGACGCCACAGGCGACCTGCCCTTAAAGTTCGCCTTTGGCGAACTTCGTAGCAATTCGCATAGCGAATTGCTGGTTCCTCTCCATTACGCAGGCTCGTATTATGCAGACTTGTTTGGACTTTATATGTTGTCTGAGCATCAAAAAGTATTTGGCACTTTTTCTAACCACAACACGCAAACGCATACCTATACACAAGCCGCCGGAATGGAGAGGACCCATGCAGGCGGCGTGCCTTAGCGGTCCTAACGCCTACCACATAACTAACGTCTATTTATAAGCCTCATGTTTAAAGTTTTTTGCCAGGCTTTTTTTCAAAAAAGCCGCGTAATTCTCATACGCAAACGCCTACCTATCCCAAACATAAACGATAATTTACCAAATTACTACTTTTCACAACAATTATACCATAACCGAATAGGCTCTGTCAATATAAATCGGGCATGAGAGGATGCGGATTCATCACATCATAACTTAAAATTAACAAAATCCCGCTTGCTATATCGGAGCAGGTATAGTATAATAATTGTGTATGTGATTTTTATCCTGTGATCAAGGAGAATATAAATATGAATATCGTGCCCAAGACCCGCGGCTTTATCTGCACTACCGCTCATCCTACGGGATGCGGTGAGAATGTCAGCGGAATGATAAAGTATACACCGGAGAATAAATTTGCGAGTCGTGTCACCGCGATTTCCGTGGGACATCTCACGGTGGTTTCATAAGCTATGCAGAGAAGAAAACGCGCGCCTCACAGCGGAATCGACGAGGCATATTGGGACAAGCTTGACAACGCTGCAAAGCTGTTTCCCGCTATCACAAACACCCGCTCGCCCAACGTATTCCGCCTTACCGCGGTGCTCACCGACGAGGTTGTGCCCGAGGTTTTGCAGAGTGCAGTTGAAAAGGCGCTTTCCATAATGCCGTCCTTTGCGGTGAAGCTTCACCGCGGTTTGTTCTGGTATTATTTCGACGTGAACAACGAGCGCCCCGTGGTCCGCGAGGACAATTCTTACCCCTGCGCGCCCATCTACCGCGCCAAGGAGAGGGGATTTCTGTTTCGCGTGACATATTATCACAAGCGGATAAATTTCGAGCTGTATCACGCGCTGTCCGACGGAATGGGTGCGGTCAGCTTTATGCGGCTGATCGTGTACTGCTATTACAATCTTCTGCTTGGCGATTCCGTGCCGGAGGAGCTTATAAGGATCGAATCAGATCATGTGGCGCGGGATTTCAACGAGGACAGCTTCGTGCTTAATGCTCAGGATGACACCGTGCGTGAAAAGAAGAGTGAGCGTGAGCCGGATGCCTTTCGCATGGTGGGCTACAACTATGACGGAACCCGTCTCGGAGCTCTTGCGGCGATCATACCCACCGATAAAATGCTGGCGCTTGCCAAAAGTCACGGCGCAACACTGTCCGAGTATGTCTGCGCACTGCTGATCTTTTCCATATACAATACCTCCTACCGCCGTTCTGCGGGAAGCCGTCCCATCGTCATAAGCATACCTGTAAACCTGCGCGGGATGTTCGATTCGGCGACGCTCCGCAACTTTTTCGGACACATGAATATCGGGCTTGTACCAAAGCGCGGCACAACCTTCGAGGAGATCCTTTCAGAGGTGAAGACGCAGTTTAAGAGTCGGCTGAAGCGAAGCTACTTCGAGTCGCAGATAAACTCCCACGTGGGCATCGAGCGCATACCGTGCATACGCTATGTGCCGTTGTTTATCAAGGATATTGTCATGCGGCTGATCTATTCCGGCTCGGCAAAACGGTACACGCTGACATTTTCCAATATCGGCAGGATACAGCTGCCCGAGGTGATCTCGGATTATGTGGAGCGCTTCGAGGTGTTGATCGGCGGCTCTCAGACCCATCCGAAGAAGACATCGCTGTGCTCGTACAAGAATAACATCGTTCTGATGTTTTCCTCCACTATTGATGACAACTCCTTTGAGCAGTTTCTGCTTAACTACCTCGTAAATGCGGGAATTGAGGTCGTGGTGTCGTCAAATGATACTCCTGCACCGCTTAAGCCGCAAAAGACCGAAAAAAAGCGAAAAAAGCCTGCTAAAGCCGATAAAAAAGCTAAAGGGCGGGCAAAGAAAGAGTCGGAGGTGAGCCCATGAGACTGTGCCGTCACTGCGGAGTGAAGATTGCAAACGATATTGTGCGCTGTCCGCTGTGCGATATGGAGACCGAGATCACAGACGACAGCTTTGCCATTGACTATCCGTATATCAAAAGCCGCTTTTCAAGAGGACTGCTCATCAAGCTCATAACCTTTATCGCCGTGGTATTTGCGGGCGCGAGCCTGCTTGTTGACCACCTCGTTCCAACGGGAAGCCCGTGGGCGTTCATTACCGTGGTGGCAATCGTTTATGTCTGGATCAGCGCCATGAATATACTGCGCTACACGCCCAATCCCGCGTCCATTATGCTGTGCCAGCTTTTTTGCGTCAGCGGACTTTTGTTCGTGATCGATTATTTGACGGGGTATTACCGCTGGTCGGTAAATTTCGTGGTGCCGTTTCTTATAATGGCGGCGGCGCTGGCTACAACGCTGATGATACTCATAAAGCCCATGAAAAATCGCGCGTATATTATCTATTTGCTTGTAATAGCAGTGCTTGGCGTGCTGTCGGTGCTTCTGTGGATCTTCGGATGGTCGGAGATCGAATGGCCCGTGGTCACCTCGGCGTGGGTGTCGGCGGTATGCTTTTTCGTGGTGATGGTATTCTTGCACCGCAGAACAAAAAACGAGCTGCACAAGCGCTTCCATGTGTAATGACACGTACAAACAAACAGTAAATATTTAATTATAAGGAGATATAAAAATGGTACAAATCGAAATGGCTGACGGCGGCATCATCAAAATTAAGCTTGATCCCGCCACCGCTCCCATCACCGTAGCAAACTTTGAAAAGCTGGTCAAAGAGGGATTACGATGGACTTATTTTCCACCGTGTTATCGCGGGCTTCATGATCCAGGGCGGCGACCCCA
>JAZNAL010000029.1:0-8429 GCA_045586505.1 Candidatus Flemingiibacterium sp. | reverse complement strand
GTACCGAGAGGAATATCCAAATCCTTAGCAATATCGGCTTGCTTGCGATTTTCAAAATAGTATGCAATTACGATCTTGCGTTGGAGTTTTGAAAGATATGCGATTTCGCTCTGCAATCTACGGACAGTATCAGCATTGTCGTCATCTGCCAACATTGAGTCGGGATCGGCAATTATCTCCGCTACCTCATCAATAGATACGCCAATAATGCTTTTTGCGGCATCTCTATAATAATTACTGAGCGCATTATGCGCAATCGTCCAAATAAATTTGCTGACGTCCCCGATATCGTCTTTGATCAAAAGTGTGCGAAACACTTTTAATACGATATCCTGCGACAGATCCTCCGCGTCGTGTGCATTTTTACACCGCTTCAGCGCAAATCCAAATATGGGCTTCAGATATTCAGTTTTGATTTTTTCGGCATCTTGTCTGTTCACTTGTTTGTACCTCGTTGAAAGCTTTCACCCATATAGACACGGATTTTGAAAAAGGTTGGAACTTTTTTATTATTATATCATAAAAATGTGAATTAGTCCACTCAATTAGTATATGTTTCGCTTTTATGTGCACAAAAGCAGTGCTTGTCAGGAAAATTGACAAGTCATAGATGAACATCAAGAAAGGCTCCCTTGTGTAGAGGGAGCTGACGCCGAAGGCGGCTGAGGGATTGTACTACAAAAACTTTTAGCTTTTACAATCCCTCCGTCACGGCAAGCCGTGCCACCTCCCTTTACACAAGGGAGGCTCATTACCGCCAGACAGTACACCTATAAGGTGTAACCACACTATACCTTGCAGGTAAGGCGTGTGAAAAGGAGTACGAACAAAATTGCTCGTACTCCTTTGTTTTGCGGCAGGTAAAACCTGCTTTATGGAAGGCACCCCTTCACTGCTGTTTTTTTGTTTATTTTCTAAAAAACAAAAAATTCCAAATATTTTTTAGTTACCCCCATAATTCGACAAATATCGCGCGGGAAATGTGGTAAAATATAGACACCGGCAGCGAAAAGCCGAGAAAAATTATGATTTTCGGGTAAAACCCGAGGGAAAGGACAAAAATTATGGAAAACAGAAAGATTTGCGCGATAGTTGGTGAAGTACCTGAGGAACTGGAGTTTGGTTACGATGAGGATTACTACCTGTGCGCGGAGATGAAGTACCGACTTGTCAGCGCTATGCAGGAGGCGATCTCCGAGGGATATACGGGATTTGCCGCCACGGCAGAGCAGGGTGCGGCGATGTGGGGCGCGGAGGCGTGTGCGGCGATCAAGGAGCTTGGCGGCAGGATCACATTCACGGCGGCACCCGAATACGAGTCCCAGGCGGACAGATGGCATCCCGAGCGCCGCGAGCGTTACTTCGATATATTAGAGAAGGCGGACGAGTTTATTGACCCCTCGGAGGAGTGCCACGGAACCGAGTACATACTTGCAAACTGCGACAAGGTAATTATCCTCGGCGATCCCGCGCTCCCGAGACTTGCGGCGGTTTTTGATGAGGCAAAGTCCCGCGGGATCAAGGTAAGGACCGCGTAGGTGAGGTACGGAATAGAGCAAGATCATCAGAGATGCAAAGCCCATCGAGGGGTACTACGGAGGCGTTGGCTGCTGCAACCCAAGCGATACGGCGGAGTAATATATAAAGTAAAATAAGAACAAGGCGTTCAAGCTATATCGTGGCTCGAACGCCTTGCTTTTGTGATATTTCCTCCCGGCACCGCATAAAATCAGTAGGCGGAGGCGCGCTTTGCAAAGCATAACGCGATCATCCGAAAAATGTGGGGAGGGCTTTTATGAACGGTATATTCCAAGGCGTGATAACGCATCTTTTATTTATGTTTCTGCGGGTGGCACAGGGGACTTCCTATGAGGGGAGCTTTCCGCCGCCGCTCAGTCCCAAGCGGGAGCGGGAATGCTTCAGACTCATGCGGGAGGAGGGAAACATGGAGGCGCGAGCCGAGCTGATCGAGCACAATCTCAGACTTGTGGCGCACATCGTGAAAAAATATTACTCATCGGGCAAAAATCAGGAGGATCTCATCTCCATCGGCACCATCGGACTTATCAAAGCCGTGGATTCCTTCGATCCGAAGAACGGTGCAAGATTTGCTACTTATGCGGGAAAGTGTCTGCAAAACGAGATACTCATGTACTTTCGCGCGCAGAAAAAACTTGCGGCGGAGGTGTCAATGAACGAGACTATTGACACCGACAAGGACGGAAATCCGCTGACCTGGGGGGATATTATCGCCACAGATGACACTATCGCCGACGACCTTGACGTGCGCCTGCGATCGGCGCGGGCGGTATCCATCATAAACAGCGAGCTGACACCCCGAGAGCGGCAGGTGATCTCCCTTCGCTACGGCATCGGCGGCAGACCTGCCATAACCCAGCGCGAGGTGGCACAAAAAATGGGCATTTCCCGCTCATATGTCAGCCGCATCGAGGGCGCGGCGCTTAAAAAGATCGGGGAGAGTCTGGAGCGCTATTCCATGTAGTCGGAATTTGTGGATGGGGCGGCATTGTTTTCGATATTATCGAAGGTACGTTTTTTTAATATTTTGCTATAATGATAAGGAGAAAGAGAGAAAGGAAGCCTTATCAAATGGAAGCAAATCACACCTCCGATGCCGTCGAATTTACCGAGCCTGCATCATATCATAACAGCACGCGGGTAATAATCTCAAAGGTCGCGTACCTTATCGGTGTGCCGAAGAAGCATTTTGTGTGCGATTACGAGCCACCGCTTGCCGAGTATTACGACTTGCTTGAGACTCACAAGGGCGCACGGATAATACGGGAGCTGTGCCGTCTGCGCACCGCCATCGAGCGCAATTTCGGTCACATAAATCAGCTTATGCAAAGAGAGTTCCGCACCATTTTAACAATGCCCGAATACGTCCCCCAAGACGCAATCGCCTACCTTGCGGGAGAGGGGATCAATATCGCAAAGAAGAGTATAAGACAGCCTGTTGAGTACATACTCGAAATTAACCGCATCATCTCTGACCGCATCAACAACTGCCGCGACATATTCCCGATCTGGCTGAATTTTTCCTATATACGGGAGCTTTTTATAATGCCCGACGGGCTATCCGTCGAGGGGACGAAAAGCGCCGCGGCGGTGTATTACGCCAACCGTCAGCGATATCCCTATCAGATGTATATAAACTGGGTGCCCGACGACTGCGGGAACATACTGTACAGCGACAAAAAGTTCTGCACGTTGCTTTACGGTCTACACGGGGATTGCTTTACCGATATGAGCCGTGTCACAGACGCGGGCAGTCATGTCAAGAACAGCATACACGAGTTTATTGAGGAGTCAAACAGGACGGTCATCGTGGTGGACTGCGAAAATTCCGATCCCTACAAGCTGATCGCCACCATTAACAATTTAGACGCGGAGACGGTGTCGAAGATCAGCAAGATCTTCCTCTACAACGACATCCACGCGTCCACCGCCTGGCGTCTGTTCGATGGCTACTGCAGGGCGCTGTCGGTGGAGCATATCATGACCGAGCGGGTGAAGGAGTCCAAGTCGCTTGTGGACATCAAGCTGTCTGTGGGAGTGTCGAAGGAGTTCTACAAAAACTCGGTGGACTCTTTCATCATAGCCTCCAGCGATTCGGATTACTGGGGGCTGATCGACTCGCTTCCCGAGGCGAAATTCCTGGTCATGGCGGAATATGAAAAATGCGGCGCGGACATAAAAGCCGCCCTTGAAGGACGGGACATATTCTTTTGCTACATCGACGATTTCTGCACGGGCAACTCAAACGAATTAAAGATCGCCGCCCTGCTTTCCGAGGCAAAGCGCTATATTTCAGAACATATCTCACTCAACGTGGACGTGATGCTGGACGAGGTCTACAAAAACACCCGTGTTCGCATGACTGAAGCCGAATGCACCCAATTCTACAACAAGTACATCCGCCCCATGCACCTTGTCATTGAAAAAAACGGCGACGTCACCGTGGAGCTAAGAGGGAAGTAGGGGATTGGCGTTTAGTGGTTGAGAGTGAGATGTGTTTGCATATAGGATTACGCGGCTTTCTTGAAAGAAAGCCTGGCAAAGAACTTTAAACAAGGGGATTATTTACCTTTACGCTTGTTTTGTGGTAGTCGTTTGAGTTACAGAGGCGCGCCTGCTCCATGGTTCCTCTCCATTACGCAGGCTTGTATTGTGCAGATTTGTTTGTTTTTTTATACAAACGATTAGGTATATGGTAAGCCACCGTAATGGAGAGGAACCATGAAGGTGGCGCGCCTAAGCGGTTCTGACGATTACCGACTATCTGACAAAAAATATTTATCCCCATGTTTAAAGTTTTTGCGGAGCTTTTTTCAAAAAGCGACCGTAATTCTCATACGCAAACAAATCGCACTTTCTCCCCCATAGGCGATAATATAATCAAAGTAACCGCCGCAGGAGCGCGGCGGTTATTTTTATGTAATCTTGCAAAAATTAACGGAAAATTGTGAAGTTTTATAAAAAACACTTGAAAAAACACGAAAAGTGTGTTATAATGTTATCAACTATTACGAAAATTACGGACTAGCGAAAGGAGATGATCGGGTGGCGAAAAGGTTTCCTAGTGAGAATCGACGGTATATCGAGCAGTCAGAGCGCGGATTCGCGGAATCCCTGCTTGGAAATACCTATACAGTCCGCGTTTATGCGCGCTATAAAAATGTGGCGCGGGGAACGGTGGTTATCAACATCGGTAACGGCTACAGCGTGCATACTGCGTACATCGTGTGCGGCTCCGAGAATATCGGCGCCATAATTGACGGTACGGCAGTAGGCATACTTATGGACACCGAGGGCGGCGGATATTCAGTAGCGCTGGCGGCGAAGGATGCCTGCGAGGTTGAGTGGTCGCAGTACAAGATCGCGGAAGCGGTGGATTACTGGGAATCGGACAACACGCCGAAGATCTACTGCCTGCGGGAAAAATCCTGCGGTGCGGTGGTGTATACGGGTGACGGGAAAGATAGAAAATATCTTGTTATCCGCATGAATCTCGGTCACTGCGGACTGCCAAAGGGTCATATAGAAAAGTACGAGACCGAGGAGGAGACCGCCATACGCGAGGTACGCGAGGAGACGGGCGTTGGGATCACGCTTATTGAGGGCTTCCGCAGATCGGTGGTGTACTCGCTTTCCGCACGTACCACCAAGGAGTCCGTGTATTTCCTCGGACGCTTTGACGGCGACTCGGTGAAGATACAGGAATCGGAGGTAAGCTCCTACCGCCTGTGTCCCTACGAGCAGGCACGGCGGCTTATCACCTACGAAAACGACCGCAACATTCTTGACGAGGCGGAGGAGCTGCTTCGGGGGCGCGAGGGCTGAAATCCCGCGGCGCAAATGTTAGAATAATATGTAAAAAAGCAGGTGCGATTCCACCTGCTTTTGCTGTATTTACGCCTGATACTTCTGTGCCTGCTCGGCAATGAGAGCGGTGTCGTCGAAGTAGTTGATCTTCATGGCGGACTTTACCTCATCGAGGGTCTTTGCCGCGGTCTCGCGTGCGGCTTCACTGCCTTTTTTGAGGATATCGTAAACGCCTGCGATATCCTTCTGATACTCGGCGCGTCTTTGACGGATGGGCTCCAGCGTGGTCTCAAGCACCGATAAGAGGAACTTCTTGACCTTAACGTCACCCAGACCGCCTCTCTGATAGTGAGCCTTCAGCTCATCGAGATTTGCGTAGTCGGGAAGGAATTCCGCGAAATGCTCATCCTTTGCGAAGGCATCGAGATAGGTGAATACGGTGTTGCCCTCGATCTTGCCGGGGTCGGTGATCTTGATATGATCGGGGTCGGTGAACATACTCATTACCTTGGTCTTTAAATCGGCGCTGTTCTCGGAAATGTAGATGCAGTTGCCAAGGGATTTGGACATCTTGGCGCCGCCGTCGGTGCCGGGAAGTCTGCGTGCCGCCGCTTCAGTGGGAAGCAGGGGCTCCGGCTCTACAAGAACGGGAGCGTACACGTCGTTGAACTTTCTGACGATCTCGCGGGTCTGCTCGATCATGGGGAGCTGATCCTCGCCAACGGGAACAGTGGTCGCCTTGAACGCGGTGATGTCCGCCGCCTGGCTGATGGGGTATGTGAAGAAGCCCACGGGGATGCTGGTCTCGAAGTTGCGCATCTGGATCTCCGCCTTGACGGTGGGGTTTCTCTGGAGGCGCGATACTGTGACAAGGTTCATGTAGTAGAAGGAAAGCTCACACAGCTCGGGAATCTGCGACTGAATGAACAGGGTGGATTTGGTGGGATCAAGTCCGCAGGAAAGGTAGTCGAGGGATACCTCGATGATATTCTGACGTACCTTTTCGGGATTGTCGGCGTTGTCGGTGAGCGCCTGTGCATCGGCGATCATGATGTAGGTCTTATCGTAAAGACCACTGTTCTGAAGCTCCACGCGGCGGCGAAGTGAGCCGACATAGTGACCGATATGAAGCTTGCCTGTTGGGCGGTCGCCCGTCAATATGATCTTGGACATTGTGATGTCTCCTTTAGTTTATGAATAATATATTTATTATACCATATTCCGGCGGGGTGTGTCAAGTACCTGCGATTTTTTTGCCTATGGCGGTGCTCGGAGGCAAAAGTTTCCCAAAACCTATTGCATTTTGATGCGAAATAGTGTATAATAATACCAATAGAAATATAGGAGGTACGTTATGAACTCTAATCTTATTATCACAATCGGCAGACAGTACGGCAGCGCCGGACGTCATATCGGCGAAGAGCTTGCAAATAAGCTGGGTATTAAGTTTTACAATAACGAGCTGATCTCGCTTGCGGCACAGAAGAGCGGCATGGCGCACCATGTAGTCGGCGAGGCGGACGAAAAGGCTACAAACAGCCTTCTTTATACACTTGCTATGGGAAGCTCCTTCTGGGGCGGCAACGCCGGCGTGGCTTTTGATATGCCTATAAACGATAAGCTGTTCATCACCCAGTCTGATATCATCAAGGAACTTGCGGATGAGGGTCCTGCGGTATTCATCGGCAGATGCGCGGACTATGTGCTGCGCGGTTACCCCAACCTTGTCAAGCTGTTTATCTACGCACCGCTTGAATTCCGTGCACAGCACATTTCCGAGCTGCACAATGTGACTTGCGACAAGGCGAAGGATATAATTGTCAAGACCGACAAGCGCCGCGCCAACTACTATAACTACTACACCGGACAGAAATGGGGCAAGCTTGAAAACTTTGACCTCGCAGTGGACTCCTCCCGTCTCGGAATCGAGACCACGGCGGAGATGCTGTATCAGTACGTTGAATTTTACAAGTCCCATTATATGAAATAAGCGGATCGGGTTGTCACTTTAGTGACAGCCCGTAAGCTATGTTTTAACGGAGAAAAATCATGGATAGAAAAATTACGATCGCAAGTGACAGCACCTGCGATCTCTCACCGGAGCTTATCGAAAAATACGGAATAAAGCTCCTGCCGCTGACGGTAAATCTCGGAACTAAGCAGTTCCGCGACGGAGTTGATATCACCCCCGATAACATATACAGACACCACGAAAACACGGGCGAGCTTCCAAAGACTGCCGCTGTGAATGTGTCTGAGTTTGACGCGTTTTTCAAGGAAGAAACGGAGAAGGGTAGCGCGGTGGTGCTGTTTACCATCAGCTCGGATATGTCCTCTACCTACAATAACGCAAGACTTGCCGCCGCAAATTACGCGGATGTGCATATCGTTGATACACGCAATCTTTCAACAGGCGGCGGACTGCTTGTCATGCGCGCCGTGGATATGGCGGGAGAGGGAAGATCTGCCGCCGAGATCGCGGAAATCTGCCGTTCACTCACCTCGAAGGTGGACGCATCCTTTGTGGTTGACGACCTGGAGTTTCTCTATAAGGGCGGCAGATGCTCGGCGCTGGCGGCATTCGGTGCGAATCTTTTGCAGTTAAAGCCCTGCATCTACGTCTCGGACGGCAAAATGGGCGTTGGTAAGAAGTACCGTGGCAAATTCGCTATTACTTTAAAAAAATACGTCGCCGATCAACTCGGCGAGATAGATACCATCGACCCGACCCGCGTATTTGTGACCCACGCGGGCTGTGACGCGGCGATCGTCGACGCCTGCGTTGACGCTGTCAATGCGAAGGGGTATTTTAAGGAGATAAACGTCACCCGCGCGGGATGTACCATTTCCTCACACTGCGGGCGCAACACGCTTGGCGTGCTGTTTTTGAAGAAATAAGAGGAATCGAGTATTCATTTGAGGAATAAGAGGAAGTGCGCTCCGACCCAACTTTTTTTATAAAACCTATTGACAAATGAGCGAAACTTTGGTATAATGTCAATGTTGCGTTGGCGACATTATATCGGGGTGTGGCTCAGCTTGGTAGAGCGCTTGGTTCGGGACCAAGAGGTCGGGTGTTCGAA
>JAZNAL010000028.1:0-2886 GCA_045586505.1 Candidatus Flemingiibacterium sp. | reverse complement strand
TTGGCCCCCGACTTAATTATTGTAGTACTTATGATAGTGCTTGGATTAACAACAAAGCTTGTGAGATGACAAATAAGTATTTCGCTTTCAAAACATACTTAGCACATATGCAAATAGAGGGGGATTTGCTTTAATAAGAATTGCTACATCAATCCATCCGAAACAGTAGAGGTGCCAATAGAAGAAAAAATTAGGAGGTCAGGTGATGACAAAACAACAATTCCTTGAATATTGCCTCACCACCTACAATACCACACCCGACTATCCTTTCGATGATGGCCTCGAAACCGCTGTCCTCCGTCACAGCAACAACCGCAAGTGGTATGCCATCGTGATGCGTGTATCCCGCCGGAAGTTCGGCTTCGACAGCGATGAAATAATTGATGTAGTCAATCTCAAGTTGCCGCTTGAAATGTTCGGCTCATTCGGCGCAGCGGACGGTGTGTATCCAGCATATCACATGAATAAGCTCCATTGGATCTCCGTGCTTATACCCGATGCCGCCGATGATCTGATTGAATTTCTTGTAAATGCAAGCTATGAGGCAACAAAAGACAAAAAGAAACGCTGAAAAAACGGCTGAATCCATCGTGATAGTTATCAAAAACTTAACACGATTTACCCTGGACTTCTCGCACCTCCTGTGATATACTGTGTGCTACCGAAAATCAAAGGAGGCACACGATATGCGAAAATCATACACAATTCAATACCAAAAGAGCGGCTCTGCTGCGGTATTCACCGTGCGGAGCCGCTCTTGCTTTATGAAGGAGGGCGAATATGAACATACTTGAAGATCTGTGGTTCGGCAACATATCGCCGTGGGAGCGTCCATTCAAGAAGGACAGCGCATACGCGGAACTGTTGGCGCTTATAATTCGGCATCAGGAAGACCTGCTCAGCCAGCTGAATGACGAAGAAAAGGAAATCTTCGAAAAATACGCAGACTGCTCCACCGAGATGCACGATCTGACCGAGCGCGAGGCGTTCATCAAAGGCTTTACACTTGGTGCAAAAATCATCATTGAGGTGTTAACCACCAACAGCGACGAATAGAAGGGGAGGTCATGTACCAAATCATAATCATGACCACTTTAGTTTGCTAAACCGCCCGCGTCCGCCCACAAGCGGCACACGGGCGATTTTCTCTCCTGTACGGCTGCGTACCAGCCCATCCCCACGTCGCGCCGTGTAAGCCGTCGTGCGCCCCGTGTGGCGGCAGAATCACCGCGAAAAAATATTGTAGAAAATTTGTTCGTCCCTATTGACAGATTGAAAAATCTGTGTTATACTATATATGAACCAAATGGCTCATATATATCGTGAGGGCATTTTATGAGAACAAAAGATGAAAGCTTGTTTGCCGTGATCGTCGATTACGTCAACGATTATTTTGAAAATTACGGGCGCTCCCCGAGTACACGCGAGATCGAAACGGGTACGCGAATTTCCCGTCCCACTGTGCAGAGGTATCTGAAAACTTTGCAGGAGCGTGGTGAGATCGAGTACGACGGACACCGCAGCATCGTGACGCAGTATATGCGTGAGATGATGGACACGGGTCGCATAGGGATGGGCAACTCTATCCCGTGTGGCCCGATGGACGAAGTCACCGATGCAGAGCTGGAGTATGTCCGCCTGCCTATTGCGCTGACGGGAAGCGGTGACTTTTTTCTTCTCCGTGCGCGCGGTGTGTCCATGATCAACGCCGGTATCGATGACGGCGATCTTGTGCTCATCCGCAAACAGCCGACCGCAAAGCGCGGCGACATCATAGCGTGTCTGTATGACAGTGCACTGACTACGCTCAAGCGCTATCAGCCCGAGGGCGATACAGTATATCTTGTCCCCGAAAACGATACGATGAAGCCGATTGAAATTCGCGGCCCCAAGCGTGAGAAACTGATGATTCAAGGCGTTGCGACAATGGTGATAAAGGAGCTGTAAGAATGTCAAGAAGACTTGAACGAAACGACTATAAACAAAGCGCAGACATCCTCGCACCATGGCTTCTCGGAAAGATACTCTGCAGAAAAATTGATGGAGATATTCTGCGCCTTCGAATTACCGAAACCGAGTGCTATCTTGGTGAATCGGACACTGCCTGCCATGCAAGTCACGGCAAAACGAAACGGAACGCGCCTATGTATTTGGAAGGCGGTCACCTTTACGTTTACCTCTGCTATGGTATACACAGCCTTATAAACATCGTAAGCGGTGAGGAAAACCATCCGGAGGCGGTTCTTATCCGAGGCATCGAAGATGCAGGCGGTCCCGGCAAGGCTTCGAAAAAATTATCCATCAATACAACCTACAGCGGTCTTGACCTTTGCGAAAGTGATGAAATATGGTTGGAAGATGACGGTTATATTCCGGAATACCGCACGGACAAACGTGTGGGAATAGACTATGCAAGCGCCGAGGACAGAGAAAGACTGTGGAGGTTTATAGCGATTTGATTTTAAACATGAGGTATAATGAATGAACAAAAATGCACCACCCGATGACGGCTGTCGTCATATGCCAAAACTGAAATGCCCGTACGGGAATCACCGGTTCGCCGATGTGCCTGATGTAGCTTTTCGCAACGAGCTTGAGTTGCGGAAGCTGAAAGAAAACGAAGTTCTTGGCTACGGAGATTCCATCCACATCTGCCCGATCTGCCGCAACAAGGTTGTTTTCAGTGTGAAAATCCTGCGCCATCCGACAGTACGGGTTGCTGTCAGTGCGCGCACCATATAACTGCCGCTTCGCGCGGCGAATAAATTCCATCCTCCCGGCTGTGAATTCGGGATTCTATACAGGGTCGGAATCGACATAAGAGCATACGCACACGATTACCGTGTGTCTGCTCTTATGTGGGTTCCGATCTTTTTGTTTTCGGAG
>JAZNAL010000027.1:0-8414 GCA_045586505.1 Candidatus Flemingiibacterium sp. | reverse complement strand
CGAAAGAAGAATGATTCCCCTCGCCTCGGCAACCACAATTGCCGTCTTGCCGTTGGTGTTGAAGAAAAGCTCCTCGACCGCCATTTCGTCGGGGTGATATTTTTCAATGATCTCCTGCATGCCGCGATAAATTCGCTCAAGTCTGTCGACGGTCGGCATTCCTGCAGGAGTCGTTATCGAGCCGTATCCGAGAGTTCGGAATTTTGATCCTGAATATTCAATTACTCCCCAACCAACTATCGCGTAGCCGGGGTCAATTCCGAGAATTATCATTGTATCCTCACTGAATCTTAAATAATATATTATTATACCATAAATGTGCCGTTTTGTCAATTGTCTGGCGCCCACATTTTACGAGTGCAAATCAATCCTTACAGTCAAACCAGCTTCTGCCTACAGCCGCGGAAACTGTCAGCGGAACGGACAGCTTAACGCAGTTTTCCATCTCGTTAATTAAAAGCTCCTTCGCTGCCTCGGCATCTGACTCAGCGGCTTCAACTATCAATTCGTCGTGTACCTGGAGAATAAGCTTCGCGTCAAGTCCGCTCTCACGAAGCGCCTTGTCCACGCGTACCATTGCGATCTTGATAATGTCGGCGGCGCTTCCCTGAATAGGGCTGTTCATTGCAACTCTCTCGCCGAACTGCACGATGGTGCGTTTGCCAGATTTAAGCTCAGGAATGTCGCGTCTGCGTCCGAACATGGTGGTAACGTAACCGTCCGCCTTGGCTTTTTCAACAATATCGGTGAGATATTTCGCAACAAGCGGATATTTCGCAAGATAAGCTTCGATATACTCGCCCGCCTGCTTCTTGGTAACGCCGATATCCTGCGCCAGAGAGAAGTCCGAGATTCCATAAACGATACCGAAGTTTACCGCCTTTGCACGCTTGCGCATCTCACTTGTTACCGCGCCCATGGGCACACCAAACGCCTGAGAAGCGGTGACGGTATGGATGTCGATACCACTGTTGAATGCGTCGATCATGGTTTCGTCGCCCGAAATGTGTGCAAGTAGCCGAAGCTCGATCTGAGAGTAGTCCGCGTCGATGAGCACACGCCCCTCACCGCCCGGGATAAAGAAGCGGCGAAGCTCACGTCCAAGCTCTGTTCGCACCGGAATATTCTGCAGATTGGGCTCGGTTGACGAAAGTCTGCCTGTCGCGGTGATGGTCTGATTGAAGCTCGAATGAATGCGTCCCTCGGCATCGGCGGCTTTCGCAAGTCCCTCACCGTAGGTGGACTGCAGCTTTGTAAGCTGACGGTAATCAAGGATATCCTGCACGATCTGATGATACGGCGCCAGCTTTTCAAGTATCTCTGCGTTTGTTGAATAGCTTCCGTTTTTGTTTTTCTTGCCGTGAGGCAGTGAAAGCCTCTCAAACAGCACCTCCGAAAGCTGGTTGGGGGATTTTATGTTAAATTCTCCGCCCGCAGAGAAATATATCCTGCCTTCAAGCTGTGCGGCGGCATCGCTCAGCATGGCGGTAAAATTACGCAAACCGTCAGTGTCGATTTTGAAGCCCGCCGCCTCCATGCGTGCAAGAACCGCCGCAAGAGGTAATTCAATATCATAAAGCAGCGACTCCTGCCCACGCTCGGCAATCACCTCTGACAGTACATCCGCAACCCTTAAGAGATCCGACGCGTCAAATCCCTCGGAGGAGTCACCAAGACGTGACAGCTTAAGTGATGCGCAGTCGTATCGGTTGTCGGTGGGATCCACCACATACGCCGCCAGCATTACATCGCCATCAAACAAAAGCTCGTTGGCAAGCGAATATTTCGAATACATGGCTTTGGAATCGTAAACATAAAGCTTGATTCCCCGTCGGTGCAGATCAATAAGCACCTCTCGCAGTCGCTCGTCAGAAGCGGTGTAAACCCGCACCGGGTCAGCGCAAAAGCTCACGCTTCCCTCTCCCACCATGACTCCGAGACGCCGGTCGCCGTCCGCAAGCGCCGATTCCGACGCCGCTTTTGCGTCGTTGCAGACGATCACCTGCTTTGTAAATTTGTTTTCGCTCTCACTTTCAGCTCCGTTAATTTCATCAAGACCGAAGCGCTTTATAAGCGCGGAGAATTCAAGCTTTGTGAAAAGCGCGCGAAGCTCGCCCCGAAGGGACTCTGCGCGGCCGATCCTACCCTCGATGTCGGAAAGCGAAGTGCCGATGGGAGCATCCTTTACGATGGTTGCAAGCCATTTTGACATATAAGCCGAATCCTTGCCGGAAATTAGCTTCTGACGCTGTCCCGCCTTGATTGTCGGGCTTTCTATATTCTCATATACGCCGTCAAGGTTTGTAAACTCCGCGATCAGCTTAAGAGCGGTTTTTTCACCGATTCCGGGTACACCCGGGATGTTGTCCGAGGAGTCACCCATCAGCGCTTTAACATCCACGAAACGGTCGGGAGTTATACCGTAGGTCTCTATGAATTTCGCGGTATCGAAATTTACGGTCTCGCTGTTGGTGGCAAGCAGTATCGTAACGTTTTCGCCGATGAGCTGGAGCGAATCACGGTCGCCCGTCAGAATATAGGCATGAGCGCCCTCATCCGTCGCAAGAGCCCCCACGGTGCCGAGAATGTCATCCGCCTCGTAACCTTCAAGCTCGATCACTCTCGCACCCATTGCCTCGGCGCACTTTTTCGCGTATGGAAGCTGCATCGCAAGCTCCTCTGGCATACCCTTTCGGGCTGCCTTGTATCCATCGTATTCCTTGTGACGGAAGGTAGGCGCGCGCATATCAAAGGCCACCGCAAATCCATCAGGAGAAACGGTATCAAGCGCTCGACTCAAGATGTTCACAAAACCGTAAACTGCATTGGTGTGCAGTCCCTCCTTGGTGGTTAGCGGACGTATGCCGTAAAATGCACGGTTCAATATACTGTTGCCGTCAACGGCGAGAATGGTTTTCATAAGTATAATCTCCCATTAAGAGTTAAGTTTAAAAATATTATACCACAAAACATCCGTTCTGTCACCATAAATTTGTTACTTTTTTGAATTTTTTTGCCCGCCGCACAACTTTAACAAAGCGTTCACAAATAGGCAACAGTATATACGATTATATATCTTAGATTTTATGGTATAATATAAAGTAATTATGTCAAGGTGTCAAATTGATGTAATTGCCAAAAAATAAAGTATAAAGGAGCGTAATAATATGCCTCAGGCTCCCGTTAAACATACAAAGAATACACCTGCCGAGCAGCGGCGCCAAGCACCTCATCTCGATTCATACTATACCCGCGTTTCGGGCAATTTCCGCATCGCGAAATACCTTACATCCATCGTGCTCGTGGCGTTTCTGATATTTTCGTTCACTTTTCTCAGAAGTGATATCACACTCGAAAATCTGCGCTATCTCCTGAAATTCATCAGCTTCACCAACACCGAGACATCTATCACCGCGTCAAAAATCAACTACGCCTCTGGTGACCCCAACCGCCTCGAGCTGTTCATAGGCGACCTTTGTACCCTCTCCCCCGAGGGCTATGCGCTGTACGATTCCCGCGGAAATCAGATAATGGCGGAGCAGATCAGATACGCTACTCCCATTTTAAAGATCGGTGACCGCTATGCGCTCTGCTTCGATCTCGACGGCACGCAGTTTACAGTGCTCAATACCTTCTCAAAGCTCTTTGACGGCACCACCGAGTATCCCATCACCGACGGCGATATCGCCTCCGACGGAAGCTTTGCCATTGCCTCCTCCTCCCGCGAATACCGCACCGCCATCACGCTGTACAATAACGATTTTGATCCCGTGACCCGCATTTTCAAGAATAACCACCTGATGGCGCTTGAAATGAGCGATGACGGCAAGGAGCTTGCGGTCATGACCGTGGGCGCCGAGAACGGCGAGTTTTACACCGAGATCGAGCTTGTTGGTAAAGGATCGGATAAGCCCCTTAATTCCTGCAGGCTTTCGGGACTCGGCTATTCCCTCTACTATACAAGCGAAGGTTATTCCGTTGTAACCGACGAATCTATCTGCTTTTTAGACAGTGAGCTCAAGCTGCTTCGCGCCCATAAGCACGATTCACAGCTTGCCATGTCCGACTGCTCGGGCAAATACATCACCTGCGTACACGCTGACGGCGTCATCGGCAACAGCTATCATGCCTGCATATATTCCGCATCGGGAAAGCTTGTTTTCAAGGGCGATTTCGAAGGAAAGCTTGTGGGCGTTGACAGCGACGAGAGCGGAGAGTATGTATTCATCCTCACAGGCTCAACCGTCAGCCGAATTAATCTAACAAACGGTAAGATCGGCTCTTTCACCGTCGAGTCAGATGCTATCGATATTCTGGCGCAGGCACCCGATTCGGTGCTGATCTGTAAGAAAAACTACGCCCGAACCTATGAGCTTCTCGACTTCGAGGAGCGCTATTTCCAGCGCGGCGACGAAGCTTCACGTCCAAGCACTGATACAACAAAAGAAACGCAGCCTGCCGAAACAGAGACTCCCGAAACCGACTCTTCAGTAGTCACGGAGGTAACCGAATGAGTCTTATTATTGATGCTCTTATTATAGTCGCCGCTATTGCCGCCGTCTACCTCGGCATACAGCGGGGATTCGTAAAATCCATAATGCATTTTGCATCGCTGATCCTCGCCCTTATCGCGGTGTTCGTATTCACCGAGCCCGTAAAAGTTTGGCTGAACGACAATTTCATCGGGGATCGCGTGTCGAGTATCACCGAGGAATCGCTTAACGGCATTGTGGATGCAGGCGTTGAACACCTGAAGCTGGAAAAGGTGATCGAGGATCGCCCCGATGCATTACTCGACGTCACAGAGCGCTTCTCTGTAGACATCGAAGATTTTGTTTCATATTACCGTGAGTTTCTCATTGATCTCACGGAATCCATCGCCATCGACGAGCTTGCCGAAAAGCTTGCCGATCCCACAGCGGCGGCACTCAGTACCGTGCTTGCGGCGATCATAGTCTTTGTTGTCGCCATGGTTGCGCTTAAGCTCATCACATGGCTGCTTGATCTTATCTGCCGTCTGCCTGTGCTTGATAAGCTCAACACCTTCCTCGGATTCCTGTTCGGCGTGGCAAGTGCTGTTGTTACCTCGCTTGTGATCTCGAATATGGCAGTGGGACTTATTTCTGCGCTGGAATCCGTAAACGGCGATATATTCAATATGGGAGTCATCGAAGGCTCAATAATCTTAAGATTCTTACACGACAACAGCCTCATCTTTTTCGGATGAGTCGCAATAAACAATTAAAAGTCAAAACAACATTCGCAAAACCTAGAAAGGAACCTTTTACCTATGGAAATGTGTGCAAGATGCCACAAGCGTGTTGCTGTGGTATACGTCACAAAGATCGAAAACGGTGAGACCGTAACCGAGGGCATTTGCTTAAAATGTGCAAGGGAGCTTGGTATCAAGCCCGTAAACGATATTCTTGAAAAAATGGGCGTATCGCCCGACTCCATTGAGGAGCTTGACCACGAGCTTGAGGACATGGCGGAAAAGATAACCGACCTTGTAGAGGTGGATGAAAACAATTCCGACGACTCCCAGGGACGTGCGCCCTCCATCAATCTTCAGAAGCTGTTCGGAAGCTACGGACTCGGAAAGCCTCAAGGCGACAAAAACGCCGATAAGCAAAAGACTCCCGCAGGCGATAAGTCACCGAAGGGAGCTCCCTCCAAGCTAAAGTATCTCACCAACTACTGTAAGAATCTCACCGCGGTTGCCAAAGAGGGCAAGCTGGACCGTATAGTCGGACGTGAACGAGAGCTTGACCGCGTGATACAGATACTCTCCCGCCGTCAGAAGAACAACCCCTGCCTCATAGGCGAGCCGGGTGTGGGCAAGACTGCCATTGCGGAAGCGTTATCCCTAAAGATTGCAGAGGGCAATATTCCCTCCCGCCTTGCTGACAAGCAGGTATACCTTGTTGACCTCACCGCGCTTGTAGCGGGCACACAGTTCAGAGGTCAGTTTGAATCTCGCATTCAGGGGCTCATCGGCGAGGTAAAGGAGCAAGGCAATGTTATCCTTGTCATCGACGAGGTGCACAACATTGTCGGCGCAGGTGAAGCCGAGGGTGCAATGAACGCGGCTAATATCTTAAAGCCCGCACTCTCAAGAGGCGAGATTCAGGTCATCGGCGCTACCACCATGAACGAATACCGTAAGCATATCGAAAAGGATTCCGCTCTTGAGCGCCGCTTCCAGCCCGTTATAGTAAACGAGCCGTCAGTTGAGGAATCCTACGAGATCATCCGCGGTATCAAGCACTACTACGAGGACTACCACGGCGTCACAATCAGCGACGATATCGCAAAGCGCGCCGTTACACTCTCCGAGCGCTACATCACCGACCGTTTTCTGCCCGACAAGGCGATCGACCTTATCGACGAGGCGGCGGCACACGTTTCTCTCGGAAACACCGTCCTTGACGATTTTTCAAAGATTTCGGGCGAGCTCGATGAGACCCGCGGCAAGATCGAGGCGCTTGAAACTGCAAACGAGAATACAGAGCTTCCCGATGAGGAGCGCTACCGTCAGATCGCCGAGCTGCGTACTCAGGAGATAAAGTTAGCAGAAAAGGTGGACGCAATGCGTCCCGAGTATGAGAAGCGCCCCGAGGTTACAAACGAGCATCTCGCGGATGTAATCGAGATCTGGACGGGTATCCCCGCCACCTCCATCACCGAAAACGAATTCCTGCGCCTTGACAGACTTGAAGGTCGCATCAAAGAACACATCATCGGTCAGGACAACGCCGTTTCAGCGGTGGTACGCGCCATCAAGCGCGGACGCGCAGGTGTTACCAGCAAGCGCAAGCCCGTTTCCTTCATCTTCGCCGGACCTACCGGTGTGGGAAAGACCGAGCTTGTCAAGACCATCGCAAACGACCTTTTCAACACTCCGGACGCACTTATACGCGTGGATATGTCTGAATACATGGAAAAGCACGCGGTTTCCAAGATCATCGGATCCCCACCCGGCTACGTCGGCTTCGACGAAGCGGGTCAGCTTACCGAAAAGATCCGCCGCCACCCCTATTCCGTGGTACTGCTTGACGAGATCGAAAAGGCGCATCCGGATGTTTTAAACATCCTTCTGCAGATTCTTGACGATGGCAAGATTACAGATTCTCACGGCAGAGTCGTAGACTTCTCCAACACCATCCTTGTAATGACCACCAACGCAGGCTCGTCGGTGGGCTCGGCCAAGGCAGGCTTCGGAACGGAAAACCGCTCCCTTGCCGAGGATAAGACCGAGAAGTCACTCTCCGAGTTCCTGCGCCCCGAATTTATTAACCGCATCGACGAGATCGTGACCTTCCGTCCCCTCGAGGTGGAGGATTTCGCCCGCATTGCAGATATAATGCTTGGCGAGCTCCGCGACGCACTTTCCGAGCGCGACATGAAATTTGCATGGAGCAAAGAAGCCGCAAAGCTTATTGCCGAGAAGTCCTACTCCCGCAAATACGGTGCCCGTAATCTCCGCCGCTACATCCAGACCCAGGTGGAGGATAAGCTTGCGGGAGAGATTATCAAGAATTACGAAAAACGTCTGACTATGGCGGCGCTCAGCGTCCGCGACGACGCGCTGGCGTTTGATCTGGCATGAGTATGAACGAATATAATGAGGTCTGGTACGATAAATCTATCGAGCAGATAGAGAATCGTTATTCTACAGACCGTGGAAAAGGATTGTCGCCCGACGCCGTTCGGAGTAAACGGCGCGAGGTTGGCAAGAACAATGTTTACAATACTCCAAGTGAGCAGAATATTAGGAAGCTCATCCCTACCGACTTCACGGCACTCCTTCTGCTTGCCGCGGTTTTCGCTGCGACCATATTCGATGTGCCAATCGCATCGGGGGTTATCGTCACCATACTGCTGATCAACTACGGCGCGGCACTTTTCACCTATTTCAAGGCGCAGAAGGTGCTGGAGGGTATGACCGCATATTCCCTTCCCACCGCAAAGGTGCTCCGAGGCGGCAGGCCGTCACTCATCGATATGCGCTCTCTTGTGCCGGGAGATGTAGTCTTCCTTTCAGCGGGTGACATCGTCCCCGCAGACTGCCGACTGTTCATGTCCGACGGACTTATGATCAACGAAGGCACGCTGACAGGCGTTCATTCCTCCGTTTCCAAGGACGCGAAGTTTCAGAACTTCTCCCATTCACTTCCCATCGAGCGCCAGGCAAACATGGCATTCGCCACCACCGTGGTGACGGCGGGAAATGGAAGAGCCATTGTCGTTGACACGGGCAAAAACACCGCGGCGGCAAGGCTTGGAAAGACACAGAAACTTGCTACTCACGAAAATCTGAAAATTCTCAGCACGCTTAAAAAGTACTGCTCGGTATGGAGTATGTCCATGCTTGTGCTGGTCTTCGCCATAACCGTGGTTTACCTGTTTGTACC
>JAZNAL010000026.1:0-80071 GCA_045586505.1 Candidatus Flemingiibacterium sp. | reverse complement strand
GGATTCTGTCGGACAAAACATTGCTTTCGCACTCCCATAGGTGTTGCTTCGGATAGGGTTTACATGGCACTCCTTGTTACCAAGGAGTCGGTGAGCTCTTACCTCGCCTTTCCATCCTTACCTGCATGCAGGCGGATTATTTCTGTTGCACTTTCCCGGAGGTCACCCTCGGCGGACGTTATCCGTTATCCTGCCCTGTGAAGCCCGGACTTTCCTCGCGGTAATACCTTTCGGCGCCATACCACGCGATCGCTCGACCGAGTCGCAGATAAGATTATACCACAAAAGCGGATAATTGTCAATAAAAAATGCGATTTGTGCCGTGGGTTTTCGCCGTAAAGTAAATCATAACGAATTATCACTGAAAACACGGCAGTTTTGAGGTGCAAGCCGACCGAATAAATCTTTGTTATTTCAAATAAGTAGCTTTGTCATAAAACGTGAAATATCACTTGCCATCGGGAAATTTGAAAAATGTACGGGGAACTCACCGAGTGAACAAAACAACATGCAAAATTCAAAAACCCATTGCCATTTTATAAAATTTGTGATACAATAGAAGGGTATTACATAATACGGAGGACAAAACTGTGGATCAGAAAAGAAGTTCGTTCACGGGAAAGATCGGTTTTGTACTTGCTGCCGCGGGTTCAGCGGTGGGACTTGGCAACATCTGGCGCTTCCCTTATCTTGCCGCAAAATACGGCGGCGGTATTTTCCTGCTCGTTTATATCATTCTTGCCGTGACCTTCGGCTTTGCGCTGATGGCAGCGGAGATCGCTATCGGACGCAAAACGGGACAGTCGGCGATCAATGCGTTTTGTCAGCTTGACAAGCGCTTTACCTTTGTCGGCTACCTTGCAGCTTTTATCCCTGCGATAATTCTGCCATACTACTCGGTCATCGGCGGCTGGGTAATGAAATACATAGCAGGCTTTACAACAGGTCAGGTGCACATAATGGCGGGAGATAATTATTTCTCGGATTATCTGAAGCTGATCGGTGAGCCTATCGTATGGTTCCTTTTATTCATCGTACTTACCGCGGTCATTGTCATGCTCGGCGTTGAGAAGGGGGTTGAGAAGGTCAGCAAGGTCATGATGCCGGTGCTTGTTGTGCTTATTCTCGGCATCGCTGTGTATACAATCGTTGCAATGCCCGGCGCATGGGACGGAGTGCTTTACTATATCACGCCCGATCCCTCCAGATTCTCAATAATGACCTTGGTTGCGGCAATGGGACAGCTTTTCTACTCCATGTCGCTGGCTATGGGTATAATGATAACCTTCGGCTCCTACATGAAAAAGGACATCAGCATTGAGAAGTCCATTCACCAGATCGAGATCTTCGATACCGGCGTTGCTTTCCTTGCCGGTCTTATGATCATACCGGCGGTATTCGTATTCTCCGGCGGAAACGAGGAAGCTCTCGGCAAGGGGCCTACGCTTATGTTCGTCACCCTTCCGAAGGTATTCGACTATATGCCCGGCGGAAATATCATCGGAGCGATCTTCTTTGTGATGGTATTCTTCGCGGCACTGACCTCGTCCATATCGCTTATGGAGACGGTCGTATCTATCCTGCAGGATAAGATGAAGATAAAGCGTATTCCCGCTTGCCTTATGGTGCTTGCATTCAGCCTGGTGATGGGTGTTATCACCTGCCTTGGCTTCAATGTGTTCAAGGAAGTACAGCCCCTCGGTCTTGACGACCTGCTCACATTCTTCGACTTCATCGCCAACAACATAATGATGCCGATCGCGGCATTCTTCACCACGATACTCGTCGGTTTCGTATTAAAACCGCAGTATTTTATCGATGAGCTGGATATTGGCGGTACCTTCAAGGCGAAGCGACTGTTCACCGTAATGATCAAATATATTGCTCCCATCTTCATTGTCGCGATACTTGTTTCGTCCGTGCTTGATGCGTTTGGCATTCTGACGATGTAAAAGCGGATATATATCCAAGTCTCAAGCTATTTTATAATACTGAAAGGAACGTACCAATGAAACAATACAATCTCAAAATAACAGACAAGGTCCCCGCAGATTGGAGCGGCATCGAGCGTGCAGATGTGGACAGCTATGTTTGGGGCGGCGCGGAACGCGCTTACAAAACCTTCGGACAGGTTATATATGCCGCAACGGGCGACTCCGACGAGGGACTTTACATCCGCCTTTTCTGCGAGGAAAAGAATCCCGTTTCGGTGGAAACACAGCCTGACGGCATGGTTTGGATGGACAGCTGTATGGAGTTTTTCTTCAATATGCACGATGAAGGCTCGGACGAGCGCCGTTATCTCAACATCGAGTGCAACAGTCTGGCTGTTACTCTTGTAGGCTTCGGCGAAGGCAGAGATGACAGAGTATTTCTCGACAGCCTCGGCGTTGATCGCTTCCCGGTTAAGCTTTCAAAAGGGTTTGACGGTTGGGAAATTATTCACTTCGTGCCGATTGCTTCGCTTAAGAAGATATTCGGAATTACCGAGTTTAATGAAAGCACCGTAATGTCTGGCAATTTCTATAAATGCGATGAGAACGCGGATGCACCGTTTGGCTCATGGGCGCCCATTGTTGCACCGGAGCCCGACTTCCACAGACCCGAATACTTCGGTAAGATGGTTATTTCGAAGTAAGTGGTAAATATGAAGCGTTCAAGCGGCGTGCTTTTGCACGTATCCTCACTATGGGGCGAGCATTCCGAGGGCTCTTTTGGAAAAGCGGCATTCGAGTGGATCGATTTTCTTGCCGATTGCGGTTTTACCTATTGGCAGACGCTTCCTTTCTGCCTGCCCGATGAGGCAAATTCGCCTTACAAATCTTTCAGCGCATTCAGCGTCAATCCGTTTTTTATCGACTTGCCCATGCTCTGCGATATTGGGCTTATAACTTCCGCGGAGCTTGCCGATGCAAAGCAGGAAACGCCTTATGCTTGCGAGTTCGACCGACTTAACAAGGAACGTCTGTCCTTGCTTGCAAAGGCGGCATCCAGAATGACAAATAAGCGTCCTATTGAGGAATTTCTGGAGTCACATCCAAATACCAACCAGTTCTGCCGATACATGGCGCTCCGTGCGGCAAACGGCGATACTGCATGGGACGAATGGACTGTGGATGTGCCCGATGCGGCGATACTTGAGATGTGGCAGTTTACGCAGTATATGTTCTTCTCCCAATGGGCGCAGATCAAGAAATACGCAAGCGAAAAGGGCATCAAGATCATTGGCGACATCCCGATCTACGTCGCTTGGGACAGCGCCGATGTATGGAGTGCGCCCGAACAGTTTCAGCTTGATTCCAAGGGGCATCCCGTCGCCGTGGCAGGCGTTCCGCCGGACTACTTTGCGGCGGATGGTCAGTTGTGGGGAAACCCGCTCTATGACTGGGAATATATGAAGTCCGACAACTACTCCTGGTGGCGTGAGCGCATGAGCTTTATGCTTGAGATGTTCGACGGTGTGCGCATCGACCATTTCCGCGGACTTGAGGCTTATTACAGTATCCCCGCAGGCGAGAAAACTGCACGCAACGGCAAATGGGTCAAGGGACCCGGTATGGAGCTGATAAATGCCATTGCGCCTATGTGCAAGGACCGCCTTATCATCGCGGAGGATCTTGGCGACATTACTCCCGAGGTAGAAAAGCTCGTTTCTGACAGCGGCTTCCCGGGAATGCGTGTGCTGCAGTTCGGCTTCCTTGACGAAGCACCGTCCACGCATACTCCCCACAATTATGTGGAAAACTGCGTTGCCTACACAGGTACACACGACAATAACACTCTGCTGGGCTATGTATGGGAGCTTGACGATTCAACCCGACGCCGGGTGTTCGATTACTGCGGCTATACGGGAAGCGAGCTTGACGAAAGCTACGATTATCTGCTTCGCACCATGTACCAAAGCCACGCGGGAATACTTATAATGCCCGTACAGGACCTGCTTCTGTTCGGTGGAGACACCCGCATCAATAAGCCCGGCATTGCCGAGGGTAATTGGTCATACAGACTGACAAAGGATCAGTTTTTGTCCATAAATCGGGACAAATTCCGCTATTGGAACAAGCTTTATGCAAGAGCTTGATAAAATGCAAATAATCCGTATCTATAATGTCACACAGATGGGATACAGATAAGAAAAATCGGGACTGCCGAAGCAGCCCCGATTTCTTTATGCCTTGATTTCTTCCATTACAAATGCTTCGAGTATGTCGCCTTCCTTGATGTCGTTGAAGCGATCGAGGCCGATACCGCATTCGTAGCCCTGAGCCACTTCTTTTGCGTCGTCCTTGAAGCGCTTGAGGGAGGAGATCTTGTCTTCGAAGATCACCACGCCGTCGCGTACTACGCGTATCTGCGCGTTTCTCGAAACCTTACCGTCCTGTACATAGGAGCCGGCGATGGTGCCGACACTGGGAACGTGAATGGTCTGACGGACCTCGGCATGACCAAGCACAACTTCCTTGAACTTAGGAGCCAGCATACCCTTCATAGCCGCTTCGATCTCCTCGATGCACTCGTAGATGATGCGGTATGTGCGGATCTCAACAGTCTCACGCTCCGCCTTATCGATAGCGGACTTGTCGGGACGGACGTTGAAGCCGACGATCAGCGCATTGGATGCCGCCGCAAGCATTACGTCGCCCTCGGTGATGCCGCCGACAGCGGTGTGGATGATGTTTACGCGGACTTCCTCATTGGAGAGCTTCTGGAGAGACTGCTTGACAGCCTCAGCGGAGCCGCCCACGTCTGCCTTGACGATGATATTAAGGTCCTTGATGCCCTCGGAGATCTGAGCGAACAGGTCGTTAAGGTTGACCTTGGCGTTAGCCTTGAACTGCTCATTCTTCGCCTTTTCGCGTCTCTGCTCGGCAAGCTCACGAGCCATACGCTCGTCTTCGACTGCCGCAAACTCGTCACCGGATTCGGGAACCTCGGAGAGACCGATGATCTCAACAGGCACGGAAGGTCCTGCATTCTTAACGGTTCTGCCCTTATCGTCAGTCATTGCGCGGACACGACCTACGGCGGTACCGGCGATCACGATATCGCCCGTATTGAGCGTACCGTTCTGAACGAGCACGGTTGCAACGGGACCGCGTCCCCTGTCGAGCTTTGCCTCAAGTACAAGACCCTTTGCGCGACGGTTGGGGTTCGCCTTGAGCTCCTTCATGTCCGCAACGAGGAGAAGATTCTCCAAGAGGTCATCGATACCCATACCGGTGAGCGCCGATACGGGAACACAGATGACATCGCCGCCCCATTCCTCGGGAACAAGCTCATATTTGGTAAGCTCCTGCTTAACCACATCGGGGTTTGCCTCGGGCTTATCCATCTTGTTGATTGCAACTACTATATCAATGCCTGCCGCCTTAGCGTGGTTGATCGCCTCAACGGTCTGGGGCATGATGCCGTCGTCTGCCGCTACAACGAGGATCGCGATATCGGTGGACTTAGCGCCGCGTGCACGCATGGAGGTGAACGCTTCGTGACCTGGGGTGTCAAGGAAGGTGATGTCGCGATCGTTGAGACGTACGCGATATGCACCGATTGCCTGGGTAATACCGCCTGCTTCGCCTGATGTAACATTGGTATGGCGGATAGCGTCAAGCAGGGAGGTCTTGCCGTGGTCAACGTGACCCATTACGCAGACAACGGGACTGCGGGGAATGAGATCGTCTTCCTTATCCTCTGCCTCGTCAAAGAGACGCTCTTCTATAGTGATAACGACTTCCTTTGTCACCTTTGCACCAAGCTCATCGGCAACAAGGTATGCGGTGTCGTAGTCGATGACTTCATTAACGGTTGCCATAACACCGAGGAGCATGAGGCGCTTGATGACCTCTGCCGCGGTGACTTTGAGGCGGGATGCCAGCTCGCCGACGGAGATCTCATCGGGAACGGTGATCTGAAGCGGCTGCTTCTTAGCCTTCTCGATGCCCTGCTTGCGAAGCTTTTCCATAGCCATGCGCTCTTTTTCACGCTGGCTGTGTCCGTCGCGGTTGTTCTGCTTCTTGAGCTTCTGCTTTTCGCCGCGCTCGTTCTTGCCGGTCTCGGTAGCGAGATTTTCAAGGCGCTCGTCGTACTTGTCGAGATCGACGGTGGTGGTGCGCATATCGACTATGCGGCTCTCACCGGTATTCTTGCCGGCATTCTGACCGCGGGTATAGGTGTGTATCGGCTCGCGGGTCTTGTTGCTGCGACGCTCGCCTCCGGAATCCTTATCTTTGAATCCGCCGCCGAAGCCTCCCTGAGAGCGGTTGTCGCGAGACTGGAAGCCACCCTGGGGACGGTTGCCACCGCGGTTATCACGGGGCTGGAATCCACCCTGAGGACGGTTGCCGTCGCGGTTATCACGGGGCTGGAATCCACCCTGAGGACGGTTGCCGTCGCGGTTATCGCGGGGCTGGAATCCACCCTGAGGACGGTTGCCGTCGCGGTTATCGCGGGGCTGGAAGCCACCCTGGGGACGGTTACCGTCGCGGTTATCGCGGGGCTGGAATCCACCCTGGGGACGGTTACCGCTACGGTTATCGCGGGGCTGCGTACCTTGCGGACGGTTATCATCGCGCTTGGGGAATTCTTTCTTAGGTTCCTCAGCCTTGGGAGCAGGCTTTTTGGCTTCTTCGATGTTGGCAGCTTCCTTCTTGGGCTCCTCGGCTTTGGGCGCTTCCTTCTTAGGCTCCTCAGCTGTCAGAGCTTCCTTCTTAGGTTCTTTGGGCTTGGGGGATTCAACGATTATCTTAGCCTTGCCGTCAAGATAATCGCCGATATTGTCTATCTGAGCGCGCTCGGTGAGTGCGTTCATCACGAGATTGAATTCTTCGGGGTCAAGGGAGGCGGAATGTGACTTGCTGTCAATGCCGCTTGCGGACAGTACCTCCAAAAGATCCTTGTTCTTGAGGCCGAGATCCTTTGCGAGACTGCTTATTTTAGTCTGATTTTTCTTGGTTTCTGCCATATTGTATCAATCATCCTTTCGGTACGGTAATATCAGTGTTCGGAGTCATCGATCAGCGCGGTAATACCGGCGACGAAATTTGTGTCGGTGATACCGACGACCGTTATGTTCGCGGTCTTTCCTATACGCGCTGACAGCTCATCGGCTGTAAGCGGGATACGGCAGAGGTCTGTGCCGTAATATCTGCAGGCGTCGGCGATGCGCTTGAAGGTATTTGCCGATGCATCGGAGGCAACCAGTGCAAGGGGCAGTCTGCCGCGTCTTATCTCATCACGGCAAAAATCTGTACCGCACACAATTCTGCGTGCACGGGCGGCAAATCCCAAAAGACCGAGCAGCTTCTTCTTGCCGCTCGTACTTATGACGTGTATGCCCTCATGCTTTTCGGAGCCGTTTCTTGTTTCGGTGTTATTCACTGTCTGCAAGCTCCTTTTCAATAGCGTCGTATACCTCGTCGGGTATCTCTACCTCAAGACTGCGCTCAATAGCTCTGCGCTTTCTGCATTTTTTGAGGCAGCCAACATTTCGGCATACATACGCGCCGCGGCCGGATTTTTTACCGGTCAGATCGAGGGATACGGTACCGTCGGGGCAACGCACCACTCTCGCAAGCGTCATTTTGGGCTTTGATTCGCCGCATCCGAGGCATTTGCGCTCGGGTATCTTTTTCTTTGGACTTACCTTGGTCGTTTCCTGCAAAATACGAATTCCTCCCGTATTTTATGTTAGGTTCCGATACACTTTGATATATTGCACCGGAGCCGTTATCTTGGTTTTACTCTGAGCTGTTTTTCCATGGTCAGATCTGTTCGTCTGCTTCGGTATCGTAGTCAGCGGCGTCGATAAATGCCTTTTTTGCGGCTTCCTCTTCTTCAAGCGCCGATTTGGTCTTGATATCAATCTTGAAGCCGGTAAGACGTGCGGCAAGGCGGGCGTTCTGACCCTCCTTACCGATTGCGAGGGAGAGCTGATCTGCGTCTACCACAACACGGCAGGATTTTTCGGAATCCAGGACAACGTCCTTGACAACAGCGGGAGAAAGTGCCGCACTGATATATTCTACGGGATCCTCGCTGTATTTGACTATGTCGATCTTTTCACCGCGAAGCTCATTGACGATATTCTGGATACGCATTCCGCGATTACCGATACAGGAGCCGATGGGATCTACGTTGGGGTCGCGGCTCATGACTGCCATCTTGGTGCGGGAGCCTGCCTCACGGGTGACGCTCATGATTACTACGGTACCGTCCTGGATCTCGGGGATCTCAAGCTCGAAAAGACGCTTTACAAGCCCCGGAGCAGTACGGGAGAGGGATACCAGCGGACCGCGGAGGGTCTCTTTCATAACCTCGGTAATGAATACCTTGATGCGGTCGCCCACATTAAACTTTTCGCCGGGGATCTGATCCTGCTTCTTGAGGTATACCTTGCTTGTGCCGGTATCGACCAGTACATCCTCGTTCTCGGGATCCACCTTGTCGACGATAGCGGTGATGATCTCTTCCTTTTTGCTTTCATATTCCTTGATCATCATAGAGCGCTCAGCCTCGCGGATGCCCTGAATGATGACCTGCTTTGCGGTCTGCGCCGAAAGACGGCGGAAATTCTTGGGCTTGAGCTCGGTCTCGCAGACACCGCCGAGGGTGTACTTTTTGTTTACCTTGATGGCTTCCTCAAGGCTGATCTCCTGCTCGGGATCAAGCACTTCCTCAACGATTGCCTTCTGTTCAAACATACGGATGCTCTTCTTGTTCTTGTTGATCTCAACGCGCACGTTTGCAAGACCGCCTCTGTCACGCTTGTATGCACTGATGAGAGCTGCTTCCACACGCTCAAGCATATAATCGACTGCTATGCCCTTCTCTTTTTCGAGAAGTTCAAGCGCTTCAAACAATTCGGAATTCATTTTTCTAAAACCAAACCTTTCTGAATATTATTTAGAAATCAAACACGGTTCTCGCTTTTGAGACCGATGTGTGCGGGATTACGTAGTCGGCACCGTCTAAGTCAAGGGTGATTATTCCTTCCTCATATGCTTTGAGGATACCCACAAATGCCTTTTTGCCGGGGTAAGCTTCGATGGGGGCGAAAAGACGAAGCTCCACCTTTTCTCCGATCAGCACCTCGTAGTGCCAGTCGTACTTGATATCACGCTCAACTCCGGGAGAGGATACTTCAAGGTGATATGCGTCCTCGATGGGATCGAGCTCATCAAGCAGAGGATCGATGGTGCGGTGCACCTTTTCGCAGTCCTCGATGTTGATGCCGTCCTCGCGGTCGATGGTGAAGCGCAGGAAATAGTCGGCACCTTCCTTGACATATTCAATGTCCCAGACCGAGTAGCCGAGCTCGTTTATCACGGGCTTCAGTGCCTCGGTTACGGTACCGACAATGTTTTTTGTCGGTTTCTTCGGTTTCACTTGTTACACTCCAATACTGCGGAAATGCTCCGCGGCATAAATTAAGAGTGGGCCGATGACCCACTCTCCTTTTATTAAATTCTAACTTACACTAACAGTATATCACAACTTTTTATGAATTGCAACCCCTTTTTTAAAAAAAGTTGACTTTTTTTAAAAAATCTGATACCATGGGCGCTGAAACTGCGCTTTATCAAGCTTTCTGCTGATGAAAGCACCATAACTACGTTGATCGGATAGAAGCCTGCCTTCTCTAACTTTTTCTTGACAATTTCAACTGCCCATGGTACAATAGTAATATCCCAAGTGAAAGGACGGAGCCCATGAAAAAAGATTTCGATATTCCACGTATATGCGAATTTTGCCGCTTTGCGACGGAGATAAAAGCGACCGAGGATATGCTTTGTACACATCGCGGTGTGGTTGATAAAGAGTACGTCTGCCGCAAATTTATATATGACCCTTTGAAGCGGGTTCCGAGGACACTTCCGGAGCTCGTAACGCCGGAAGAGCTTTAAGCAAAAAACGGAAGAATAAGAATATTTTTTACATAAAATGTTAGAAGAATGTCAACTTTTTATATTCCTCTTGCAATTTTTGTATTAACGTGATAAAATATATAATGTATTAAAATTTTAATTACCTAAAATGATAGTGAGGAATATATAAACCAATGATCATAATTATAAAACCAAACACAAAAAAAGAGCTCGTGTCGAGCTTTGTGGCTGATCTTGAAAAAACTCCCGGTCTGCAGGCACATCTGGTTGACGGTCTGCATACCACGATCATCGGTCTTGTAGGCGATACCGCCAAGATCGACATAGATAACCTGCGTACAATCGATATCGTTGAAGAAGTCAAGCGTGTGCAGGAGCCCTACAAGAACGCTAACCGTAAGTTCCATCCCGATGATACGATTGTGGATATCGGAAACGGAATCAAGATCGGCGGAGGACATTTTCAGGTCATCAGCGGTCCTTGCTCTGTAGAGTGCGAGGAGCAGATCTGTGAGATCGCGCGCCGTGTGGATGCCGCAGGCTCCACAATACTTCGCGGCGGCGCGTTCAAGCCGCGCACCTCTCCTTATGCGTTCCAGGGACTTAAAGCCGAGGGAATCGAGCTGCTTCTTGAAGCCAAGAAGGCGACCGGTCTGCCCATCGTTACCGAGATCATGGATGCGGCACATCTTCCGCTGTTTGAAAACGTGGACATCATTCAGGTCGGCGCGAGAAATATGCAGAACTTCGAGCTTTTAAAGGAACTTGGTCACACACGCAAGCCTATCCTTCTGAAGCGCGGTCTTGCGAATACAATCGAGGAGCTTTTAATGAGCGCTGAGTACATCATGGCGGGCGGTAACGAGAACGTTATCCTCTGCGAGCGCGGTATCCGCACCTTCGAGACAACTACCCGCAACACCTTCGACGTATCGGCAATCCCCGTGCTCAAGAAGTTGTCGCATCTGCCGGTAGTTGCTGACCCCAGCCATGCGGGCGGTACCAGTTGGCTGGTTGAGCCTCTGGCACTTGCCGCTGTTGCTGCAGGCGCAGACGGTATTATGATAGAGGTTCACAACAATCCGGCAAAGGCGCTGTCCGACGGCAAGCAGTCCTTGACTCCCGATGAGTTTGACGGAGTTATGGGTAAGATCAAGAGCATTCTCGCCGCTATGGGAAAGAATCTCGGCTAAATAACGAATAGAAAAAACGGGCTGTTTTGGCCCGTTTTTTTGTTAGCTGTGTGCATCCGAATCGACTTCGGTGTTGGTCATGACCTTCTCGCAGTCGGATATTATCTTGGTTGCCATGTCGCGGAGGATGTAGAACCGTCCTTCGCCGTCTACCGTGTAATATGCACGTCTGGTGGAGTAGGGGTAGAATTTGTATTCGGTGATCCTTCCTGCGCGGGTCTCGATGGTCAGCGTCAGATATGCCTCACCCGCTTTGAGAGCGGTAATTTCCTCTTCGGTGATATCATCGGTGGCGTAGCCCTGCAAATAGATGGAGAGGAGGGATTTGTAGAAATTACGGAAGTTATGGACCTCAGGCTTGAAGCCGGTCTCGCGCTCGGTGACTATAAGCTCCTGCCCCTCGCCTGCAAGATCATAGATGCGTGTTGCGGTATCACTCTTAACGGTGACAGTGGCAACATCGTTGATGTTCATCAGAAAGACAGGGGTGTCGACCCATTTGATAAGATCCCATTCAAGCCATGCCATTGTGGCACCGTCAAGCTCGGTGACAAGATCAAACAGCGGCGAATAAGCGTAGTAATTGCCGTTTTCATTCTTCGCACTGAAAAATACATGCTGTTCGATTTCCTGATATTCGTAGTAGATGCTGAATGCAGGCTCAAGAAGACCGTATTCGTCAAGCTCCTCCTTGGTGGGGGCATATGCTAAGGTGGAGGCGCCTGAGAACTCGGAAAGCAGCTCGAGGACGACGGTGTAGTTTGATGTATTTACCGCATAGCCTGACGGATAGACCATCTGATATGCGCTAGTGGCTGCTGCGGCTTCTTTAGCTGTTTCATCAAAGTAGGTGAGCATGACGTTTACATCCTTGCCCTGCATTACCGCGAAATTCTGGATGGTGAAGTAGTCGTTGGCATTCATAGGAAGGGTCAGCATTGCGGTGATCATGTTTTCAATGGGCTTGAGCACTGTATTACCGATAGTGTTGTCAAGGACATAAACCGCATTTCTGGCCTCATGGCGGACGTAGTAGCCGGCGCCGCTGGGGATAAGATCGCCAATGTATACCGTGTTCGTTTTACCATCGCGGGTGGTGAGTGTGAACCACGCGGGGTTCTGCTCCTCCGCAAGTCCGTACTCGGACAAATCCTCACAGTCCATCGTTATTCGCTCCATGGAGAGCGCGTAGCTCGTGCTTACTACCAGCGAGGAGAAAAGCTCCTTATCGTAAGGTGCGCCGGGATGGTCCTTCACTTGGAATGCTTCTTCGGTCTCATCGTAATAGAATCCGTACTCACCGTACTCGTTATGGATATCAATGGACTGAATATCCTTGCGATCATAGTGCTCGAATAGGAGGATTCGGTCATTGGTACCCAGCAGCTCGCCGTCAAGCAGCTCCACGGTCTCCTTGGTTACTTCCTCAACATAGTTGACGATGGGAAGCACCGCAAAGAAGTACGCACAGATAGCGACTGCGACGATGATCGTCATGATAAGTATCAGGCGTCCTTGCTTTTTAAGTGCGCTTGCGCGTCTTTTTTGATTGAGCGTAGGTTCGGGGATCTCGGGGGCGGAGAATATGGTGGACTGCTCCGCTTCTGTGGCGTTTCCGTTCTGAAGCTCGTTTTTTTCCTGTTCTGTCATGCGTGTTTTCTCCTGATCCAGATAATTATACCGGTGCCAAAAACAACCGCGGGAACAGCGACAGCAAGTGCCCAAGTCCATGCGCCTGCCTCGGATTCGAGTATATCAAGGGATTCATCCTCGAACACCTTGAAATTAAGGTCGATCGGCACCTGTACCTTACCCATAGCGCGCATCATCGTGTAGATGATATCGCTGTTTGCGTATGTGGGGCTGAGGAAGATGTCGGCGGTGAAGTATTTGGAGCCGATGGCGAATACATAGGAGTGATGGGGGGTGTTGTCAATATAGCGAGTCTCGCAGCTGAGTGCAACCAGCGGGAACCGTCCCTCCTCGACGACCTTGCCGTCCACATATTTCTGTGCTTTGTCAGAGGTGTAGATAGCGGTGGAGGTTTGACGGTTGTTGTTGTAGTCCCAAAGCAGATTGATGGGGCTTGCGTAGTTTACGATTGTCTTGGGAACGGTGCCCACGGAGATGATATCGCTGACAAGCGAAGCACCGAGGGAATCCTCCTCGAGAGAATACTGACCGGACAGCGCGTAGTGATTGGTGTCGATGGAGTTCGAGGGATCTCTCAGCACGGAATCGTCAAATTCGATACCCCATTCCACAAGAAACGCCTCAAGCTCGGGAAGGTGCTCGGTGTCGGGATCCATGAATACCATCAGGTTGCCGAAGCCGTCAAGGAAATCGTCGATCTTTTCGATCTCGGACTTTCTGCCTGCGGTTGCTTCGGAAATGCCCTCGAAGTCATAGAGAGGGTTGGAGATGACCAGCAGTCTGCCGTCCTCATGGAACTCCTCCTTGGTGAGGTCGATGGTGCGAAGCTCGTAGCCCGCATCATAGAACAGTTGGTACATGGTACTGGAGATGGACTCACCGTGAGTGTGGGTGAAGTACGCGATGGGGGTCTCGGCCTGAGTGCACTGTACCATAGCGGTTATCAGCTTCTTTTCGCCGTTGAACGCCCATACAGTAGAGGTGTCGGTATCTAACATAAACAGCGCTTCCAGTGCGAATACGCGGAACTCGGAGCCGCTTTCAACAATGACGGTCTGCGAGTTGATGGAATCCGACACGGAGTTTTTGTACTTGATGACCGAGGAGGGATTCTTTACGGGATCGAGTGTGTCGTAGGTGATGTTGTCGTACTCGGACGCCATTTCCTTAACAAGCTCGAATACCATCTTCTGTGGGGCATTTGATTCAAGCGTATCATAGGGGGCGCAGAAGTGGATCTTTATGTCCGCTTGTATTTCATCCAGCATCGCGCGTCCGGCATCGGAGAGACCGTAGATGCCCTCGGTGGTGAGGTCGACATACCAGTTTTTCTTGTATGCCAGCGCCGAGAAAATTACGTTTACGATGACCACGGCGGCGATAACCACCACAGTAAGCAGTATGGATAAGGAGCCGTGCTTGACTTTCTTGCCCACTTCAAGGGCTTTCTGGCTTTTATTCATTAAAAATTCCTCCCTTCCGTATCACGACCAGCGGCGCTTTTCGTAGACGCGCACGGTGAGGAACATGAAAATGAAGCAAATTGAGAAGTAGTAGAGCAGTGATGCTATATCAAGTATGCCGTAGCTGAAATTGCTGTAGCGGCTGAATACGGAAATCCAGGTAAGGGCTACTCTGATGGCATATACATCGATAAAGCTGGAGAGGAAGCCCACGACCAGCATGAAGAGAATGATACCGATGGTGCCCACAGCGGCTACGATCTGATTCTCGGTCAGCGCCGAGATAAAAAGACCGATGGCGATAAATGCCGCACCGATAAGCAGAATGCCCACGGAGTTTGATATAAGTGTTGCGGTGTTGGGGGTGCCGTACTTGTACAGCAGAGAGAAGTTGATGAGACTTCCTACCACGAAGGTGCCTGCAAACATGGTGAATGCGGCAAAGAATTTGCCGGCTACCATACCCATAAGACTGATGGGGGAGGTGAGTAAGAGCTGTTCGGTGCGCGTTCTGCGCTCCTCGGAGAAGAGCTTCATGGTAAGTATGGGAACAAGTACAATAAATGCCCACATAACGAAGGTAAAATAAGTTGATACACTGCTGCCAGTGCCCATAAGGAGGGTGCAGAATGCGAAAATAAACGCGTTGACCGCAAGGAACATAGCCATAAATACATAACCGACGGGTGAGGTGAAATACGCCTGCATCTCACGCTTGTATATAGCTAACATCAGTTTTCTTCCTCCTTATTTTCAGATTCGGGCAGCTTGATATCAAACTGCGGTACCTCGCGGGATTTTTTGGGAGCCTGCTCCTTCTTGTCCACAAGCGAGATGAAGATATCCTCAAGGTTGGTACCCTGAGATTCAAGACCGATAAGCGGCCAGTTGTTTTTAGCCAGCATGAAGAACAGCGGCTTTCTGATATCCACGCCCGCACTGCTTTCGATGGCGTAAATAAAGCTGTCGTTTTCGCGTTCTCCTACCGCCTCAGCACGGGTGACCTCGGGAAGTGCACGAAGCTCGCGCAGAATGTCACGCTGAGGACCGCAGATGCGTGCGTTGAGACGGAGACTGCCCTCCAGCATATTTATGATGCTTTCAGTCTTTTCGTCGGCAATCAGCTTGCCGGAGTTTATAATAAGTATTCGGTCACAGACTGCCTGTACCTCGGTAAGAATATGTGTGGAGAGGATAACGGTGTGAGTCTCACCCAGTGTTCTAATGAGCGAACGGATCTCGATGATCTCCTTCGGGTCGAGACCAACGGTAGGCTCGTCCAGAATGATGACTGCGGGATTGCCAACCAGTGACTGTGCGATGCCCACACGCTGTCTATAGCCCTTGGAAAGGTTTTTAATAAGACGGTTTTTGTTGTAATCATCGATTATCTTGACAACGCGGCAGATCTCCTCAAGATGCTTCTTGCGGTTCAGACGGCAGCTCTTGAGATCGTACACGAAATTAAGGTACTCGCGGACGGTCATGTCAAGGTAAAGCGGCGGCTGCTCGGGCAGATAGCCGATGAGCTTTTTTGCTTCCATCGGATTCTCTAAAATGTTGATACCGCCGATCTCAGCGGTGCCGAGAGTGGATGACATATATCCTGTAATGATATTCATGGTGGTGGATTTTCCCGCACCGTTCGGTCCGAGGAAGCCCACTATTTCGCCCTTGCCGATGGAGAATGTGATGTCATCGACGGCGTATTTGCTTCCAAACCGTTTGACCAGGTTTTTAACTTCTATCATTGGTTTTTCCCCCCATATATTTTGGTGTTATTTATGACAATGCCAAACAAAAAGCCATCGTGCCTTGTAAAGGCACGACAAAAGTATACCATAATTATTTGAATAAATCTTGAACAATCGCGTCGCTGACATAATAAATCGGAAAAGTTTCCGCTAACCGTCACTTTAATACTGAAAATTTCACAAAGCTGTCACACACAGGCAAAATGCTACGGCTAAAGCGAGATCACAGAAAGCATGGTGCCGCGTTTTCCGTGTGAATAGCGATGTGAGAAAAACAGCTCCGGATGACAGCAGGTGCACAACTCCGAAATGTCGATATTCTGGGCACAGATACTCGCTTCCAGCAGAAGGTGGCGGTTCATACCTACGACATCCGCGTGAAGCGTGCCGTTGTGCTCTTTGATAAATTCATGCGTCAAATCGGCACCCGCAAGTCGGGTAACCGACTCACGGAAATCCTCGCCTACTTCATAACAGCAGAAATGTATCGCCGCACCGATCGCCGCGCAGATGCTTTTGGCGTCTGCACCGAGTGCGCACATTTTTTTGACACATTCTGCCGCAATACCGGACGCGGTGCCGCGCCAGCCTGCGTGTACCGCTCCAATAACCCCTGCGTCAAAGTCGCAGAACAGTATCGGAACACAGTCGGCGGTCTTGACCCCGAGGGCGATACCGGGTACATCGGTGACGTATCCGTCGCATTCTTCGGTGGTGTCTTTAAAATATCCTTCGCCGCACATGGACTTGTCGGCGTAAACCACACGAGCAGAGTGTACCTGATGCCGACTGATGATACTCTCCGGCGGGATATCAAGCGCTTGCCCGAACAGATGGAGGTTTTCAAGCACCGTGTCATCAGCATCACCGCGCCCGAAGGCGAGGTTGAGCGATTCGGTGTGCGCCTCGCGGCTGATACCGCCTATGCGGGTGGCAAAGCCGTGTGCGGCTTTGATCTTGTCGGAGCTTAAGTATTTTACGCCGTTGTCGGCGGTAATGAGCTTAAATGCCATCGTTACCTCACAAAGAGAACAGCTTTATAACCTTGATAGCCGAGCCGTCTTGATAGTCGCGTACCTCGGCAAGAGCATAGAAGCCGTTCTTGCCGATAAGACGCAGACGTGTACCCTGGGAATATTTTGTGCCTATCTTTTTCTGATATATCTCATTGCCGTCGCGGGACAACTTTTCGAAGAATGGCGGAAGCTTTACAGACGGCAGATCTGAAAACAGCGATTCAATGGGTAAAAGCAATGAATACCGTTCATCCATGCTCATATCATCCAGCGTATCAAGCGTGGTGCAGGCGTCAAGCTCAAAATTGCCGCTTGCGAGACGGGTAAGGGAACTCATGGCGCCGCCGCATCCGAGCGCGGCTCCGATATCGGCGCAGAGCGTGCGGATGTATGTACCCTTGGAGCAGTGAACTGTCAGAATATAATTCCGTTCGGTAGAACCTTCCGTGACATCCAGCGAATGTACCGTCACGGGACGTGCTTCCCGCTCGATGCTGACGCCGCGTCGTGCAAGGTCCACAAGCTTCTGCCCGTCGACCTTCAGCGCCGAATACATAGGCGGTACCTGCATGATGTCGCCCGTAAACCCGCGGCAGACGCGGAATACTTCCTCCGCCGGCGGAACGCAATCGGCCTTGGTCAGTACCTCACCTGAGGTATCCTCGGTATCGGTGGTGATGCCGAGTCGCAGTCCGGCGCGGTATTTTTTGCTGTCGGAAACCAGCAGATCGGCGGCTTTGGTAGCTCTGCCGATGAGAATGGGCAGAACGCCGGTGGCCATAGGGTCAAGCGTGCCCGTGTGGCCAACCTTTTTGGTGCCGAACAGTCGGCGCATACGCATGACGCAGTCGTGGGATGTAAGCCCTTCGGGCTTGTTTAAAAGTATAACTCCCGAAGGCTCGGTCATAGCGCATCCGCTCCTTCAAAGGCTCCCGCCGCGTCAAGCTGGGAAAGCTCGCGCTCGATAACCTCCATAAGCGCCGCCTCGGCGAGCTTTTCGTTTTCGGCGTTCAGCGTACAGCCCGCCGCGCGCTTGTGACCGCCCCCGCCAAATACAGCGCAGAGCTTTGCCACGTCAGCCACGCGGTTTGAACGCATGGAGACCTTGTAAAGCGTAGGATGCTCGGGACTTTGCTTGATGGTCATTCCGATTTCCACTCCCTCAATTCCGCGGGTGATGGAGATGATATCCTCAATGTCCTCCCGCGACACATCGTTTTCGATCATCATCGCGTGGGTGAAGTTGATGACAGCCACGCGGCTGTTGTTGTAAAAATGCAGAGCATTCAAAGCCGCACGGGTGGCACGTATCTGGGAGATGGGACGGGAATCGTAGATACGGCGTGCGATCTCGGAATGGTTTATGCCCACACGGTGAAGCTCCGCAATTCGCATATGAGTCTCAGAGGTTACAGCTTCGTATTTGAAGCTGCCCGTATCGGTACAGATCGCCGCCCAGAGCGCGGTGGCTGCCCCGCGATCAAGCAGGTCGTACCCGCGGGATCTGAACTCATTAAAAATGTCGACGATGATCTCGCCGCAGGCACCGGTATCGCCAACGTAGGTTTCCTTTGCAAAGGGCACGCCCAGCTCGTGATGGTCGATAGCAAGGTCTACCTTGTCGCCGTATTCCGCCTCTAAGTTATCGAGTAGCTTGGAGGTGGAAACGTCTACGGAAAGAATGTATTCGGGGGTGAAATCCGCGGGAAGAGTTTCCGGACGCAATGAATCCACGCCGAAGATGAAGTTGATCCGTTTCGGAACGGCTTCATCCGGGTTTATGACCTCGGCACGCTTGCCGAGGGAGCGGAGCAGTGTGCGCAGTGCAAACGCGCATCCGAGAGTATCTCCGTCGGGGCGCATATGGGTGAGAATGAGTACATTCTGCGCCGCTTCAAGCCGGTCGCATACCTCGGAAAAAGTGATGTTTGAAAGCTCACTCATCTTCCTGCTCCTCATCCTCGGAAATATCGGTAAATTCGATCTTGTTAAGCAGCGAGTTGATATGTGCTCCGTATGCTATTGAATCGTCGGTGATGAAGGAAAGCTCTGGAGTCTGACGGAGATTCAGAGTCTCAGCGAGTCGCTTACGGATATAACCGGAAGCGCTTTTCAAGCCCTTGCCGACCTCCTTAGAGTCACCGCTCATCACGGAATAGTAGATCTTTGCGAATTTAAGATCGGGTGTAACATCCGCCGCTGTGACGCTTACAAAAGCGTCCGACACGCGGGGGTCTTTTATTTCACGCAGAATGTTCGAGAGCTCTTTTGCCATTTCTTCGTTTATTCTGCCGCGTCTGTATTTTGCCATTTTGTCCTCCGATGTAGTGATAATAATATTCATTACTAATATTTTATCATATGTCGGAGCAAATATAAAGGCTCTTTTGTAAATTTCTTTGCCAAATTGTGATTTTTTTCGTGCAAGATGCGGAAACCTATCAATAATATATTGAAATATTCATATTTTCGTGGTATCATATTATAGTAATATGATAAAATTCCATTTTGGAGGACAATTAACATGGTAGAACTCATACACGGCGGCGCATATCTCGCATACGGCAATACGATCATCGAAGACGACGCCAATGCCGCATCACAGCTTGCGGCGCTGGGCAAGGACGGCATTTCCAAGGAAGAAGCCGCGAAAAACACTATGGCGTACGAGATACTTACCGCTCACAATACAGGTAAGAACGACGAGGATCTTCGCATCAGATTCGACGCGATGGCATCTCATGATATAACCTATGTCGGCATCATTCAGACCGCTCGTGCAAGCGGACTTGAAAAATTCCCGATTCCCTATGTTCTGACCAACTGCCATAACAGCCTCTGCGCTGTCGGCGGTACCATCAACGAGGACGACCATGTATTCGGTTTGTCCGCGGCGAAGAAGTACGGCGGCATCTACGTTCCCGCACATATCGCGGTCATCCATTCCTATATGCGTGAGATGATGAGCGGGTGCGGACGCATGATCCTCGGCTCCCACTCCCATACCCGCTACGGTGCACTTGGTACCATGGCGATCGGTGAGGGCGGTCCCGAGCTTGTAAAGCAGCTCCTCTGCCGCACCTACGACATTAAGCGCCCCGAGGTGATCGCGGTGCATATGACCGGCAAGCCCAAGATCGGTGTCGGTCCGCAGGACGTGGCGCTGGCGATAATCGGCGCGGTATTCAAGAACGGCTTTGTTAAAAACAAGGTGCTGGAATTTGTGGGTGACGGTATTGCAAGCCTGCCCATCGAATTCCGTAACGGAATCGATGTTATGACTACCGAGACAACCTGCCTCTCATCGATCTGGGTGACCGATGAAGAGACCAAGCGCTATTTTGATCTCCACGGCAGATCCGACGATTACAAGAAGCTGGCTCCCGGCTCGCTTGCATACTATGACG
Source organism: Candidatus Flemingiibacterium sp. (assembly GCA_045586505.1). Classification (GTDB taxonomy): domain Bacteria; phylum Bacillota; class Clostridia; order Oscillospirales; family CAG-272; genus Flemingiibacterium. The sequence goes on along the minus strand of JAZNAL010000026.1, from coordinate 59,704 downwards.
GCGTGGTAAAGGTGGATCTTTCGAGCGTTGAGCCTATGATTGCGCTTCCGTTCCATCCGTCAAACACCTATACCGTAAGAAATCTTATCGACAATGCGGCGGATATTCTCCGCGAGGTAGAACTCAGTGTAGCTGAACAGCTCGACAATCCGAACATCAAGCTCTCGCTTACCGATAAGATCACAAAGGACGGCGTAAAGGTGGATCAGGGCGTTATCGCAGGCTGTGCCGGCGGTACGTTTGATAACCTTGTTGCGGCGGCGGATATTCTGGCGGGGCAGTCCACCGGATGCGGTGCGTTTAACCTTTCCGCATATCCCGCAAGCCAGCCCGCATATATTGAGCTTGTCAGAAACGGCTCGGCGGCGAAGTTGATGGAAGCGGGCGTGACGCTCAGAACCGCATTCTGCGGTCCCTGCTTCGGTGCGGGTGACGTTCCCGCGAATGGCGGTCTCTCCATCCGTCATTCTACCAGAAACTTCCCCAACCGCGAGGGCTCAAAGCCCGGAAACGGTCAGATCGCGGCAGTAGCGCTTATGGATGCGCGTTCCATCGCGGCAACCGCGCGTAACGGTGGTATCCTCACTCCCGCAACCGAGATCGAGGTGGAATACACCACACCCAATTATAAATTTGATTCTACCGTATACGATCACCGCGTGTACAAGGGCTACGGAAAGGCGGATACAGCGGCAGACCTTGTGATCGGTCCCAACATCGCCGACTGGCCTGTAATGTCCGAGCTGACTGAGGATCTGCTCCTTCGCGTGGCATCGGTCATCACTGACCCCGTAACTACCACCGACGAGCTTATCCCCTCGGGTGAGACATCGTCCTATCGCTCCAATCCCTTAAAGCTGTCCGAGTTCGCACTCTCCCGAAAGGATCCTGCCTATGTTGGACGTGCCAAGGCGGTGCAGACCTTCGAGAAGGCAAGACAGAACGGCGAGAATACCGACGCGGGCGAGCTTGCTCCTGTATTTGCAAAGCTCCGTGAGATCAAGCCTGGGGTTGATTCGAAGAATGTGGGCATCGGAAGCGTGGTATACGCCAACAAGCCCGGTGACGGCTCCGCGCGTGAGCAGGCGGCATCCTGCCAGAAGGTGCTCGGAGGCTGGGCTAACATCGCTGTCGAATACGCAACCAAGCGCTATCGCTCCAACCTTATCAACTGGGGTATGCTTCCGTTCCTCTACGAAAGTGCAGACGTTTTTGCGGTAGGCGATCACATCTATGTACCGGATATCCGTGGGGCTGTTGAAGCGGCGAAGTATGAGTTCCCCGCATATATCATAAAGAGCGACGGCTCCGTCAAGGCGATCACCCTGAAGATGGGCGAGCTTACCGATGACGAGCGCACTATTATCCTCTGCGGCTGTCTTATCAACTACTACAAGGCAGGCAACTGATACAGCTTGTACAAGAAAAACGAGCTATGGCGTACAGCGGATATAGGGCGGGAATTGCCGCCTGAAACGTCGGTGATTATATAACCTGCAGGGAAGATCTCGTGCTGTTTAAAGGTGCCGGTTGTATCCCTGCAAACGCATTCCCTGATATATGCAGATATAACTGTAATGGAAAACAATGTGAAAGCAACGGAACTTTTTGAGTGCTTTTTCGTCAAACACAGTGTAAAAGATTCCGTGAGGAGGTTATACATTATGAAAAAGCATTTTGCATTGGTACTGCTTGTCTGCATACTTTGCCCCCTTATAGCATCATGCCGCACTGTTAATGATGAGGTGGACACCGATACCGACAGCGCACCGCTGTTTTTGGTAAACACCGTGACACCCCCCGAAGCACAAAATGAGACCGTTCCGCCTGTGGAAACGCAGGCACCTGACCCTGAACCGTGTTCTGTCATACTGACCGCGCCGTATATTAACAGATACACCCTTGACGGTGCTCTTGATATTGAAGCGTTTGCTTCTTATCTTGCGGAATACTACACCGGGTTGTATGGTGAACCGCTGGTGATCTGTATAACTGATATGGTCGATCACGGTGATTATGCAGACGGACGCGGTGTTGTCACAGTGCTCGCAGAATACCATTCGTATGTATCGCTTGAAAGCGGCAGAAATGATAATACCGTCTGCGGCGGCTGCAACTTCTTCTTCAGCTACGATGCTGCAAGCGGTGTGGGCTTTGCGCCAAGACCGTTTGTCGGAGATACCTATCTCCACAGCCGCAGTGAACCTTCCGGCAACGATTTTTCGGAGTATACGGCGACTGTTGATACACGCGGGTATATTCAGCTTGTCAAAGCGGGAGAGCCTGTTATAGCGACTCCTGCGATGTTCTGCTACGATTTAACCGGATTCAGCGATCTGTGCGACTTTTATATTGACGGCGACAGCATCGTACTGGTGATACGGGAAAATAACGGCGAGTATGTCGACGGAGACTGGATAGATGCGCTTGCTTACGCATCAAAGGACGGCGGTATAACATGGACATCCTTTTCGCTTGACTATACACCGACTACTACCGCTCTCGTTTATGAGCCGACCTCACTGGAGCTTAACATGATCAATGATACGCGAGGCTCCGTGATACTTTCCACGCCGCGCTGTGAGGTGTTCTTCTATGTTACGGAGGACGGCGGTGTGACCTGGGAGAAGCGGCGTAACTTTAAGCTGCTCAATTATCGCACAGATGGACTCCACGCCGGAGGGCTTATTGACGACGAGCTTGGCTTTATCTCATTCATCGCCCGCGAAGGAAAGAATCCCAATGTGTACATCACCCGCGACGGCGGACACAATTGGGATCTTATGGATATCGTTCCGCCGAAGGGCGTTTCCGATTCCGGCGCATATGCCGATATGGCATATTCTCGGGATGGATGCGTCGTTATTCCGATAATATACGGTGATGCGGCAAGAAACTATATTTCTCGCGATAACGGTGCCACGTGGGAATGGGAAAAGTAATTCTACAAACAATAAAAAATCGGAGGTATACTTACATGAAATTTGGCGATATGCCCTATGAGCGTGTGGATCTCGAAGCGCTTGGCGCCGAGATGGACAAGCTCACCGAAAAGGTCAAAAATGCAAAGGATGGCGCGACTGTCCTTGAAGCGTTCCGTCAGCAGGAAAAATTAAGCGTTCATGCACAGACTATGATCTCCATCGCGTCTGTACGCAATTCCATCGACACACGCGATAAGTTTTACGAGGCGGAGCAGGAGTTTTACGATATGGCATTGCCTGCTTTCCAGGAGCATTCGCAGAATCTGATGCTGGCGATTCTGGAGTCGCCCTACAGAAGTGCGGTTTCCGATGTTGCGGGTGAGCTTTTGTTCAAGAATATGGAGATGGAGCTTAAGACCTTCTCTCCCGAGGTCATCGACCTCCTCGGCCGCGAAAACAAGCTGGTTTCCGACTATCAGAAGCTGATCGCATCCGCGAAGATCGATTTTGACGGTAAGACTCTCAATATCTCACAGCTTGCGGCGTATAAGGAGAATCCCGACCGCGAGGTGCGCTACGGTGCATATAAAGCGGAAAGCGGCTTCTATATGTCCCACGCCGAGGAGCTTGACGGCATTTTTGACGAGCTTGTAAAGGTTCGCACAGAGATCGCTCACAAGCTTGGCTTCAAGAGCTTTACCGAGCTTGCGTATATGCGCCGCACGCGCAACTGCTACGACCCCGAAATGGTGGCAAACTTCCGCCGTCAGGTGGTTACCGATCTCGTGCCCATCGTAAAGGAGTTAAAGCGCCGTCAGGCGGAGCGCATCGGGCTTACTCCGGATGAGATGCGTATCTACGATGATCCGTTCAGCTTCAAGGAGGGCAATCCCAAGCCTATGGGTACACCCGATGATATTATGGCGGCGGGTAAGCAGATGTACGAGGAAATGTCCCCCCAGACGGGTGAATTCATTAACTTTATGTACGAAAACGAGTTGCTTGATGTACTTGCCAAGGAAGGCAAGGCGGTAGGCGGCTACTGCACCGAATTCCCTGAATATAAGGCACCGTTTATCTTCTCCAACTTCAACGGCACATCGGGAGATGTTGACGTTCTCACCCACGAGGCGGGTCACGCATTTGCCGCATATACCACACGCAATTTCGAGTTCATGGAAAATGCTCAGCCCACAATGGAGTCCTGTGAATGTCATTCCATGTCCATGGAATTTTTCGCGTGGAAATGGCTGCATCTGTTCTACGGCGACGATACGCCGAGAGCAAAGTATATGCACCTCGAGTCCGCGCTGATCTTCATTCCCTACGGCTGTATGGTGGATCATTTCCAGCATATCGTGTACGACAATCCTGAGCTTACTCCGGCACAGCGTCATGAGGAGTGGCTGAAACTTGAGGCAATGTACCGTCCGTATATGCAGTTCGGCGACGTGGACTTCTACGCAGGCGGCAGAGGCTGGCAGAGACAGCTTCACATCTACCACTATCCCTTCTACTATATCGACTACTGCCTTGCACAGACGGTATCTCTCGAATTCTGGAGTATGTCTCAGAAGGATTACGCCGATGCGTGGGAGCGCTACTACAAGTTTGTCTTGGAGGGCGGCAAAAAGACCTTCGTGGGACTCTGCGAGCGTGCTGATATTATCGTACCCTTCGAGGACGGCGCACTGAAGTCGATCTGCGAGACTGCAGCGGAGTATTTGAAGTGATATGAAAAGACGTTTGATGGCATTACTGCTCACTGTTTTATGCCTCACGGCTGCTTCCTGCGGCAGATTTGTGAACGGCAGTGAGACAACCGATGTACAGCGTACCGAAACGGGGTATCCCAGTGGCGAGATCCAGCGAGCGCTGGTGTATTATAACGGCTGTGTGTACGGCTATGATTTCTACGACTATCTGCAGGACGGACAGCTCCTCACCGACGAGCTTCCCGCGGGCTTTGAATACTCGGGCAGTACCGAGGGAGAGGATCCCAACCGAGTTCCCACTGAGGAGCTTACCACCGCACAGATGTGCGACGGCTGTGAGATATATTCAAGCACTGAGACCTTTTCGGTGATCTATGTGAAATATCCCGCAGAGAATGATTACCGTCAGTTTGTGGATGTGACCGAATGGGTCAAGTCCCAGTACGGCAAATAAGAAAATCGGTGTGACCGCGAGGTCACACCGAGATTTTTTGCTTTAATGGGGTTACACCATAGGAAATATACTGTTGTCGGAGATTAGAGCAAGCTTGTTTATTGGCATGATACCAATTATGTTTTCACTTTGTGTTAGCCCCATTTTTATTCAACAAAAGTACATAAAACGCGAGGCGGCGCCATAAGCGTCGCCTCGGTTTTGTCTTAATTAAACAGTGTGGATCTTATTTTCGGCATCAGCATGATCTGCGTCGATGCCGTACTGCTGATTCTTTCTCCACTCAAAGAACTTGGTTGCTACCTGCTCAAAGAGTGCGTAGGAGAGTACATCCTCGTCCTGGATTGCCCAGGGCTTAACCTTTTCGCGGAGATCATCAAGCTCAGGCTTCAGATCGTCTGCGGGACGGTAGGTAATAGGCTTTGCGTCGCCGATGATCTGCTTCTGGAACTCGGGCTTTATGGGCATGGGAGACTTACCGTACTCACCGCGAACCAGACCCTTGAATTCCTTGGTAACGTTCTTGTAGCGCTCGCCCATGATAACGTTGAATACTGCCTGAGTACCAACGATCTGGCTGGAGGGGGTTACAAGCGGAGGATAACCTGCGTCTGCTCTTACGCGCGGTACTTCCTCAAGAACCTCGATGAACTTGTCGGACTTACCTGCCTGCTTAAGCTGAGAAACCAGGTTACTGAGCATTCCGCCGGGTACCTGATAGAGGAGTGCGTTTACGTCTACCTTCAGCACCTTGGGGTCGAGAAGACCGCTTTCCATGTACTTCTCGCGCAGAGGCATGAAGTGCTTGGAGATCTCATCGAGCTTTGCAAGGTCGAGACCGGTGTCGTACTCGGTGCCTGCAAGGGATGCTACCAGCGGCTCTGTGGGAGGCTGGGAGGTACCCATAGCCATGGGGGAGATTGCGGTGTCCACTACGTCAACGCCTGCTTCGATAGCCTTGATAAGGGTCATGGAAGCAACACCTGCGGTGTAGTGGGTGTGAAGCTGGATCGGAACCTTGACGGTTTCCTTGATAGCCTTTACGAGATCGTACGCATCGTAGGGCTTGAGAAGACCTGCCATGTCCTTGATACAGATGGAATCTGCGCCCATCTCTTCAAGCTGACGTGCGTATTTGGTGTAATATTCGGTGTCGTAAACGGGACCGGTGGTGTAAGAAATAGCCGCCTGAACATGACCGCCTTCCTTCTTGGTTGCGTTTATCGCGGTCTTTAAGTTTCTGGGATCGTTCAGTGCGTCGAAAATACGGAGAATGTCGATGCCGTTTGCGATGGACTTCTGTACGAAGTATTCAACAACGTCGTCCGCATAGTGGCGGTATCCGAGGATGTTCTGACCGCGGAACAGCATCTGGAGCTTGGTGTTCTTAACCTTGTCACGGATCCTTCTGAGTCTTTCCCAGGGATCCTCGTTAAGGAATCTCATGCAGGAGTCGAAGGTAGCGCCGCCCCATGCTTCGAGAGAATGGTAGCCGATGGCATCCATCTTTTCGAGAATGGGAAGCATTTCTTCAGTCGTCATACGGGTCGCAACAAGAGACTGGTGCGAGTCACGCAGGACGGTTTCTGTAATTTTTACTTTAGCCATTTATGTTTTCCTCCATTATATCGGATTTATGTAAAGGGAGTTATTTCGCGAACATCGAAAGGAATACGCCTGCCGCAACAGCGGAGCCGATAACGCCTGCGACGTTCGGACCCATTGCGTGCATAAGCAGGAAGTTCGCGGGATTTGCCTTCTGACCCTCTGCCTGAGCAACACGCGCCGCCATGGGAACAGCGGAAACGCCTGCGGAACCAATGAGAGGGTTGATCTTGCCCCTGGTGACAAAGCACATGATCTTACCAGTGATAAGTCCGCCGCAGGTGGAGATGCAGAATGCGGTAAGACCGAGAGCGATGATCATGAGAGTCTGAACGGCGAGGAAGTTCTCTGCATTTGCGGTAGCACCTACGGATACGCCGAGGAAGATGGTCATGATGTTCATAAGCTCGTTCTGCGCCGTCTTTGAAATTCTGTCGGTAACGCCGCAGACGTTCATGAGGTTACCGAACATGAGGAAGCCGATCAGGGGAGCCGCATCGGGGACGATGATGGCAACGACTACGGTAACAACGATGGGGAATATGATGAGCTCGGTCCTACTAACCGGGCGGAGTGCGGTCATAACGATCTCGCGCTCCTTCTTGGTGGTAAGCAGCTTCATGAAGGGAGGCTGAATGATCGGGATCAGCGCCATGTAGGAGTATGCTGCGATAGCGATAGCTCCGAGGAGGTGGGGCGCCAGGGTCTTTGTGACAAGGATAGCCGTGGGACCGTCCGCGCCGCCGATGATACCGATTGAGCCTGCTTCCATGGGCGTAAAGCCGAGGAGCAGTGCGCCGAAGAATGCCACGAATACACCAAGCTGTGCGCCGGCACCCATGAGAAGACTTTTGGGATTAGCGATAAGCGAGGTGAAGTCGGTCATCGCGCCGACGCCCATGAAGATGAGCGAAGGATAGATGCCAAGCTTTACTCCAAGGTAGAGGATATCGATGAGACCGCCCTTGTTGAATACCTCTTTGAGCATCATGGAGAGCGGGACATGACCGTCGTTTGCTGCTAATTGCTCGGCTGAAATAAGTGCGTTTTCGATGTAGTAATCATCGAAGAAAAAGTCGGTGTGAATAAGGTTTGCACCGGGGAGATTTGCGAGGAGCATACCTGTTGCGATGGGAAGCAGGAGCAGGGGCTCAAACTTCTTGACTACCGCAAGATAGATGAGCGTAAATGCGATGCACCACATGACAATGGTCTTCCACCAGAAATCGGGTGCAAGTGCATTGCCGTTTGCGTCTGTGAAGAGCCTGGCAACGCCTGTGGTTTCAAGAAAGTTGTATATGGTTTCTAACATGACAGCACCTCTTTAAACTTTGCGAGGTATCAGTTCATGGTAATGAGAACGTCGCCGGAGTTGACGGAAGCGCCCTTCTGAACGTTGATAGATGCGATGGTGCCATCCTTGGGAGCGGGAATATCGTTTACCATCTTCATAGCCTCAAGTACACAGAGAACGTCTCCGCTCTTTACGGTCTGACCAACGGTAACATTAACCTTGAGGATGTTGCCGGGCATGGGAGCGGAAACGGTTACAGCGCCTGCAGTGCCTGCGGGAGCGGCAGCCTTGGGAGCAGCGGGAGCTGCCTTGGGAGCGGGTGCAGCTGCAGCGGGAGCTGCGACGGGAGCAGATACGCCTGCGCCGAGCTCTTCAACTTCTACATCATATACATTACCGTTAACGGTTACACTGAATCTTCTCATTGTAAAATTCTCCTTTATAATTTTATTTTTTTGCCGTACGTCTGAAGGATACGACTCTGAAGGATGTCTGGGGAGCGTCCATCATAGCAGCGATGGCGGCGGTGATGACAGCTACAAGCTCCGCGTCATCGGCTGCGGTGGCAGGCTCTGGCTTAGCAGTTGCTGCAGGGGCGGGAGCGGGTGCCGGAGCTTCAGAGACATCGGAAGGCTTTTTGTAGAATACAAGCTTGAACACCGAAAGCACAGCCCAAAGAATGATGAGTACCGAGAAAATTACGCCCATGCCGAGAATCACGGTCTCAAGACCAAAGGGGATGGCGTCAGCAAAGCTCATAGGTTCATCATATTTGATGACTTCGGTAAGGAAAAGCGGATTTATAGTCATTTTTATGACCATTCCTTTCTAACGAATATGAAGTTTTGTGGTGGTTTCCGTTTGGAAATTCGCATGGAAGATGCAAAAGGCACAAAACTTAATTGTCTGAAAAATGATCCATTTTTCAGGCTTTATGCCCTCCCGATTATAAAGGAAGGTTGTTGTGGAGCTTCTTTTGGCAAAGTGCGTTCTTTGCGCCGAGCATTTCAAATGCGGCGGATGCGCGCTGACGAAGCTCATCAAGAGAAATGATGTCGTCGATCTCTCCTGCTTTTGCGGCAACGACGGGAGATGCCATTACGCTGTCCCACTGTGCCTCGACTTCACCGCGCTTTGCGTTGTCGGTGACCTTGTCGTTCCAAGCGAAAGCGACTGCGCTCGCTGTGGGCATTGCGCTGATCTTGGCGGTCTCGCAAGCAAGTGCGATATCCGCGCCGATGGATTTAGAGCCCATGAGGGTGTAAGCCGCGCCGTAAGCCTTGCCCAGCACTACGGTAACCTTCGCGTTGTCGCTTGATGCGTATGCGGAAGCGAGCTTTGCAAGAGCTGCACCGTACTGAGCCTTTTCAGCCTCAACGGATACCTCGTAGCCCTCGGTGTCAACGAGTGTGAGAAGCGGGATCTTATAGCAGTCGCAGAAGGAAACGAATCTTGCCGCCTTCTTAGCCGCACCGCCGCAGATCTTGCCGCCGATGTGTGCGGGATTGTTTGCGACGATTCCGACTACCATGCCGTTTAACGTAATAAAGCCGGTGAGCATGGACTTTGCATACTCTTCCGAAAGCTCGAGGAATGCGGCGTCATCGGAGATTGCGGAGATGACGTCTGCCATCTTGTAGCCCTCGGATGCAATAATGGATGCAACATCGGGGGTGAGACGGTTGATCTCGTCGGTGGTAGCCGAGTAAGCGGTACCGTCCGCGTTGTTCTGAGGAATGTAGGAAAGGAGCTTTCTTACGTATGCAAGCGCATCGGTGTCGGTGTCGCATACTACGCTTATCTGACCGCTCTTTGCCGCGGTCTCGATCTTACCGAGCTCAGCCTTCTTGTCAAGCTCGTTTAATACGAAGGGGGGATTTACATAGAAAGCACCGGTCTTGGCGCCGACGGTGATATCGAACATGGATGCCACAGTAGCCATAGCACCGCCGCAGTTGCCTGCAATAACTGCAATCTGAGGAATCACGCCGGAAGCATCGGATACCTTTTTCATGATCTTACCGTAGCCTGCGAGAGCCTCAACGCCCTCCATAACATAAGCACCTGCGCTGTCGAAAATACCGATCACGGGTGCGCCGTTCTTCACAGCGAGGTCGTAAAGCGCGCAGATCTTCTTTGCGTGCATAGCGCCTACTGCGCCCTTCATTCTGGAAAAATCCTGAACGAAAGCGAATACGAGTCTGCCGTCGATAGCACCGTAGCCGGTAACTACGCCTTCAAGCTCGCCGTTGTCGCTACCGCCGAATTCTGCGGCAAGCTTGTGCGCGAAAGCACTTGTCTCAGCGAAGGTTCCTGCGTCAAAAAGTGCTGTGATGCGGCTTTTTGCGGTGGATGCTTCACTCTCGGCGATCGCACGCAGCTCTGCAGCCGAGATAACATTCGGCATACTGTTTTGCGTTTTGTTCTCCATTTATTTACCTCCAAGTTGAAAAGTCTTGTTATTTTCCGGAGAATCGCGGTGTTACTATGTCAAGAACATCACATTTTGACACATAAATACCATTCTCCCCCATTATAAATATATTATAAACCAAAATCTCGAATTTTGCAATATGCAATTTGCTTTTTTTACATTGATTTTTCATATAAGTATATGCTTTTTTGACCAATAGCCGGATAATGTTTACAAAATCGGGTTTATTCCGCACCGAAACCGTGGTACAATATAGAAAACGTATAAACGAGGATTATTGCCATGATAATAGATTTTCATACCCACGCATTTCCCGATAAGGTCGCCGAAAAGGCGATCCCCAAGCTCGCGGGCATCGGCGGAATCGAAGCATACGGTGACGGTACTGTATCAAGCCTCATTTCCCGCATGGATGAGTGGGGAATCGACCGCGCGGTCATACTTAATATTGCCACAAATCCAAAGCAGCAGACAAATGTCAACAATTTCGCCATCGAGGTCAATTCCAACTATGACCGACTGTACGCGCTGGGCTCGCTTAACCCCGACAGCGATAATATCGCAGAGGAGGCGCGACGTCTTGCGGATGCCGGTATCCGCGGCATCAAGATACATCCCGACTACATGGGCGTACTTGTGGACGATGCGAAATTTGATCCCATATACAAGGCTTGCATCGAAAACGATCTGTTTCTGATCACTCATTCCGGCTGGGATTTTATCTCCCCCGATCTCATTCACTGCACGCCTGAGCGGATACTTAACGTGCTGAAAAAATTCCCCGAGCTGAGATTTATCGCGGCGCATATGGGCGCCTGCAAGCAGTGGGATGAGGCGGAGCGACTGCTTATCGGAAAGAATCTGTGGATCGAGACCTCTCTTGCACCGATGTTCGGGCTTGAGCCTGTCAAATATGCGCGGATGCTTAACAATCACGATCCCGAGAAAATACTGTTCGGCAGCGACTTCCCGTGGTATGGAATGAATCTTGGCCACGAGTATGTTGAATCCCTCGGACTATCCGATGAGCTGATGAAGAAAATCTGTAGCGAAAATGCCATAAAGCTGTTGGGGAATAAATAATGAAGAAGACAGTTATAATCGACGGTCAGGGCGGCAGGATAGGAGCAAAGCTTATCGCCGTACTGCGTGAGTGGACTGATACCGCTGATCGTGATTGCGCTCAAACGGCAAAGCTGATCGCGGATAACTGAAAGGATTTATATGATCGGGTTTAAAAGCATTCTTGCCTCCCACGCCGACGCATATCCGCTTATGCAGCCCTGCGATGCGGTAAAGCTCGTCTATCAGGCGACCTTTGGCGGCGGGCATATGATTACCGATGCCGAGGAGGCGCATCGACGCATTGTTTCTGAATATTCTGCCGCAAAGCACAGCAGAGGTAAACTCCACGTGGAGACACTTGGTGACACCTCGCGGGTATATCTTGACTGTGAGCTGTCCGCTACGGAGCTTGAGCTGATCGCGCGGATGTTCTGCGCTTCTGCAGGGCGCTATGCGCGGGGATATACGGATGCCGATGAGAAGTCGCGGCGGAAATTCTATGAGCGGCTTTGCATACTCAGCGAAGCTACGGCGGAGGGGTATTTTTCGTTTACGCCTTGCGAGCTTGCCGAGTATATAAACAAGTACCGCTCGGCAGGATGCCCTGCGGTAAGTCACAGCGACACATACCGTGAAGCGTATGCACCTACATATCGTGTGATCGACAGCCATTATGTGCGGCTGATACCATGCCTTGTAAGGCTCGCGGAGCTGATTCGAGGGGCGGAGCGTACCGTGCTTGCTATTGACGGACGCTGTGCATCGGGCAAATCCACCGCTGCGGCGCTTATATCTGATATTTTCGGCGCCGAAACCGTGCGAATGGACGATTTCTTTCTGCCACCCGAATTGCGTAATCCCCAGCGGCTTTCGGAGGTAGGTGGCAATCTGCACCGTGAGCGGTTTGCCTCGGAGGTGCTTCCTCATCTTCGGGATTTGGGCGGGTTTTCATACCGTGCGTTTGAGTGCTCCACCTTCACCTATGCCGACAAGCCGCGGTATATTGCACCTTCAAAGCTCATCATCTGCGAGGGCTCATACTCACTTCATCCCTCATTCGGGAAATATTACGATATGGCGATCTTCTCGGATGTGGACACAGACGAGCAGTGCCGGCGTATTCTTGCGCGAAACGGTGAGTATATGCTGAGCCGTTTCAAAAACGAATGGATCCCGATGGAGGAGCGATACTTTGATACATTCGGAATAAGAGAAAAATGCGACCTTACAATATGAGGTCGCATTTTTTGCATAGATCAAGGGCGTTGATTCGCTCCGAGATTTATTATTTATAATAATCGTGCTTGCATTTGGGGCATTTGGGATAATCGAAATCATGCTCGGTGCCGCAGTTCGGACATATCTTCTGCGGGAGTGAGTCCGCGGCGATGTCGTCATCGTTGGCGTAGTAAAACTCGAGCTTTTTACAGCACGGACACACAAGAATACATACATCAAGCGCACCCGCCAGCAGATTCGGAAGGTCGCCGAGCACCCAGCCGGTTTTTCCGAGCTGCAGCTTTTCCTGCGACAGGAACTGCATCTTTTCCCCGCATCGGAGGCAGTTTAATTCCTTCATGTTACATTTGTGCGAGCGCCTGCTCAAGGTCTGCGATGATGTCCTCCACATCCTCGATACCGACAGAGAGACGGATGAGATCCGGCAGAACGCCTGCTTCGGCAAGCTGTTCATCGGTCATTTGACGGTGGGTAGTGCTTGCGGGATGGAGGAGACAGGTGCGAGCGTCCGCAACGTGTGTTACGATGGCGCCAAGCTTTAAGCTGTCCATGAACTTGGTAGCCGCCTCGCGTCCACCCTTGACACCAAAGGAGATAACGCCAGAGGAGCCGTTCGGGAGATATTTCTTTGCAAGGTCGTAATACTTGCTTGACTTGAGCCCGGGGTAATTTACCCAGGTGACCTTATCAGAGGCTTCGAGATACTCGGCAACCTTCTGAGCGTTCTGACAGTGACGCTCAACACGCAGATGAAGTGTTTCCAGACCGAGGTTTAAGAGGAACGCATTCTGGGGAGACTGGATAGATCCGAGGTCGCGCATTAACTGTGCGGTAGCCTTGGTGATATATCCGCCCTTGCCGAAGTCCTTGGCGTAGGTGACGCCGTGGTAGGAATCATCGGGGGTGCAGAGTCCGGGATACTTATCAGCGTGTGCCAGCCAGTCAAAGTTGCCGGAATCAACGATAACGCCGCCGACTGCGGTTGCGTGACCGTCCATGTATTTTGTGGTGGAGTGGATAACGATGTCCGCACCGAACTTGAAGGGGTTGCAGTTGATGGGGGTGGGGAAGGTGTTGTCGATGATAAGCGGAACACCGTGCGCGTGCGCCTGGTTTGCGAATTTTTCGATATCAAGCACGATAAGCGCAGGATTTGCAAGAGTCTCGGCAAATACAGCCTTGGTGTTAGGTCGGAATGTTGCCGCAAGCTCTTCCTCGGAAATGTCGGGATGTACAAAGGTCGCTTCGATTCCCATACGCTTCATGGTTACGGCGATGAGGTTGAAGCTACCGCCGTAGATCGCGGAGGATGCAACGATATGATCGCCTGCACCGAGTATGGTGAACAGCGAGAAGAAGGTTGCCGCCTGACCCGACGAGGTAAGCATTGCCGCAACGCCGCCCTCAAGTGCGGCGATCTTTGCCGCTACGGCGTCGTTGGTGGGATTCTGCAGACGGGTGTAGAAGTAGCCGCTCTCGGAGAGGTCGAAAAGACGTCCCATCTGCTCGCTTGACTCGTATTTGAAGGTAGTAGACTGGTAGATGGGAAGCACGCGAGCTTCGCCGTTTGCAGGGGTGTAGCCTGCCTGTACGCAGTTTGTATTGATCTTATATGCCATTGGTATTGCTCCTTTTTAAAAATCGGTGTTATTTATCGATGGTTATGGACCTTGTTTCGCCATGCCATGCGACTGTTGCCTTCATTGCCTCAGAGACCGCGCGCAGGGGGATATAGGTGGAGGAGTTGACGAGTCGCGCGGGAACAAGAAGAGTTGAGGTTTCACCGTTTGTGATCATATCGTAGCTTCCGATACGGAGCTTGATCTCGGTCTCGGCGTCAGTGATGATGATCTCACGGATCTCGTTGATCCATTCTACATTGCCGCCAAGCTTCTCGACGATGGCGCGAAGCGGAACGAGGGTGGTGCCCTCAACGGTAACAGGCTTCTGCGGAAGCTCCAGAAGCTCGCCGTTTACATAGATTGCGGAGGACTTTGAGAGTGCCATGGTGTAGCTGTGCTCGCCCAGAATCACGCCGTTTTCCTCGGCGCGGATAGTGACGGTATGATTACCCTCGGCATAATTTGAAAGGTCTATGCTGACCGTGTAGGGAAGCATAGCGCTGGATGCCGCGGGCACGCCGTCGATAAGGTAGGTGACGGTAACATTATCGTGACCGTAGTACATCGCAAGAGTACGGAATTCCGTGATGCACTGCTCGGCGAGGAAGTAATCCTCCAACTTCTGATAGGTGGAATTTGCTTCGTCATTGTAAGAGTTCTGAATGAACGCGTCATCCTTGACGAGGTCCAGGTATGTCATCTGAAGCGACGGATTAGAGGAGAGCGCGAAGTCGCAGTTCTCGGAGGGCATAACCTTATCAAAATGGGCGATAGCCTTGATTTGCGGATACGCCATGGGAAGATACTTGTAAAGCATTGTAAGTCTGTGGATTGCCCAGGAGGTGGTGTCCTGGCTTGCAGACTGACCGTTCAGCCTGCGCCACAGGTGGGATGCGCCCGACTCGGAGATGATAAAAGGTTTGCGGTCACCGTAGGTGGAGATGAGATCGTCCATTATCTTTACGGGATTTGCCGCATCGCCGCCGAAGTAGCAGGGGAGTGCGATCTTTTCCTGTGTGGACCAGTTGTCGCGGGCGTTGAAATAGGTCTGAAGATACAGCGAAACGCCGATCCAGTCTACATACTCATCACCGGGATAGAAATCGTGTCTGTTGATGTTCCAGCCGGAAGCGTAGGTGGGACTCCATACCATTGCAACGTGATCGGTGTTGGCATGAACAAGGTCTGCCACATATCTGAAAGCGTTTATATAGTCCTCGGGAGCACAGGGAACAGACCATACATCCATCTCCGCAGCAAAGCGCAGGAAGATCGGAGTGTCAACGGAATTGAGCATATCTATGACCTTTAAGATGTAATCGGTCTGAGACTGTATCTGTGTGATCTGAGAGCCCTCACCGGGGAGATTGAGTGCAAACTCCACCGCACAGCCGTCCTCTTCGGCGGCTTTGAGCTGGATCTTATTGAACGGAATGATCTCGGTGTCACCGAAATTCTGATAGATCAGCACCAGCGAATCCTTTTTCAGCTGATCCTGGGTGCCGCCGTCGTGGTTGACGCCGTAGAGAACGCCCATACGCTTTTCGTTGATAGCGCCGAAGTAGGTCTGATAGCCGTAGGATGTACGGTAGAGGTCAAGCGTGCTTTCGTAGAGCTTTGCCTTTGTTGAGGCGATCTTGATATTTTCGCTCCAATTTTGACCATAGGTTGAAAGCAGCTCAAGATAGGGTATGCATTTTGCATAAGCCTCCCCGGACGCCTCGTAGTTGCCGAGACGGTCATGGGAGTTGGCGAGTTCATAGTATTTCCAAGCTAAATTGTTGACTGCGATCTCATCTGTGCGTCCATCAAACAGTGTGCAGATCTGGGTAGCGTAGGTGACAACGCCGGCATCATCGCCTGCGTTAATTGCGGCGATGTATTTGTCGTTGAGACTCCAGAATGCTCTCGGATATGACGATGCAGACAGAGGAATCATCGAAAGAAGAAGGGCTGTGCATAATAATACTGCTAATTTTTTCATTATCTTTCTCCTTTTAATACTTGGAGTTTATTTTGCGGGCTTGTAGCCGTCTTTTAAGGTCACAACGCGGTTGAATACACCGGGATTCTTTGTGTCAACGGAGAAGTAACCGCAACGGACGAACTGGAATCTGTCGCCCGGCTTTGCGGTGCCGAGTGAAGGCTCCAATTTCGCTGTTTTGATGACGGTCTTGGAGTTGGGGTTGATATAATCGGTGTACTGCTTATCCTCGGGGAGCTTGGACGGGTCCTCGAGTGTAAGAAGATTCTCGTAGAGAACAACTTCCGCATCCATAGTGTTGTCAGCGGACAGCCAGTGGATGGTGCCCTTGATCTTTCTTCCGTCCACGGGATTGCCGTTGCCCGTTTCGAGATCGGCGGTAGCGTGGATCTCCTTGATGGTACCGTCGGCGTTCTTTACGATCTCGCCGCACCTTATGATATAAGCGCCCATGAGGCGAACCTCACCGTCGGGCTTAAGGCGGAAGAACTTGGGAGGCGGAACCTCGGCGAAGTCCTCGGCGTCGATATACAGCTCGCGGGTGAACTTGACCTTTCGAGTGCCCATTTCAGGGTGCTGAGGATGATTGGGAAGCTCGAACTCTTCAACCTTGTCCTCGGGATAGTTGTCGATCACGACCTTGATGGGATCAAGTACCGCAACACGGCGGGGAGCGGTCTCGTTGAGCTCGTCACGGATGCAGGCCTCAAGCAGGCGGAGGTCAACAAGGCTGTCCGCCTTTGCAACGCCGATGCGTCCGCAGAAGTCCACGATGGAAGCGCCGGTATAGCCACGGCGGCGCAGACCGCACAGTGTGGGCATACGGGGGTCGTCCCAGCCGTCTACCTGGCCGCTTTCCACGAGTCCGCGCAGGAAGCGCTTGGACAGCACGGTATTTGTGATGTTGAGACGTGCAAACTCGATCTGACGGGGCTTGTGCGGAACGCTGACGTTTTCGATTACCCAGTTGTAAAGCGGACGGTGGATCTCAAACTCCAGCGAGCAGAGCGAGTGAGTGATGCCCTCAAGTGCGTCCTGGATAGGATGAGCGAAGTCGTAGGTGGGGTAGATGCACCACTTGTCACCGTGGCGGTGATGGTGCATATGCTTGATTCTGTAGATTACGGGGTCACGCATCCAAAAGTTGCCCGATGCGAGATCGATCTTGGCGCGCAGGGTGTACTTGCCGTCCGGGAATTCACCGTTTTTCATGCGCTCGAACAAATCAAGGCTTTCCTCAATGGGACGATCACGCCAGGGGGATTTTGCGGGGTTCTGAAGGTCGCCGCGGTATTCGTCCATCTGATCGGCGGTCAGCTCGCACACGTATGCGAGTCCCTTTTTGATAAGCTCAACTGCAAACTCGTAGTCCTTGTCAAAGTAGTCGGAGCCGTAGAAGAAGCGATCCTCCCAGTCAAAGCCCAGCCAGTGGATATCCTCCTTGATGGCGTCGACGTATTCAGTGTCTTCCTTTGCGGGGTTGGTATCGTCCATACGGAGATTGCACATACCACCGTACTTCTTAGCGGTGCCAAAGTCGATTGCAAGTGCCTTGCAGTGACCGATGTGCAGGTAGCCGTTAGGCTCCGGCGGGAAACGTGTGTGGACGGTGTTGACCTTGCCCTCGGCGAGGTCTTCGTTTATAAATTCTTCAATAAAGTTTGATGCTTCGATAGCCATTTTTATATTCCTTTCGGTTGCTTGATTTTAAAGCGACGCAATAGTTTTGTTTATTCTCTCGGCAGTCTTGTCCTTGCCAAGAATCTGCATAACCGTATACAGATCGGGGGCGTTCATCTTGCCGGTGACTGCAACGCGTATGAACATGCTGATGTCGGCAACGCTGCCCTTGAATGCAGTGGGATCAGCCTTGTATGCCTTCATGTCGGAAGCGTAACCCAGCTCGTCGGCAATTGCCTTAACCTTGTCGAACCATACGTTCATGTCGCTTGCGGCATCGTAGGTCTCAAGGAACTTCGAGAGGGTAGCCTTGATGTCGTCCTTTGCGAAGGTCTCGGGGATGGTATCCTGGAGAGCGTAGAACTCATCGTAGAAGAAGCCCATGTAAGGCTTTGCATCCGCCCATGTGGCAAGGTCTTTTCTCGGCTTCTTACCGCCCCTGCCGATGGCGAAGATCTTCTCTGTAAATGCGGGATCAGCCGCAAGAGCTTTCCCGAACTCCGGATCAAACGCAAGCGCCCACTCGGTGACCTTTTCGGTTACCGTCTTCGCGTCCATGCGGGAGATGACGTTCTTCGATACGTCATTCAGCTTGTCAAAATCAAAGAGACAGCCGGAGGTGGACATCTTCTTGATGTTGAACGGGAAGTCGGTATAGGGCTTATCCGCGTTCTGTGCATGCCACTCCTCGTAGTTGGAGTTGAGGAGGGTCATGATGTACTCGCACACTGCCTCGGGGCAGTAGCCCATGCGGGTGTAGTCGTCCATGTTTGCGCCCATATCGCGCTTTGAAAGCTTCTTCTTGTTTCCCGATTCGTCAAGCATCATGATCTGCGCGATGTGCATATACTTCGGCAGCTTGAAGCCGAGGAAGCGGAACAGCATGATGTGCTTAGCTAAACTGGGAAGCCATTCCTCGCCGCGGATGACGTGGGTGGTGCCCATTAGATGATCATCCACAGCGTGTGCGAAGTGGTAGGTGGGGATTCCGTCTGATTTGAGAAGCACGAAGTCCTCGTCATTCTCGGGCACCTCGATATTGCCCTTGATAAGGTCGGTAAATTTGGTCTTCTTTTCGGGATCACCGTCGGCGAGGATGCGAACCACGAAGGGGTGACCTGCCCTCAGATGCTCTTCCACCTCTTTGATGGTGAAATTGCGGCGAGCCAGCATCTCGGCGCGGCGTGATTCTGCCTCTGCCTGCCAATCGGTGTTTTTGAGCTCTTCCTTCTTGTTGACCTGAGCTAATTCCTCAAGCTCCTCCTCAGTGGTGAAGCAGGGGTAAGCCTTGCCCTCACGGATAAGCTGCTTAGCGTAGGTCTGATATATCTCGCCGCGCTGGCTTTGCTTGTAGGGGCCGTATATGCCGTGATCGGAAACATTTCCGTTTTCATCAAGTATTGCACCCTCGTCGAAGTTGATGCCGTAGGTGGCGAGTGTCTTTATAAGTCCCTCTGCAGCACCCTCGACCTCGCGCTTGGCATCGGTGTCCTCGATGCGGAGGTAGAATACACCACCGCTCTGGTGAGCGAGTCTTTCGCCGACGGTGGAGGGGAACAGACCGCCGAAGTGTACAAATCCCGTGGGGCTGGGGGCAAAACGTGTTACCTTAGCTCCCTCGGGGAGCTGTCGCCTCGGATAACGAGCTTCCATATCCTCGGGAAGCGTTTTGATATTTGGAAAGAGCAAATCGGCTAAATAGTTGTTGTCCATTATGATTTTCCTTTCATGAACCTTTATACAAAATGTTTTAAATAGACGTTGTTTGCGCGCTCACGGGATAGGGTGGTGGTGGAGCCGTGACCGGGGTAGAGTTTGTAGTCGCCGGGAAGGCGTACAAGCCGCTTTAGCGAATCCTCCATTGTCATGTCGTCACCGCCGTACAGATCGCATCTGCCGATGGAGCCGGAAAAGAGAGTGTCGCCCGTCAGGATGATACCGTCCGTCATATAGCATACCGATCCCATGGTGTGACCGGGGGTATGCATGACCGTGAGCTTTGTCTCTCCAAGCTCGATCACATCTCCGTCGGAGAGCAGTATTTCTGCGGGGTTGCATCCTGTGCTGATCCCGGCAAACTGAGCCATGTAAGTGAGATTCGGGTCGGTAAGTGACTCCGCATCATGGCAGTGCAATGCCAGAGGCGCGCCCGTCATCTCGCGCAGGGCTTCCAGCGAGAGCATATGATCGAAATGGGCGTGGGTCAGGAGAATGTATTTTATCTCGATGCCGTCCGCCAGACAGCGGTTGACGATCCTCTCCGACGAATCCTCGCCTCCGGGATCGACCACCGCGCCGATATGGGTGGCTTCATCGTATACTATAAGACAGTTTGTGCTCATTCTACCGAGCGGCAGGACCAAGACCTTCATAATTAAAGATACCACCGTAGTTTTAGTGTACAAAATATTATACCACTCTACATTATACCACATTTTAGTGAGCTTGTCTATATTTATGAAACAATTTTTTTGGAAATATTCGTACTATGATGCGGAATCCGACATCGTGGCGGCACACTCCGAAGACGTGCATGATTTGTCGCCTAATTGTAAAAGTTTCGGCAAAGCCTTGCAAAAACACCGTAAACGTGATATAATTACTATATTATTGTTTAACCGAAAGGACAAATACGATGAAAAAAAGAATTGCTTCGCTCATTCTGCTTGGTTCGGTAGTGCTTGGTACAGCCTGCGGTTGTTCTGACGGCGGTGCCGCACTTCGTGCGGGTACGGCGGCATCTACGGAGAATTATACAGTCACCGGAACGATGATGAGCTACTATTATCATGACGTATACAATACATTTGTGAACTACTACGGAAGCTACGTGAAATATTTCGGGCTCGATACCGAAAAATCCCTGCGTGAGCAGGAGGCGGAGGACGGTCAGAGCTGGTACGATTATTTCATGGGCGGCGCGCGTCTTGTGACGGAGGACATATTGGTGCTCTGCGAAGCCGCCACCGAAAACGGTGTTGCTCTGTCCGATGGGGAGAAGAAAGCGCTGGCAAATCGAGTTGACAAGATCGACACGGGACTTTACGGTGACGGTGTCAACCGCGACGATATTTACGAGGCAAAGCTGCTTGAAGCGCTGGCGTATAAGTATCAGTTTATGAAGGAAGCGGAGTTTGTCCCCTCCGAGTCCGAAATGTATGCTGTACTGAAGTCCGATGAAAAAGCCCACAGCTATGTGGATTTTTACTCCTTCCCGATTTATTATGCCGCAGAAGGCTCAAACAGCAAGGGGACCTTCACCGAGGCGCAGGTGATCAAATATGCGGATGAGCTAGCCAGATCTGCAAGTGAGGATGAATTCAAGAAGATCGTCGAAAAGATACTGGTCACCGAAGACACCGATATGAGCGATAAAGATATTAAATCTAGGCTCGACAAGCTTGAAACGGTGGGTGCATCTTACACCGAGGGTGACAAAGTGTCTGAGTGGGCGTTTGGAGATGATTCCAAGAAGACGCTCATTCTGGCAAATCCTGCAGAGACCATGTACACCGTGTATATGCTCACATCCGAGCCGTATCATGATGAGACCGCTTCCGTAAATGTGCGCCATGTACTCCTTTCCGAGGAGGTATGGGGAAGCTCCGAGGCGGCAAAATCCAAGGCGGAGGAGCTGCAAAAAGCGTACGAGGGCGATCCTACTGCGGAAAATTTTGCGCTTATGGCGCTTGAATACTCCGACGATGAGAGCACCTACTATAACGGCGGACTCTACGAAAATCTCGCCGAGGGAAGAACTGTTGCGGAGTTTAATGACTGGTGCTTTGATCCTGCACGGAAGGCGGGAGATGCCCAGGTGATCGAGACCGATTACGGCTGGCATCTGATGCTTTACATGGGCGAGGGACTTTCCGCGTGGCAGACAAGTGTGGCGGATTCTGTATCCTCTGAAGCGTTCGCTGCTTATTTCGGTGAGATCTCCGCAAAGTATCCCGTTACCTTTAATGATGAGATTATAAATTCCATCCCGGAATAATAGAAAAGCGGATGCGCGTGCGCATCCGCTTTTCTATGCCTTTTGCTTGATTCGATGTGCCCTGTCGAGTCCGATATCGCCGGGAGATACCACGCCGATGCCCATCAGCAGGAGTATATATACCGCCGACGCAAAAACGCCGCCGATGATAAGTCCCGCCCATCCACACACATTTAGGGCACTGCATAACAGACGCAGTATTGCCGATGTGCCTACAGCGCAGAGCGCGGGCTTAATAAATAAATCAAGCACGCTTACTTTGAATCGGCAGACCTTATACAGCCGATAAAGACTGAGGGATGCGTTCATCACCTCGGCGGCATACAAGGTCACAATATAGCCATAGATGCCGATTCGCGGACAGAGAAACCAAACGAGAAAAGTACAGAGCGCCGCGTCGAGAATGTTGATCTTCATGCAGTACAGCTGCTCACCCAGCCCCTTCAGCATGGAATCCACCGCGTGGTCAAGGTACATTATGGGGATAAGCGGTGCCATTATGCGGATAAATTCGCCTGCATCGGAGTTTTGATAGATCAGCATACCAAGCTCACCCGAAAAAACTGACATAAGCGCCGCACATCCCTGTGAAAATATCAGCGTCAGTGAAAGCGAGCGCGCGACCATCCTCTTAAGGCGGGAGGT
This sequence comes from Candidatus Flemingiibacterium sp., assembly GCA_045586505.1. Lineage (GTDB taxonomy): Bacteria > Bacillota > Clostridia > Oscillospirales > CAG-272 > Flemingiibacterium. The sequence continues at coordinate 37,046 of JAZNAL010000026.1, read as the reverse complement.
GTCGCGTGCGGCGTCTGATTCGGCAAATTCGGGAACAAGCAAGGCGGTGAAGGAGTAAAGCAGGGCGGTGGGGAACATTATCACGGGCATCACCATGCCGCAGAGCACGCCGTACGCGGCGAGAGCGGTTTTGGCGGTGAGGGGATTCTTTTGCAGTCCGCGCGGTATAAGAATATGCTCGATCGTGGTAAGTCCCGAGCGCAGACATGCCGCCGCGGCAACGGGAAGAGTAATGCCAAGTAATTCGCGGGTCAGCTTCCTGCTTTTTTCACGCGGAAGGCCTGTATTTTTGACATTGCGGCAATCGGTAAGATACAGCACCAGTGCCATTGTAAAGGATGCGGTCTCGGCAAGTGCTCCGCCGCCCACCAGTGCCATGCAGGCGTATTCGATCCCATCGGGGACTATGTAAAGAAGGGCGATCACGGTGACAAATGTCTTGAAAATTTGCTCGAAAATTTGTGTTGCGGCACTTTTTGAAACCTTTCTCACCGCGGTGAAATATCCGTGGAGTACGTTGGAGGCGGAGATAAACGGTAGGCTGAGTGCAAGCAACTTAAGCGATTGCGTACAGCGCTCATCCCCCAGCCATTGGGCGGCGACATACTCAGCACCGAATAATAGCAGCGTACAAGCCGCAAGTCCGCATCCGACGGCGTATATGAAGCATTTTTTCAAGGATGCCCGAAGTGCGCGCTTATCACATCGACCGAGCGCCTCGGCGCACATACGGGTGGAGGCGAGATTAACACCTGCCGCCGCCGCGGTGACCGACAGACCATATACACTCATAATGAGAGTAAACAGGCCCATGCCGTCGGCGCCGAGTTTTCGTGAAACAAAGGCGTTGAAGCCCACTCCAAGCGCCCGCAGGAACAGGGATGTGGCACTCATTATGAGCCCGTTTAATAAAAAACGCCGCAGTTTTTGCACTTTATATCCTCCGTGAAATTACGCTTTTTAGTAATATATATTTATTTTGCGGCGTAATCATAACCGTGGATTGTGCATATGCTATAAAATATTATATTTTCAAAAAATTAACAATATTTTTTATCAAATATTTGTAGAAAGATATTGCAAAAGCCCGAAAAATGTAGTATAATGGTAAGGTATAATTTAACACGTTAATATGCGTGAAATTAATAACAAATGAGGTATGTATCATGGCACTGAAGAATGCTTACCTTGCAAGCGTATATGAGAAAGTTTGCAAGAGAAATCCCGGTGAAACAGAATTTCACCAGACTGTAGAAGAGGTTCTCGAATCCCTTGAGCCCGTTGCCGAAAAGCGCCCCGACCTTATCGAGGCAGGCGTATTCGAGCGTATGGTAGAGCCCGAGCGTCAGATCCAGTTCAGAGTAAGCTGGGTTGATGACAACGGTAAGGTTCAGGTTAACCGCGGCTACCGCGTACAGTTCAACTCCGCAATCGGTCCTTACAAGGGCGGTCTTCGTTTCCATCCCACCGTTAACGCTTCCATCATGAAGTTCCTCGGTTTTGAGCAGACCTTCAAGAACTCCCTCCCCGGTCTTCCTATGGGCGGCGGTAAGGGCGGTGCTGACTTCGATCCCACAGGCAAGTCCGACGGCGAGGTTATGCGTTTCTGCCAGAGCTTCATGACCGAGCTCGCTAAGCACATCGGCGCAGATACCGACGTTCCCGCAGGTGACATCGGCGTTGGCGCACGTGAGGTTGGTTACCTCTTCGGTCAGTACAAGAGACTTCGCAACGAGTTCACCGGCGTTCTCACCGGTAAGGGCTTCTCCTACGGCGGCTCTCTCATCCGTCCCGAGGCTACCGGTTTCGGCGCGGTTTACTATGTTGAGAATATGCTCGCTACCTACGGCGAGGAGGTTAAGGGCAAGACCTTCGCAGTATCCGGCTTCGGTAACGTTGCTTGGGGTACCGTTCAGAAGATCACCGAGCTCGGCGGTAAGGTAGTTACCATCTCCGGTCCTGACGGCTACATCTACGACAAGGACGGCGTAAACACCCCCGAAAAGATCGCATATATGCTTGAAATGCGTGCATCCTGCCGCAACAAGGTTCAGGACTACGCAGACAAGTTCGGCGTTCCCTTCTTCGCAGGCAAGAAGCCTTGGGGCGAGAAGGTTGATGTTATCATGCCTTGCGCAACTCAGAACGAGGTTCAGCTCGACGATGCAAAGGCTATGGTTGCAAACGGCCTTAAGTACTATGTTGAAGTTGCAAATATGCCTACCACCAATGAGGCTGTAGCATATCTCAAGGCAAACGGCGTGATCGTTGCTCCTTCCAAGGCAGTTAACGCCGGCGGCGTTGCAGTTTCCGGTCTCGAAATGAGCCAGAACTCCATGCGCTACAGCTGGACCGCTGAAGAGGTTGACGCTAAGCTGAAGCAGATCATGAAGAACATCTACGACAGCTCCGTTAAGGCGGCTAAGGAATATGGCATGGAAGGCGACCTGGTTGCAGGTGCCAACATCGCAGGCTTCCTTAAGGTTGCAGATGCAATGAAGGCTCAGGGTATTGCATACTAATATTGCTTACACAAAAAAGGTTCACGCCGCGGCGTGAACCTTTTTTAAACATTTTTGGGAAGCTCGGTTACTATGTCGCCCATGAAAGAGACGTCACCGATTACGTTAACCTTGACTGTGTGGGTGTCGGTATCATAATCGACTATAGATACGGAGGCATTGGGTACCCAGCCGAAATCCTTTGTCGCAGCGACACCCTTACCGCTCCAGTAGCAGGTGAGCACGCGGATTGGGGTCGCATGGGTGGCAATGAGAAGAGTTTTGCCCGGGTTTTCCTCGGCGATCCGCCAGACTTCGCGTGTGACACGCTCATACAGCTCGGCAACGCTTTCGCCGTCGTCGGGGCGTGAGGCGCCGACATCATTCATCCACACACCGAAGGTGTCGGGGTAGTTTTCGATGATCTCGCTAAATGGCAGATCCTCCCACTTGCCGGCGTTTATCTCACGCAGATTTTTATCAGGAATCGGCACAAGTCCGTGGGGCGCGGCGACAATACTGCCGGTTTCATAGGCTCTTATAAGATCGCTTGCGTATGCTGCATCAATGTGGGTGCCTTTCAGATACTCTGCGGTCAGCTTTGCCTGCGCTCTGCCTTTATCGGTAAGTGCGCCATCGGTCTGCCCGTAGAAACGGCGAGTCAAATTGCCAAGACTCTCGCCGTGGCGAACAAATATCATGCGTGTCATGCTATCCCTCTTTTATTCTTTGATGGTATTATTTTATCACAAAAGATTATAATTGTCAATGCTTTAGAAGCGGCACGATGCCGCAAAACGGCATTTTTATCTGTACAATGTGTTCAGCGGAACTTTTACGAATAATCGCCGTCTAAATCAGCAGGATGGGAAATGGATTATTATCATATCATTTTTAATAAGGAGAAAGCCATGAAGGGAATAGAATACCGCCGAATACTAAGCATTTTTATTTGCATTATCATATTATCAGCGTTTTTCTCTCTTAGTGTCAGCGCTGACATGGGTCCAAAGCCATCTGTACGCATCACATTCACGGGACTTGGGGATACAGCGTGCTACGGTACACTTTTGAGTCAAGACCATTCCACCGGCCCGCATTCGGTTTGGGACGGCAATGAGAAATATGCGTATCACACCGGGAATTATCAGGGCGCAGAGCTTGATCCCGACACATGGCAGCTTTTCGCGAACTACAAGGATCCTGACGGCTACTACTTCTTGCAGATGGCATGGGAGATCGGCGAGGACAATGAGCTTGCATGGACATATTATCCGCCGGATTCGTTCAAGATCCTCCTGTATTTTCCCGAGTATAATATGTTCATGACAAGCGGAATATATGAACGCTATGCCTTTGACAGTTATTTTTCGGTAGATATCCCCGACGGGTCTTTTACGGAGCACGGTGTGGCATACAGTGAGCCTGTGACTGCAAGCACACTGCTTTGTGCGCAGCGCTCATATAATTATAAAGTAGAGCTGATTACGTTGGCAGCACGTATCATTATCACCATACTTATTGAATCAGGCATCGCTTTAGCATTTGGTTTCAGAGAGAAAAAAGAGCTTCGGCTGATCATAGGTGTCAATACGGTGACGCAGGTGATACTGAATACGGCGCTTAATATTATTAGCTACAGATCCGGATTCCTTGCTTATGTTGCTGCTTACATTTTTTTTGAACTTATCGTATTTATTTTGGAGGCTGTGATCTATGCTGTATGCTTAAAGCGCGTCAGCAGTGATCCGCCCAGTAGAGCGATGTGTGTGGTGTATGCGTTTGTTGCAAATGCAGTTTCATTTGTGTCGGGATATTTAATTGCAGACATAATTCCGAATTTGTTTTGAGTTTGTAAAACAGAGGGCTGATGCAGTTACAAGCTGCATCAGCCCCATTTTTCACTACAGATAAGTTTTGTGCGAAGCTCCATTATAACTCAGCCGCCGAGATAAGCCTTCTTGACCATCTCGCTTGCGGCAAGCTCCGTACCTGTACCGGTGAGGACGATCCTGCCGTTTTCCAGCACGTATGCTCGGTCGGAGATCGCAAGCGACTTGCCCGCATTCTGCTCGACCAGAAGAATGGTGGTGCCATCCTTGTTGATGTCCTTGATGATCTCAAATACCTGATCCACAAGCAGAGGGGACAGACCCATTGACGGCTCATCCAGCATTAAAAGCTTGGGATGACTCATGATCGCTCTGCCCATAGCAAGCATCTGCTGCTCACCGCCCGAAAGCGTACCCGCGATCTGGTTGCGTCTCTCCGCAAGGCGTGGGAATCGGGTATATACCGCGTCGATGTCCGCCTTAAAGCCCGACTGATCCTTCATGGAGTATGCACCCATAAGGAGGTTCTCGTAAACGGTCAGCTCCTGGAAGATGCGTCTTCCCTCGGGCACCTGTGTCATACCGAGATGCACTATTTTGTGGCAGGGAGTCTTTGTGATGTCGTGACCGTCAAAGGTGACGCTTCCCGCTCTTGTGGGGATAAGTCCGACGACACTCTGCATGGTGGTGGTTTTACCCGCACCGTTTGCGCCGATGAGAGTGACGATCTCTCCCTCGTTTACCTCGAAGCTGATACCCTTAAGCGCGCAGATCACGCCGTAGTAGACTTCAAGGTCTTTTACTTCAAGCATTGCCATAGATATAGCCATTCCTTTCCAACGATTGCGAGGTTTTGTGCCGGTATCCATATGGAAATCGCATAAGAGATGCGAAAGGCACAAGACTTCCTTGTCTGAAAAACGCCCCGTTTTTCAGACTTTAACCTCCGATGTATGCCTTAATGACCTCGGGATCGTTTAAGGCAGTCTTGGTGTCGCCCTCCGCAAGCACCGTGCCGAAATTCAACACAGTGACCTCGTCACAGAGTCCCGACACAAACTTCATATCGTGCTCGATCAGTAGTATTGTCATATTGAAGCTGTCGCGTATAAAGCGTATGGTCTTTACAAGATCCTCGGTTTCATGAGGATTCATGCCCGCTGCAGGCTCATCGAGGAGCAGCAGCTTCGGATTTGTGGCAAGCGCTCGTGCGATCTCCAATTTTCTCTGCTTACCGTAAGGCAGATTGCAGGCGAGATTGTTGCGCTCCTCTTCAAGATCAAAGATGCGAAGCAGCTCCTTTGCCTTCTCACGCATCGCCTTCTCAACCTTGAAATGGCGGGGAAGACGGAATAATGTCTCTGCAACACTGCACTTGTATTCGGGGCGGTTGTGCAGACCAACCATAACATTTCTGATTACAGTCATGTTGTTGAAAAGACGGATGTTCTGGAACGTGCGTGCTATTCCCTTACCGTTTATCTTGTCCTGAGCGAGTCCCTTAAGCTCCTCGCCGTCGAGGTAGAATGTACCGGCTGTGGGCTTGTAAACGCCTGTGAGAAGATTGAATATCGTGGTCTTTCCGGCACCGTTGGGACCGATAAGACCGTAGATCTGATTCTTCTTTATGCGGATGTTCACATCCTGTGCCGCTTTAAGACCGCCGAAGGAGATACCGAGATTCTTTGTTTCAAGAATGTAATCAGCCATTACTCATCTCCTCCTTTTTTCTCATATCCCTGCTTGTCCTGGGGTGTCAGATCTATGGAGAGAACCTCGTTCATCTCTATCTTGGTAGGAACGACGTCCCACTTCGCCTGGTCATCCTTGATATGGGAGGGATCGTTTTTGCGTCTTGCAAGCTTTCTGGCAAGTGCGCCAAAGTTGTACCTGTCGCGGAAGCTCTTTAATGCGGGAGCATTATTGTAAACAACGATAACGATAAGGATGAGCGCGTAGAGAAGATTCTGAAGCACGGCGAGATCACCCGTAAGCACGGTTGCCAGCTTGGTGTTAAGGAAAGTTATGAGCGCCGCCGCGATAATGGAGCCGTTAACGCTTCCCATACCGCCGAGAACTACCATTACAAGGATCTCGATAGAATAGTTGTACCCGAATTTCGCGCTTTGAACGGTGTAATTGCTGAAGCTGTAGAGTACGCCTGCAATGCCCGCAAATGTTGCGGACAGGGTGAAGGCAAGCAGCTTGTACTTGGTTACGTTTATACCGGTAGCACGTGCCGCGATCTCGTTATCACGGATCGCCGTAACGGCTCTGCCATGCTTTGAGCGGATAAAGTTCTGTACCACGGCAAGGGTTACAAGCACGAGAATAAATGCAAAAATGAAAAGATATTTCTTATCGTAACGGGGAGTGGGAAGTCCGATAGCACCGCCGAAGGATTCGGTAGAGGTGTTCTGGAAAATGGACTTTACGATCTCGCCGAACGCAAGGGTCACAATAGCAAGGTAGTCTCCGCGAAGTCGGAGTGCGGGAATACCGATGATAACGCCGCAGAGTGCCGCTGCTGCACCGCCCACCACAAGAGCTATAAAAAATCCGAGAGGTCCGTTGCCGAGAGTCGGCTCGAGAACGGCCGCGATCTTACCGCCGAGATAAGCACCGACGCACATAAATCCGGCGTGTCCGAGAGATAGCTCGCCAAGGAAGCCTACAACAAGTGAAAGCGATACCGCAAGGATGATGCTTATAGCGATCTTTTCAAGAAGGAACAGAAGGGAGCTGTCAAATCTGTAGCCGCCCAGAGCCATTCCTCCGAGAACTGTGGTCAGTATACCTATAACGATATAGTTTATGTAGTGGTTCCACTTGAAATTACGAAGTGCCTTCATCATACCTTTTCCCTCCGTTTCTTACCGAGGAATCCGGTAGGACGTACAAGAAGAATGATTATAAGTATAGAGAACTCGATAGCGTCTGTGTAAGGAGCGATAGCGGTGATCTTATAGGAGATGCACTCAACCATACCGAGAAGTATGCCGCCGAGCATGGCGCCGGGAATAGAGCCGATACCGCCGATAACTGCCGCGGTAAACGCTTTGATACCGGGCATTGCGCCGAGAGTGCTGGAAATGCTGGGAGCCTTCAGAAGATAGAACAGTCCCGCAAGCGCTGCAAGTGCAGAGCCGATGGCGAAGGTTACAGTAATAATACCGTTAACGTTGATACCCATGAGCTGTGCCGCGCCCTTATCCTCGGAAACCGCGATCATAGCGCGTCCGAGGCGGGTGTATTTGATGAAAAGGGTAAGCGTGATCATTACGACAACAGTTACGGCAAGAGTAACAAGAGCGGAGATCTGTACGGTAACTCCGAGGAAGCTGACCGAGCCGAAATCGTATACGGTGACCATTTTGTTAGCGGAGCCGAACACGATCTGTGCAAGGCTCTGCAGAAGATAGCTTACGCCGATGGCGGTGATCAGCACCGCCAGAGGGGATGCGCCACGAAGGGGTTTGTACGCCACCTTTTCGATAAGAATACCGAGCATGACGCAGAAAAGAACTGCCATAGCGATAGCGAGCAGGGGATTTTTAAGTGCCATGAACACATATATAACATATCCGCCGACCATGATGATATCGCCGTGGGCAAAGTTGAGCATTTTGGCGATACCGTAAACCATTGTATAGCCAAGTGCTATCATGGCATATATGCCGCCAAGGCTCAGACCGTTTATCAGGGTTGATAAAATAAGTTCCATATAAATTCCTTTTATAGCCATAACTGCATATACCGACCCTTCGGTCGGTATATGCAGTTATTCTCTTAAAACGTTCTTAAAACGTAAAGCTATCAGTTAGCTTCTTTGATAATGTACTTGATGGCGCCCTTGTTTACATAACCGGTGGATTCCCAGGTGATGTTTTCGCCGGTAACAGCCTTTTCAAGAGAGTAGCCGCCCTCGAACTGTGCCATAAGGATGTCGCAGAGGTCGGATGCGCTGATGGTAACGGGGATTTCCTTGCCCTCGTCGATAGCCTTCTTCATAGCGCCGTAGATTGCATATACGCAGTCGTAAGCAGAAGCACCGAACTGGTTAAGGGTCTCGGAACCGAATTTGTCAACATACTTGTCGATAAACTCCTTTGCAAGACCGTCCGTAGCCTTGGAGTTGAAGTGGGAGAGCATGGTGATTTCCTGAGGAATCAAGGTGATATCGAAGCCATCGATGTTATCGATGCCGTCGAAGCCGTCGCAGCCGTAGTAGACCGCATCAGCAGCCATGATGTCCTTTGCCTGCTGCAAGAAGAGCGAAGCGGGAGTATAGTAGATGGGCATGAAGATGAAGTTGCAAGCCTTCAGAGTATCGATCTGAGTCGAAAAGTCGGTTGCGTTTGCATCGGTGAAGGTGGTTTCAACTACAGTAACCGAGGTGTCAAGGTTTGCCTTGAACTGATCGTAAATACCCTTAGAATAAGCCTCATCGGACTTATAGAATACGCCGATGGTCTGACCTGCAAAGTTAGCGTTTACGTATTCAGCCGCAACCTTACCCTGGTTGCCGTCCGCAAAGCACATCTGATAGCCGTTCTTGTTTACGGGAATGGCATCGCCGGATGCGGAAGGAGTGAGGAAGAAAACGTTATCGTCAGCGGAAAGGTTCTTGAACTCAAGACCGGGCTGAGTGGTAACGGTACCGAGAGATACCTGCATACCGCCCTCATAGAGAGAGGAGTAGTTGGTGGATATCTTGGTGGCATCGTTCATATCGTCAAGAGCGACAAGCTTGAACATAACGCCGTTGAGACCACCAGCTGCATTGATCTCATCAACCGCGAGCTGAGCGGCATTTGCAACTGCGATACCGTACATAGCAGCACCGCCGGTAAGAGGACCGGAAACACCGATCACATACTCGGTATTGTTTTCTGCATAGTTTACACTGCCGCATGCTGCCATTCCGAAGCAGAGCACGGCACAAAGAACGAGTGCAAGAATTTTTGTGAATTTCATGATAATAACCTCCATGAATGATTTATAATTTCACACATACAGTATACATCTTTTTTTTTACAATGTCAATATTTCGGGTGAGATTTTTTCAAATTAACGTAATAAATTTGTGCGATTTTTCGTAAAATTGTTAAAATCGCGACCGATTAACATTTATACCAAGGCCGTCGAACACTTCGGGCTTGCTTACATCTCTATTTAAGAAAGGTTTCGAAAATGCCGCGGACTATCTTTTTGCCGATCTCACGACCGATGGTGTTTGCGGTGCTGGATACCGCTTTTTCAAATACGGAGGTCTTTTTGCGTCCGGACGATGTTTTTGCCTTTTTCTCGGCTTTAGCCTTTTCTTTTTCCTTTTCGGCTTTTTCTTTAGCCTTCGCTTCCGCCTTGGCTTCCTCCTCACGCTCCTCACAAAGCTGCTCGTATGCGGACTCACGATCCTCCTCGGCGGCATATTTATCGCGCAGACTGCTTGCCAGCACTACACTTTGAAGCAGGATAGGATCTACCGCCTTCATACTGCTCCTTGGCGGCAGGATGTTGCATCTCTCCACGATCGACGGCACACCGTCAGCATCTAAAACGGAGACCAGCGCTTCACCCACACCGAGGGACATGATAGCCTCGGCGGTGTCAAATTCGGGGTTGACACGGAAGGATTTAGCGGCGGCATTCAGTGCCTTTTGATCGTTTGGCGTATACGCGCGCAGAGCGTGCTGCACACGGTTACCGATCTGTCCCAGCACGTTGTCGGGGATATCCGTGGGGTTTTGAGTTATAAACCATACACTGACGCCCTTGGAACGGATAAGGCGCACTACCTGCTCGACCTTGTCCACCAGCGCCTTTGGAGCATCATCGAAAAGCAGGTGCGCTTCATCAAAGAAGAATGCCAATTTGGGCTTTTCAAGGTCGCCGGCTTCGGGAAGCATCTCGTAAATCTCCGAAAGCATCCACAGAAGGAAGGTGCCGTAAAGCAGCGGATGCTGGAACAGCTCCGAGCACTCGAGGATGTTCATAACACCGCGTCCGTCATCGGCCCAGTCGACCCAATCGGCAAGCTCAAGTGAGGGCTCGCCGAAGAAAATTTCGCCGCCCTCGTCCTCCAAAGTGAGCAGTGCACGCTGTATAGCACCTACAGATTGTGGGGAAATGTTGCCGTAGGTGAGCTTGTACTCTTTTGCGTTATCGCCTACAAACTGCACCATAGCGCGCAGATCCTTCAGGTCGACTAACAGCATTTCCTTATCATCCGCTACGCGGAATACTATGCGGAGAATGCCGCTTTGTGTGTCGTTGAGACCAAGCAGACGTGCCAGCAGGTCGGGACCCATTTCGGAGATAGTGGTGCGTACGGGAAGTCCCTGCTTTCCGTACACATCCCAGAATTGTACGGGATAGGAGGTGTAATTAAAATCGGTGATGCCCATGGTGTCGATGCTGCGGCGGATGTGCTTGTTTTCGCTTCCGGCTTCGCACATTCCCGAAAGGTCGCCCTTGATATCCGCAACAAACACGGGAACGCCCATGTCACTGAACGATTCCGCGAGTACCTTTAATGTAACGGTCTTACCTGTACCGGTAGCGCCCGCAATTAGACCGTGACGGTTTGCCATCGACGGCTCAAGATAAACACGGTTCGTACCAGTTGCAAGCCAGACCTTGTGCGTGTCCTTCTGATACATGATATTACTCCTTGCTGAGGTGATTTTTCAATATATAGGTATATTATATCAGAAAAATTTTAATTTGTCACCACTTTTGAAACGAAAATATGCAAAAAACAAAAAATAATTATGTGAGGAACAGTAAAAGCTCCAAACAAAGTTTTTTGTCAAAAAAAGATGAACGGAAAGGTTTTAATTACTTATTAAGAAAGTGTTGACAAAATACGTCGAATGTGGTATATTATATGTAGCATGACTCGGCCACAGACTCTAAAAAATATTTATTACATGGAGGTAAACTCAAATGAAACTCATTTACGGAGTCAAGGACAAGCCCAAATTCGGACAGCTGATCGTGTTTGCGATCCAGCAGCTTCTTGCCATTATGGCAGCAACTCTCGTTGTTCCGGTAATTATCGGCAACGGCATGAGCCCTGCGGCTGCACTTTTCGGTGCAGGTATGGGTACCATCGTTTATCTGCTTTTCACCAAATTCAGAAGCCCCGTATTCCTCGGTTCCTCTTTCGCATTCCTCGGCTCTATGGCAGCTGCATTTGCAGGCGCAGTTTCTACTGCAGCCGGCTTCGCAGGTCTTATCATCGGTGCTATATTCGCCGGACTTGTGTACGTTGTTATTGCAATCATCGTTAAGATCGCAGGCGTAAACTGGATAAACAAGCTTATGCCCGCAGTCGTTATCGGTCCCACCGTTGCTATTATCGGTCTCTCCCTCGCAGGCAATGCGGTAGGCGACCTTCAGAAGGGCGGCGTTGGTACCGCACATCCCCTTGTTTGCGTTCTCGTAGGTCTCATTACCCTCATTATTGTTATCCTCTGCGCTACCTACGGCAAGAAGATGACCCGTCTGATCCCCTTCATTCTCGGTATCCTCGGCGGTTATGCCTTTGCTGCCATCCTCACCGTTATCGGTAATGTTGCAGGCATCGACGCACTCAAGGTTATCGACTTCACCCACATAACAAACCTCTGGGCAAACGGCGTAAACCTCGAAACCTTCTTCACTCTCCCCGGCTTCACCTTTGTTGAAGCAATAAAGGGTATCAAGGAGATCGACGGCGCGTACATAGCTACTCTCGCAGTTGCATACCTTCCCGTTGCTTTCGTTGTGTTCGCTGAGCACATCGCAGACCACAAGAACATCTCCACCATCATCGAGAGCGATCTTCTCGAGGATCCCGGTCTCTCCCGCACACTTCTCGGCGACGGCGTAGGTTCCATGGTAGGCGCACTCTTCGGCGGATGCCCCAACACCACCTACGGCGAGTCGGTAGGATGTGTTGCTATCACCGGTAACGCTTCCGTTTACACCATCGTTACCGCTGCTATTTTGGCAATGCTCATCTCGTTCACCGCTCCCTTCGTTGCATTCGTAAACTCCATCCCCTCCTGCGTAATGGGTGGTGTGTGCATGGCACTTTACGGATTCATCGCAGTATCCGGTCTTAAGATGGTTCAGAAAGTTGATCTCAACCAGAATAAGAACCTCTTTGTTGTGTCCACAATACTTATATCGGGTATAGGCGGTCTTACTCTCAACTTCGGTCAGATCACCATTACCGCAGTTGCTTGCGCACTCATTCTCGGTATTATCGTAAACGTTATCGTTTCTAAAGCAAAGGAACAGTAATTTTCAAAGGGTGAATTTTTAATGAAAAACGTAACAATCTTCGATCATCCGCTGATCCAGCATAAGACTACGATCATGCGTATGACATCCACCTCCAACAAGGAGTTCCGTGAGAACGTTGAGGAGATCACCATGCTCATGTGCTATGAAGCACTACGCGATCTCCCCCTTGAGGATGTGGAGATCGAAACCCCCATCAAAAAGACCACTCAGAAGATGATCAAGGGCAAAAAGCTGGCGGTCGTTCCGATCCTGCGTGCGGGACTCGGTATGGTCAACGGACTTCTTAACCTTGTTCCATCGGCAAAGGTCGGTCACATCGGTATGTACCGCGACGAGGAGACCCTCCAGCCGCACCCCTACTACTGCAAGCTCCCCGCTGATATTGAGGAGCGACTGATCGTAGTTGTAGACCCCATGCTGGCAACGGGCGGTTCCGCTTGCGATGCTATCGCTCAGATCAAGGAAAAGGGCGGCAGACATATCAAGTTCCTCTGCCTCATCGCAGCTCCCGAAGGAATCGAAGCTCTCTCCAAGGCTCATCCTGATGTAGAGATCTACTGTGCAAACGTTGATGAGTGCCTCAATGAGAACGGCTACATCGTGCCCGGTCTCGGTGACGCAGGCGACAGAATCTTCGGCACCAAATAAAACAAAAAGAATGACCACGCCATACGGATCAAATCCGCGGCGTGGTCGTTTTTCTTATATTTAAGATATATTACGGTACTAAGATATATTACGGTACGGGAACGGTTGTCGGCTCGCCCCAGGTGAAGACCGCACCTGCGGTCAGCTTGTCGATCTTGATACCGCCGTATACTCCGTTGAAAGCCCAGGATGCATCGACAGTACAGGAGGTTGCTTCCGCATCACAGGTATATGTATACGAGGTGAAGGGCACATAAATCTTTGTCCCCGAAGAGTTTGAAATCGGATCGGTGGAGAATTTATGCGATGAGCCGTTGATGGTAAGCTCGCCCATATCGGTTCTTGCACCGCAGTCTATGTCGTAGCATTCCAGCCCCACGTCAAAAATAAACGTGATAAAGCCCATGGAATTCATGGAGCAGTCGTAGTTAATCACCAGTCGAAGCTTCTCACTCTGATCTGAGATAAGTCTTCCTGAGATTGCTTCATTCGACAGCAGGGCGTCCGTAAGATCAACCGGACTTGAATCGGTTCCGGTAATGTCGGTTATTATGGTCTCAGCTGTGTCGGGGGTGGGTGTTTCCGGCGTGGGATTGGGTACAGGATCGGGAACGGGTATCGGGGTCGGCTCGGGATCGACCATTGACGGAGTTTGAGTTGTGTGTGCCGTTTCGTCGGCAGATTCGGAATCCTGCGGCTCGGTCTCCGTGTCCTCCGGCGTCGTTTCAAGACTCGGATCCACGGGAGCGTATATGATGTTATTATTCGGTACCTGTGTTTTATCCTTATCACTGCAGCCTACAGCAAAAAGGCTCAAAAGCAGGCAGAATATCAAGGCGGGCTTTATTATTCTTGGCATTCGGCGTCCCCTTTCATAAAATAACAGAAATATTTTATATCGTTAATACAAGTATAGCAAATTATTATCGTATTGGTATGAATAAAGTGTAAAATAAAATCTACAGGATGCGGAGGATTTTCCCAGGGAGATAGTGCATAAAGCCTTTCGCGCAATGCTCAAATCGGCGCAGTATGGCATAAAGAAAGAATAGTTGTTTAAACTAACTAATTACATTGTTACATTATTGTTAAATATGCCTTATAAATCTTGAAATGGAGCTGATTATAGGGTATAATAGTTAGGTTCCTAACAAATATGGGATAACTATTACTAAAAAGAGGTGTTACACTTGATAAAACGGCTTGCGGGCTGTATAAGAGAGTATAAGCTGCCGACCTTACTAACGCTGATTTTCATAATTGGCGAGGCGGTCATCGAGACATTTATTCCGTTTATTACCGTTGCCCTTGTAAACAGTATCAAGGACGGCGCAGAGATGGATTCGATCATCAAGACAGGCTTACTGCTTGTTGTGATGGCGTGCCTGTCGCTTACCTGCGGCGGCGTCGCGGGCTTTACATGCGCTAAGGCATCAGCGGGATTTGCAAAGAATCTGCGTCATGATATTTTCCGCCGCATTCAGACCTATTCCTTTGAAAATGTCGACAAGTTTTCTTCCACTTCTCTCGTTACACGAATGACCACGGACGTTACAAACGTGCAGATGGCGTACATGATGATTATCCGTACGGCGATCCGTAGTCCGCTGATGTTTATCTTCTCCATAATCATGGCGTATGTTATGGGCGGAGCGCTTGCCACTACCTTTGTTATAGTGGTGCCGTTTCTAATCTGCGGACTTCTGTTTGTCAGCCATAAGGCTATGCCCGCATTCAGAAGTGTATTCCGCAAATACGATAAGCTCAACGAATCCATAGAGGAAAATGTCCGCGCAATGCGAGTTGTCAAGGGCTTCTCCCGCGAGGAATACGAGAAGCAGAAGTTCGGCGCTGCGGCTGACGATATCCGCCGCGACTTTACAAAAGCCGAGCGTATTGTGGCGCTGAACGGTCCCATTATGCAGGTCTGCCTGTATTTCAACATGATATTCGTACTGCTTGTGGGCTCAAAGATGATCATTACAAGCGGCGGTACCGAGATATTTGTAGGTCAGATTTCGGCGATGCTCACTTACGGTATGCAGATACTCATGTCGCTTATGATGTTGTCCATGATCTATGTCATGCTGACAATGTCCGCGGAATCCGTAAAGCGTATCTGCGAGGTGCTTGCGGAGGAGCCTGTGCTTAAAAATCCGAAGAACGCAGTTACCGAAGTGCGTGACGGCTCCATAGATTTTTACGATGTCAGCTTCAAATATTCCGCCAAGGCTGAAAAATACGCCCTTGCGGATATTGATCTGCACATAAAGTCGGGTATGACCGTAGGTATCCTCGGCGGTACCGGATCCAGTAAATCTACGCTGGTACAGCTTATTCCCCGCCTTTACGATGCTACCGAGGGAAGCATCCGCGTCGGCGGAGTTGATGTGCGGGAGTATGATCTCGATACGCTCCGCGGATCGGTTGCCATGGTGCTTCAGAAGAATCTGCTGTTCTCCGGTACTATCAGGGAAAATCTCAAGTGGGGCAACAAGGATGCTACGGATGAGGAGATCGCCGAGGCGTGCCGTCTTGCACAGGCGGACGAGTTTGTACGTTCTTTCCCGGACGGCTACGACACTATGATCGAGCAGGGTGGTACCAATGTATCGGGCGGTCAGAAGCAGCGTCTCTGCATCGCGCGCGCACTGTTAAAGAAGCCGAAGATACTCATCCTCGACGACTCCACCAGCGCAGTGGATACCAAGACCGATATGCTTATCCGCGAGGGCTTTAAGCGTTACATCCCGGAAACCACCAAGATCATCATTGCTCAGCGCGTGGCATCTGTACAGGACGCGGACATGATAATCGTTATGGATAACGGCAAGATCTGTGCGGTGGGCACTCACGACGAGCTGCTCCGCACAAATGAGATCTACCGTGAGGTGTACACTCAGCAGACAAACGGAGGTGACGAAAATGAGTAAGCCGCAGAATAATATGAAGCCGCCGAAGCGCAGTCTCGATTTCCGTACCCTCGGACGCGTCATTAGGATGCTGTTTAAATCCTATCCCCGGCTTGTTCCGCTGACCGCGATCTGCATCCTGTTTTCGGCAGTGGTCGCGGCGATACCGTCGCTGTTCCAGCAGAGAGTGCTGGCGGCGATCGAAAAATGGTATATACTTCGGGACTGGGACAGTGCCAAGGAGGAAATATTACCGCTCATATTTGTCATGATCGGACTCTATATCCTGTCCCTTGCATCCATCACGCTGTACAATCAGCTTATGGCGTATATCACCCAGGGCTTTCTCAGCAAGATGAGAATCAAAATGTTCGACGGTATGCAGAATCTGCCCATCCGTTATTTTGACACCAACAAGCACGGCGATATTATGAGTCACTATACAAATGACATCGACACGCTGAGGCAGCTCGTATCGCAGTCACTGCCTACGCTTATGCAGGCATCTGTGGTGGTCGTGGTGGTGTTCTCCATCATGCTGTGGTACAGCATCCCGCTGGCGTTTATAGTGGTGCTCGGAGTTTTTGCCATGCTGTTCGTATCAAAGAAGATCGGCGGCGGCTCGGCTAAGTATTTTATCCGTCAGCAGATGGCTGTGGGTAAGACCGAGGGCTTCGTGCAGGAGATGATGAACGGTCAGAAGGTCATCAAGGTGTTCTGCCACGAGGATGAGAGCAACGGGGATTTTGACCGCATCAACGAGGCACTTTATGAGGACAGCTACCGCGCTCACGCCTATGCGAATACCATGGGTCCCATCATAGCAAATATCGGCAACGTGCTGTATGTGTTGCTTGCAACAGTCGGCGCACTTCTGCTTCTTTCGGGAGCCACCAATATCAGCATCTCCGGAATGGCGTTCAGCATCAGTATAATCGTGCCGTTCTTAAATATGACCAAGCAGTTTACGGGCAATATCAACCAGCTCTCCCAGCAGTTCAACTCCATCGCAATGGCAGGCGCCGGTGCAAAGCGTATCCTTGAGCTTATGGATCGCGAGCCGGAGACGGACAACGGATATGTAACGCTCGTTAACGCAAAGATCGACGAAAAAGGCAATATCACCGAAACGTCCGAGCATACCGGCAAATGGGCATGGAAGCATCCCCACAGCGACGGTACGCTCACCTATACCGAGCTTCGCGGTGATGTCCGCCTGAACGAGGTGGATTTCGGCTACGAGGATGATAAATTGGTGCTTCACGGTGTTTCGGTTTATGCCGAGCCGGGTCAGAAGGTGGCGTTTGTGGGCGCAACGGGCGCGGGCAAGACCACTATTACTAACCTTATCAATCGCTTCTACGATATCGACGACGGAAAGATACGCTATGACGGCATCAATATCAACAAGATAAAGAAGTCTGACCTGCGCCGCTCACTTGGAATCGTTCTGCAGGAGACTAATCTGTTCACGGGAACGGTAATGGATAATATCCGCTACGGACGTCTTGACGCCACGGACGATGAGTGCATCGAAGCCGCCAAGCTTGCGGGCGCGGATGATTTTATCACCCGCTTGCCTAACGGTTACAATACCGAGCTTGCCAACAACGGCGCAAATCTTTCGCAGGGTCAGCGTCAGCTTATTGCAATCGCCAGAGCGGCGGTTGCGGATCCGCCGGTTATGATACTGGATGAGGCGACCTCAAGTATCGATACCCGCACCGAGGCGATAGTTCAGCGCGGTATGGATAAGCTGATGGAAGGCAGAACTGTCTTTGTTATCGCTCATCGCCTTTCCACTGTCATGAATTCCGATGTCATCATGGTGCTTGACCACGGCCGCATTATCGAGCGCGGCAATCACGACAAGCTCATCGAGGAAAAGGGCACATATTATCAGCTCTACACAGGCGCATTCGAGCTTGAATAACCAGAAAACAAAAAATGACCGCATCAGATCTACGCATCTGCTGCGGTCGATTTTTTATCCGGGGATTATATCCATGACCGTTTCATCGAATATGACCGTGTATTCCGTGATCGCTGATTCAAGATAGGCTTCAAAACGCTCCGAGGTAATGTGCTTGGCTACATCTGCCTTCCATTCCTCCTCGCCGTGGGCTTCGAATAGTATTACATGGACACCGAATTCGGTTTCGACAATGCCCACATCTCCCGCTTTTCTCGCGGGGTCAAAGCACCAAGTATCAAAGCTTTCCGGCATCTGTCCCTCGGTTATATTTGAGTACATCCCGCCCCTGTAATATGAGCCCTGATCTTCCGAATGTTCAAGCACGAGCAGTGAAAAATCGTCGGGACTCATACTTTCTGCCTCGATGCGTGCAAACAGTGCCTCGGCAATTTTGTATGCATCATCGCGGTTGCCGTAGGTGCTGTCGGCAAGCAGAATATGGCGTACCGTAACGGTGGGGGATTCACTGTAATAAGGCTCTGTGGCAAGCATATATACCGTATATACTGCCTTTTCGGCGTTGTGTTGGACAAACGTGTCACCGACCTTCGCCATAAACGCCCAGTCCGACAGCTCATCACCTTCACTGTATGTTCTGCCGGATAGTTTCAGGGAGGAGATCTTTGCCGCCAAATCGGAGTCGCTGATATCCGCGTCGTACGAGCGCAGGAGCTTTTCGATGGCGTTTTCAAAGGCGTCTGCATCATCAAGCGCCGCAAGCTCCTGTACCAGGGTAGCGATTTCGGCTTCGGTTAAGGTGTTTTCAGCGTCCGCTTCCGTGCCGTAATGCAGAGAGAAGGCATAGTAATCGACGAGCCGGAACGCCTTCGGATTCTCGACGCAGTATGCATCGATTTCTGCTTTTTGGGGGGCGAATTCGGACTCTTTTATAAGCTGATACTTATATGCAAGAGCATCAAGACAGCGAGCGGTGTATATGTCCTCGTTGTTGATCCCGTCCCCGTACATAACCGCGTCCGTGTTGTAGGCGCGCTTCTTTATTGCCGCAAGCTCCGCTTCGGTAAGACTGACTCCCTCCTCCGCTGCGGCTTCGCAGAGGGCGAGTGAGCGTGTGACATTACTCTTTGCCGCGTCAATGAAATAGTCAAACCAGCTTCCGCTGTCGCTGATTCTCTGCTTCTTTGCAGAGACGTTTGTGTCAAACCCCAGGTATTTAAGTGCTTCACCGTAGTGATCGGTAAAGGTAAGATATATATCCCTGTAATATAGATTCATGACTGCGCCGTTTACGTCAATGTTTTTTGATGAAGCGGCTGTTTTTTCTCTGAGAAAAGCTCCGCTTTCCATTTTTTGATTATACACCGCAACCACGACGGCTGCGATAAGTGAGATGATAAGGATAACGGAAACTGTTACTATTGCTGTGATCCGTCTCAACTTTTTTAAGGTTTTTCTGTGTTCTTCGCGCTCGGCATCCTGCCTGCCTTTGATCTGTGACATTGACTGCCTCCATGTAATTGTGATGCTTTAATGATACCATACTATTGTGGGTGAGACTTGAACAAGCTGTGAAAATTTTGCTTTTGTGCCCGTATACGGAATACATAACGTGCTGTGTGTAATAATATTGCGTGAGGGCTTATTTTTGTATATGCGGGAGGAAACGGTGGAAAAAAAGAAACGCTTTCTTATTTCGGCGGTGTATTATCTCACAATCGCCGCAATCGTATTTCTTGTTCTGAAATATGCCGTATTTGTCGTAATGCCGTTTCTTATAGGCTTCACCACTGCGGCAATACTTAATCCCGCCGTGAGATTTTTATGCAGAAGATTCGATATGAGGCGCCGTCCCACGGCGCTGCTTATTCTCCTTCTCTTTTACGCTACCATCGGAATGCTCGCCACAGTTCTTGCGGTGCGGCTGACGGTAATGATCGGTGAGTTTTCGGGACGTCTGCCATCGCTATGGTCGGAGATTGTTGAGCCGGCGCTGGTCAAGGGATTTGATACGGTAAACGGACTGCTCTCAAAATTCGACGGGCATGAAAACAGCGCGTTTGCCGAGACGCTGACGGGACTCTTTAACTCCGCTAAAAACTCACTGGGCGGTGCGGTATCGGATATCTCCGTCCGTGTGCTTGCATGGCTGTCGGGATTTGCAGCCGCGGTGCCGCGCTTTGTTGTGGAGCTGTTGTTCGCGGTGATCTCCAGCTTTTTCTTTATAATCGACTATGAAAAACTGCTGGTATTTGCAAAATCCATACTCCCTTCTCGGGCAGTCGGGATGCTTACAGAGCTAAGAAATAAATTTTTTACCACCGTGATAAAATACCTTCGCTCATATGCACTCATAATGCTTATTACCTTCGCCGAGCTGTTTTTTGGGCTTATTCTCATGGGTACGGAGAACGCGGTGATACTGGCGCTGATAATAGCCCTGCTGGATGTGCTTCCTGTGGTTGGCACCGGTGCAGTTTTGATACCGTGGGCGCTTGTCGAGCTCATACGAGGTTATGTCGGTTCCGGTGTGGGTTTGCTTGTGCTTTGGGCGGTCATTACGGTGGTGCGAAATATAATCGAGCCGAAAATCGTGGGCAAAGAGGTAGGGCTTCACCCACTTCTGACGCTTATTTCCATGTTTGTGGGAAGCAAGCTGTTCGGCTTTTTGGGGCTGATACTTCTGCCGGTGGGGCTATCTATCACCCTGTCGGTTTTACGGAAGCGTGATCAGTCGTTGCCTGGGACATAGTGCGGGTTTTCAAGCCGTACCACTGTCGAATTTGCGGAGTAGTCAAATATGTCCACATAGATATACTCGCCAAAGAGGTTTGAAATATCAAATCTACAATCATCGGGGGTATACGCGTTCTCCCGATCGCTGTCAACTACGGTACAGCGCATGATCCTGTGATTATCCTCCGCGGTGACAACAAGCACAGGTTTTTCATCCTCGGTCACAAACTCCGCCGAAACGAGTGTCGGTGCGGTTGTGTCGAGGAAAATATCATAGGAAAAACTTTCCCTGACAAGTGATATAGGCTTCGAGTAGCTTACCGTGACCGTATATAAACCGTCGGGATAAATGTAGGAAACATTATCGTCGGCTCTGCCGTTCCAAAGCGGCAGTGAGGCGGTAGTAGGCATACCGGTTGAGTTGCTCACATAGGTGCGCGGGACAGTTCCGTAATTCTTCTGCTCCACAATATTTCCGATCGCGTCGGTGACGGTGACAGATATATCGCTTACAGTACGGAGCAGGGCGAAATTAAGCATCACCTTGGCGTTTGCGCGGTCGATGATGGGTGAAAATGCAATGTCGCCCTTGTTGTATTCGGTATAATCAGTGGGCTCGGAATGAGTATCTGCCCCGAGAATGATTCTTTTGTTGTCCGTAGCATCCGCGTAATCGATTCGGCGGTACAAGTACATTTCATCATATATTGCCTGAGCGCCGCTGTATATATCGGCATCGAGATAGGGTGCTGCGCCAAAGCTTCCGGAATAGCCAAGGAACGGTATGGAAGCCGCCTGATCATTGCTTATGAGGCGTACAAAGCCCTCGATGAAAAAGCCGTTTGTAAAGTGCTTCCGGTACTCCGTATATGTGTCATCATTTAAGCATACAACAAGGTCAAATGTCTGTGACTCACCTGGGCCGAGTATGAAGGTGTAGGGCTTGTAGTCGCAGGCGGTGGGATTAAGCTGATACGACGTACCGCTTATCACAACATTAGCCCCCGACAGCGCAGTAAAATCTCTGATAAATGCCAGAGTGTCGGTGGGTTCGGTACCTAGCCGCTTATAGAGCGGATCGTCGGGATTTTCGATATCCAGCTCAGCATAGGTGTAAGCGACAAAATCGTCCGAGCCGCAGGTGGTGTCAAGGGTACATTCTTTTGCGGTGTCTGAAAGGTTTTCTGCGGTCACCTTAAAGCTGAGCATTCGGGTGTGATTGTCGCCGAGCTCGATCTTATGCGCACCGTTTGAAGTGAGTAGCAGCTCAGCAGAAAGCGCAGCATCAAGCGTTGCATTTCCGCCGCCCTGCACCCGCGGAGAATAGGGAGTCCCCGAGGGCTCCTGAACCATAAGCTCCGCTGATCCTACCAGCTTTGCCTTGACCCTCGCGGATAGGTCGCCTGAAGTGAGGTTTGGGTAGTCACATGACAGCTTCTTTACGAGTATGGCACACATTCCGGCAACTTTTGCAGCGGAGGCTTCGGTGGAACTCATGTAACCGTAGCCGCCGTTAACCGCAGCGCACTGTACGGTAGAGCCGACCACGGTTATATCCGGCTTTAAGCCAAGCTCCGGAGTAGTACCGCGTGCCGAGTAAGACGAGGGAGAGGGCGTGCTTCGGATCGTTGCGATATAAGTCTCGCCTGCCTTTATCATTATGCGCCTATCTGCGGCATTCTTTATTGCGCTGATGTGTCCCGTTGGAATAATCACCACCGGTATAGTGGACTCCGAAATGTCCATCTTAACACGTAATGCCGAATGCTTGTCAGGCTGATTGTCGAGGACGAGCATGCCGATGGCACCGCATGCTGCGGCGTTTTTTGCTTTTTCGTTGAAGCTGAGCGTGCCGCGTGTCACAACGGTGAGCTTCCCAGTAAGATCTCCCGCCGCGGTGAAATCTTCAAGGGTGCCGCTACCGTCAACGATAACGTACTCTAAGCTCTGACCGTCAAAATACTCGGCGAAGGTCTTGCCGCCGGTAATGGTGGTGTAAAGGTAGTTGGAGTCACCAAAAGGGATCTTCTTGCCGTCCGAAAGAGTAAAAAACTCGGTTTCTACGGTATTACCCTCGGAGGAGCCTACGGTCAGCACCGAATCGAGAGTGCCGGGCCAGGCGATGGTGCCGATATCGGGATTTGTTGCGGGCGGATCGGTGGTCTCGTATTCGAGTGCGTATACACTTTCTTTGCCGTATTCCAAAACATCGCCTGCGGGGCAGACCACGATAATACCCGCCTCATCCGCCTTTTTTACAGCGGCGATCAATCTCTCGGAGGCAGGATCAAATGAAACACCGCAGTGCTCGGTAAGGGGGATAAGTATCACATGGGCGCCGAGGACTATGGCATCCTCAATAGCGGAAACCATGGCGGCTTCGGTTACGGTCTCCTTTTTATCCGAGTAGACCTTCATTGCAAGTATCTGCGCCTCCGGAGCAATTCCCGTTGCGGCGGGGTTTTTGGATTCCAGCAGAGCACCGTTTCCTGCCGCAATAGATATCATTGCGGTGCCGTGATATGAGTAGTGTGTCTCGGTCAGATCGGAGTCCCCGTCGCCGTAGTCGTAGGCGAAGGGGATCTTTGCGCTTACATAAAGACTATCAGGCGCATTATCCGATGCGCCGACAGTGGTGGAGGCAAGCAGTGCATCGCTTTTTTCCTTTGTCAGTGCAGGTGTGGTGTCGGTTATAACAAAGCTCTCGTGCTCAAGTATAAACCCATTGTCGAGAACAGCGATCAGCATATCCTCGCCGCTTTTTACTGAGTCCACGGGAACAGCGCCCGGTACCATCTCTGCCGCCGATAGGGGCGCGAGCTGCAGTGTAAGACTGCAAAACAGCGCGGAGGCTACAAGTTTTCTAAATTTCATTTTTATTCTCCTCAGCCTGCAAGGTCGGAAAGCGTCAGCTTGCCGACGGAGATATTATAGGCGTTATCGATTATTTCGTAGTACAGCGTATCTGAGGTATAACCGCTGATGTCATATACAGCTGTGTCACCGTGCTCAAGGTTGAAAAATGCGTCATCGCTGTCGCTCTCGTAAATACTTATGACCCGCACACCGTTTTCATCCGAAGCGGTGAGTGTGAGCTTGTTGCCTTTTAGTTTGGCGGATTCTAAAGTGGGATCCTTGGTGTCGATTATTACGGGATAGGTATATGTCTGCGTAATATTCTCTCTATAGTCGAGTGTATATTCGAGGCTTGCGGTATATTTTCCGTCTGGTAGCTTGTAGCGCGAGTAAACGCCGTCACTGCCGTCCCAACTGAAGCGGAATACAGTGACTTCCTTCATACCCACGGTTTTGCTGAAATACGGAAATTTGGAGCTGTACACGGTGTTGCCGACGGGATCGGTTATTGTCATCTTTGAGCTTCTTGCGTTGCGTATAGCCGTAGCGCCGAAATTTATATCGTCCGCATAGCCATCATTGTTGGGCGAGAAGGCAATGGTGTCTCGGTCATAGGTGTATGGGTCTGTGAAAATGTCCGCTCCGGCGGGAACGTATTTGCCGTTAACCATAACATAGAATTTGGCACCGTCGAACATTTCGGTTTCACCTTTATAAGAGTCACCATCAAGCACCGGTGCGGCGCACCAGTCGCCGATATAGCCCATATACGGAAGCGACACGGCTGTACCCTCCGCCTCACAGAAGATAAATCCCTCTGCAAAGTGACCGTTTGTGAAGATGCTGCTAAGCTTGCGGTGGTAAGCATTGTCAAAATGGATATTTACCGTAAGCGTACGGGATTCGTTTGCGTCAAGGGTAAGTGTCAGCGGCTCGTGATCCTCGGCGTAACGGTTGAGGTTACCGCTTTCTGCCACGGTGATGCGGGATACTTTGTCCGCCTCGGCGGTAAGAGTGCTGTAATATTCCTTCTTGCCCTCGAATTCAATCAGGGTATAGCCATCGTTTGTCAGCGTGACATCAAGGGCCACATTGAGCGTGGAGTCGGTGAGATTTTTCAAGGTGACATCAATGGCGGTGATGTCGGTGAGCTTGTCGAACAGCTCTGCCTTGGCTCTGCCCGTTGGAGTGTAAGTGAGCTCCAGCTTCTGATTCACCGCCTCGTCAAGGTTAAGAAGTCCCGATCCCTCGGCGCGGGGAGAATACTCAATACCGTTTTCCTGAATAACAGGTGAGGCGGTATTCATAAGCGTGTTCTTTACACTTACTGCTATCGCGGCATTATCGGTGATTCCACTTTTTCTCGCCTTTTCAACAAGCAGTGCGCAGGCTCCGGAAATCTGCGGTGACGCCATTGAGGTGCCGGATACCGAGCCGTATCCACCGCCTACCATCGTGCTGAGCACACTGCTTCCGATAGCGGAAATATCGGGCTTCAAGGTAAGCGAGGGTGTGGTGCCGTAAGAGGAAAAGCCCGAGATACGTCCTGCACCTTCGGTGTTCTCGCGCCATATGTAGCTTTTGTTAAAGTTGACCCTGCGATCGGACTCAGCCGCAAGCGTAAGACCGTCATTCATGCTGATGGCGATGGCGGGGATCTCTGCCCCGGTAAGCTCCATATTAAGGAGCGCCTCGTCCTCGGTGTTGTTGTAAACGATCATGCCAAGGGCACCGTGAGATGCGGCAATGTTTGCTTTTTCGGTGAAGGGGATGGTTCCGCGCATGACAAGCACTAACTTGCCCGAGACATCGATGCCTTCGTAATCCTTTTCCTCGCCGACTCCGGGAACTACGGCATAATCAAGCGTCTTGCCGTTAAAATACGAGGCAAACGATACCTTGGTGACTGCGCCCGCTTCATTGGTGTCGGTGTATTCGATATAAAGCTCGCGGTTGGCGGCATGTGTGAAATGCCGAGAATAATAGATGCTGTTGTCGACGCTGGCAACAGACATGGCATAGTCTGCGGCGGAGGGGGAGCTTAACGTACCGTAATCGGTATAGCTCGCGAGGGGGTACATCAGCTTTTTGTCCTCATAAAGCCTGCCGCGCTCTGTGGTTACACTGTCATTGCCTGCCGCACCGACTATGATACAGCCGTGCTGCTCGGCTTTTTCGATGAGAGACGCAAGTCCCACGATCTCCGAGGGATCGGTGGAGCCCGCATAGTGGCCGATGCTCAGATTTATTACATCCGCACCTAACTTTATGGCATCCTCAAGGGCGGCGATCAGCGCGTTGTCAGATGCGGAGGTACCCTCATCATTGAATATTTTCATAAGAAGCAGCTGGACCCCGGGGGCGATGCCGTGCATATCGCATATATCGGTCTTTGCCGCACCGATGATTCCCGCAACGTGAGTGCCGTGATCCGAGGTTTTGGTTGAGACGTCGTTGTCATAGTAGGCGTAGTCGTACATAAACGGGATCTTGGAGTTATGGTAAAACGGAGAGGTTTCATAAGAGTTTCGCAGAGCGGCAATTCTTTTTGAGCCGATCACCATGGCGAATGGCTTAAGATCAAGGGTTTCGGTGACATCGGCATCAAAGGCAGGGTGGTGTATATCAAAGCCGCTGTCAAGGACGGCTACCTTTACACCGTCACCTGTCAGCCCCGCCTCCTTCACGGCGGGAAGTCCCATAAGCTCGGCGGCGGACATATCAATGCTGTCAAACTCGGCATCAAGCGCCTCATATTCGGCACAGCGATATACCTTTTGGACAAAATCGCAGGCTTCAAGCCGCCAAAGAGAATTTTCGGGAAGCTCTGCGGGAAAACCGCACAGCAGGGTGTCGTATATGTATCCGTAATCAAACACTGCCAGCTTTGAGTCAAGCGTGTCTGCGCATTTTTGTGCATATTCGGTGGGATCCGTCCCGACGGGAGGCGACAGCTCAACGATGACATCCACCATCGGAGCCTGCGAGGCGACGGGAGCGACTCCGAGCATAAATGCCTGTGAAAGCGCCAGCAGTATGGGAAGAAGTTTTTTCATTATGTGTACCGTTCCTTGATTTTTTGCAATATACTGTAATTATATCATTTTTTTGATACAAAATCAATGGAATATTTATGTATAGTATGAAAATTATATCTGGTGCGAAGAGTTCACGGAAGATTGATTGTAAAAAACGCGAATACCGATTACGAAATGCCATAACCGCACTTATGGCATTTTGCTGTTGAATAACAAAATTCCCGATCCGCTATGGCGGATCGGGAATTATTTACTTGCGTCCTCGCTTATTCTTTTTGTATATTTCGGAAAGCCCGATGAGAAGAAGCGTGTCGTCACATACGATCTCATGCTCACACAGCGGAATGACGGCGCTTGAATCCTTGCCGGACGCGATGACCGCTGTCCGCGCACCGAGCTCGTTTTCGATGCGGCTTATCATACCGTCCAGCATTGCCACGCTGCCGAAGATACAACCGCTTTGCATACTTTCCATGGTATTGGTGCCTATGCATTTTTTTGGTGCGGTTCTGGCAAAATGGGGGAGCAGGCTTGTGCCGTTGCTCAGCGCTTCGGCGGACAGCGTCACACCGGGAGCAATGACACATCCCATAAACGCGCCGCTTTGATCAAGCACCGAAAAGGTGGCGGCGGTGCCGAGATTAATAAGTATCAGCGGGGGAGCGTATTTTTTAAGTGCACCCACCGCGGCGGCGACAAGATCGCCTCCCAGCTGTGTGGGATCGTCGGTGAGTATGTTAAGCCCCGTTTTGGTGCCCACACCCAGTATGTGCGGACGGAAGCCCAGCAGCTTTTCAAGTGCCGAGCGTACCGTTTCGGTCATCGTGGGAACCACGGATGAGCCGATGGCGCCCTCAAATGCCGAGGGGGTAAGTCCTCTGAAATCGAGCAGTCCCTTGAAAATACAGGCATACTCATCGGGGGTGCGTGCGGTATCATTTGAAACGGAAGCGGTACCGGTGAGCTCATCGTTATCGATAAAGCCGAGCGTTATGGTATCGTTTCCGATGTTGTATGTAAGGATCATATGTGCTCTTTATTTAAAGCGTTGCTTCATTGCGGAGAAAAGTCCTACGGAAATTGCGCCGCCCACAACAGTTGTGACTATAGCTTCGATAATTCCATTGGTTCCCACTATAAAGATGAGCAGATTAAGGAGACTGCTGATTCCGAAGGAAGCGCCAACGGCAGTTTCCATTTCTGAAACAATACCTTGCCATTGCCCTCCGAACAGGAGTGCAAAGGCAGACACAAAGAACAGCGTATTCAGCAATGCGCCGGAGAGGGCAGAAACCATAGATGACAGTACCTTCTTAGGTCCTACATTTGAAAGTGCTTTGGCAATGAAGCCGGGAATAAGACCTGCGAGAATTCTTGTGGGAATGCACATAATAAACGTAAAGAACGGATTAAGTGAAAGAAGAATTGCTCCGAACATACTGTATCCGCCGATTCCGAAACACTGAAGAAAGCTTGTGATGCCGAAAATCCCACCAACGATTGCTCCGGATAAGGGACCTACTACCACAGAAGCAATTACTACGGGAATCATCATAAATGTGATCTCAAGTACGGGTGTCTTTAAATAACCGAGAGGGGTTATTGAAAGTAAGATTACAATTGCCGAGAGCATGGCGGTTTCTACAAGCCATAAAGTCTTTTTTCGGCGTGCTGCGATTGGGGATGGTGTGTTATTCATAAATTCCTCCTGCTGCCGCTCCCGCTTTGCGGGATACAGCGCAAAATATTTCCGGACTTTTCCGGATGACATCATTATAGCACCGAAAAATTGCGGTGTCAAGCGTGATTTTGCACAATAAATCGCTTTAACCGTTAAGCTGCATTGATTTTATGACTTTTTCTTGTGTTTTCGGGTGTTTTCGGTTGACAAATCATTAAAAGTGAGGTATAATAAATATATATGCCTAAAATCAGGTGTATCTTATTTATCGAAAGGATTCATGGAATATGATACGCAGTATGACGGCGTTCGGCAGAGCCGTTAAGACAGGTACTCCGGACGGAAAAAATATCACAGTCGAATTAAAGAGTGTCAACAACCGCTACCTTGACTGCACGGTCAAGATCTCACGCATCTACGGTTTTCTGGAGGATCGCATCCGCCAGTATGTGCAGGCAAACGGCATATCCCGCGGAAAGCTGGATGTATATGTAGGGGTAGAGGTGGTCGAAAATGTAGGTATGACTGTGGACATTGACCGCGCGCTGGCAAAGAGCTATATCGATGCCTTGAAGGCGCTACGGGACGAGTTTTCGCTTGCCGATGACATTTCCGTTATGGCGGTGGCGCAGAATCGCGAGATTTTTAACATCACCAAGCCCGAGGAGGATGTCGAGCGTGACTGGCTTATTATAAAGCCCGTGCTCGATGAAGCTATCGCCGCATTCCTGCGTGTCCGCGAGACCGAGGGTGAGCGGCTCAAGGCGGATATTCTCGAGAAGCTCGGCAAGATCGAGGGAATTGTTGCAAATATCAAGGCGCGTTCCGAGGAGGAGATCTCAAACTACAGAGTGAAATTTGAGACAAGACTCAAGGCACTGCTTGCGGATAATGCCATTGAGCTGAATCCGAACATGGTGCTCACAGAATGTGCGATCTATGCCGACCGCGTGTCAATTGACGAGGAGATCGTACGCCTCGGCTGTCACTTTGACGCGATGCGCGAGATATTTACCTCAAATGAGCCGGTGGGTCGAAAGCTGGACTTCCTTATGCAGGAGATGAACCGCGAGACCAACACCATCGGTTCAAAGGTAAGCAATGCCGAGATCGCCGCAATGGTGGTGGAGATCAAGAGCGAGCTTGAAAAGATACGCGAACAGCTTCAGAATATTGAATAAGCGGAGGTGCGCTGATGAAATTCATTAACATAGGCTTCGGAAACATGGTTGCCGCCGAGAGGGTGGTTGCTGTGGTCAGCCCCGACAGTGCTCCCATCAAGCGTCTTATACAGGACGCCAAGGACAGCGGACGTGCCATTGACGTTACATGCGGTAAGCGTACACGCGCCGCGATAATTACCGACAGCGAGCACGTGATCCTGTCTGCCTTCCAGTCGGAGACGATCTCGAACCGTCTGTCTGACCGCGATGAATGCGAGGATGAGGAGGAAACGGAAGAGCCCGTTTGAGCGCAGATTCCTGATTTTAAACTATGAAAAAAGGTATACTTATTGTTATCTCCGGTCCCTCCGGAAGCGGCAAGGGAACGGTCATCAAGCGTTTGATGGAGACTTCCGCCAGCTTTGTGTATTCGGTCTCCGCAACCACACGCGCTCCTCGTGAAGGCGAAAAGCACGGCGTCAACTACTATTTTATCGATAAAGCGGAGTTTGAAAGCCGCATCGCTTCGGGTATGATGCTTGAGCACGCCGAATACTGCGGCAACTATTACGGTACCCCTAAGAAGGAAGTATATGATAATCTTGACGCGGGACGGAATGTTATTTTAGAGATCGAGGTCGCGGGCGCGATGCAGATAAAGGAAAAATGTCCCGATGCAGTGCTCCTTATGATAACTCCTCCTGATTATGCGACTCTTGAAGCGAGACTTCGCGGCAGAGGCGATAATGTTACCGAGGATGTTATAAGAAAGCGTCTTGATACCGCGAAGGTGGAGCTTTCCAAGCTTCCCGAATACGATTACATCGTGGTAAACGGTGACAATATGGTCGATGAGGCGGTTCACGACATAATCAGTGTTGTTGAAGCCGAAAAGCTCCGCGTTACGCGCGCAGGAGAATATAAAGAAAAATTTTTTGCCAAGTAAAAAAAGCATACGGACACTGTCCGATATAAAAAAGAGAGGTATTACAATGATTTATCCTTCCGTAGAAGAACTCAGTCAGAACGGCAAATATAACCGCTATATGCTTTGCATTGCAACCGCAAAGTGCGCAAGAATCGTAACCGATGAATACGTTAATCAGCGTGAGCAGGCGGAAAAGCTTATTGCCAACAAGGAGACCGACAAGAGTATCGCCTCCATGATCAAGCGCGACATCCGCGATGAAAAGGCGGTAAAGAACGCTATCAACCGCATCTACCAGGGCGAATATAAGATCAGCGAGGCAAAGGCTGAGGATGAGGCTTCAGTCGAGGATGTCGCAGAGGCTTCCGCTGTACAGGTAGAGAACTGATGAGTGACGGCTCGGCTTTGCCTGCCGTTGCGCGCGTGAGGATACTTGAGCTTCCTCATTCTGCCGACAAAAGCTATGATTATCTGATCCCGCCCGCGCTTGCGCCGCGGGTGCACAAGGGATCGCTTGTGCTTGTGGGATTCGGCGCCGCAGGAGGCGGCGGAGTGCGCAGATGCGCACTTGTTGAGGAGCTTCGGAATGACTCGGAATATAAAAAGCTGAAACCCGTGCTGGCGGTCGCCGATGACCGATTCTCGCTTTCCGAGGAACTGCTCGGGTTAAGCGCGTTTTTGAGAGAGCGTACCTTCTGCTCCACGGGTGAAGCGGTACAGACTATTCTTCCCGGCGGAGCGCTGGGAGGGCTGTTTCGCACCAAGCGCGACCCCATGGAAAAGTATTACCGCATTGCGGGCGATATTACCGCCCGCCGACTCGGCGCTGCCGAGAAGCGTGCGGCGGAGTTTATCGCGGACGGGGAGCGTTCTGCCACTGAGCTTCGCGATGCCGCCAGGGTGTCCCCCGCAACGCTAAAAAACATGGTCGCCAAGGGGATGCTTTCGGTGCGCGAATGCGAGCTGTTCCGCAACCCTTATGCGGGGCGCGGAAAGGTCTCTGACGAAAACGTACTGAGTACGGAGCAGCAGACTGCCTGCGACACACTGTCTGAGCTTGCTTTGTCGAGAAAAGCCTGTGCGGCACTACTCTTCGGTGTCACCGGCAGCGGTAAGACGCGCGTCATAAAATCCGTCATCGACAGAGTCATTGCCGACGGACGCTCGGTTATTGTTTTGGTGCCCGAAATTTCGCTGACGGGGCAGACCGTTGATCTGTTCTGCGGCTTTTTCGGTGAGCGTGTAGCGGTCATACATTCATCGCTCTCCGAGGGCGAAAAATCCGACGCGTGGAAGCGTATCCGCGCCCACGAGGTGGATGTGGTCATAGGCACGCGCTCGGCGATATTTGCGCCGCTTGACAATCTCGGTATGATCGTCATCGACGAGGAGCAGGAGCACACATACAAGTCGGATATGAATCCGAAATACCATACCCGCGATGTGGCACGCTACCGTGCGGCGAAGAATAACGCGCTTATGCTGCTTGCATCGGCAACGCCGTCCCTTGAGTCGTTCTATCGCGCAAAGGAAGGCATTTACACGCTGGTTACGCTCAGTGAGCGCTACGGCGCATCGGTTCTACCCGAGGTGCGCATCGCCGATTTACGGGAGGATGCCGGCAGGGGACAGATAACGCCGCTTGGAAATGTGCTTCGCGGTGAAATAGAAAAAAATCTTGCCGCCGGCGAGCAAACGATACTGTTTGTCAGTAGGCGCGGATACAATAATTTTGTGAGCTGTCAGAAGTGCGGTGAGGTCATCACCTGCCCCAACTGCTCGGTGTCGTTGACTTATCACCGGGTATTTGACGGCGATCACTTAAAATGCCACTACTGCGGATATACGCAGTCAGTGCCCGAGACCTGTCCGGGGTGCGCCTCAGAGCATATGAGCCGTAAGGGCTTCGGTACTCAGCTTGTTGCCGAGGAGCTTCACGGACTCTATCCCAATGCTCGCATATTAAGACTGGATGCGGATGCCACAGGGGCAAAATTTTCCCATGAGGCGATACTGTCACAGTTCAGGGCGCATGAGGCGGATATACTTATCGGCACGCAGATGGTGACAAAGGGACACAATTTCCCCGATGTGACGCTGGTTGGTGTAATCAATGCCGACAGTGCGCTGTATCTTGACGATTTCCGTGCCACAGAGCGCACATTTGCACTGCTGACACAGGTTATCGGCAGGGCGGGACGTGCCAAAAAGCCCGGAAGGGCGGTCATACAGACCTACAATCCCGATCATGAGGTAATAAACCTCGCGGCAAAGCAGGACTATGCGGGCTTTTTTGAAAGTGCCATCAAGCTTCGACGTCAGCTGGGATTCCCGCCGTTCTGCGAGTTCTTACTGCTCGGTATCCACGGCGATGACGAAAAAGCGGTGCTGGAGCTTACATTGCAGCTTGATAATAAGCTTCGGGAATATACAGCAGGGGATTTTTCGGATATCCCGATGTATATCTTCGGTCCCTTCGAGGCGCCGATCTATAAAGTTAACAATGTTTACAGAATGCGTATCATAATAAAATGTCAGGTCACGAAGCGTGTGCGGGAGCTTACTGCGCGCTTGCTTGCGGATTTCCCGAAGGCGAGCGCCAAGGCGGCGATATCGGTTGATGTGGGCCCCGCTTCGATGTGATGTATTACGGAGGTGCCAAATGGCAAAGCTTAATATAGTCAAGAACGGAGATCCGATCCTTCGCAAAAAGAGCCGTCCCGTCGAGGTTATCGACGAGCGTGTCAAAACGCTGGCGGCGGATATGATCGAGACCATGCACGCCGCAAACGGATGCGGACTTGCCGCAGTCCAGGTAGGCAAGCTCAGACGTATGGTAGTGGTTGAGGTTGAGCAGGATAAGCCCTATATTATGATAAACCCCGAGATTATCAAAAGAGAGGGTAATCAGCAGGAGGCAGAGGGCTGTCTGTCCGTTCCGAATCAGTGGGGCATCACCGATCGCCCCATGACCGTCACCGTCCGCTATACGGGACTTGACGGCAAGGAGCACAAGGTCACCGGCACAGGACTTGCAGCGCGCGCATTTTGTCATGAGCTTGATCACCTTGAAGGTGTGTTGTTTATCGATAATGTTGTAAGGATGCTTGACCCCGACGAGGTGGAAGACTGATATGAAGTCGAAGATCCTTTTTATGGGTACTCCCGATTTTGCCAAGGTACAGCTTGAAGCGCTTGTAAATGCGGGCGCCTCTGTCATCGGTGCAGTTACCCAGCCCGACAAGCCAAAGGGGCGCAAGATGATAATGACTCCTCCGCCCGTAAAGGTCTACGCCGAGGAGCACGGTATTTCCGTATATCAGCCGAAAACCCTGCGCGGCGAAGAGTTCGCACAGCTGCTGGATGAGATATCACCGGACCTTATCATAGTTGCGGCTTACGGAAAGATTTTGCCTGAAAATGTTATAAACTATCCAAGACTTGGATGCATCAATGTTCACGGCTCACTCCTACCGAAATATCGCGGAGCGGCGCCTATACAGCGTGCAATTATTGATGGCGAGCGCGAAACCGGAATTACCATTATGTATATGGATATCGGGCTTGATACCGGCGATATGCTCTCTAAGGTAACCGTACCGATCGAGATGTCCGACGACTTTGAAACGCTTCACGATAAACTGGCTGAGGCAGGCGCAAAACTGCTTCTTGAAACGGTTGAAGCACTGGAAAACGGTACCGCCAAACGTGAAAAGCAGGACGATCTTAAGTCCACCTATGCTGCAAAGATCGAGAATTCCGACTGTGTGCTGGACTTTGATGCCGAAGCGATAAATGTGTACAACCGTATACGC
Source organism: Candidatus Flemingiibacterium sp. (assembly GCA_045586505.1). Lineage (GTDB taxonomy): Bacteria > Bacillota > Clostridia > Oscillospirales > CAG-272 > Flemingiibacterium. The sequence continues at coordinate 2,708 of JAZNAL010000026.1, read as the reverse complement.
GGACTGTCACCGTTTCCGCTGTCGGTGGTGTCCCACAATGACCGCGCGCTTAAGATCATACGCGCGGAGCTTGTTGATACCGTAAAGGAACATAAGAATCCCGGTGAGGTGTTAAAATGTGACGCGCGTGACAACCGTATCGAGGTTGCCTGCCGCGTGGGCTCCATTGCCATTACCAATCTACTTCCCGAGGGAAAGAGCCGAATGGCGGCATCCGATTACATCAACGGCAGAAAAATTGCCGAGGGCGACAGACTTTACAAGTATTCAAAATAATTCTGTGAGGTCATAATAATGTACTTTTTGGGCTTAGACGCCACTTATCTGTTTCTTGTACTGCCTGCGGTACTGCTTGCATTCTGGGCACAGGCAAATGTTAAATCCACTTTTTCTAAATATTCCAAGGTTGCGTCAAAGCGCGGAATGACCGGCTTTGATGCCGCAAGACACATACTTGATGTAAGCGGGCTACGCCATGTGCGCATTGCGCAGGTACAGGGCGATCTTACCGACCACTTCAATCCCAAGGATAACACTGTGTATCTTTCGGATACGGTGCATTCGGTGGCAAGCACCGCGGCGGTAGGCGTTGCGGCGCATGAAGCGGGACACGCGGTACAGTATGCGGTTGGTTACACCCCCATGAAGGTGCGTTCCGCCATTATACCCATCACCAACATCGGCTCGAATTTAGCGATGCCGCTGTTGCTTCTCGGAATCGTGCTGGGATTTGAAGCGCTGGCATATCTCGGCGTTGCGGCGTTCGGACTTTCGACACTTTTTCAGCTTGTAACGCTTCCCGTGGAGTTTAACGCAAGCTCGCGCGCCATGGAAGCCCTTGAGGGGGCAGGACTTGACGGCGAAGAATTAAAAGCCTCTCGCAAGGTACTGACTGCGGCGGCACTGACATATGTGGCGGCGCTGGCGGTTTCGCTTGCGAACCTTATAAGAATACTTCTGATCGCGAAGCGCGGAAGCAGACGGAGATAAATGGACAAGAATAAATTCACCGCCCGACAGGCGGCTTATCGCTCGCTTATGCTCTGCGAGCGGGACAAAAAATATTCTAACCTCGAAATCGACTCGGCAATACGCCGATTTAAGCTTGAGGGGGCGGAGAAGGGACTTTACACCGCGCTTGTTTACGGTGTGATCGAGCGACGCATCACCCTTGACTATATAATCGGTAAGCTCTCATCAAAGCCCATCGATACGCTGGATGCCGAGGCTGTAACTTTACTGCGGCTGGGACTGTATCAGCTTATCTATCTTGACCGCATTCCCGACAGTGCCGCGGTCAATGAGACGGTTAATCTGGCGAAGCAGAACGCGCCCCGTGCGGCGTCCTTTATAAATGCCGTGCTGAGAGGATTCCTTCGAGAGATAGGCAAGGATAAGCTGCCGTATCCCGACACCGGCGACCGACGTGAATACCTGTCGGTACGCTATTCTTTGGGATATGATGTGCTGGACATACTTATGGAGTCCTTCGATGACCCGGAGTCCATACTTGCGTCGTTTTCCGAGCAGCCCGATGTAACACTGCGTGTTAATACACTAAAAATCAGTCGGGACGAGCTTCTTTTGAAGCTTTCCCAGAAGGATATTGCCGCCGAGGCGACAAAGTATTCACCTTATGGCATAAGACTTACGAAAAAAACGGTATCCGCCGAGATCTCGGAACTTATTTCGCGCGGTTACGTCTATATACAGGACGAGGCTTCCCAGCTTGCGGTTCTTGCCGCAGATCCAAAGCCGGGTACTGTGCTCATCGATACCTGCGCCTGCCCGGGTGGCAAGAGCTTCTCGGCGGCAATACTTATGGAAAACAGAGGCGAGGTCAAGAGCTTCGATCTTCACAAAAATAAGCTTTCCCTTGTAGATTCGGGCGCAAAGCGTCTCGGGATCGGTATTATCACCACCTCCGAGAAAAACGGCTCGGTGACGGATGCGGCGCTTATTGATTCTGCCGACACGGTGATCTGCGACGTGCCCTGCTCGGGACTTGGCGTCATTGCCAAAAAGCCGGAGATACGCTATAAATCCCGTGCCGAGATTCTAAGGCTTCCCGAGATACAGCATTCGATACTTGAAACCGCATCAAAATATGTTAAGCACGGCGGCGTGCTCTGCTACTCTACCTGTACACTTAACAAAGCGGAAAATGAGGCGGTAGTCGGAAGATTCCTTGAAGGTAACGCCGAATATTCTGCCGAGGATTTCGATGTCGGCGCTCTCACAAGTGAGGGCGGTATGCTGACACTGCGTCCCGATATTCACGGCACCGATGGTTTTTTTATTGCCAAACTAAGACGAAAATAAGGATATGTTATGCTGACACTAAACGGCAAAGCCGATCTTTTATCTATGAATATTCCCGAGCTTGAGGAGTTCCTTCTGACGCTTGGAGAGCCAAAATACCGAGCAAAGCAGATCTTTTCCTGGATGCACCGCGGAGTTGGCATCGACGGCATGACCGATATTTCAAAAAAACTGAGAGAAAAGCTCCACGAAACGGCAGTGGTGGATCTTCCCACCGTTGAAGAAAAGCTTGTATCAAAGCTGGACGGTACGGTGAAGTATCTGTTCGGGCTTCACGACGGAAACGTGATCGAGAGCGTATTTATGCGCTATAAGCACGGCAACACCATCTGTATCTCAAGCGAGGTCGGATGTCCCATGGGCTGTAAATTCTGTGCCTCCACCAT
>JAZNAL010000025.1:0-16453 GCA_045586505.1 Candidatus Flemingiibacterium sp. | reverse complement strand
TTGGCTCACAGAACGACATGGCTACGATCCGACTTGGTGTCGCGCAGGCAGTCGGCTGCATGAAGAACAGTGTTCATAGCGGTATCGAAGCCGATGGAGTAGTCGGTGGAGGTAATATCGTTGTCGATGGTGCAGGGAATTCCGATGGTGGGAATACCGCGCATAGAAAGATCGGTAGCACCGCGGAAGGTGCCGTCGCCGCCGCAGGCGATGATACCGTCGATCTCGTTATCCTTGCAGGTTTTGATAGCCTTTGCCATACCTTCTTCGGTTGCGAACTCGTCGCAGCGGTCGGAATACAGAATGGTGCCGCCCCAGCCGGTGATGTTTGCAACATCAGAAGAGGTGAGAGTGCGAAGCTCGCCGCTGATAAGACCGGTGTAGCCCTTGCAGATACCTACAACCTCAACACCGCGTGCCAGTGCGGAACGTACAACCGCGCGAACTGCCGCGTTCATACCGGGAGCGTCGCCACCGGAGGTCAGAACACCGATTTTTCGAAATTTTGCCATGACATTTATCTTCCTTTGAATATGAATTTTTATTTTTGTGGTATTTTTATCGTGAATTATTTCACTCCTTTATATTGTAATATATTTTCGGCGAAAAATCAAGGGGGTATTCGACATTTTTTACATTTTAGCCTATGTTTTTATTATGGTTGCCAACAATATGGGCGAAAATGCGGTAAGAGATTAAAAAATGTATGTTAAAGCCTGCCGCGGACTATAGCTGGCGGGCAGCTGAGCATATATGCTTGACGGGAGGCAGCATCATAATTTGGGGCTCCCTCATGAAGAACGAGGGAATAAATGATCTCGCGTATGCTCCCGGTATCAGAGGCGGGAGAACAGCTGTCACTGTGAAGCAGTATACGCATAGCAGCCCCGTCAGCGGTTATTTCACACCCGTCTGCACCTAGAAGAGATACACCGAAATCGCATTCCGAGAGGTTGGTCCAAGACGGAGTGATACCGCTTATAGCGGAGAGCTCCGGGAAGATGTGATTTGCAGCGTTGTCGAGCGCAGGGGAGACAAGAGCTGTATCGAAGCAGGCATCCAAGACTCCGTGCCAATTATTTATATCAATACGGGTGTGGAAGTCTATGCGGGCGGATTTGGCATTGAATATTATATCCTGTGTCAGATGCGAGCTATCACCGATGGCGAATTCCGAGCGCATGCGTAGCTGGTATGCGCCGCAGGTGGTGAGTTTTCGCCCGAGAAATTCCACACGGCCATCTGAGAGACGGAATTTGTTAAACGGCGTACCGTCAGGGCGGTGGAGCTCTCTGCCGCTTTTGTTGTATATCAGCGAGGAGATGCTGCCGTCGTCATCAAATATTACGGTAATAAAGCGGGTGTGAACGGTCTTTAATGCCTCGTCGTAGTCAAATTTAAGCGAAAGATCGGCGGGCAGATCACGTATCTCTACAGATACGGAGCTACCTGCAGGGATAACTCCGATATCGGCTGCATAGCATTGTCTGCCGCACACATCCTTGATGGGCTGACCAATGGGCACATCAAGGTATACAAGGTTATCCCAATCAAACGGTAAGCGATTTATTACAGTAATAAAATCTGTATTTTCGACAGAGAAGACTGTTGGATGCGTGTTGGTGGGTTCGGGGTTTTGTGACGGCCTGCTGTTATTGTTTTCGGGTATCATGGCATTCCCTCCGTTATTACGAGCTTTACTAAGATTATAATAGCGCATTTCGGGATTTTTGTCAACCAATATGCGCGGTTTGGACGACAAAACTTTATAAAACGCCCGCATTTTTTAAATTTAAGAGAAATATCCTATAAGACCTTGCAAAAATTGGACATATAATGTATAATAATATTATTACACAAACAAAGGAGCGGTAATTACCCATGAGCGATAACCCAAGTCCCGCCCGACGATGCACGGCACCGAATAATATGACTGCAACACATATAGCGCTGCCATGATCTCCGTTTTGCGGAATTTACTATATTAATCAATGCTAAGAATTTTAGGAGATTATTATGCTTGACGGCAATACTATATCAATGATTATTGCGATAGTGATACTTATCGCCATGTCCGCCATGTTTTCGGCGACCGAAACTGCTTTTAATACATTCAACCGCGCACGTATGAAAAATGCTGCCTCCGACGGCGATAAGCGCGCGGCTCTGGTTATGAAATTGTCAGAGGACAATGACCCACTGCTGTCCACTATACTTATCTGTAAAAACCTTGTAAATATCGGACTTGCCGCTATAGCAACGGTTATGATCATCGCCCGGTTTCCCACAAGCGGTGCGGCGATATCCACGGCGGTGACCACCATAGTTGTTCTTATTTTCGGTGAGGTTTCACCGAAAAGTATCGTCAAGGAAAAGCCCGATAGCTTTGTGTTGGCGATCGCGCCCGTTATCCGTGTGATAATGGTATTGTTTGCTCCGCTTAATTTCTTCTTCCGTATGTGGAAGAAGCTTCTTGTAAAGATATTCAAGCTTGACACGACTCAGGTAACAACAGACGAGGAAATCATGTCTATAGTCGAAGAAGCACAGCAGGACGGCGGTATTGATGAGCAGGAGGGTGAGCTTCTTCGCTCCGCTATCGAATTTACCGATGCCGAGGCCGCGGACATCATCACGCCCCGCGTGGATGTGGTGGCGATCGATAAGGATACCTCATTTGAGGAGATAACCGAGATCTTCCATACCTCAGGCTTCTCCCGCCTTCCCGTATACGAGGAGACCATAGATAATATTATCGGTATCCTTCATGAAAAGGATTTCTTCTACATCTGTAAGGAAGACGATTTCGATATCATGTCTGTGCTCAAAAAGCCGTTCCTTATAACCTGCCATGTAAAAATATCCAAGCTGCTCACGCAGTTCCAGCAGGCAAAGTCACATATGGCTGTAGTGCTCGATGACTATGGCGGTACGATGGGTATCGTTACGCTGGAGGACGTTATCGAGGAGCTTGTGGGTGATATCTGGGATGAACACGATGAGGTTGTCGAGCAGGTAACCGAGCACTCTGACGGTACCGTGACGCTGACGGGCGATACGAGAACGCTTGAAATGTTCGAGCTTTTCGAAATGGAGCCCGAGGATGAAGACGAGCTTCCGCAGACGGTTAGCGGATGGGTTACTATGCAGCTCGGCGAGTTCCCCGAGGCGGGCGTCCAGTTTGACTTCGAAAGCCTGCACGTAGAGGTGACCAAGGTGGATGATAAGCTTGTTGAGGAAGTAAAGATCACCAAGCTCGAACCCGAAGCCGACGAAGATAAAGCCGACGATGATGAATAAGCACAGAGACTGCCGCACATTATGTGACGACAGTCTCTTTTTATGCTTATTTTTTGTCCGGCAGGCGCTCGATTATCGGCACCTCTGCTGCTTGCTTCATTACATACTTAGTGATGAACGTGATATGGGCGAAGTTTTCAAGCTCCTCCATACGGTACCATGCCGTGAGGATATCACGCGCCCAGGTCAGCGCGCCGTGACTTGCAAGGAGCAGTCCGCGGCAATCCTTTGCAAAGGGCGCCACCGAGTCGGCGACGCCGTCGGTGCCGGGAGGGGAATAATCGGCTACGGGAATCGTACCGAGATTCATCATAGCGGCGGGATAGATCGGTGCATCCAGCGGCTGACGTGCGATAGCGAAGGCGGTCGCGTAAATCGGATGCGCGTGCACTATGGCGCAGATGTCGGGGTTTTCGCGGTAAAGACGCAGGTGCATCTTCGATTCGCTTGACGCCTTGTGTGTGCCTTCCAGCACCGCACCGTCGGAGATGCGCACCTTGATGAACATATCCTCGGTCATGCCGCCCTTGGATACGCCTGTGGGCGTAACAAGCGCTGATTCACCGTCGGGACAGCGTACACTCAGATTGCCGTCGTTGGCGGCGACGAATCCACGCAGATACATTTTGTTGCCGACATCGATCATGTCGGCAATCAGCTTCTTTTCAATGTCAGTCATTTTATGCCTCCATGATCTTTGCAATGTTTTCTATGTAATTCGGTCTTATGATGCCGCATTCGGTGATGATCGCCGTGATAAGCTCGTGGGGAGTTACGTCAAACGCGGGATTGAACACGCCGACGCCCTCGGGTGCCATACGGGTCTCGTACCACGTTTCGGTGACCTCATCGGGATTTCGCTGTTCTATCGGGATAAGATCGCCCGACTCAAGCGTGATATCGATAGTGGAACGCGGTGCGGCAACGTAAAACGGGATTCCGTAATACTTCGCAAGTATCGCTACCCCCGATGTGCCAATCTTGTTTGCCGCGTCACCGTTGGCGGCGATGCGGTCAGCACCCACGATTACCGCCTGCACCTTACCGTCCTTCATCACCTGCGATGCCATATTGTCGCAGATCACCGTGGTGTCAACACCGTCGCAGAACAGCTCGTAGGATGAAAGTCTCGCACCTTGTAGAAGTGGTCTCGTCTCATCGCAGTATACTTTGAAATTCATGCCCTTTTCGAGTCCGACATGAATCGGTGCAAGCGCGGTACCGTAGCGTACCGTGGCAAGCTGACCTGCGTTGCAGTGGGTGAGAATACCACAGCCGTCTGAGAGCAAAGTAAGCCCGTTTTCACCGATGGCACGGGAGGACGCAATATCCTCGTCGCGTATAGCCTTGCATTCTTCGCACAGCCGATCCACGCACGCCGCCACCGTACCACCGCCGACAACAAACGCCTCAGCGGTTTTGTATATACGCTCCAGCGCCCAGAAAAGGTTGACCGCCGTGGGACGGGAGGACGCAAGGTAATCCTTGGCATTCCGTAACTTTGCAAGAAACTCCGTACCGTCGCATACGCCACTCTTACAGAAAGCGTGCGCGGCAAGATAGAGCGCGATTCCCGCGGCGACACCTATAGCAGGAGCACCTCTTACCTTCAGCTTTTTGATCGCGTCCCAAATTTCAGCCTGATCATACAGTCTGATAAGCTTTAACTCTGTCGGAAGCAGTGTCTGGTCGATGATGACCAGCGCGGGCGCGGCTTCATCGAGCATAACGGTATCGGGCAGCTTCCCAGATATATCCTTCATTATTGATTCTCCTTATTGTTTGTTACCGATATTATTATATCATACAGCGGGGAGCTTTGCAAGAATAAGGAGAAATTTTCTTCGAATGACGGCTGTTTATTCTTTTGTATATTCGATAATGTCAGAAATATCGCAGTCCAGCGCTTCGCAGATCTTGTTGAGAATATAGCTGTCGTAGCGGACTATTTTGTTTTTGTAGTAGCTGTCAATGACATGATAAAACAAACCGGTTTTCTTTGCCAGCTGATATCGAGTTATTCCGCGATTGTTCAGATATTTGTCTACTGTGAGTTTTATCATTTAATCACACTCCTCGATATATATTTTAATAATTATATATTCTATTGACAATTGACGCAATACGGTATATACTTATAATAGTATATATAAGGAGGTGGATAATTATGAAACTTTTAATCGCAGGATCTCGCAGCATTACCAACTTTGATCTGTCGGCGCATATACCGCCAGAGACCGATCTTATCATAAGCGGAGGTGCAAACGGAATTGACACTCTTGCGGAGGAATACGCCGACAAGCACAGAATATCGAAAACTATAATCCGTCCGCAGTATGAGCTGTACGGCAGAGCCGCGCCGCTGAAACGCAACGAGACGATGGTGGAGCTTGCCGATGCGGTACTCGTCATATGGGATGGCGTATCCAGGGGGACTAAATATACGGTCGACTACGCTAAAAAGAAAGGCAAGCCGGTTATTGTAGTGGAATGCAAATAGAACAATCGCAGGAGCGTTTTTTGACGTTCCTGCGATTCTGACATTTGTACAATCGGTGAAAAAGGTGGTGTTGCACCTAAGTGCAACACCGCCTTTGATATTTAATGATTATGCTTCCTTCTGAGCATCTGCGATGATCTTCTGTGCCACGTTTGCGGGAACTTCCTCGTAACGCTCGAAGTAGAAGGTGAAGCTGCCGCGACCCTGAGTGGTTGCGCGGAGTGCAATCGGGTAGTCCATCATTTCGGACTTAGGAGCCTCTGCCTGAACAGTGGTGTAGCCCTTCTTGCCGGGGGTTGCTTCCATGCCGAGTACGCGACCGCGGCGCTTGTTGAGATCGCCTATTACGTCGCCCACCATGTTGTCGGGAACGATGCAGTTGAGTGCACCGACCGGCTCCAGGAGCACGGGGTTAGCCTTGGGCAGACCGTCCTTGTATGCAAGGGAAGCCGCCATCTTGAAGGACATTTCCGACGAGTCAACGTCATGGTACGAGCCGTCGTAAAGATCAGCCGCCAGACCTACTACGGGATAGCCCGCAAGTACGCCCTTCTGCATTGCTTCCAGCAGACCCTTTTCAACTGCAGGGAAGAAGCCCTTCGGAACTGCACCGCCGACTACGCTCTCGGTAAAGGTAAGTCCGTCGCCCTCGCCGGGTGCGAACTTGATGCGTACGTGACCGTACTGACCGTGACCGCCGGACTGCTTCTTATGCTTACCTTCAGCCTCAACAGCCTTCTTGATGGTCTCGCGGTATGCGATCTTCGGCTTTTCAAGAAGTACGGAGGTGCCGAAGCGATTCTTTAACTTTGCAACGAGTACGTCCAGGTGAATATCGCCCACGCCGGAGATAAGGAGCTGCTTGGTCTCGGCGTTGTTCTCGTAACGGGTGGTGAGATCCTCCTCGAGGAGCTTTGCGATACCGGAGGAGATCTTGTCCTCGTCGCCCTTAGCCAAAGGCTTGATAGCCTGGGTCAGGAAAGGCTCGGGGAATGCGATGCCCTTGTACTTTACATCCTTTGCGGATGCGGTGAGGGTGTCACCGGTGTTGGTAGCGCTTAATTTTGCGGTCATACCGATATCGCCGCAGCAGAGGGAGTCAACCTCGGTCTGCTTTTTACCGCGGATGGTGTAGATGCGCGCCAGCTTTTCAGTACCGCCGTTGGTGGTGTTGCGCAGGGTCATATCCTTGGTGAGCGCACCGTTCATAACCTTGAAGAAGGACATCTTGCCTACGAACGGGTCAGCAACGGTCTTGAACACGAACAGAGAAGCCTCGCCCTCGGGATCGATGGGAGTCTCGTCCTCGCCGTCGGGAGTAACGATGATCTCATTCTTGCGTGCGGTAGGACGCGGGAAGGAGTTGGCGATGGTGTCAAGCACGGCTGTAACACCCCACATCTTGGTAGCGGAGCCGCAGAATACGGGAACGATATCGCCGTTGATGATGCCGTCGTGAACGGCGTTCATCGCTTCGTTGTATGTAATGGGTTCTTCGTTGAAGAACTTATCCATAAGATCGTCACTGGTCTGTGCGATGGATTCGTACAGCATATTTCTGTATTCTTCTGCGATCGCCTGGAATTCCTCGGGGATCTGGGAAACCACATTCGCACCGGTCTTGTCATAGACCTCTGCCTTCATGTCGATGAGGTTAAGGAAGCCGATAACCTTGTCGCCCTCAATCATCGGGATGAGCAGGGGGCAAACGGTAACGCCGAACTTGTCGCGAAGGGAGTCGAAAACTCTCTTGAAGCGAGCTTCACCGTCGTCAAAACGGTTGATGAAAAATGCCTTCGGAATACCTTCCGCTTCAGCCATGTCCCAAGCAAGCTCGGTACCGACCTCGACGCCGTTACGACCGTCTACAACGATAAGTGCGCTGTCGGCAACTCTCATGCCTTCGAGAACCTCACCGGTAAAATCGAGGTAACCGGGAGTGTCAAGTATATTGATCTTGCTCTCTTGCCACATGAGAGGCTCGACAGTGGTGGAAAGAGAGAAGCCTCTGCGAATTTCTTCGGGGTCATAGTCACTTACGGTGTTTCCCTCAGGAGTTCTGCCGAGACGGTCGGTTTCTTTGGCGAGGTAGAGCATTGCTTCCGTAAGGGAAGTCTTACCGCTTCCGCCGTGGCCGAGCAGGGCAACGTTTCTTATACTTTTTGTCGTGATCTTGTCCATTGTTATTACTCCTTTTCTGAAGATATTGTAGGGAATGTACCGTCCTCAGACACTTTGTGCGGGACATGGTTCAGGTATTCGAATATGACAATTTGTTGGTTTTGGTGATAAATTATAATATTCGTTAACTGAGTACACTGTATATTATACATTATGCGAAGTGAAAATTCAAGTGGTTTCACAAAAATTATAGACATCGACGCATAGAAATCAAAGTGCCATTTTTGTATATTTTCACTAATGAGCAGTAATGTTAGTGAAATAAAAAATATGCTGTGCTGTAGTAAAGGAAGCCAGTCAAACAATTACACCTCCACACAGTCTGTGCGGAGGTGTTGGGGTATCTAAAATAACCGTCCCTGCCAGGTATTGCGTGTGAACATCAGCTTGTCAACGGTGTTCATGACCACTAACTTTTTGCGGCTCCAGTCGGGGGCGATAAGCGTATCGGCGACTCCGTCACCCGTCAGTCTGCCGATAACGGTCTCGGGCGGCATTATTTCAAGCTGGCGGATGATAATATCGGCATATTCTTCCAGAGTCAGACACTCAAACTCGCCGCGGCGGTACATATTTGCAAGCTCTGTGCCGTCGATAACGTGCAGAAGGTGCAGCTTTAATTGATCGGGACGCATATCTGCGACGGTTTTCGCCGACTCAAGCATCATTTCCGCGTCCTCGCCGGGCAGACCGTTGATAAGGTGAACTGCGATGCTTATTTTGTCGGAAGCGCGTCGGAGCTTTTCGTATCCTGCCGTAAATTCGGCGAAGGTGTGACCGCGCATGATGCGGGCGGCGGTTTTATCGTGGACGGTCTGAAGTCCCAGCTCTACCGTAAGAAAGGTGCGCTCGGCAATACTTGCCAAATACTCGCACACGTCATCCGCAAGACAGTCCGCACGGGTGGCGATGCTCATGCCGACGATACGCAGGTTGTCGCAGGCAAGCGCGGCTTCAAACTTTTCGCGAAGCACGGGAAGCGGTGCGTAGGTGTTGCTGAACGCTTGGAAATATGCGATACACAGCGGATTCTCCCACTTTTTCGAGAGCTTTTCATAAGCCTCTCGGAGCTGTACATCGATCGGGGTTGACGCATCAGCGCAGAAATCTCCCGACCCGCGAGCAGAGCAGTATACGCATCCGCCGTTACCACGCGTACCGTCCCGATTCGGGCAGGTAAAGCCTCCGTCAAGGGGAAGCTTGGCGCATTTATTGCCGAATTTTTGCCGCAGGAAGTAATCGTAGGCATAGTAGCGCTTATTGGAATCGCTGTGGGGGAAGGGATTCGTATCGGCTTGTGTTGGCATGATGCACCTCCGAGCGTGAGTAGTTATGCTATTATGATACCACAAAGCGAGGAATTTTTCAAGCATTTGCGAAAAAATATCGTGAAACCCCTTGACAAAACGGTTTGTTTGTGGTATCATATATAGGTACCGAGTATGCGAGTGTAGTTCAATGGTAGAATTCCAGCCTTCCAAGCTGGTCGCGTGGGTTCGATTCCCATCACTCGCTCCAAATAAAAATCCGAGGGCTTGTCCCTCGGATTTTTTATTTGGCTCGTGGGGTAGGTTGAGAAGCTGCGCTTCAAGAACGCGCAGGCACATCATTGACGGATGGATGTTTATTTATCGAATTCGTACATTACATCCGAGAAGCTGCCGCCGGAATAGAGCATCAGTACAATATCGGGAGACAGCTCTGTCAGATACTCTTTAACCGAGCCTTCAAATTCGCGAAGGTCGATCATGTCGATCTTGTTCGCGGCGGTTGACAGAAACGCTGTAAACGGTAAGGCAAACGAATCTTTTACAACAGCTATATGAAGGTCATTGTCCGCTGACAGATTTTCGATTATCAGGTGCTCGTAGTCAAACTCAAAATAAGAAGCGTATCGATTGGCATTAACATCCTCGGAATACAATACGCGCTCTCTTACAAGTGCATCCCGGAAGCTTCCTGCCCAATTTGGGTATATTTCCGAGATTGGCGGATAGTAGACATAATATGAGGTTTCAAAAGCCGGCTCGAGGAAGGTGTAGTCATCAAGCCCCGCCGCTTCCTTTCCGATGCGTCTGCCTATAGATCCGAGGAAGGACTGCGGCTGGGTCTCGGAAAGCCAATTCGCTCTTTCACCAAGGGCTGTATCCAGTGCGAGACCGTAATTCTCATTAAGATAGGACAGAACGTGACCGAACGCCATGAAGGCTGTCTCAGTGGTCCAGTGGTGGTCGGTACGGTAGAACATTGCCGCGGGATCAGCACCGTTATTTTTGAACACGGAAGAAAGGTCTATAATATCCACTCCCCGTGCTGTAAGCTCTGCTGTCATATCTGCGGCATTATCAACGGTAGCATAATCAATGCCGAGCGGATATTTTGTGTACCCGTCAATCTCCTTGGTTGGAGCTTGAATGTACACAAACGGTATACCCTGCGCTTTAAGCGCGGCATCAAGCTCTGCTACCGCATCGGCGTATGGAGCCGCATCGGCATGAACAGTGTTGAAGTGCAGATTGTTCTCACTGTCGCGTATGAGGTAGGTGTAGCCCGCATCATCATAGACAGACGTGCCAAGCAGATGCTGTGCGGTGCTGTAGATGGAGAGAAAGCGGTCAAAGCCGACGATTTTTTCGTCAAAAGCGGTAATTATTCTTGTTTTAACATTTTCCGCATCCGGCTCTGTGGAGAACAGCATATCGCGGTTTTTTGATACTGTCAAAACACCCACGAGCACACAGAAAGCAAGCAATATTACAGTTGTAGCCGCGGTTGACAGTGTTTTGGTAATTTTTGAAAGCTTTATCATAATCATCACAAATCCGAAAAATTAAAACTGAAAATAAATAAACGGGTTATAGTTGCTCATAAGTAGGTATGAGGTGCAGACAAGGAACATACCGCACATCAGCACGGCATACGCCGCATCGGCTATGATCGCTGCCGCTGAACCGTATCGGCCCTCACGCAGCTTATCTGTTTTCGCTCTGATAAACGGCGCTATCGGTACAGAGAAGATAATTGCCGCGATGAAATATACCGCCTTTTGTCCGATGAACAGCAGTGCCGTAGTGTCACTGCCCATGGGTGTGCCGATGCCGAACATGACGCCCAAATAATCAGCGGCAAGATTTAGATTCTCTGCGCGGAACAGCACCCAACCAAGGAGTACTGCCAGCATGGCGTATAGCCAACCGGGCAGCTTTTTATAAAATGGAAGCGAGTCTACCTTTTTCAGCTTTACACCGAAAAACAGCTTTTCGACGGTCAGCAGTATAAAGAACCACACGCCCCAAAGAAGGAAATTCCACTGCGCACCGTGCCAAATGCCGGTGAGGATCCATACCACCGCAAGGTTGAAAACCAAGCGAAGCTTTGTATCAACGCGGGAGCCGCCGAGAGGGATGTATACATAGTCGCGGAACCAGGTGCCGAGGGATATGTGCCAACGGCGCCAGAATTCCGTCACACTTGCGGAAATATAGGGGTAATTGAAGTTTTCCTCGAAGGTGAAGCCGAACATTTTTCCGAGACCTATCGCCATATCGGAGTATCCGGAAAAGTCGTAGTAGATCTGAAATGCATATGCGATGGCGCCAAGCCATGCCATTGCGGGGTGAAGCTCACCCGATGCATTAAGTGCAAACGCCTTGGATGCCACAAGTCCCATTTGATTGGAGATCATGACCTTCTTGAAAAGTCCCGTAAGGAAGCGGCAGAAGCCGGTGTGGAACGCCTGCCATGTTTCGCGGCGGAAGCGTATCTGCTCGGCTACGGTCTCGTAGCGTACGATAGGTCCTGCGATAAGCTGTGGGAACAGTGCCACATATAGCGCAAGGTAGATGGGATTCTTCTGCACCGATGCCTTGTCGCGGTAAACGTCGATGATATACGACATCGATTGGAAGGTGAAAAACGATATACCGATCGGCAGTGCGATCTGTGGCACTGCAAATGCTAGGGAGAAAAGCGATTTTACGTTGGTAAGCGTGAAGGTGAGGTACTTGAATACAAACAGCAGTCCGAGATTGCAGGAAACACCGCAGATAAGCCACACCTTGGCAAGTCGAGGCCTGGACTTAGCTTTAGCCTGTCCGACAAGCAGTCCGACAATGTAATTGCAGAGTATCGAGAGAAGCATTACATACACGAACTGCCGCTCTCCCCATGCGTAGAAGTAAAGCGAAGCAAAAAGCAGCACCGCATTCTTGAGCGGTACCGAGAAAGACGCTATATAATACAAGAGCAGTACAATTGGCAAAAAGCAGTAGAGAAATTCAATGGACGAAAACAGCATATTGCCTCCGATGGTAGTTGATACTTTGTGCGTTTATCAGTATATCATTTGGGTTTTATAGATGTGCGGCAGATCTGAAAATTTTCTGTGAATATTGAAATCGTAGGCTGTTTTTGAAAAACAGCCGCCCGAAACGTCAGCGTGCAACCACAGGCTCACGCATATCGGCTTATATGGTAGCATATAGTTGGGGCTTTGTCAAGAGGGGGACGCTGAGCTTGCGCCGTGGGAACTGCTCTTCGCAGACGTTTTTGCGGTTTTAGGAGAAATTAATTCGAAATAATACAAAAGATTTACAAAATGTTCAATCTGTCGTAAGGCGTAATAAACGAGTTTGGAGTAAAATTATATAAAATACGATCGGAGGCGTGGAGATGTTCGGATATATTAAGCCTGCTGCAGCCGAGCTGAAGGTCAAGGAGTATGAACTTTACCGCGCGGTCTACTGCGGACTCTGCGGGGCGCTCGGCAGAAACACCACTTGCATATCCAGGCTTTCGCTCAGCTATGATTTCGTATTTCTTGCAGTTGTACGCATGGCACTTGCCCATGAGCGCGGCACTATCGAGAAGCGCCGCTGTATCGCTCATCCCACAAAAAAACGCGCGGTGCTGACAGATGCCGCTCAGCTTGACTACTGCGCAAGGCTGTCCTCCGTTCTGACCTATTATAAGGTGCTCGATGACATAGGCGATGACCGCGGCTTGAAACGCCTCGACTCACGGCTACTTCTTCCGTTTGCGTCTCTTATGAGAAAGCGTGCGGGTATGCCTTCCGAATCCGAGGAGTTCATCAAGCTGAAGCTTACGGAGCTGTCATGTCTTGAATCGGACAAATGTGCGTCCTTTGACCGCGCCGCCGAGCCATTCGGAGAGCTTATGGCGTATGTATGCTCCTATGGCTTTGAGATGGATAGCCCGGAATACCGTATCGCGAATGTGATCGGGCGGAATATCGGAAGATTTGTTTATATCATAGATGCGGCAGACGATCTGGAAGCCGATATAAAAGCCGAGGCATACAATCCGTTTCGAATGATGTACAAGGAGCCGGTAAACGATCTCAGACGTAATGTCCCGAAGATCAAAACCGCGCTGACAATGGAGCTTATGGGCGTTGAGCGCGCCTTAGAGCTCGTAGATTTTTCCGCCGTTCCCGAATACGGCGAGATCATACGCAATATCATCTATCTGGGACTTCCCGAATTATGCGATCAGATACTTAATAAATACTCCGCCGAAAATGCGGAAGATGGAGAATAGAGATATATGAACGACCCTTATAAGGTTCTTGGCGTGGAGCGCACCGCCACCGATGATGAAATTAAAAAGGCTTACCGTGAGCTTGCGCGTAAATATCATCCCGACAACTATGTGAATAATCCGCTGGCGGATCTGGTGGAAGAAAAAATGAAGGAGATAAACGAGGCATACGACCAGATACAGAAGGAACGCGCCGCGGGAAGCTCGTATTCCTCCCAGAGCGGCGGCAGTTATTCCTCGTCCGGCTCTTACAGTGACTATACCCGTGTGCGTGAGCTTATCAACGATCGCCGTTTTGCCGATGCTGAGTTGATACTCGATGCGGTGGGGCAGGCTAACCGCAACGCGGAATGGAATTTTCTCAAGGGATGTGTGCTTATCCAGCGCGGTTGGTACTATGATGCGCAGAAATATCTTGAGACCGCTTGCTATCTTGAACCCTCGAACAATGAATACCGTACCACCCTTGAGCGTATACGTCAGAATACGCAGAGCTACGGCGGCACATACCGCACGGCACGCAATGTAAGCACCTCGCCCTGCGATATCTGTACGGGACTTATCTGTGCCGACTGCCTTTGCGAATGCTGCGGCGGAGACCTGATC
Organism: Candidatus Flemingiibacterium sp.; assembly: GCA_045586505.1. Lineage (GTDB taxonomy): Bacteria > Bacillota > Clostridia > Oscillospirales > CAG-272 > Flemingiibacterium. The sequence goes on along the minus strand of JAZNAL010000025.1, from coordinate 2,307 downwards.
TCCTGCTGTTAAAGGGATGCTTATGAAAAATACAAAAAAGCTCGCTCTTGCCGCAATACTTTCGGCGCTGAGTGTTGTAATACTGCTTCTCGGATCCATTATCACCGTGCTTGATCTTACCTCGGTGGCTTTGGCATCACTGCTTATCATGATCGCGGTAATTGAGCTTGGCGGAGGTTATCCGTATCTCATCTGGCTTGTGGCGGGTATCCTTGCAATACTGCTTGTGCCCGATAAATTCGGCGCACTTTTGTATCTTATCTTCGGCGGTATCTATCCCATATTCAAGGCGATGTTTGAGCGGCTTCACACTATCGTATCCTGGGTGCTCAAATTCAGCTGCTTCAATCTGATGATGATAGTCGTCGTGCTTGTTGCCAATTATATATTGAGGCTTCCCGATACGGGGCTTGGCTTCACGCTTCCGCTGTTTGCAATATGCAATTTCACCTTTGTTCTTTATGATCTTGCGACAACGCAGCTTATAACGCTGTATCTGATCAAATTCAGAAAGCTGTTCGGGCTGAAAAATTTCTTAAAATAACGAAAAGGACTGCTGATGCAGTCCTTTTGTTTTTTATTTGTTCCGCCGACGTATTCGCAGACCATCGACCACACCTGCACTGCGGTTTTTGCCCGTGTATTTTGTGTAGAAATAACCGAAGATCGAGAATACCACCGCACCGATGAAGTTCACGAACATATCCTTCATCGTGTCGATAAGTCCAATGTCGAGGTATCCCACAATACCGAGCGTCTGACCGTTGACAACGGTTTCGGTGATGCCGCTTATTTTTATGGCGGTGTTGGTGGCTTCGGGATTCAGTGCCACCGAGGAAATGGCGGTGATTATTGTGTCCTTTTGCATATCGGTGCGAAGTATCATATCTGCGCCGAATTCGAGAAATTCCCACAAAACGCCGATGGTCATGGAGAAGCAAAAGGATACCAGTGCCACAAACAGCGGGGACAGATTAAATTTGACCCGCTCACTGCGGTTTAAGATGTCAATAAGAGACAGACCCATTGCTGCGGCAAGGAAGCCGGTGACTGTGTGAAGCATGGTGTCCCAAAGCGGATATTTTATGTAGTAATCTCCAAGCTCGCCCAACACCTCTGCGGCGAATATGAAGATCAAAACGATATTTTCAAGCAGTGTGGGAAGCTCTACCTTGAAGGTCTTTGAGATAAACGCGGGAAGCAGAAACAGTACCAGCGTGAGTATACACAAAAATGTGCTCTCATAGTTGCCGATGAATACCGAGTGCACCGCCGCTATTATTACAAGCGTACGGAACAGTACGAACAGTATAAATGTTGACTTACTTCGTTTGAACTCGTTTTCGAGCTGTCTTAAAAAGCTTTCTTTTTTCTCTTTTCGTTTTTTCATGACAAATTAAGCATCACCGCGGGAGTAAATACCCGCGGTGAGAATCTGATAACGTCTTATTCGGAAACACTTGGAGCTTCTGCGGCCTTTTCGGTGCCGAGATACTCAGGCAGCTTCATACCTGCCATATCGAACATTTCGTTCATCGGAGGAATGGACTTCATCATGCCGGACAGGAAATTCGCGGTAGCGGTCTTGCCGTCTGCACCGGTATTGCCTCCATCCCATACAGTAACCTTGTCGATCTTGAGGTTCTTCACAGCTTCGACCTGGATTCTGGTGAGCTCCTCCAGCTTGTCGGCAACCATAAGACGGATCGCATCGTTGGACTCGCCGCCGGCGGATTTGACTATCTCAGCAAAGCCCTCTGCCTGCTTAATAAGGATCGCGCGCATACCGTCCGCCTCAGCCTGCATCTTCATGAGAGTAGCATCCGCTTCACCCTTTGCACGGCGTCTGATCTGTTCCGCTTCGGCTTCTGCCTGCAGTTCCATCTTCTTCCGTTCGATTTCGGTCTTGATGATGACGTCGGCTTCCAGCTTGGCCTGTTCGTAGTGAGCACGTGCTTCTTCCGCTGCTCTCTGCGCTTCGTAGGATTCTTCCTGAGCCTTTGCCTTCTGGATATTTTCGGCTGCGGTTGCCCTCTTGGTCGCTTCCGCTTCTCTTTCACGTCTGGTTGCATCGGAGTCGGCAATGGCTGCCTTTGCTTCGTTTTCACCGGTGATTGCTTCGGAGTTGGACTTGGAGACGGAGATTCTCTTATCCTTGTCAGCTTCCGCCGCACCGATGGCACCGGCACGTTCCGCTTCCGCTACGGAGATCTTCGCATCGTTGATCGCCTTTGCGGATGCTTCCTGACCGAGCGCTACGATATAGCCGGATTCGTCGGTGATGTCGGTTACGTTTACGTTGATGAG
>JAZNAL010000024.1:0-21892 GCA_045586505.1 Candidatus Flemingiibacterium sp. | reverse complement strand
CTTGCCTGCGAGGCTGAACTTCTTGTTTTCCTCGTCCATCTTAATGTCGCCGCAACCCGATACACAGCAGGTACCCATACCGCGTGCAACAACTGCTGCGTGGGAGGTCATACCGCCGCCAACGGTAAGTATACCCTGAGCTGCCTTCATACCGGTGATATCCTCGGGAGAGGTCTCAAGACGAACGAGAACTACCTTCTCGCCGCGCTCTGCCCAAGCAACTGCATCGTCAGCGGTGAATACAACCTTACCGCAAGCAGCTCCGGGAGATGCACCGAGACCCTTACCCATAGGAGTAGCAGCCTTGAGTGCCTTAGTGTCGAACTGGGGGTGGAGAAGAGTGTCAAGGTTTCTGGGGTCGATCATAAGAACGGCCTCCTGCTCGCTCTTCATGCCCTCGTCAACGAGGTCGCAAGCGATCTTAAGAGCAGCCTGAGCGGTTCTCTTACCGTTTCTGGTCTGGAGCATATAGAGCTTCTCGTTTTCAACGGTGAACTCCATATCCTGCATATCGTGATAGTGGTTTTCAAGAACACTGCAGATCTCAATGAACTGAGCGTAAGCTGCAGGGAACTTTTCTGCCATCTTGTCAATCTTCATAGGAGTACGAACGCCTGCAACAACGTCCTCACCCTGAGCGTTTACAAGGAACTCGCCCATGAGCTTCTTCTCACCGGTAGAGGGGTCACGAGTGAACGCAACACCTGTACCGCAGTCGTCGCCCATGTTACCGAATGCCATTGCCTGTACGTTAACAGCGGTACCCCAAGAATAAGGAATATCGTTGTCGCGGCGGTAAACGTTTGCACGGGGGTTGTCCCAAGAACGGAATACTGCTTTTACAGCACCCATAAGCTGTTCCTTGGGATCGGTGGGGAAGTCAGAACCGATCTTAGCCTTGTATTCAGCCTTGAACTGGTTAGCGAGCTCCTTAAGATCGTCAGCGGTAAGCTCAACGTCAAAGGTTACGCCCTTATCTTCCTTCATCTTGTCGATGAGCTCCTCGAAGTACTTCTTACCAACCTCCATAACGACGTCGGAGTACATCTGGATAAATCTTCTGTAGCAGTCATAAGCCCATCTGGGGTTACCGGACTTGGTTGCCATAACCTCAACAACCTCTTCGTTAAGACCGAGGTTAAGGATGGTGTCCATCATACCGGGCATGGATGCACGAGCACCGGAACGAACGGAAACGAGAAGGGGATTTTCCTTATCGCCGAACTTCTTGCCGGTAACCTCTTCCATCTTGGTAATGTACTCGTGAATCTGAGCTTCGATTTCAGCGTTGATCTTGCCGCCGTCCTCGTAGTACTGAGTACAAGCCTCAGTGGAAATGGTAAAGCCCTGGGGAACAGGGTTTCTGTCCGGGAACTTCTCTTTGAAAATGTTGGTCATTTCAGCAAGGTTAGCGCCCTTACCTCCGAGAATCTCACGCATACTTGCGTTACCCTCGGTAAAGAGATAACAATACTTTTTGCTCATTCTTGTATCCTCCAAAAAATTATAATTTTGTCGTATTTACGCACGGTACACACAGCCGCAAGTGGATTTTCGCCACATTTTGGCATAGGTATACTAACCGCAATGTATATTATAACATATATTTTTAAAAATAGCTATAGTTTTTACAAAGATTTTTCAATTTTCGCCATTTCATTAACAAACAGCGCATTTGCACGGTGGTTTTACAGCAAAATACATAATTGTGGAAACAGCTTTTGAATTAAACACTCATTAAAACAGTTCCCGTGGTGTCAGACATTAAAATAGGTTTTGTTTTTCAGCGCTTCGAGCATGATGGTGGCAGAGCTTGCGTTGGTGGCAAGCGGGATCTTCTGCACATCGCCGAGGCGGAGCAGTGCGGATACATCAGGCTCGTGAGGCTGGGCGGTCAGCGGGTCGCGCAGGAATATGATGAGGTCAAGCTCACCATTTGCCAGCATTGCGCCGATCTGCTGGTCACCGCCGAGAGGGCCGCTCTTCATGCGGTGGATGGCGAGACCGGTTTCACCCATGATGAGGGTGCCGGTGGTGCCGGTGGCATAAAGCTCATTTTCGGCGAGGACTTCCTTGTACTGCCTTGCAAGCTCTATGATCTCGTCCTTCTTTTTATCGTGTGCTATAAGTGCGATTTTCATTGTATTTTCTCCTGTAATGTGAGTTTATGGGATTTACTTGCTATAATTATACCATACAATCGGTAAGCCGTCAAGATGCGGCGGAGTGATTGTGGTTATGTTAAAAAGGATTCACGTGGAGATAACCCAAGAGCAGGGTACCCGTGGCGGATATACCGTCGCTTATCGCGGATAAACTTGACGAGCTGAAATAATTGCTTTTAGCCTTGACAAGCTCATCAAGTTATGGTATAATTAGACTGCAAAATTTATTTATCGAAAGGATACATAACCATGATTGTCGGAAACATAAACACCTACCGCTCCTGCGGAATGTCAACTGAGGCGCTTGACAAGTACATCGAATTTCTCAAAACCGTCTCTGCAGATACCCCCAAAGGCAAATATACTCTCGAGGACGGCACAATTTACTATGTAAGCGAGATTACTCAGATGCTTCCTAGCGAAAAGCCGTACGAGTCCCATAAGAAGTATATCGACATCCAGTTTATACTTAGCGGCACTGAGGATATGGAATACGCTGATATTACCGCGGTTACTGAGACTGAGGCGTACAACGATGAGGATGACGCTGCGCTTCACGAAGGTGATGGCATAATGCTCACCCTCAAGCCCGGCGATTTCGTTGTATTCGCTCCCATGGATGCACACAAGCCCGGATGTGGCACCGGTAACTCCAAGAAGGTTATCATCAAGGTTCCCGTAGAATAAGAAAATTTTCGGCAATAAAAACAGAAAGCGATTGTGAGTCGTAAAACTCACAATCGCTTTTTTGCGTTTTGAATCAATTCGCACTGACGTGCATTGTTGCAACAGGGACGCACAATGTGCGCCTCTGCAGTGTTCCGTAAATTGTTACTTAACCACACATACCGGCGGTACAAGTGTCAGCGACTCCGACACCGCGGAGATAACCGCGCCCTTCTTGGCGTTCAGCGTTACCTTGCCCTCGGCATCGGTAACATACTCGGTCGCCACACCGTCGACGGTGATGATTGCACCTTCAACGGGAAGCGTGATGGCGTTCCAGGCTTCGTCGTAGCCGTTCTGGGTTAAGGTGAGGGTTATATCGCCCGCAGACACTTCGGTCACATCAAAGAAGCTGTATGTGTCTGACCAAGCGGTAAGGTCGGTGTATGCAAATGCCACCACATGATCACCCGCTTTGACGGGATCCGTGAGGCTCATGGCAGAGGCATTGTTTACAATATAGCCGAAGCTTCCGCCGTTATCGATGCCCCAAAGCTTTGCGAGGCTGAGACCGTAATCGGTGCTCTCGCTTGCGTAACCTGACGCGGCACCGCCCTCGAAGTTTTCCTCGTGGGCAAGGTAAAGCGCATCGTTCACGGTAAGCGTTCCGTCGCCGTCCGAGTCTGAGAGCTCAACCGCATCATAGGTGAGCAGAAGGTCGCCGTTTGCCACAGTGACATACACCGCATTTTCGGACCCCTTTTCACCGCAGGCGGGAAGAGTGAGTGCGCATAAAAGCGCGGCGAGAATAAGGGAAAGTGCTTTTTTCATTTTGGATTCCTCCGTATTAAAATTTTTCAGGATTGGTTGTCCTCGCGTCGATACTTAAGACGCTTGGCGCGGATGCGTTTATCGAGGGTACGCTGTTTTTTGGCATCATCCCGGGGCGGCTTGATTCCGGCAGCTTCGAGGGCACGCGGCCATGGACCGAGATGCGCTTTGATCGCCATAACCTCAGCCTCGGAAAAGTCGGAGCGCCTCGGATAGCGAGTGCAGTCAAGTTCGGCGTATTTTGTTTTAAGCAGGGTAATCGCCGATTCCGTCGTATACTTTTCCATACCGCCCTCCGAATACAAAAAACGCTTTTATTACCGCAAAAGGCAACAAAAGCGCAACAGTCACAGTCCCGAAAAAGTGCAAGACGACACTCCGTGATCGGAACTTATCGACGGCTGCACTTTTCTTCGCCCAAAAATGTTACTCGCAAAAACGAGTTAAAGCCATGCAATACGGCAAGTATTCCGACTTGGAAAGAGCGACAGCGATCTTTCGTTACGGTAGTGGTAGCTGCGACGGAATTTCACCGAACTTCCCTCTGATCCGGACATTGTCCGAAACCGCACTGCATTTATTTGGTTTTCATAAGTATAACACAAAATCCCGCAGATGTCAAGTGTTCTGCGGGATTTTTGCTGTATTATTCGATTTTTTCAAGCTCTGCGATGTGCTTGATGTAATAGTCGCATACCTCACACATCTGCGCCTTGTATTCGGCGGAGCTGTCATCGTAGAATCCGCAGATAAGTATCCTTGCAGATTTTGCGGTGAGGCCGGCGTTAAGATTATCGTCGAAGAGCAGGAGCTCGTAAAGGGAAGTGTTATACATTAAATCTGAACAGAACGATGTCGCCGTCCTTGATCACATACTCCTTGCCTTCACTTCGTACAAGCCCCTTTTCCTTTGCCGCCGCCATGGTACCGCACGCCATCAACTCGTCGAAGCCGATGATCTCGGCGCGAATAAAGCCGCGCTCAAAGTCTGAGTGGATCTTACCTGCTGCTTGCGGAGCCTTGGTGCCCTTGGTGATAGTCCATGCGCGAACCTCCTTGGGGCCTGCTGTGAGGTATGAGATGAGTCCCAGCAGGGCATAGCTCGCCTTAATGAGACGGTCAAGACCGCTTTCCGCGATACCGAGGTCGGTTAAGAACTCCGCACGCTCGTCGCCTTCGAGTTGGGCGATTTCGGCTTCGATGCCTGCACAGATGGGCATGATCTCCGCCTTCTCGGATGCGGCATATTCAGCGAGGCGCTGATAGCCTGCGTTGTTCGCCATATCGCTTCCGATCTCATCCTCGGCGATATTTGCGGCGTAGATTACGGGCTTCATGGAGAGAAGCTGGCAGTCGCTCATGATAAGCCGCTCGTCGTCGGTATAATCAAGTGCACGTGCACACTTACCGTCGGCAAGACCTGCCATAACGCGCTCCAAAAGCTCAAGCTCAGCACCCAGAGATTTGTCGCCCTTCATCGCTTTCTTTACGCGATCAATGCGGCGCTCCAACATTTCTATGTCGGCGAAAATGAGCTCCATGTTGATTGTTTCAAGGTCACGCATAGGGTCGATACTGCCGTCGACGTGGATGATGTTGGAATCCTCGAAGCAACGTACCACATGGATGATAGCGTCGCATTCTCGGATGTGGGAGAGGAACTTGTTTCCAAGACCCTCACCCTTGGAAGCGCCCTTTACAAGGCCTGCGATATCAACGAATTCGATAACCGCGGGGGTATATTTCTCCGGATTGTACATCTCCGCCAGCTTGTCAAGTCGAGCATCAGGAACCGCTACCACGCCGACGTTGGGGTCGATGGTACAGAAGGGATAGTTTGCGGACTCCGCGCCCGCGTTGGTGATTGCATTGAAAAGTGTGGACTTTCCGACATTCGGTAGTCCGACTATACCGAGTTTCATAGCATATATCTCCTTTTGAGTGATTATTAAAACCAATTCATATAATTATATCACATCAAAACAGATTTTTCAATAGAATTCGAGATTAAATTTTCGTATTTCTTTAAATAATCGCTTGATTACCGATAAACTGCTCAAATAATTTCCGTTTTACCAGCTTTTTGTAGTTTGCATACAAGTCAAACGAGCATCGTGAAATATGAATGTGGGTAGTAGAACCATTACTAGCAAACAAGCCGTAGAGGTGATCCGGATCGCGCAATCCGAAATACTATCGGTATTCTTTTTAAAAGCAACATATGCCTGCACTGTGTGAGTGCAGGCATATGGGATATTTTTCGAATTAAAGTGCAGTCTGAGTGTCGTCCGGGTCGCCGTTGCGAGCGAGATCGTATTCCTTTGACCAGTCGAGGTCACGGTATTCCTCGCCGCGAGGATCGTTTTTGATCCAGTCGAGAAGCATATCAAGCATCTCCTCAGACCAGGTGTTTCTGTCAATCTGAGCTGTGGTGAACTTGCCCTGAGCAATCATTTCGAAGCCGAAATCGTCCTTGACGTGCGTCTTGGCAGCGCCTTCAACAACATCGGGAACGAGATGTGCGGGAATAAACAGGACTCCACCGCCTGCGCCGTAAACAATGTCTCCGGGCAGACATACCGCTCCGCCGAAATTTGTGATGTCATTCCAATCCTTCATGACAAACTCACGGATGGGGGTTGGGTCAATACCTCTGTAATATACCTGAACATTGGGAACTTTTTTCATCTGTTCAACGTCGCGGATACCGCCCCAAACGACTGCACCGCCCGTCTTTGTGCGGTTATACAGTGCGGTGGTAAGATTTCCACCAAGGAAAGTGCCCTTGTAAATTTTGTCATACATATCGCAGACAACAACGTCTCTCTCTACCAGGGAGTCGATAACCCACTGATTATAGTTTCCCTTAAGTCCATCCTCAGCACCGCGATTAAACTGAACGTCATGCAGATCGGGGCGTGTGGGGGCATATGTACAGGTTACAGCACGTCCGACAAGCTTTCTGCCGTCGTCGTGAAGGGTATTCAAGGGAGCTAATCCGCCGCCAACGAATTGATGCTCGTATCCGAGAACGTAAATCGGCTTCCATACCTCCTCCAGCGTCATTCCGTAAAGTGCGTCGAGATATTTATCGGCAACCTTGGGGCGTCCGTCCGGGAAACGCTCTCCCTTCCACAGGGGTGTCAGCGCGATAATTTTTTCTCTATCATTGAAGTTCATATGATTTCTCCTTTATTCGTCAACTGATTTTCAACTGCTATAGGACGTGTACCATCCTCTATCTCATCGGTGGGATAAAAGGGTACATGATTCCAAAATTCAGCTAGCTATGGCTTAACCCCTATCGGTTGCGTCCAAAATTCCTTTAAGATAACCGATAGCAAACAGTCTGCCAAGAGCGTCATATCCGGGTAATGTGGACACTTCACCAGCCATGGTGGGGACATGGTCAACACGAATCGGAACATTTACGCCGTTTTTAACGTAGATCTTCATCAGATTTGCCATGTCGATGTCACCGTTGTCGTGGAAGGTCTCGCGGAAGTGATTCGGCTCGCCCTTTGTATTGCGGAAATGAACAAGGTAAATCTTATCGGCAAATTCCTCGATGGTCTTTTCCAGGTCCTCGCCCATGATGAAAAAGTTAGCCTGACACATAGTAACACCGAGGCTGTCGCTGCTTACAATATCGTAAACAGCTTTTTTGATGTTTGCCTTGGTTATCATTATACGCTCTACGTCACCAAGTCTCGGTACGGGCGGATCATCGGGATGGAGTGCAAGCTTTATGCCATATTTTTCGGCTTCCGGAATGACTGCCTTGACAAAATATTCATAATTCTGCCACAGCTGGTCCGCTGTAATCTTAGCTCCCGTAGGCTTGAAATCTGCCATATTGAACTCGGTTACATGCGCGCCTCCGCGCTCCACAAATTTACTTGATGTGCGGAGCCATCCTATATGTGCCATCCAGTTAAAGCAAATGGTTTCTATGGAGAGCTCGCGCATAATCGGGAACATTTTAATAACTTTTTCTATGCACTCGTCGCGCTTTTCGTCTCCCGCCTTGATGTGGTCATGCACTTCGTTGGGCATGGGCTCAATAACTACGGGAGTGATACCAAAATCGGTAAAACGCTTATGTACGGTTTTCCAATGGGATGCGTTGGTAAGATCAAATGCGTCATCTTCGGGAAGACGTATTACGCCGTGGCGCACGCCCGACTGAACGGCAAAATCCCACGTAGCATCGCGTTCACTTCTGAAATAATCCGATAATATCATATCTTACACTCCGCTTAAGGTCAAGAATCCGCCGTCTACGGGGATGGTAACGCCGGTAACAAAGGAGGACATTCTCTCATCAAGGAGGAAGCGGATGCAGCCGCACATATCGCTTGCCTGGCCGAAGTTGCCAACAGGAGTATGCTTGATTACGTCCATACCGCGCTGGGTAAGACCGTCCTCAACAGTTCCGAGGTATACCTTGCTTCTCTCGTTTACGATAAAGCCGGGAGCAACAGCGTTGATGCGGATGCCTGCCTCTGCAAAATATGCTGCAAAGCCCTTGGTGAAGTTAGCAACAGCTGCTTTACTCATAGCGTAAGCAAAGTTACGTGTAAGAGGGCAGTAGGTATTCATAGAAGCAAAGTTGATGATGCTTCCGCCGCCCTGCTTTGCCATGTACTTAGCAAAAGCGATCAGGGGGTATACAGTTCCCATGGTGTTCAGGCGGATTACGCCTTCAAACGCATCCATATCTACGTTATAAAGACCGATAAGGTCCTCGGGACGGTCCTCTTCGATCTCTCTGGGATCAAACTTGGTAATATTGGGCATTGCCTTGATGTTATTACCGCCTGCGCCGTTGATAAGATAATCGCATCTTCCAAGATCCTTGATCACGTTTTCAGCGAGAGTCTCGACAGAGTTCTTATCTGTGACGTCGCAAGTATAGCAGCGGCACTTACCGCCTGCAGAAAGAATCTCGGCTTCAACCTTCTTAAGATTCTCTGCGTTACGGTCTGCCAATGCCAGGGTAACGCCAAGGCTTGCAAGATCCTTTGCTACCTGTGAGCAGATTACACCTGCCGCACCTGTTATAACCGCTACTTTGTCGTTGAAATAATTGTCCATTTTCGTATCTCCTTTATATATTTTTATTTTATAATTTATTTAATTATTTATTTACTTTGTTTTTTGCGTTTTCGTAACAAATCTTACGAACTATATCGCTTTGAAGCTTGTCTGACAGCTCCCACTCTCCGGCTGTATTTTGATCGTCTATCCACGAACACAGTATTCTTCTGAAGTAATCATGACGAACAAACGAGAGTATGCTGCGTGAATCTGTAGTCATACCGATAAACTGTGATACAGCTCCAAAGGAAGCAATGCAGTTCATGGTATTTCTTATTCCGAAGGCGTGGTCGCACCACCACCATGCAGGTCCTAATTGTACCTTTGAGGGAGTGCCGTCCTCCGAAAACGAGCCTTGCATTACAGCAAGCGGTGCCTGGTCGCTCATATTAAGAGGGAAGATCACCGTGTCGGGGAGTCCGCCCTGAGCTTCCATTCTGCCAAGCAGGTCGCAGACACCGGAGAGGTCGAAGCTACCGCCAACCGCCGCATATCCTCCTGCAGGTCCCGCAAGTTTAGCAAGGCGGGTGCTTGTCTTTCTCTTAGCGTCAAGATGTAAAAGAAGCGTCCAGCCACGTTTTGCATATTCTATGCCAAGTCGTGTGAGTATCTCACTCTTCTTTCCGTCGGTGTCACCTTCAAAGAATCCCGCGTCAAGAGCGTGGTCAGCAAAGCGGCATCCCTTTTGTGAGAAGCTGTCAAGCATAACCGATACCGCCTTGACATAGCTCTCAACATCGGTAACATGGATACCTGTATTCTTTTCAAGCTTTGCTTCAAATTCAGGCGTGGGAGACAGAAGCTCGTCTGCGCGTAGGGACGGAGCAACAGTTTTACCGTTAAATAAAGATAAATCGTCAAAGAGCGTTGCCACGGGCGACTGATACTCGATATTTAAGCGCGAAAGAATGGCGTTATTTGAAAATTCGCTTGACGAGAGCATCTCACCGCACTTGTCATATATGTACCTAGCGTTAACCTTTGTGATAGGCTCGTCAATTCCGAAAATGGTTGAAAGCTCCATTCTCGACCAATCATAGACAGGATTGCCCGCAAGATACGGGAAGACCTCGCAGTATTTTTCGAATTTCTCATAGGGGGAAGCGCTTCCGGTGATAAAATACTCGTCAACACCGCATATGCGCATCAGTCTGTGCTTGTAGGGATCCGAGGCGAGCCACAGTTCACAAAGATCGTTGAAGCGTCGGTCACTTGCAATATCTGCCACCGAGACGTGATTGTGAAAATCGATTATCGGAAGCTCTTTGGCGCATTCAAGGTAAAGGCGCTCTGCGTTTTTTGTTTTCAGCAGGAAATTTTCTTTCATTGTTTTATCCTCTGTAGTGTATCCTTTGTTAGCATTAAAATGGTAACACTATGCTACTGAATCAAGTATAGCACAAACCGTTCCCGCAAACAATCACAAATACAACCATTTTTAACACTATTCGATCAATTTGGTGTTGACAGTGAAGCATAACCGGTGTATAATATATTTGAGGTGAAGTGTTAAAATGAAGTATCAATACAATTTGCAGGAACCGAGCTTTACAGTTGAAAGCATAGACATACAAAACGTAACAAGACCCAAGAACTATAAGCACTCATTTCGTAACGGACGTACAAAGCTTGGGTTTGTCTATACGGTCAGCGGACGGATGCAGTACACCTTTCATACGGGAGATAAGGAAAGCATGTATGTGGGCATGGGAGAGCTGATGTTCATTCCTAAAGGCAGTGTCTATACGGGTGTATACCTTGAGGAAGACACAAAGATAAAAATAATACAATTTGATATTGCCGCAAAGGAGCTACCCGAATACCTTTCGAAGCCCCAAAAAATTGATCTTCCAAACGTCGGGGAACTGGTGGAGGCGTTCTTTAAGCCCGTGGAAAATCACACGTCAGACCACCCGTTTTACTATCTTTCCTGCCTTTACAGAATATTATGGCAAATTGACGAAAGCTATTCGCGCATACCCACAAAATACAAAAAGCTACAGGCGGCACTGTCGGAGATCAGCGAGTATTGGCATAAAAATGAACCTATATCCTACTATGCCGAGCTTTGTAATATGAGTGAGGTAAATTTCCGCAGGCTATTTCGCGAATATACGGGTATGTCACCGATAGAGTATCGCAACGACATCCGCTTGACAAACGCAAGAAACAAATTGCAAAGCGGAGAGTATAATGTTTCGGAAGCGGCAGAGCTTTGCGGGTTTTCTAACCTTTCGTTTTTCATCCGTTTATATAAAAAGAAATACGGTTACACACCCAAAAAAGAATAAGCACGAAAGCATTGACGGGAAAAAGCGGAATAATGTGGAAAAATTCATATAATCTTCACTGAATCACCTTGACAAAAACACAGCGGGGTGATATAATGAATATGGTTAGAAATTTGACAAAATTAACAATATGACGAAAATGCAAACTTATGAACAACAGATTTTACGCATCGTCATAGAAATAACAAGGTAAAACAGTACAATACACATAAGAAAGGAAGTAAAATAATCATGCCGACAAAAATTCTTGTGGTCGATGACGACCTTAACATCTGCGATCTGCTCCGCTTATACTTTGAGAACGAAGGCTATGAAGTAAAGACAGCCAACGACGGCGCGGAGGGAGTCAACTTCTTTAAGATGTACGAGCCCGATCTTGTTCTGCTCGACATCATGCTTCCCAAGAAGGATGGCTGGCAGGTATGCCGCGAGATCCGCGAGGTATCGAGTAAGCCCATCATTATGCTCACCGCAAAGGGCGAGGTTTTTGACAAGGTGCTCGGTCTCGAGCTCGGTGCCGACGACTTTATGGTAAAGCCCTTCGAAACCAAGGAGCTTTCCGCTCGCGTAAAGGCAGTGCTTCGCCGTTACAGCGCACACGACAATCAGAACGACGATGAGACCATCAAGTTCGACAACATCGAGATCAGCCGTCAGAAGTACGAGCTTAAGTTAAAGGGTAAGTCTGTGGACATCCCCCCGAAGGAGCTGGAGCTGCTGTATTTCCTTGCTTCCAACTATAATCGCGTGTTCACTCGCGATCAGCTGCTTGACAAGGTATGGGGCTTTGACTACCTCGGCGACTCCCGCACCGTTGATGTTCACGTCAAGCGTCTGCGCGAGAAGTTGGAGGGTGTATCCGACAAGTGGGTGCTCAAGACCGTATGGGGCGTCGGCTACAAGTTCGAGCTTCTTCAGTAATCTGAATAAATAAGCAAAAGGTCGGCTTAAAGCGAAAACTTCGAGCCGACCTTGTTTTATTTTAAATGCGTTGTTCCTTTTTTTCGATGAAAGGGGCATGATTTCTGCGCTCCTTTCATGTTTTATGATTAAAACTCAGGCAAGGATCTATTCGCATATGATGCGTTTTACGCCCTGTTTTTTGTATTCGGCGATCACCTCGCCGCAAAGCTTCGCATCGGTGATAAGCACATCGAGGCGGGAGGTGGGACATACCGAAAACGCCGATTCACAGCCGAGGTTTTCAGCGGGATACAACCCCACCGTCGACCGCGCTGAGTCGAGAACCGAGCAAAGAAACCCAAGCTGTGCCGAATTTGTGTGGGATATACCAAAGGCGGGTGATATGCCGCTTGTGGCAATAAAAGCCTTGTCAAACCGCAGGTGCCTTACAATTTCCGTCGCGAAGGAATCCGTGCAAACGCCGTCAGCGTCTGCGACTCCGCCGAGAAAAATCACCGTCACATCTTGGCGCCGGTGAAGAAACTCCGCCACGGCTATGGAATTAACAGCCACAGTCAGACGAACATTAACGGGAAGGGATTTTGCAAAAAGCAGACCAAGCTCACCTGCGGGCAGATATACGGTCTCACCCTCGCCAATCAACTCAGCTGCTCTTTCGATAACGGGGTTAACCTCACTTGGTGATTCTGCCACCCTTCGCGGTCTGCCGATGGCAAGCTCGCCGACAGGTATCGCGCCGCCGTGGGTACGGCGAAGAGCACCTTTTTCTTCAAGGATACGCAGATCGCGTTTGGCGCTGTCATAGCTGATGCCGAACTGCTTTTGTATGTCGGCGGTAGTGATACTACCTGCCTCCGCAAGCATTCCGAGTATCGCCGCGTGGCGTTCTTCTATAAACATTCCGGCACCTCCTGTAATTATTATATATGCCTTGAGCTAAAAAACTTTGCATATGTGAGATGCTTTCTCAGATTCTCTGTTTGCGCATCTCTGTGTCATGTAGTTATTTTATCATAAACGGTTTTGTTTGTCAATGCTGTGTTTTTTCGTAGGTCTTGCATTTTAAGCCGCACTGTGGTATAATAGCATCATACTGCAAAAGGGAATAATGAGATTACTATGATTTATTTCTTGTTATTTTCCGTACAGTCGGGCATAGCATCACCTATTCAAGAAATAATCGGTCATCGCAGGATAGCTGCGACTGCGGCGGGACTACTTGCGACAGTGCTTATCAACAATAAAGGTGTATAATGAAAAAGATTCTTGCTTTACTGCTTATATTCATCATATTCATCCCATCCTGCGCCTCTGACGAGTCCCCGCTTGAGGGCGCGGTTCGGTATCTCAAAAAGAACACTCAAGTCTTGGCTCCCGCAAGCATTGGCGGCGACTGGACGGCCCTTGTTCTTGCAAAAAGCGCACCGGGAGACGGACTTTTGACACAGTACCGCGAAAACGCGTCGGCGTATGTGGCAGAAAAGGGCGGTGTGCTTCACAGCTCCCGCTATACCGAGTACAGCCGCCTTGTGTATGTGCTGGAGCTTACCCGCGATACGATAGGGCTTGATCCGCGAAATGTGGGCGGCTATGATATCATCTCGCCGCTGTATGATTTTGATGCGGTCACAAAACAGGGCATAAACGGTGCCGCATGGGCGCTAATGGCGCTGGATGCCCGGTCGGATCCCGATTCCGCGGCGGTGCGGGAAGACTATATATCCCACATTCTTTTGGCGCAGAACGCTGACGGCAGCTTCGGCTCGCTAAAGCACAGCGAGGTGGATGTAACCGCAATGTGCCTTCGTGCGCTTGCGGCGCATACAGATAATCATGATGTGGCGGCGGCGTGTGACCGAGGCGTCGGTTATCTTGCCGCGGCGCAGGGAGAATCCGGCGGATTTCCGTCACCCTACGGGGAAGCGTCCGAGCCAATTGCGCAGGTGATTTTGGCATTGGATGCACTGGGACTGTCCTGCACCGATCCCCGTTTTGACGCTGAGACGACGCTTCTTGACGCACTGCTTGCCTACCGCAACCGTGACGGTGGCTTCAGTCACAGTATCGGAGATGACAGCGACCGCCTTGCCACAGAGCAGGCGGCAATGGCGCTGACCGCGCTTGCGGAATGACACGTATCATCTGCAAAATTTATAAACCCAAGGAGTCATGAATGAGACGAATTATCCCGATTCTGTTCGTAATGATCATATGCCTTTCCGCCTGCGGTCCTGATGCGGCAGGCGAGACCTATACTTGTACCTTTTCCATATCCTGCACAGAGCTTATAGACTGCGATGCGCTTGTCCGGGAAAAGCGGGAGCTTGTACCCGAGGATGGCATCATCCTCTCTGCCCGTGAGGTGACTTTCACCGAGGGTGACAGTGTGTTTGACGTGCTCATGAAGCTGTGCCGCGAAAGTAAGCTTCATCTTGAATACTCCGAAGCACCCATGTTCAATACCGCATATGTAGAGGGAATGAATAATCTCTACGAGTTTGATGCGGGGGCGCTTTCGGGATGGGAATACACTGTAAATGGGACAGATCCCAATATTGGCTCGTCAGCATATATTCTATCCGACGGTGATGTTGTGGAGTGGTACTATACTTTGGGACAATAAAAAACACAGCCGCTGTGATCATCCTCGATCACAGCGGCTGATTTTAATAGTGCTTATATAACAAAATTGCCGTTTTCGAATACCTTGACTTCACTGCCATCGGCTTTGACGCCGATGATCTCCATGTCGGCGGTACCGATCATGAAATCAACGTGGTTTGCACTGTCATTGTTGCCGCCCTTAGCCTTAAGCGCTTCCTCGGAGAGCTTTTCGCCGCCCTTGACGGTGTCGGGATAGCATTCGCCGAGAGCTAAGTGACAGGATGCGTTCTCATCAAAGAGGGTGTTGTAGAAAAGTATGCCGAGGTTTGATATGGGGGAATCGTAGGGAATAAGTGCAACCTCGCCGAGATGGCGGGAGCCCTCGTCGGTGTTAAGCAGACGGTCAAGCGCACGCAGACCGGTTTCAGCTCCGTGCTCCACTACCTTGCCGCCCTCAAATCTCAGCCAGAACTTATCGATAAGCTCGCCCTGATAAGAGAGGGGCATGGAGGAATAAACGATGCCCTCTGCTTTTTCCGCGTGGGGCATGGTGAAGATCTCCTCTGTTGGCATATTGGGGAAATATACCTTTCCGGCAACACATTTTTCCGAGCCGCCCTTCCAGATGTGACCGTCAATGAGTCCCACGGTGAAATCGGTGCCGAGAGAGTTTTTGTAGCGGAGCGAAACGAACTTTTCGCGATTTAATACTCTCGCACGACGCTTGAGCATTCTGTCGTGCTTCTGCCACTTCTTAACAGTGTCACCCCTGCCGATGCGGACGGTCTTGAAGATAGCGTCCCACAGCTTTTTAACTGCATTTTTGGGTGTTTCATTGGGGAATACCTTTTTCGCCCAAGCCTCGTTTGGGTATGCAACTACAGTCCAGCGGAGGTTGCCCTCGTCCATGATGCGGGAAAACTCCTTGAATGCCTTCTTGCCTGCAAGGGCAGACGCCATCAGCTTTTCGCCGTCTGCGCCTGCAAAAATGTCTGGATCCTCGGCGACGATGGATATCGCTACACAGCCCTTACGTGCGTAGTAGTTCTGAGATTCAGCAACCCATTCGGGTACGGTCTCAAACTGAGAAAGTGCGGCATGGTCAACGCGGATACGAGCCGCACGCCCGTCATTCCACTGAAAGATAACGTCAATAGCGCCGAGCTTATAGCACTCCTCGGCAACAAGACGTCCAAGCTCAGCCGCCTCAACGGGACAGCGGAGCAGCACATAGCGGTCAGAGGTAACATTTACTCCAAGACTTGCGATGATGCGCGCGTATTCGCGCAGATTTTCATTAAATCCCATTTTTATTTCTCCTTTATAATGTAATTATTCTTCCATCAGTACAAATAGTGTCTGTGCGTAGATGCGTACTGCCTTATCAACGTCGGCTACGGTGACATATTCGTTCTTCTGATGCTCGGTAGACGCCGAGCCGGGGAAATGTGGACCGAAGGATACGATGTTAGGCATGGCGCGGGCATAGGTGCCTCCGCCCATAGAATGAGGTTCGAGATAAGTTCCGCTGATCTCGCCGTATACCTCGGCGAGGGTGGTGATAAGCTTCGAATCCTTGTCCATGAAAATAGGGGGATTGTGACCTGCCTCGGTGACGGTGATACCGTACAGCTTGCAGGCTGCTTTGATCATGGTCAGCATGGAGCTGTAGCTCTTTGTTACAGGGTAACGGATGTCGACGGTCATAACGACCTCGTCACCTCTTACCTCTATTACACCGAGATTAAGAGTCAGCTTACCGCTTTCCTTATCCTCGGAAGCTATACCGAGGGAGTAGCCGAGGCACTCTGACTCGAACTTCTTTGTAATAAAATCTGCCAGCGCGCAGTCGGGGTGGTTTTTGAGGACCTCCTGCATAAGCGCAATAATTGCGTTTACACCGTACATCGGGCCTGCCGCGTGTGCGGACACACCGGATGCCTCGAATTTCTCGCCGTTTATAACGCACTCGCAGTGGTCGGGCACCATATTGTGTGCGTTGCCGCCGGAAACGGAATCTACACCGGAAGCAGAGAGGGGCATTTTTAATTCAAACACCGCGATGCCTTTTTCGGCGCATCCCACAGCGAAGCTGGCATCGGGAGTAAAGCCGAAGGTGGGAAGCTCCTCGTGCTCACGGTAGTACGCCATGTCAGCCCAATCACCGCCCTCCTCGGCAAGACCGAAGATGATGCGCACGCGCTTTGTCAGCTTGACGCCGGAATTAAGCAGTACCTTCATGGCATAGATCGCCATCATGGCGGGACCCTTATCGTCGGTCACGCCGCGTCCGTAAAGTCGATCCTCACCGTCAACGGTGGTGCGGGTCAGCGCATATGCGGGATAGTCCCAGCCGGAGCCCTCGGGAACAACGTCAAGATGCACGAGAATGCCGATCATCTCCTGGCCTTCGCCGATTTCAGCCCAGCCAAGCATATTCTCGCACTTCTTGGTGCGAAAGCCGAAGGAATCGCAAAGGTTTAAGACATAGTCAAGCGCATCGGCGCAGGGTTTTCCGAATGGATAACGCTCGTCACCGCTCTCAGCAACGGATGGGATGCGAAGAAGACCGTCAAGGTCTTTATAAAACTGTTCGATCATGGTTGTATCTCCTTAGTGTATTGTTCGATAATCAATATTACGCGCGGTCCGAACCGTCGGCAATGCCGCCGACAATACGGCTTTCCTCATCGAAATCGAGGATGTTTGATAAAATGTAGTTGCTGACGTACATTCCCTTAGGCGTAAAGGCATAACGGTCGCCGTTGTAGGTCATAAATCCGTTGTCGATGTAGATCTGCAGACGTCTGCCGTAGACGGCATCGAAATTCATGCCGAAGCGGGCTTCAAATTCCGCTGCGGAAATACCTCCGGTGAGGCGCAGGCGGAGCATGATGTATTCGCCGATTCGCTCGGCGGGTGCTACGGTGTAAAGCTCATCTATTGGGGCGGCGTTGCGTATCTGCTCCTCGGCGAGGGTGATTCCGTCGTCGCCCAGCATACTGCCGTTTGTAATATCCGCTTCCATGGCGTCGATAAAGAGCATCAAATCGCGCTTCATAGAGAAGCGCATACCTCCGAAATAGGAGTGAGCGGCGCAACCGAGTCCCAAATATTCGTCACAGTTCCAGTATTTCAGATTGTGACGGCACTCATACCCGGGACGGGCAAAATTGGAGATCTCATAATGGCGGAAGCCTTTCACGGTAAGATAGCGTATACAGTCAAGGTACATATCCGCTTCGGTGTCCTCGTCTGGGAGAATGAGCGTGTCGCGAACGCGGGCGAAGGGAGTACCTTCCTCGATCTTTAAGCCATAGACGGAGATGTGTTCCGGCTCCAACGCGGTGACATAATCAAGCGTCCGTGAGAAGCTGTCCGCAGTCTGAAGCGGGATGCCGTACATTAAATCCACGCTGATGTTGTCAAAGCCGGCGCGGCGTGCCGCCTTGTAGCTCGCCTCAAAGTCCTCGCGAGTGTGGATGCGGGACAACGCCGAAAGCTCGTCCGCGTTGGCACTCTGCAGACCGATGGAGAGACGGTTTACACCAAGCTTGCGATATTTTGACAGTGCGGCAGGGCTAACGGTGGCAGGATTTGCCTCCATCGTAAACTCCGCGTCTTTTTTCAGGTTGAAATTCCTGGCGATGCCGGATAAAAGATCACTCATCGCCTTGATGGGAAGCGCCGTGGGCGTACCGCCGCCGATAAATACGGTATCAACGGTGTAACCCTTCGCCGCGGCGGAGTAATCCTCCATTTGCAAAAGCAGGGAGTCCACATAGCGCTGCATAAGTTCATCCCCTGCGCCCGACTGTGAATAAAAGTCGCAGTAAGCGCATTTGGCGTGGCAGAAGGGGATATGTATATATAAGCCTAATGGTCTTTTTGCCATTGTATGATCCTCTCATAAGTTAAGTTTGTGCTGTGCGCGAGAACGTCATTTGCCGCGCATAGCGCGGCAAACTTTACATTCGGCGAAGCCGAAACATCACTGCCCGGGATTAAGTCTTTTAGTCTTCGTCTCCCAGCTTCAGTACTGCCATGAATGCCTCGGGCGAGACCTCGACACTGCCGAGCTGGCGCATCTTCTTCTTGCCTTCCTTCTGCTTTTCAAGCAGCTTCTTCTTACGGGTGATGTCACCGCCGTAGCACTTGGCAAGGACGTCCTTGCGCATTGCCTTGACGGTCTCGCGGGCGATGACCTTGCCGCCGATCGCCGCCTGGATAGGCACCTCGAAGAGCTGACGCGGAATGTTGTCCTTTAGCTTTTCGCAGATGCGGCGTGCACGCTGATATGCCTTCTCCTCGTGTACGATGAAGGAAAGGGCATCAACGATGTCGCCGTTTAAGAGTATGTCGAGCTTGACGAGCTTTGAGGGAACGTATTCCTTCAACTCGTAGTCGAGGGACGCGTAGCCCTTGGAACGGGATTTCAGCGCGTCGAAGAAATCGTAGATTATTTCATTAAGCGGGAGGTTGTAGTGTAGCTCCGCGCGGTCAGTGTCAATGTAGGTCATGTTGATAAACACGCCGCGTCTGTCCTGGCACAGCTCCATAAGTCCGCCCACATATTCAGGCGGAGTGATAATGGACGCCTTGACCATGGGCTCGTAAGCCACGTCAATTTCGTCGGGATTTGGGTAGTTTGTGGGGTTGTCGATACGTATCTGCTCGCCGCCCTTTAAGTCAATGTTGTAGATAACGCTGGGCGCTGTGGTGATAAGATCAAGATTGAACTCGCGCTCAAGACGCTCCTCGATGATCTCCATGTGAAGAAGTCCGAGGAAGCCGCATCGGAATCCAAATCCAAGTGCAGCCGAGGTCTCCGCCTCAAAGGTAAGCGCCGCATCGTTAAGCTGGAGCTTTTCGAGGGCGTCCTTGAGGTCGCCGTAGCGTGCGCCGTCTGCGGGATAGATACCCGCGAATACCATGGGGCGAACCTCCTTGAAGCCGGGAAGCGGCTCACTTGCGGGATTATTTGAATGTGTTACGGTATCGCCGACACGGGTGTCGCCGACAGATTTAATGGATGCGGTAAAGTAACCGACGTCGCCCGCCGACAGAAGTTCGCCGGACTTGAGTCCGAAGGGGTCCATGTAGCCCACGTCCACGATATCAAATTCCGCACCTGTGCTCATGAGCTTTATGGTATCGCCGGCGCGGAGTGTACCCTCCATAACGCGGATGTTTACCACAACTCCGAGGTAGCTGTCATAGTAAGAGTCGAAGATCAGCGCACGCAGAGGTGCATTCTCGTCGCCGTCGGGGCAGGGAATATCGGATATGATCTTGTCAAGCACCTGATCAATGTTGAGACCCACCTTGGCGGACACCGCAGGACATCCATCTGCGGGTATACCGATGATATCCTCAATTTCACCGCGCACCTTTTCAACATCTGCCGACGGAAGGTCGATCTTGTTGATAACGGGTACGATTTCAAGGTTGTTGTCGATGGCAAGATAAGCGTTGGCAAGGGTCTGCGCCTCAACGCCCTGGGTGGAGTCAACGATCAGCAGTGCACCCTCGCAGGCGTTCAGTGAGCGGGACACCTCATAGCCGAAGTCCACGTGACCGGGGGTGTCGATAAGGTTCAGCGTATAAATTTCACCATCGGGGGCATGGTAATCCAGCTTTACGGCACGCGCCTTGATTGTGATGCCGCGCTCACGCTCCAGGTCCATGTTATCGAGAAGCTGAGCTTCCATGTCACGGGTGGCGACGGTGCGGGTGTATTCAAGGATTCTGTCCGCAAGAGTTGACTTTCCGTGGTCAATATGTGCGATGATTGAAAAATTGCGAATTTTCTTCTGTCTTTCGGTTGACATACAGGTTATCCTTTCGGGGGAGATTTTTGGTACTTTGTCGGGCGCATTATTTGAAAAAGTCCATGGGATTAACGCCCTGAGTGTTTTTGTACATATTAAGATTCAGATGTGCACCGGTGGTGTAGCCTGAGGTGCCGACGTTGGCAATTATTTGTCCGCGAGTCACCTTGTCGCCCACCTTGACGCGGTATTTTGACAGATGGGAGTAGAAGGACGCCACACCTCCGCCGTGGTTGACGGTGATATAATAGCCGTCGGCGTAGTTATAGGAGCACTCCACCACCGTGCCGTCATTGACGGCGTAGATCTCGGTGCCGTAAGGGGCGGGAATATCAATTCCCAGGTGGAACTGCTGCTTGCCGGTGACAGGGTGGATTCGCCAGCCGTAGCCGCTTGAAACCCTGGTGTAAGGCGCCGGCAGAGGCCAGAGGAATTCGCCGCCGACAAAGGAATCGTTGGTCGTGCGCGCAAGCTCTAGAAGCAGCTCCTCTCGCTTTTTACTGTATTCAAGCTCTACCGCCGCTACATTCATAAGATCCGCTTCTGCAGTGGCGAGGCGGTTTTCGCTGGTGGCGACTAATTTGTTTGCTGCCTTGAGATCGGCTTCAAGCTCGCTTTTTCGCAGCTCCAGTGACTTTATCTGTGTATCAAGATCTGCCTTTTTAGTGGTGAGATCGTTCTTCAGTCCCTCTAAATTGTCAAGTCCTGCATTGTAGGCATCAAGAAGCTTTGTGTCGTAGTCCAGCATACAGAGAAAACGGTCGACCTGCGTAAACATTTCGGCAAGCCCGTCGGTCTCAAACAGGACCGACAGGAAGTCGACGCTTCCGTCCTCGTGCTTCGCGCGTATGCGCTCGCGCACCACTTGATATTGTTCTTCCAGCTTTTCATTCTGCGCCGCGATCTCGGCGTTTTTTGCTTCAATCTGGGCGTTGTAGCCTTGGATCAGTGCCATCAGGGCATCGATCTCCAAATTCAGCGCGTATATTTTTTTGTCTATCGCCTGTTTTTCCTGCAGTGCGTTTGCATACTTCGTCTCGGCACTCGTGAGCGCTTTTTCGGCGGATACACGCTGAGCAGTTGCGGCGGCAAGCTTGTCCTCCAAGGCTTCAAGCGAGCCTCCCGCTGCGGTGTATACGCTTCCGCTTATAAAAAGCAGTGTCATCACTGCTGTAAGGAGCAGGCATATGATTTGCTTTTTCAAATTTTCACCTGTATTTCAAACATAATTATACTATTATAGTATACCGCATAAAATATCATTTGTCAAGGGGAGACACACAAAAAACGCATATGTCTGCATGAAACTATAGGGGTGAAACAATCAAAATATTTACACTAAAACGAATACAAAAATCTATAATTAAGGCATACTGTACATGATAAATAATCATTGAAGGGAAATAAAAATGACAACAAATCTTCATGACCTTCATAACAAAAAAGCGTTTATCTGCGACATGGACGGTGTTATCTATCA
>JAZNAL010000023.1:0-11010 GCA_045586505.1 Candidatus Flemingiibacterium sp. | reverse complement strand
GGTCCCAAACCAGGCGCGCTACCAACTGCGCTACATCCCGTTGTGCCCTGCGCACTTGACTTAGATATTATATCATACACGGCAGGGTTTGTCAAGGGCTTTGGGAAAAGTTTTTCGATCCACTGTATTGTCGGAAATGATAAAATCAAAAGAGGAATCCGCGCTCACAATGCGGGATTCCTCCGTTTTTAATTCTCAATCGCCGCGGTTTTGCAAGAACGACATTATACTGTATACAGTACCGCGCATTTCGGCGCGCACCGCTTTTACACAGCCCGTATCACTCCGCAGGCAATCTTGATTCCGGAATTCCCTGCCGGCTGTGTACTAAAATCATCAGGCGCGGAATGGATCACTACGGTCTTGCCGATGATGTCCGTTACCTTGAAGCGATCAGAAAGACACATGGAAACCGCCCTCCCATTCGCACCCAGCAGCGGCGGCAGATCCCCCGCATGGAACGGGTGGGTACAACCGTGCGGGTCATAATGCGTCAGTGTATCGGCAAACGGATCGGCTTCGGTACCCGTACACGCCCCGCCGTTGTGGATATGGAACCCGAAAAATCGCCCGCTACATTCCCCCTCCCCCGAAGGTAGTCCTGAAATCTCGGCATTGACGATCACACCCCGGGGAGTCTGCCTGAAGGTCACCGTCCCACGGATGCTCTGGTAGACGGTACTTCCCGCCACATCGGCGCGGGCAAATTGCATTCTTATCGGTCTATACAAAAAAATCACCTCTCATCACACTCTCAG
Organism: Candidatus Flemingiibacterium sp.; assembly: GCA_045586505.1. GTDB lineage: Bacteria > Bacillota > Clostridia > Oscillospirales > CAG-272 > Flemingiibacterium. Next base: position 10,252 of record JAZNAL010000023.1, on the reverse strand, counting down.
TATATACGAGAATGGGATAAGAGGTGAAATTTTCTTATTTTGTATCAGCGTACAGCTTCGCGATCTCGATCACCTGCATAACGCAAAGCTCCATCTCCTCGGCGCAGGCAAATTCCATCCTGCCGTGGTGGTTATGTGAGCCGGTACCCAGATTTGGGCACGGCAGCCCCATGAACGAGAGTCGGCTTCCGTCGGTACCGCCGCGTACGGGATAGCTTACAGGCTCACCACCCAGCGCCCGGATAGCAGCATAGGCGTTGTCGATAAGGTGGCGACAGTCGGGGAGGATCATCTCCTTCATGTTGCGGTAGCTTTCCTTGACCGTCGCCTTGACTGTACCCTCACCATAGCGGCGGCAAAGCTCCTTTGCCGCACGGAGCGCATAGTCACAGCGAGCCTGAAGCTTTCCCGCATCGTGGTCGCGGACGATAAACTGCAGAACCGCAGATTCTACCGCGCCCTCCATGCCAACGAGGTGATAGAAGCCCTCGTAGCCGCTTGTATGCTCGGGGCGCTCAAGGGCGGGGAGCATGGACATATACTCATGCGCCACCACTGAGGCGTTCACCATTTTATTCTTCGCCGCACCCGGATGTATGCTCTTACCGGTGATCTCCACCTTCAGCGAGGACGCATTGAAGGTCTCATACTCGCACTCGCCGAAGGAAGCACCGTCCAGTGTATACGCCCATTTGGCGCCAAAGCGCTCCACGTCGAATTTGTCCGCACCGCGTCCGATCTCCTCATCGGGAGTGAATCCGATACGAATCTTTCCGTGCTTTATGGACTTATCCGCCATCAGCTTTTCGCAGGCGGTGATGATCTCGGCGATTCCCGCCTTATCGTCGGCACCAAGCAAAGTCGTACCGTCGGTGACCACCAGCGTTTTGCCAACATAACGCTCCAGCACACCGTACTCCTCGGCACGCATAACTATTCCCTGCTCCGCATTCAGCACAATATCACCGCCGTTATACTCCACAGTATGCGCCTTGATATCCTTGTCGCTGACATCGGGCGAAACGTCCATATGCGCAATAAATCCTATCACAGGCGCATCCTCATACCCCGCCGTCGCAGGAATGGTGGCGAAAAGGTATCCGTTTTCGTCAAGCTCCACCTCGCAAAGCCCAAGCGCAGTAAGCTCCGCCTCAAGCGCTTTTGCAAATTCAAGCTGAGCCGGCGTGGAGGGGCAGTTTTCGCAGTTTTCATCCGACGCGGTAGCAAAGGATGCGTATTTTATAAGTCTTTCGTATGCTTTCATGAATGCTTCTCCCTTATACGATGCGATTAAGTCCCACGCCCGTCTTGATAAAATTGTCAAGTGAGGCGTCGATTACGCCAAGCAGACGCTCGCGCGCCGCCTTGCTTGCCCAGGCGATATGTGGCGTGATGATGCAGTTTTTCGCCGTCAGCAGTGGATTTTGGGGCAATGCAGGCTCGTTTGCCAGCACATCCAGCGCCGCTCCTGCCAGCTTTCCGCTATTAAGCGCTTCTGCCACATCCTGCTCATTAAGCACAGCACCGCGGGAGGTGTTGATAAGTCTCGCGCCGTCCTTCATCTTTTTAATAAAATCTGCATCCACCATTCCTCGGGTGGAATCGTTCAGCGGGCAGTGGAGAGAGATGGCGTCGCTTTCGGCAAGCAGCGTATCCAGCGGCACATATTTAACCGTCTCCGTGTCCTCGTGGTGATGCGCGGTATGCGCAAGCACACGCATACCCATGGCGTGGGCGATGGACGCAACACGTCCGCCGATCCCGCCGCAGCCCACAAGTCCGAGAGTCAGTCCCTGAAGCTCGGTAAACATTACCTTCTGGTACTGATATCCGGGAATTCCCGTCCATTTGCCGTCCTTCACAATTCCCTGCATACCGTCAAGATCGGCGAACAGCGTCAGCAGAAACTGCACCGTAAGCTGTGCCACCGACGGTGTAGAATAGGCGGGAATATTGACAACCGCCACGCCGCGCGCCTTGCAGGCCTCTATATCGATCATATCAAAGCCCGTGCCGAGTGCGGACACATACTTGATGGTAGGGCACCTGTCCAGCACCTCCGTCGTCACCTTGACACGGTTTGTGTAGACCACGTCCGCACCCATGCACTTTTCTGCACATTCGGAATCGGGGGTCTTATCAAGCACCGTTGCCTCACCGTATTTGTTAAAAAAGTCCCAGCTGAGATCGCCCGGATTGACGGCAAAGCCATCGAGAACCACTATCTTCATTTTATTATTCCTCCGTACATGTTTTATTTCCCGATCAGCGACAACACGCCGGAGCCGTAGACTCGCGCGAGAAAATCGCCTAGGTTGTTTATATTGTTGCCATTTATGTGTTAGTATTCCTTGCGGGCTTGTAGGATGCGGCGCACCTGGTATAAACATACGCTTTCCCCACCGTATCCGTGTGCTCGATTACTCCAAGGGATACCAGCGTGCGTATGGCGTAGCCGGCGGTACGGGCGGTCATTTTTGCGGCTTTGGCAAACTCCGCCGCGGTGAAGGTTTCCGAAAGCGATGGCGGTATCAGCATTAAAAAATCTTCGGCGGTTTTAAGCGTAATAATATCGACAAGCGCAGTCGGTACGCGCTCATAGCGCGACGCACCCTGCTTTTTGTCACGGCTCCAGCCGTTGAGCAGTCGAAACTCGTCCATATCGCAGAAGATCAGCGTAAAGCGCACATTCGTGAGCGGCATTATGGGACGCAGTGCGTACAGCTCGTACAGAATGTCCCAGGGCTTACCTCGCTTCGGGGACTTTCTCCGATTGGAAAGCTCACCGTTTTCAGGGTTTATCCACGTCACATATTTGGTGGCCGCGATGGGATACACTACATTGACTTGGTGCTCCGTCGAAAATGCGGTCAGCTTTTTGCGCATGGCACCGAAGGCGCGGGTCTGTATCTCCGTGATCTCACAGCCTCGCTTTATATCGGCGACATACCGCCCCACCGTTTGTTCATGGAACGAGTCATCACCCTCAAAATAATTTTTTAAGATAAGATGCAGTGTCCGCTCACCCAGCGTTCCGATCCCTCGCCGCAGATGCTCCGAGGTAAGTACCGCGCGGCAGCACGCATCAAAGCGCTCTAATTCGTTTTGTGTTACCATTTTTTATCCCGTTTTCTTTTTACTACACCTACTATTGTATAATATTTTCCAAATAAAGTCAAGTGCTTTTGCATCCCTCACAGCAAAAAAGCACTGTCTCGCCGAAAGACGAGGCAGCGCAAATATGCTTTTGTTAAACTTAGATTTAAAGACCCGCTGCTTTCGGTGCCTTGTGGTCATCCTTGTCGTCCGAATGTACTCCTGTAAAGTCGTAAATTTTCACAAAATTCCAAACATATTGCCGTTTACCCTTGAAATGGCGGGGGAAATATGGTATAATAAGGTTTGGATATTTCCAACGGAGGAGGCTGAGTGCGTGCATAAGAGGTATCTCAAACATTTTACGGGCAGACTGATCATAACCGCGTTTTTTGCGGTACTGCAGATACTCGCGTTCATCGCGATGCTCGCGCTGCTCTCACGCTATGTGATCCCGATCTCGATTACTTTTGCTCTCATCAGTATGCTCGTGGTGATATTTATTGTAAACCAAAATAAAAATCCCGCCTACAAGCTCACCTGGGCGGTGATCATACTGACCTTTCCCCTTTTCGGCGGACTCATGTATCTGACCGCCGCGATCCAGTCCTCCACCTACTTCTTTAAGCGTAAGGCAAAGAAGGCAAAGGCTCTGATCGAGCCCTACCTCACACAGGATCCCGTCATCACAAGCGAGATCCGCGCTGTAAGCCGCACCACCGCAGCTCATGTATCCTACCTTGCAAGCAAGGCATCCTTCCCTGTCTACAAGAATACCGAGGTGGTATATTTGCCCTCGGGTGAGGCGAAATTCGAATGCCTCATGGATGAGCTTCGCCGTGCAAAGCGGTTTATCTTTCTGGAGTACTTCATAATCCAGGAGGGCTTCATGTGGGATTCCATTCTCAAGCTGCTTATTTCGAAGGCTAAGGAAGGCGTGGATGTGCGTCTCATCTGGGACGGCATGGGCTGTATCAGCACTCTTCCGAAGAATTACGACAAGACCCTGCGGGAGCTTGGCATCAAGGTCATGGTCTTCAACCCCTTTGTGCCCCTCGCCACGGTCATCCAGAACAACCGCGACCACCGAAAAATCGTGGTCATCGACGGCCATACCGCCTTCACTGGCGGCATAAACTTAGCCGACGAATACATCAATGCTTACGACCGCTTCGGTCACTGGAAGGACGCGGCGATCATGCTCCGCGGCGATGCGGTAAAGAGCTTCACTATGATGTTCCTCGACCACTGGTACATGGAGAATCCCGCCGATCCGTATATCGACAAATTCCTATACCGTCCTGCGCCCGGTGAGTTCATCATCCCCTCAAATCGCACCGAGGGCTATGTTCAGCCCTACGCGGATACGCCTCTTGACGGCGAATGCGTCGGTGAGCTGGTGTACTTCAACATCATCAACAAGGCTGAGGACTACATCTATATAATGACCCCCTACTTCATCCCCGACAACGAGCTTCTGACCGCGCTGTGCTTCGCCGCAAAAAGCGGCATCGACGTGCGTATCATAACCCCGCACATCCCCGATAAATGGTACGTTCAGCAGGTCACACGCTCCTTCTACGGCGTACTGCTTGATTCGGGGGTCAAGGTGTACGAATACACCCCCGGCTTCGTCCACTCGAAGGTGATCGTCAGCGATGACCGTATCGCGGCTGTGGGCTCCATCAATTTCGACTACCGCAGTCTGTATCTGCATTTCGAATGCGCGGCGCTGATCTACGAAAACCCCGCTGTGCCGGACGCAAAGTCCGACTTCACCGAGGCGCTGAAGGTCTCCGAGGAGGTCACGCCGGAAATATACAAAAAGATGCGCGGCAGACACGGGCTTGTTATGAGTATCCTCAAGCTGTTTGCACCGCTTTTATAAAATTGGAGAAAAAATGGACAAATACAAAAAACTGATAGGTAACACGGCGATACTCGGCATCGGCACCTTCGGCTCGAAGATACTGGTATTTTTATTGCTTCCGCTGTATACTGCCTGCCTTTCCACCGCCGAATACAGTACGGCGGATATCATCACCCAGAGCGCTAACCTTTTAATGCCGCTGATGGCGCTTGGCATCTGCGACGCGGTATTCCGCTTCACCCTCGACCGTGATATTGACCGCACTCAGGTGCTGACCACGGGGCTTTATGTGATACTTGCGGGACTCACTGTATTCGCACTGCTCTTCCCGATTTTAAATCTCATCGACTACTTTGACGGCTATATGTGGCTGATCATACTGTACGCCTTCTTTGCAAATATCCACTCTCTGCTTGCGCAGTATGTGCGCGCACGGGGAATGACCGCTTTTTTTGCACTGCAGGGCATTATCGCAACGGCGGTTACCATCGGGCTGAATATTCTGTTTTTAGTGGTGCTGGATATCGGGCTTCTCGGCTACGTACTCAGCGTAGTCATCGCGGATGCGGCGGTGTCGCTCATTATAATCGCGGTGATAAGAAGCGAGTTTTCGCTGAGCTTCAAGCGTTTTAATAAAAAAATAGCGGGGCTGATGCTAAAATTCAGCACCCCGCTTATCCCGACCACAATATTCTGGTGGGTGACCAATGTTTCCGACCGCTACATGGTAAAGGGCTTCATAGGTGACGATGTCAACGGTCTGTATGCGGCGGCTTTTAAGATACCCACCATGCTGATACTGCTTTCGGGCATCTTCATTGAGGCGTGGCAGTTCTCCGCCGTCACAGAGCGTGATGCGGAGTCAAGAAAAAGCCACGAGGCATTCTTCGGTACTGTATTCGACAGTTTCCAGGGAATGCTGTACATCTCCGCCGCGGGACTTATCGCTTTCTCGAAGATATTTTCCATCGTGCTGTTCGATGACAGCTACTACGCCGCATGGCAGTACATGCCGCTGCTGATCGTAGCAACGGTATTTTCCAGCCTCGTCACCTTCATGGGAAGCGTTTATCTTGTGGACAAAAAGAGCGTCCACTCCTTCGTGACCTCCATGATCGGCGCTATCGTGAATGTGGTGCTGAATCTTATCCTCATCCCCACCCCGCTTGGCGCCAACGGTGCCGCACTTGCCACATTCATCTGCTACCTTGTAGTATTTATCATCCGCGCCGTCAACACAAGAAAATTCATTCGCTTTGATCTGCATCCGGCAAAGCTTTTCATCAACACCGCCGTCATCGTCACGCAGACGGTGTTCATGATATGCGAGCTGCCGCTGTGGATCCCCGTCCAGGCCATGGGTATCGCGGTGATATTTGCGGTTAATGCAAAGCCGATTCTAAAGGGCATTTTAAAGTTGCTGAGACGCAGTTAACGTAAATACGCAGATTTTTTCAAAATATATTTGAGCGAATATTTAGGGGCGACCGTCGGTCGTCCCTACTTTTTGTTTTTATCCGTCTGCGCACCGCCGCATGAAATCACGATTTCGGCTTGACAAAACCGCGCCGATGTGGTATTATATTGGTATGCTCCCTTAGTTAAATGGATATAACTAGCCCCTCCTAAGGGCTAGTTGTGGGTTCGATTCCCGCAGGGGGTGCCATAAATACCGCATAGTTGCTGACTTTTGGGCATCTTGCGGTATTTTTGCGTTTTGAGCGGGATTTGCTATTTTTTGAGTTGTCCGTATTATCTTGGCATAAAAAACCCTCCTATGGTGCTTCTATTATACCATAGGAGGGCATTTTTTAATTGTCCGGTTTTACGGTTCTGGGCTAAAGACGATCAGCCGATTCTCTTATTCAACTACAAATATAAATGGGTAAACGTCCTGACCGCCGTCCACGGTGTAGAATTCCACATCGGGATAGGTCTCGGCAAGCCAGTCGGTGAGTGTATCGATATCGTCCTGCTTTGCATCCTTGCCCACAAAAGCGGTAACGAGATAGGTTTCCTCGTTGAGCATCTTTGAGAGCAGATTCTTTGCGGAATCCATAATCTCCTTTTCAGAGACCAGCATCTCCTTGCCCACAAATCCGATATAATCGCCGCACTCGATAACAACGCCGTTAAGCTCCGCGTCGCGTACCGCGGGCGAAATGTAACCGGTGGATACCAGCGACATCGCCTCTATAAGCGATTCCTCGATCTTTTCGGGGTCTCCCGACTGGAAGTTCAGCGACGAGATCGCCGCATAACCCTTTCCCAGGTCCTTCGACTCGATCACATAAACCTTGCCGCCGTCGTAAAGCTGCGCCGCCTGCTTTGCCGCCATAACGATGTTTCCGTTGTTGGGGAACACGAAAATATTTGCGGCATTGACCTCTTCAAACGCTTCAAGGAAGTCCTGAGCCGACGGGTTCTGAGTCTGACCGCCGTGTACAATAGCGTCAATGCCCAGCTGCCTGAACAGCTTCTCGATTCCCTCGCCCGAAGCCACTGCCACGGTACCGAAATCCTTCGCCTTGGAAGCTTTTTTCTTCTGAGGCGCCTCGTCGGAAAGATTACTGTGCTGGACGCTCATGTTCTCAATCTTGACAGTGAGAAATTCGCCGAACTCACGGCAGAAACCCAGCACCTTTTCGGGAGTCTTGGTATGGACATGTATTTTTACGATACTGTCTGTCTTGAACGCCACAATGGAGTCGCCGATATCCTGCAGGAAATCGGTTATGACCTTTTCATCAAAGGCTTCGATATCGCATTTTGCCCTCTGGAGACGCAGAAGCAGCTCTGTGCAGTAGCCGAAGGTCATCTCGCTGTCGGGAGTGAAAGCAGAGAAGTCCACCGTAGGCGCCTTGGGTGTAGAAAATTCGCTTGTTTCCGCGATCTCCTCACCGAGAAGCGTCTTATAACAGCCCTGCATGATGTAGAACATTCCCGCGCCGCCGCTGTCCACAACGCCAGCTTCGGCAAGCTGTGGAAGCAGATCGGGGGTACGTTCCAGAGATTCGTACATCTCCTTTATAAGGTCGGAGAAAATATCAACGACAGTTGATTTCTCATTTATACGTGACGTGGCATACTCCACCGCCTCGCGTGCGACGGTAAGGATAGTTCCCTCGGTGGGGGTCATAACTGCGGCATACGCCTGCTTTACACCTAGCCTTAGTCCCTCGGCGATGTCCTCGCAGGTAGCATATTCGCGGCCATCAAAGCCTTTCCCCAGTCCGGCGAAGAACTGGGACAGTATAACGCCCGAGTTTCCGCGCGCACCAAGAAGCATGCCCTGAGACAGCGTCTTTGCAACCGCAGAGAGATCATCTGTATCGATACCATTAAGCGCGGCAACACCGCCCTCGATGGTCATGCTCATGTTATCGCCCGTATCGCCGTCGGGTACGGGGAAAACATTGAGGTCATTTACCTCTTTGGCGTTGGCACGGAGCTGTGCGGCACCGCCTCTGAGCATGGCGGCGTAAAGCTTACCGCCAAGGTGCTTATCACACCCGTCGGCGCCTATGCCGTCTTTAAATTCAAGGTTACTCATTATAATACTCACCACTCTTGTGTGTTATCAGTCTTTACGTTCATCGCCCCAGAAGAAGAGCGCTACGGTGCCGGGGCCGGTATGGCTTCCGATGGTGGTACCGATATTGTTTATAAGCACCTTTCCCTTAAGGTTCGGGAAAGCGGCTTCAACGATATCCGCAACAGCTTTTGCGTCCTCGTAGCAAGCAGAATTGCACATAAAACACTTGTCAGCATAAGCGAGCTTATCGTCGGCGTACATCTTCATCATCTCCGCGATGCGGTTGATAACGCGTTTTTTGGGACGGATCTTCTCACGTGGGATCAGCTTACCGTTAACATCAACATTAAGCAGGGGGCAGATACCGAGTATGCCGCCGATTGCGCCTGCGGTCTTGGAAACGCGTCCGCCCTTAACGAAGAAAGTGAGGTCGGAGGAGAAGAACCAATGGTGCATACGGAGCTTATTTGCCTCCGTCCAATCCGCCAACTCATCGAGACTCATTCCCTCATCGCGAAGGTCAGCCAGCTTATCCATCAACAGTCCGTAGCCCGAGGATGCTGCAAGGGAGTCCACGATGCGAATCTTGCGCTCGGGATACTTTTCAAGGCAAGCAGTTGCCGCGGTGCGCGCGGACTGAACCGAGCCCGAAATACCGGAGGAAAGTGAAACGTGAAGAATATCCAATCCCTTGGAGAGGAACTTTTCGAAATATGCTGTATATTCGCCCGTGCTGATCTGAGAGGTCTTGGTATCCGCGCCATTGACCATAGCGGCATAGAACTCATCGAAGGGCATAGAACGTCCGAGATCATCGGGATAATCCACGCCGTCCATAATATAATGGAAGCAGATGTAATTTATATTTCTTGAAGCGAAATGTTCATGTGAAAGGTCAGCGGTAGAGCAGCAGCTCAGGATATAATTGGACATTTTCGTATTTCCTTTCTCGCTATGTGTATTCTTTAACACGGCATTCCTGCCGTAGCATATTCATAGGTATATATTATTGTATCATATTTTGCGTAACAAATCAAGAGTTATATGGAAATTTATAATAATTTTTGTTTTGCGCTTGTTTTCGAGTGCTAATCGCTTGCGTATAGGATCGCCGCTATGCGGCGACGGCATTTGCGCCCGCGTTGCGGGCTTCGGGGGGACTCGCCCCCTGCGGGGACTCGCGACCTCCGCGCCCGTTCCGGGCGCTCCGGGGACGCGAAGGGAGGGGCGAAAACCGCCGCTGCGCTCTTGTTTTTCACCCCTCCCTTGGACCCTCCCCCTTTCCTCCGCTATGGCGGTTATGGGGAGATTGCGGGGCGCGATCGCGCGATTCAAGCTACCGCTAAGGGGCGCGGAATCGCTTCGCTCTCCGCTGGAGGGGTGGCACTGCCGCGACGTCCAATAACTTCGAATAGATGGGCTTGTGCGCATCCACCTTTTCGGCTTCGCTCGTTTATCTTGTAATTCGCGGCAGTGCGTGAAGATGTTCGCTCAACCGTAATCGCTTGTGGAACGCCCATCGCCGCGAATACAAATGTCCACCCGCACCACGGCGAAACGCCCGCTGTCGCAAAAACAAATGCTCACCCGCAACCTTGCGAACCGCCCACTGCCGCGAATCCAGCCTGAATGGAACGAAGCAGTAAAGTCACCTTCGCACAAGCCCATCCCGTCGAAGGTACCGCGCAGTCGCGGCGGTGACCGCAATCCGCGCGAGAGCGTAGCGATTCGCGCCCCCTAGCGGCTTAATC
>JAZNAL010000022.1:0-3849 GCA_045586505.1 Candidatus Flemingiibacterium sp. | reverse complement strand
CAGATTGAGAAGCTCGATTCAAAAAAGTGATCTCGTATGCGAGAGCACTTTTTTGTTGGAGTAGTCACGCTGCGGCGTGACTACTCCAACAGGTATCGAATCGCGGTCGTGCTGCAAATAAACAGCACCGTTTACGGTGCTGTTTTTGTTTTGCTGTGGGATTTAACTATATTCACGATTATTCTATATAATACTCTAAAATATGTCAAAAACCTCTTGACTTTACCTTGTTAATATGATACAATATTATATATTGCTATATTAGCAGGAGGACAAATTTTTATGAACGCAAGTCAAATTCAAATCCTTGTTGCAATGATCGTCTATATGGCGGTGGTCATTGTGATCGGTGTGCTTTATGCAAAGCGCGCCAACAAAAATTCCGAGCAATACTTCCTCGGCGGACGTTCCCTTGGCCCTTGGGTCACTGCAATGAGTGCCGAAGCTTCGGATATGAGCGGATGGCTCCTTATGGGTCTGCCCGGTGTTGCTTACTGGTGCGGTCTCGCTGATGCCGCATGGACGGCTATCGGTCTTGCAATCGGTACATATTTCAACTGGCTCATCGTTTCGAAGCGTCTGCGCCGTTACAGCGTAAGAGCAGGCAACTCTATCACGCTCCCCGAATTTTTCTCCAACCGTTTCCGCGAGAAGAAGAAGGTCATTATGTTCCTTGCCGGTGCATTTATCCTTATCTTCTTTACCGTTTACGCGGCAAGCTGCTTTGTTACCTGCGGTAAGCTGTTCTCCACACTGTTCGGTCTTGACTATAAGCTTATGATGGTGATCGGTGCGGCATTCGTGCTCCTTTATACTCTCCTTGGCGGATTCTTAGCTGAGAGTATCTCCGACTTTATGCAGGCAATAGTAATGATCACCGCGCTCACTGTAATTGTAATCATTTCTACAGTACAGGCAGGCGGACTGGGTGCGGTTATCGAAAACGCAGGAAAGATCCCCGGCTTCCTTGAATTCTTCGGACTTGCTTCTCCTACAATGGTGGACGGTGCTCAGCAGGTTATCGACGGTGTTCCGCAGTTCGGCGAGGCGGCTAAATACGGTCTGCTCTCAGTATTATCCTGCATGGCATGGGGCCTTGGCTACTTCGGAATGCCTCAGGTACTCCTTCGCTTCATGGCTATCCGCCGTGAGGACGAGCTCAAGCGCTCCCGCCGTATTGCAATGATCTGGGTCGTTATCTCCCTCGGCGTTGCGGTATTCATCGGTATCGTCGGACGTCAGCTTTTCCCTGTGACTCATCTTACCGCATCCGCGGCAGAGAACATCTTCATCACTCTCGCAACAAGCTCGCTGCCCGCAATCCTTGCAGGCTTCGTTATGGCAGGTATTCTGGCGGCTACCATCAGCTCCTCTGACTCTTATCTGCTCATCGCGGCTTCCGCGCTGGCAAAGAACATCTTCCAGGGTGTTGTTAAGAAAAACGCCACCGACAAGCAGGTTATGATAGTATCCCGCATCACTCTCCTTGTGCTTGCACTTGTGGGTATCATTATCGCCCTTGACGAAAACAGCGTTATCTTTACCATCGTTTCCTTCGCATGGGCAGGCTTTGGTGCGACCTTCGGCCCTCTCATGCTGTTCTCGCTGTTCTGGAAGCGTCTAAACCGCGCAGGTGCCATCGCAGGTATGGTAAGCGGTGCAGGAATGGTATTCCTTTGGAAGCTGGTTCTCAAGCCCCTCGGCGGCGTATTCGGAATCTACGAGTTGCTTCCCGCATTCATCTTCTCCGCGATTTGCATTGTCATTGTTTCGCTTCTCACCAAGGCTCCCTCAAAGGAGATCGAGGAAGATTTCGAAGCGGTACGCACTGGAAATATAGAAGCATAAAATATAAAAGAGACTGTTTCGGCAGTCTCTTTTTGTTTACAAAAAATTACGCGCTTTTTTGGAAAGCGCGTAATTTTTATATTCGATTAGTGCGTGCCTAATAATGCCTCCGCAGTTCATCTATCACTGAATAGGCTCAAAGTCAGCGGCGCCGTGTTTACAGAGAGGGCATACGATATCGTCGGGGAGTGTGTCGCCCTCGTAGATCCAGCCGCAGACCTTGCAGACGTAGCCTTTTTTACCTTCGGTATCGGGCTTCGGCTTGACGTTGTTCTGGTAGTAGGTGTAGGTCATGGTGGGGGCATCGGAGATGACGCGGGCTTCGGTCACGGAGCAGATAAACATACCGTGGGTGTCGAGATCGACGTAGTTTTCAACCTTAAGCGACATGAAGGAATTGATATGGCGGGGAAGGAAGATCAGACCGTTATCCGAGCGAAGCGGCTCACAGCCTGCGAACTTGTCAACATTTCTGCCGCTGGTGAAGCCAAACTTCTCAAACACCGAAAAGGGAGCGCTTTCGGTGAGGACGTTGATGTTCATCTTGCCGGTCTGCTTTATGACGTGGTGAGAGTAGTTTTCCTTGTTGATGGTTACAGCAAGACGGTTGGGGGTATTGGTGACCTGGGTCACGGTGTTGACGATCAGACCGTTGTCCTTCTTGCCGTCGCTTGTGGTAACGACATACAGACCATAGCCGATGTTAAAGAGTGCGCTGAGGTCATTCTTGTTGGCTGTGGAATCCTGCTTTGCAAGATACTCACGGCAGAGCTCGCCCGCAAGAGCATCGAGCTGGGCTGTGCTGTCATCGTTCAGTGCGGACAGAATGCGTACGGTGGTGTCGGTGAAGTTAATATTCTTGCAGCCTTCAAGCATACCGCGCATAACCTTTGCGGCGAGAGGTGCCCAGCTGCCGTTTTCCATGAGGGCAACGGTGCGGTTGGCGAAGCTGCGCTCGGTGAGATGATCGATAAATTCGCGCATGAACGGGAAAATGTCCGCGTTGTAGGTGGTTGTAGCCAGCACCAGCTTGCTGTAGCGGAACGCGTCGCCAACCGCCTCTGCGATGTCACAGCGGGCGAGGTCGTGAACGACGACCTTGGGACAGCCGTTTGCTTTCAGCATTTCTGCAAGCTTCATAACCGCCTTCTTGGTGTTACCGTAAACGGAGGTGTACGCGATAACGATGCCCTCCTTCTCGGGCTGATAGCTTGACCAGGTGTTGTAGAGGTCAATATAATAGCCGAGATTCTCGGTGAGTACGGGGCCGTGAAGCGGGCAGATCTTTTTAATATCAAGTCCCGCCGCCTTTTTAAGCAGATTCTGTACCTGCGCTCCGTACTTACCGACGATACCGATATAGTAACGGCGAGCTTCGTCTACCCAGGGCTCGTCAACATCCAGCGCACCGAACTTACCGAAGCCGTCAGCGGAGAACAGCACCTTGTCGGCAGTATCGTAGGTAACGATAACCTCGGGCCAGTGTACCATGGGCGCGGCAACGAATGCGAGAGTATGAGTGCCCAGCGACAGAGTGTCGCCCTCGCCGACAATTATGCGGCGATCCTCGAAATCCGTACCGAAGAAATTCTTCATCATAGCAAAAGCCTTTGCCGAGGAAACGATCACCGTCCCCGGGTAAGCGCGCATGAAGTTAAATATATTAGCCGAATGGTCAGGCTCCATATGCTGAACGATCAGGTAATCGGGGCTTCTCTGACCGATGGTGTCGCGGATGTTATCCAGCCACTGGTGAGTAAAGCGGGCGTCGACGGTATCCATGATCGCGATCTTCTCGTCGATGATCGCGTAGGAATTGTACGCCATACCGTTTGGAACTCGATACTGACCTTCGAAAAGGTCTACCTCATGATCGTTGACACCGATGTATTTGATGCTGTCTGTGATGTACATTGTTTTGCTGCTCCTTATTTATTTCTGTTGTAAATTATCGTTTAGCCGAGCCAAGGAAGAGGGAGTGCAGAGGGGGGAACCTTCGGA
>JAZNAL010000021.1:0-56497 GCA_045586505.1 Candidatus Flemingiibacterium sp. | reverse complement strand
TGTAAATTCTGTGCCTCCACCATCGGCGGACTTGAGAGAAAGCTCAGCCCCGCAGAGCTTCTCGGTCAGGTTATCGTCGCCCAGCGGGATATGGGAGAGCGGATCGCGGGCATTGTTATGATGGGTATCGGCGAGCCGCTTGATAATTACGATAATACGCTTAAATTCCTGTCGCTGGTGAGCGACCCCGCCGGACTTAATATCGGAAGCCGTCATATTTCGCTTTCCACCTGCGGGCTTGTGGATAAGATCGACGAGCTGGCGAAGTGCGATCTGCAGATTACGCTGTCCATCTCGCTTCATGCGGCGGATGATGAGACACGCTCGTCCATCATGCCTATCAATAATAAATGGAAGATTGCCGAGCTGCTTGATGCCTGCCGCAGATATTTTGCGGTGACCGGACGGCGTATATCCTTTGAGTACACGCTTATCGCAGGTAAGAACGATTCTCCCGAATACGCCCGCAGGCTTGCTTCCACCTTGAAGCACGGTCTGTACCGCGGCTCGAAGCCTTTCCCGATCCACGTTAACCTCATTCCCGTCAACGAGGTGGAGGAGACCGGCTTCACACGATCCGGAAATGACGCGGTCAAGCGCTTCTCTGACACGCTTAATTCCCTTGGCGTAAATTCCACCGTCAGACGTAAGCTCGGCGGGGATATAAACGCCTCCTGCGGTCAGTTAAGACGTGCCAGACTTAAGGCGGCTAAGGAAAATGTGCCTGAAAACTGAGCCTTGTTCAAATATTTTTGAAATTTAATTCTTTTTCGTGCCATATATATGTAATATAATAATGGTGACTTAACGTAACCTATCCACGGGACATAGACGTTTATGTTCCTTTGATATCTTCGATTCAGATAGCCGGGAGCGATGCTCCCAAATAACGAGAGGAAGATTGTAATAATGAACTTTTTCGGAAAAAGTGATACGGGCAAAATGCGCACGGCGAATCAGGACAGCTATATGATCCGTCCCGTGTGCAAGAATGCCACGCTCTGCGTCGTCTGTGACGGTATGGGTGGCGCCAAAAGCGGCAATGTTGCCAGCGAATGCGCCATTGATACCTTTACGGAGCGCGTAATAAAATATACAGCATCGAAGGTAAGCCGTGAGGGCATCCTTACGCTTACCAGCGATGAGGCCTGCGTTGTTCTTGACGATGCTGCTCATGATGCAAATCAGGAGGTGTTCAAGATGGCACAGGACTCTCCCGATTATCAGGGTATGGGTACCACGCTTGTGGCGGCACTATTTTGTGATAATATGGTGTATGTTGTCAATGTGGGAGACAGCCGTCTTTACCTTATTTCCGATAATACCATTACACAGATCACCCATGACCATTCATATGTACAGCATCTTATCGACAGCGGCTCTCTGTCGGTGGAGGATGCCAGGAATCATCCGTACCGCAACCGTATAACAAGGGCGGTTGGAATCAATCAAGAGCTTGAGGTAGACATTTTCTCCGTCGACCTTGCAAGCCTTGAGGTCTGTTACTTACTTCTTTGCTCGGACGGACTGTCGGGACAGCTCCTTCCCGAGGATATATATTCGATCATATCATCCGATCTTGACATTGACGTTGTGACCGACGTAGAGTCGGAGCTCAGCGACAAGACCGACAGTCTTATAGATGCCGCAAATGCGGCAGGCGGCCCCGACAATATCACCGCGGTACTTGTCAAGTATGTAAAGGAGCTTGAATGATGGAATCGTTTGAAAAGTATGTAGGTCAGGTGTTTGACAAGCGCTACAGAATCATCAAGGTCATTGGCATTGGCGGCATGGCGGTGGTATTCGAAGCCACAGACCTGTTAATGCGCCGCAATGTGGCGGTTAAGATGCTCAAGGATGACATCAACAACGATACACAGGCAGTCAAGCGCTTTATTAACGAGAGTAAGGCGGTCGCTATGCTCTCTCACCCGAACATCGTAAATATTTTCGATATCTCGGTTAAGGACAACCTTAAATATATCGTAATGGAGCTGGTTGAGGGTATCACGCTGAAGAATTACATCCTTAAAAAAGGCGTGCTCAGCTTCCATGAAATGATAAATATCACCGAGCAGATCCTGCTGGCACTGGACCATGCCCATCAGAAGGGAATCGTTCACCGTGATATCAAGCCGCAAAATATTATGATGCTCAAAAACGGAGTTATCAAGGTGGCGGACTTCGGTATTGCCAAGCTTCCCAACGCCGAGACGGTCACAATGACCGATAAGGCTATCGGTACGGTGTTCTACATCAGCCCCGAGCAGGCAAGCGGCAAGCAGATCGACCGCCGAAGCGATATCTATTCCCTCGGCGTTACAATGTACGAGATGGCAACGGGTAAGCTGCCGTTTGTGGCAGACAGTCCGGTAACGGTTGCCATAATGCAGGTCAAGAACCGTCCGCGTCCGCCGCGTGAGCTGAATCCGCAGCTTCCCATCGGTCTTGAGCAGATCATCATGGGGGCTATGGAGAAAAGCCCCGACAATCGTTTCCAGAGCGCGGCACAGATGCTCCGCCATGTGGCGCAGGTCAAAAACAATCCGCGCACGGTATTCAAAATGCCGAAAAACGACACTTCGTCGCCCGACAGAAGCGGTTTCAGTCAGCAGAATATGCCCTCGAATATCAAAAAGCTCACACCTCCGTCGCGCGCGAGCCGTTCCATGTTCCCCGTGATCGCGGGCGTTGCCAGCGCGTTTCTGATCGTTTGCTGTATCAGTGCAGTGGTGGTGCTGAACCAGCTTTTTGCGGTTACTGCAACCGATAATTCAAAGCAGATAAGTATTCCCGAATTCCTCGGTCTTATCTACAGTGAGGAGTTTGAGCAGTCGCTGGAATCCTCGTACTATAAGGTCGATGTTGAGTATATCTACGATGCCAAGTATGACCGCAATGTCATAATCGGACAAGACCCTCTCCCAAATGAAAAGCGGAAGGTCAATCCCGAAAAGGATCAGTTCTGCGAGCTTACCTTGAAGGTGTGCTGGGGCGCTGAAACCTGCGAGCTGCCAGATTTTTCGTATGATGATGCCCGTGACGCGATTATAGATCTGCGTACCAACTACGGTCTTATCCCCGTGGAGGTTAAGGAACAGCACGAGTATATCAGCGAGGGCTATGTCATCCGCACCGATCCTGCGCCGGGCACTACGCTTAAGGTGGGCGATACCGTAACTCTGTATGTAAGCTCCGGCCAGGAGATCGTTTATGTGGAAATGCCCGACTTCTATAAGTGTGATGAGGCGACGGTTATGAATAAGCTCCGCTCGAACCAGCTTGAGCTTGGTTATGTGACCCGCGTGTACAATGACGAGGTCAATGCAGGCTGTGTGATCAGCCAGAGCCGCGCACACGGCGCTCCTACACCCACGGGTACCAAGGTCGATTTTGTAATGAGTCTGGGCCCGAAGCCTGCGGAAACCACCGAGGCTGAAACCGAGGATACGGTTGACGATGCAAAATATGACGATGAGCGATAAAATGACGGAGTGTGCCGAGCATGGAGCTTAAATTAAACGGCAGAATCATAAAAGGCGTCGGCGGCCTCTACGAGATACGCATCTCACGCACCGGTGCCGATATGCTTCGCGGCGTCGGAATGAATATAGCGGAGGATACGCTTCTTTGCAAGGCGCGCGGAGTGTTCCGACATGAAAAGCTGACCCTGCTTGTGGGTGATGAGGTCACACTCAGGGTGGACACCGAGCTTGCGCTGGCATCCGATGCGGATTCGCGCAAGGGGCGTCGACGCGGCGATGAAGCCGTGGGCGGCGTAATGATCGAGGAGACGCTTCCGAGACGAAATGAGCTGATCCGTCCGCCGATGGCGAATCTCGATATAATTTTCGCGGTATTTGCCGCGGCGAAGCCAGAGCCGGCACTTTCCACCGTGGACAAGCTCATCACCATCGCGGAGTATAAGCAGATCGAACCGGTGATCGTTATTACCAAAGCCGATCTTGCACCCGATGCGGCAGAGCATTATGCCGATATTTACAGACGGTGCGGCTTTAAGGTGTTCGTTGAAGGTCTTGGGATCGACGGCGGTGAGCTTGAAGCGTTTATACGGGAGAATTCCGACCGCGTGTCCGTATTTGCGGGCGCATCCGGTGTAGGTAAATCCACGCTGATGAATCGGCTGTTCCCCTCACTTGGACTTGCAACGGGTGAGATCAGCCAGAAGACACAGCGCGGCAGACATACCACGCGCCATATTGAGCTCTATCCCCTTGACCGACAGTTCGGCAACGGGGTCAACGGTTATATAGCCGACACTCCCGGCTTCGGAATGCTGGATTTTGTGCAGTTCGATTTTTACACCAAAGCCGATCTGCCCTATGTATTCCGCGAGTTTGAGCCGTATATAGGCTCCTGCCGTTATACTAAATGTACGCATACGAAAGAGGATGGCTGTGCACTGCTTGAGGCGGTCAAAAACGGTGATATCCCCGCAGAGCGGCACAGAAGCTATCTTGAATTTTACGAGGTGCTGAAAAAAAAGCACGAATGGGACAAAAAATGAGTCGTGACTTTTATATTTTCACAGGCGGCAAGGTATATGCCGATACACTTTCCGAGCTATCGCTCTCACTCTGTGAGAGCGATTTCGTCATTGCCGCCGACAGCGGTTACCGCACGGCAAAAAGGCTGTCGGTGAAGCCCGATATGCTGCTCGGTGACCTGGATTCCCTTGATCGCACATCGCTTTCGGAGTCCGAGCTTGCCGAGATGGAAAAGATGCTGGTGTCCCGAATCAAGGATGACACCGATACTCAGCTTGCCGTAGATACCGCACTTTCACGTGGGGCGGAGAATATTTATATAATCGGCGGGCTTGGTGGGAGGCTTGATCACACGCTGTCAAGTGTGTTCTTACTTGAATATATCGCCGATCACGGTGTGGGATGCGCAATGACCGACGGACGCAACCGTGTGCGCATATTGTTGTCGGACGGTGGTAAGCGGACGCTTTCGGTTGGCAGGGGGTATAAGTACCTGTCACTGATAGCGCTTTCCGACAAATGCGAGGGCGTTTCCATATCGGGGGTATACTACCCGCTTGATAATGTGGAGCTGACCCGCAGGTATTCCTATGCCGTAAGTAACGAGATCACCGCAGATGCCGCCGAGATATCACTGGGATGCGGTGTAATGCTGGTGATCGAGAGCCGTGATTAGCAAATCGGCATTGGTGCGCATATGCTTTAATGAGCCGCAAAACGGCTGATTTTTGGGAGGAATGCGTACTTATGAAGGTTGTAGTTGTAAAATCGCCGAGGCTGTTTGTGCCGTTTTTGCGCAGACTGTTCGGTATTGGTAAGAAGTGATACATAGGGGGAGCCGAAAGGCTCCTTCTGCTTATCTAAAATTTTTTCAAAAAACTACTCCGATAGTATTGACAAATCCATACTATTGTGATAGAATAATTATACTACCGCGATAGTATGGCGTGGAATGCGTGAGTGCGCAGGATCGTATGAAGCGCCAAAACAAAGGAGAATACCAAATGACAGTAAAATTATTCGATTCCGAACTAAAGGTGATGAACGTTTTGTGGAAAAACGGTGACACCACTGCAAAGCTGATCGCCGAGATACTCGGTGACGAGGTAGGGTGGAATGTGAATACCACATACACGGTCATCAAGAAATGTATCACCAAGGGTGCCATCGAAAGAAGTGAGCCGAATTTCCTCTGCCATGCCGTGATCTCAAAGCGTGAAGCGCAGGAAAGCGAGACTGCCGAGCTTATAGATAAGCTGTATGAAGGCGCGGCGGACAAGCTGGTGGCTTGCCTTATCGATTCAAAGCGGCTGACATCGGAGGAGATCACACGTCTGCGTGCAATGGTGGAGGAGTTACAATGATATATGCGGCTGTGTGCGGGAGCGTGATGATAGTGCTCACCGTACTCACGAGGGTGTTGTTCCTTCACCGTCTGCCAAAGCAGAGCTTTCGCATATTGTGGATACTTGCGGCGCTTCGGCTGATCCTGCCGTTTTCCGTCACAATTGAGGTAGAGACGATAGCTGTGCCGTATATGCCGACGGAGTCTTACACAGTGCAGGCAGGCACTTATGACGTGCTCCAAGCCGAAATATCCGACGATACCGCAGATGATGCGGTACCGACCTTTGACGTGTCAGCGCTTGCGGCGGTCATTTTACCTCTCGGTTCGATGATCATTGGAGGTTCGTTCGTGTGTGCGTACAGACGAATGCGCAGAATAGCTCTTGGCGGAAGACCGATTGGGGAATATGCAAATGTGCGTGTGGGAGACGGTGCGGGATCACCGTTTTCCTGCGGTGTCATAAGACCCGTGATATTCATTCCCGAAAATATGCTTTCCCTTGACGGCGACAGGCTTAAATACATCATCGCTCACGAGCAAAGACACATTAAAAGCGGCGACCAGCTTGTAAAATGGCTGATTGCGGCGGCAGTATGTCTTAACTGGTACAACCCGCTCGTGTGGCTGATGTGGCGGCTTGCGAGCCGTGATATTGAGCTTGCCTGCGATGAGTCAGTGGTGCGTGACGGCGGGACTGCCGCCGATTACGCGCTGTGTCTCATCGATGCCGCAGAGGAATATTCGGGGCTTTCACATACGGCTGTCTGTTCATTCGGTGCGCACAGATTATTCGGTGAAAAAGCACTAAGTGAAAGGATAAGATGTATAATGATGGCAAAAAGGCTTACTGTATGCGGCTTTATTTCTGCCGCACTCATACTTGCGGCGA
Source organism: Candidatus Flemingiibacterium sp. (assembly GCA_045586505.1). Lineage (GTDB taxonomy): Bacteria > Bacillota > Clostridia > Oscillospirales > CAG-272 > Flemingiibacterium. The sequence goes on along the minus strand of JAZNAL010000021.1, from coordinate 49,749 downwards.
TGTCTGCATTCTTTGTTCAGGTTACCGCAAAGGAAATGGATGACATTACCGAAACCGTGCCGTCGGTTGCCGACAGTGCGGATACTGCGGAGATATTTGAGAATGACTGTGTTATGACAGATCGGTATGATCACTGTATATACGAATGTGAATCCGAAGATATGTCATCTGAGGAGTTATGCGACGCGATCGTCAAGGAGTCAACAAGTCTTATATGTCCGCTTGCGGAACACGGCGAAATAACAAGCCGTTTCGGTACTCATGTGAATCCTGTGGGTGTTACATATTTTAACAACGGCATCAATGTTGCCGCGACTCACGGAGCACCCGTTTATGCGGCGGCGGACGGTACGGTTGTTACGGCGGAGTATGACTTCAAGCAGGGGAACTTCGTGGTGATCGACCACGGTAGCGACTGTAAAACGGTCTACAGACACCTTGATACGCTGTACTGCAAGATCGGAGATGAGATCAAGGCAGGCTGTGAGCTTGGTACCGTGGGTCAGACCGGTTCAGCAACGGGTGCAAATCTCGGATTTTCCATTATAGCAGATGGTGCATATGCTTCGCCCGAAGCGCTTTTTGAATGATTATGTCCCCCGACAGCGGCTACTGTCGGGGGACATTTTTACAGGAATCTTGCAAGATGGTCAGCGGTGCTCTTTTCAAATTTGAGCACCTCCTCGGCAAGCTCCCGTGCTTCTTTTGAAGGCTCTCCGGAGTTTAACTGCTTCTCAATGTTAATAATACCCATGGTTGCGCCGTTTATCATCATTTCCGCGATGTGCGAGGTGGTGGTGTCAAGCATGGTATTGAATGCCATGCCGATCTTGCTTCCCGCCTTTGCCATCATACCGGGCTCCTCGGGCTTTAAGCCGCGCTCACCCAAAAGTGCGGCGGCACGGTTAGAGTATTCGCGGTATTTTTCAAGCTCGCGGGTCATTTCCGAGCGCATTTTCGGATCCTGTGCCTTGTCCATAAGGTCAATGAGCGCATCCGCACCCATGGTGGTGTTTTTGTAAAGCTCGTTTAAAAGCATTTCGTTATTATCCATTTTATTCTCCCAAAAACAAAGATACCGTGGAGCATTCCACGGTATCAGTATTTACAGAGAGGGCATATAATATTTACGCACGGTTAAGATCCTCAAGATCGTAGGGCGTGTTCTGGTAAACGAAATAGTTGAGCCAATTTGAGAACATCAGATTTGCGTGACCGCGCCAGAGGTTGGGCGGACGCTTCGCGGGATTATTGTCGGGGAAGTAGTTGTAGGGGATCTCGATGTCAAGTCCCTTATCCACATCACGGAAGTACTCCTTTGACAGAGTGTCATAGTCATACTCCGAGTGACCGGTCACGAACAGCATACGCGAATCCTTTGCGGCGATTATGTACGGGCCTGCCATATCACTTCGCGCGATCAGCTCAAGCTCGCTGACTTTGGATATTTCCTCCTCGGCAATTCCCGTGTGACGGGAATGGGGAGCGTAGAAATATTCGTCGAAGCCTCTTACAATGGGGTGATTGGGACGAAGCGCATAGTGCTTGAATACGCCAAACATTTTTTTGTCAAGCGGGTGTTTTTTCACGCCGTAATGGTAGTAAAGACCTGCCTGTGCCGCCCAGCAGATATGCAGGGTGGAAAAGACGTGCTTCTTCGACCATTCCATGATACCGCACAGCTCATCCCAATATGTAACATCGTTAAAATCGAGATTTTCCACGGGTGCGCCTGTGATGATAAGCCCGTCGAAGTTTTCATGCTTGATATCGTCGAAATTCTTGTAGAATGCCTCCATATGCTCGGAGGGAGTGTGCTTTGAGCGATGGGTGGCGGTCTGCATGAGGGTGAACTCGATCTGCAGTGAGCTGTTTGAAAGGAGACGTATTAGCTGGGTCTCGGTGGTTATCTTGGTGGGCATAAGATTGAGTGCCGCGATCTTTAAGGGACGAATGTCCTGATGCTCGGCACGAAAATCGTTCATTACAAATATATTCTCGCGCTCCAGCGTTTCGTGCGCCGGCAGTCCTTCGGGAATTTTAATCGGCATTTGGTATTCCTCCGTAATTATTGGTGCCACAATTAAATATATTATACCATATATTCTTTTAAAACACAACACAAAATCAAAAAATAGTCGGCGATTTTCGATATAATTTTCAAACAGGCACAAGCTAAGCAAAAAATGTTATTAAATTTTCAAAAAAGTATATCTTTTGGCGAGATTATATGGTATAATATATTTATACTGCTATACTTGTCGGATACGGAGGCGATCACCGAATGAAAAAAGCGCGAATTATCAGTTATTTTGCCTGTGCTTTGTGCACAGCTGTGCTTTTTGCCCTGCCATGCCTTGGGGCGGATCATTCGGAAGATGATGCTTTTATGGTCGAAGCCTTCGAGTTCTCGGTCGGCGATTTTACGGCAGGGGATAATGCAGAAAAGGTTAACCTGCATAAGGCATCATACGGTTCGGGCGATGAAACGGAGTCTCGCTCATGCCTTGAGGTGGTTGGTAAATACAGTGAGATCGGCTCGCTTCATACTACCTTGGCAAATTTCAGAGAGCCGTTTGATCTGACCGATTATCGAAAGCTCGCTTACGATATATTTGTTCCGGTATATGAAGCCGATCCGGAGGCGTCGTATTATACACGTCTGACGCTGTTTTCCTCCGACGGAAGCAGTACGGAGCATCTCTCCCATGTCAAGGGCGGAGAGTGGTGCCATGTTGAAGCGGACATCGGCTCATGGCACAGCAGATACAGTATAACCTCGGCGGAGATCGCATATGTAGTGGATACCGTGCAGTCCGGGTATGCCCGAGACAGCTTTTATGTGGATGAGATTTATGCCTTTGATACGGTAGACCGTGAGCTTACGGAAAGATTTCTGTTCGATCGGTTTGAAACGGAAAACGCTGAAGGTGCATTTTCGTCGGAAAAGACTTCGCTGACAATTTCCTCCGATTCATTTGACAGTTTTTCGTTTAGCGCGGCTGTGTTCATGCCCGAAACCGAGTATGATGTCAACTGCCTGCGCATAAGGCTTACCAATAATACCGTAAACGATACACTTACGCTTCACTATACTACCTCCGATACTCAGGCGAATACAGAGAATAAGACGATTTCGATTCCCATAACGCCTATGTCAGAGAAAAAGTATTATTACATACACGTTGGAGATGCTTCCATGCTTCGCAGTATCGAGCTTGAATTCGAAGAGGGCGGCGGAAGTGTTGTGGTGGAATCAATAAGTGTTATTCCCGCCTGTGAGGAGGAGGAATACGATGTCTGCGGCAGTGTTAATATCTGCAGACTGAACGATGATCTGACCTCGGTCAGCTTCTACGGTGAGATCGACCGTGAGGTGGCGCTTAGCAGCCAGGAAAGCAGAATAGCAATATACGCATATGAGTCCGACAGTCTGCCGACAAGTGAAGAGCTGGCGGCAGTCGAGCCGATTATAACGGGTGCTATGACTACTCGCTTTGAGTTCAATTGGCAGATACCTGCGGACAATCCATATGCCTGCTACAGCCGTTTTCTTGCGGTGATAGTAGATCCCGATGGCAGCTATACGCTGATCGCTCCGCCGTTCTATGTGGATAATCCCGAGCGTCGCGCCGAGAATATAGGATCTCTTGCGGTAGATTCCAAAGGCTTCGCGGCTGACGATATTTCACTTGTGGGCGAGGCTGACAGCGGGATTACTCAGCTTACCATAGATATTCTGCGTGTGTTTGTTTCAAAGGAAAAGGGCGAGCAGTTCCTCTATAACGGAAAGATCTATTATCTCGATGCCGAATATCTCGCGCAGCTTTCCAAAAAGCTGGAGGTGCTTTCAAGGGCAGATGTCGGTGTGCTTTTGCGTTACTTGAATGTAAGCGCGGAGGTTAAAGCCGAGCTGGCGCATATGTATGAGAAGGATGGCTATAACAGCTACGAAAAAAATGCCGATGCGCCCGACGGAAACGATTTTATAGGTGCGCTCAGCGCCTACACTGCATCCAAGTGGTGCAGTAAGGGGCTAGTGATCGGTGTCATTTTCGGCGATGGCGAGAACATTATTCCAGCGGACAGGACTGATGTTTCTAAGATGATCTCTTATACCGCAAAAGAATTATGTAAGGTATATTTTAATCTTTCCTCCGTCAACGCAGATGTCAAGGTATACATTTCCGTAACTGATCTTTTGGACATAGATCCTGCCACCAACGCCCGCGAGCTTCCACTGAACGAATATCTTCCGATGCTTGTATCGGAGACGTCAAAATACGGGGATTACGGTTGGGAGATCGCGGTTGAGGTCACTCCCCGCGATAATGAGCCGTTTGTGGAGCGTACGGAAGTCAATGACTGCGAGTCGCTCATCACTCTGCTTAACACGATCGGCTGTGAAGATAAGCAGCTGATATTCTGTGACAGTACACACGCCGAGAGCGATTTGCGTCTCAGTGCTATGATGAAGCAGTTTGTTATCGGTTATTATGCTGCATATTTTAACGACCGTATTGATGCATACATTGCAATAGCAGGCGAAAAGGCGGCGTTTATTTATGAGACCGTTAGGCATATCGATACCATCGATGCGGATGTTATCACCTCGACTGCTCTGATCGCTCTAAAGACGGAAAGCATTGCCGATGTGGTAACGGACTATGATGAAAATGAGCTGCCGCAGCGCAGACTTAGCTATGCCGAGGCATCCTTCGATTCGCCGTCGGGCATTAAGGGCGCCTATGATTACTTTGTATTTGACAGCGCATCAAGTCTCGGCAGCATGGATGCGGGATATTACTGCGGTGATATGCAGATAGTACGCGACGGCGAGGCGTCAATGTTGGTGCATCTTGACTCCGGTATGTACGGTGCCGATGAAATCGGTGCCTGGATGGGAATATCTCATAGCTTTGAGTATACGGAAAATCTTGAGCACACTCCGGTGATTGCCGTTAAAATGAAAATTGACAATACAGTACCCACGGATATGTCGTACGTGCCCGTAAAACTGGTGCTTCTCAGTGAGAACGAGAGATTTGAATCAAGCGGTGAGCTTGAAGTCGGAACATGGTCAACTGTGTATTTTGATATCGGCGAATTCGACGGTATCGAGGACACAGAAACCATAAGGCTTCTTGTAGGAGATGGCGAACTCGAATCCGGGTCACTTTTTATCAAGGAGATCAAGGGTCTGTCCCACGAATACAATGATGAATCACTTGAAAGTGTCATCGCCGAGGAGAGACTGAAAAAACGCGCCCCTGATGAAGAAATGAGCTATGCTACCTACATCTGGATCGGCGGTGCGGCGATTATTGCAGTGGCGACGGTAGTTGCCGTGGCTTTGCTGAGCCGTAAAAAAGGCGGCGAGCATGAGTAAACTAAAAATACTCGGCGTCGCTATAGCCGTATTGCTCCTGATATTTGCCCTTGCCGCAAAGGCTGTCGGCGGCGAGATGGCGGTGGATATCATGCTGCCGGTGCTTGCGCTGACAACTGCGGCGCTGTGTGCCGTAGACATTATAGCTTACCGAAGAAATAAATCGGAGCAAAGTACGGCAGATTTGGCGGAGCTTATACGGATCATCAGCCTCGCGGTTGTTTCGGTACTGCTTATGGTCGCCGTGATTTATAATATTTTAGTATAGGAAAAACAAAATGCTTCAAAGAAATTTTTCGTCAACGGAGCCTATCGAAGACCTTCCGATACGACTCTTCGGCGTGGTTCGCGAATCTATTGTAGACGGACCCAGACTGAGATATGTGATATTTACTCAGGGCTGTCCGCATAAATGCTATAATTGCCATAACCCCGAGTCCCACGCTTATGGCGGAGGTAAGCTGACCACTACCGCCAAGCTGTGGAACGATATACAAAAGAACCCGCTTATCAAGGGAATTACCTTCAGCGGCGGTGAGCCGTTTTTGTGGGGCCACGAGCTTTATGTTATTGCTAAACGGGCGGCGGAGCGTGGACTCGATATCATGACCTACAGCGGCTTTACTTACGAACAGCTCCTCAAAAAGTGTGAGACGGAGCCGTCTGTGCATGAGCTTTTGTCCGTAACTAACTATCTGGTGGACGGGCGCTATGTAGATTCTAAACGGGACCTTAATCTTAAATTCCGCGGCAGTACCAATCAGCGAATTCTGGATGTTACCTGTTACCCCAATTCTAAGGCGGCATCCGTTATTGAATTATAAAATAATTACTTAAACCAAAGGAGAAAATAACTATGTCAGAAGCATATCTGTCTCGCGGTGTTTCCGCGACCAAGGACGAGGTACACAGCGCTATATCCAAGCAGGATAAGGGCGTATTTGCAGGCGCATTCTGCAAGATCATTCCCGATCCTTGCGGAGATCCCGAATACTGTGCGGCAATGCACGCCGACGGTGCGGGCACCAAGTCCTCCCTTGCTTATATCAAATACAAGGAGACAGGTGATCTGTCAGCATTCTACAATATTGCGCAGGATTCCGTGGTCATGAACCTTGATGACCTTCTCTGCATCGGCGCTACCGACGGCTTTGTGCTTTCCAACACCATCGGCAGAAACGCTCACCGCGTAAACGGTGAAGCTATCAAGGCGGTTATCGATGGTTATACCGATTTCTGCGAGATGCTTGGTAAGTACGGTATCGGCATCACCATGTCCGGCGGTGAGACCGCTGACGTCGGTGACCTTGTGTCCACACTTATCGTTGACTCAACCTTCTTCGTAAGACTCAAGCGCAGCGACGTTATAGACTGCGACAATATAAAGCCCGGTGATGTTATCGTGGGTCTGTCCTCCTACGGCAAGGCGACCTATGAGAAGGCGTACAACGCAGGAATGGGCTCCAACGGCTTGACTGCGGCGCGTCATCTTATGCTTTCCCACGATTATGCAAGGAAGTACCCCGAGACTTATTCGGGAACCATCGACGAGTCGAAGGTATATTGCGGTACCCACGGTGTAAACGATATTCTTCCCGGTACTGATGTATCCGTTGTGGATGCTATCCTTTCGCCTACCCGTACCTATGCGCCGATCATCAAGGAGATCCTTGACAGTAAGCGTTCTGCGGTTCACGGCATGATCCACTGCACCGGTGGTGGACAGGCTAAGTGCAAGAATTTTGGCGCAGGCATCCATTATATTAAGGACAATCTGTTCGATACACCTCCGCTGTTTGCGGCGATCTGGAAGAATGCGGATATCGAAGACCGCGAAATGTATCAGGTGTTCAACATGGGTCACCGCATGGAGCTGTACTGCGATGCGGCTGACGCACAGTATATGATCGATACCGCTAAGAAGTACGGTGTTGAGGCAAAGATCGTCGGACGCTGTGAGGCATCCGCTGACGGAAAGAATCATGTGACTATTACCGATAAGGGTAACACCTACGAATATTAAGCACGAGGAGGAAGCCGCGTTATGAAGAAAAGAATTCTTGTTGTCAGCAGTGCCAACATGGATTTTGTGATGCGAGTTGGGAAAATGCCCGTGGGTGGTCAGACCGTGGTTGAAAAACGCGGGTATGATTATTTCCCCGGCGGTAAGGGTGCAAACTCTGCACTTGCGCTTGCCCGACTTGGTGCAGACAGTGTTTTCTGCACAAGACTCGGCTGTGACAATCACGGTCAGAAATTGAAGGCGCTGTATAACGACAGCGGAATCGATACCCGCTTTATCGTCAGCGACAAGAGTGCGCCTACGGGACTTGCCACAATAGTAGTCGAAGAAAACGGACAAAACCGCATAATCGTGTACCCCGGTGCAAACGAGCACATCACCCCGGAGGATGTTGAGGATGCGATGACCTGTCTGCCCGACGCGGTCTTTCTGCATTTCGAGGCGCCTTTTGAGGCAGTCGCTGCGGCAACGGAGTTTGCCAATAAAAAGAAAATCCCCGTGTTTATCGATGCGGGACCTGCGCGCTCGGATTACCCGCTGGAAAAGCTGGGACGCCTTGAGGTCATCTCGCCCAATGAAAGCGAGACTTTGGCGCTGACCGGCATTATGCCAAACAATACCGACAACTGTCTGCGTGCGGCGTATGAGATTATGAAGCGCGTGGAGACCAAATATGTGGTCATCAAGCTGGGTGGACGCGGTGCGTATATTTACGACGGCACTTACGCAAAGCTGCTTACTACCTACGAGGGTCCTGTTGTGGATACCACCGCGGCAGGTGACGCTTTCACAGCGGCAATGGCGCTGGAATATCTGAAGTCCGGAAATATCGTGCGGGCTGTCAAATATGCGAATGCAGTCGGTACCATCGTTGTAGGCAAGGAAGGAGCTTCAAGCTCGCTTCCCACTGCGGCACAGGTAGATGAATTTATCCGTGCAAACGGTATCGTGCTTTAAGGAGCGACTATGGCGGAAAGAATACTCGGAGTTGATTTCGGCGATACACGCACGGGACTTGCGGTGAGCGACCTCCTCGGAATGCTCGCTAATGGAATAGGCTATGTCAATTCAAACTATATGCCGAAGACCGCAGATATGGTGGCTGAGAAGGCAAAGGAGTATGGGGTTGCCAAAATTGTGGTGGGACTGCCGATCAATATGAACGGCACATACGGCCCGCGGGCTGAGCACGCGAAGGAATTTGCGGCGATGCTTGAAGAAAAAACGGGTCTGCCCGTGGAAATGTTTGATGAGCGGTGCAGTACCATGGCGGCGCATCAGATACTCAATTTGACCGACACCCGCGGAAAAAAGCGCAAGGCAGCGGTGGACACGCTGTCCGCGCAGATAATTCTGCAGAATTATCTTGACAGCAGACCATAAAAACTCCCGGGCGATGCGTGCATCTCCCGGGAAAATAATATATCTTGTTTTACGGCATAACCGGCTCTGTTACGGCTGATTCGGATTCGGTGACTTCATCTGCGGTCTCCTCGGAAATCACAGTACGTGTGTTTTCGTAGGCCTCAAGGTCGACAATATGCGTGCGGTAATAGTCTGCGATGAGCTTATACCATTCCCGATGATAATGCACACCGTCTGAAGCGTAGGCGGGGTCAAGCGTGCCGTCCTCCAACGTGAACATATCGGTTGTGTCAAGGTAAAACAGCTCAAGCTCGGCGGCAATATTTCTCAGATACTCGTTGAACACTACGCCTTTTTCATTGGTTATGCCAAACTGACTTGTGGCGGAGGAGAGCGTGGTAACCGGCATTATAAGCTGAATGTACAGGGGCACGTCTGTGACTGCGCGGATGTTTTTTATAAGTTCACGGAAGGTCGTATCAAACGCTTCAAGTGGCCAGCCGAGCTCATTAAGTCCTAAAGCGATGTAGATAGTGTGGTAATTGCCGCTTTCTCTTTCGAGAGCTTCGAACAGCGTATAGTTTTGCAGCTCGCCGTCCTCGTTCTTCATGCGGATAAACGCCTTGACTTGAACGCTTCCCACATTGGTACCCTCCGATGAGAAGTCGTAGGGCGTCAGATCGGTATACAGAATAAGTCCCTTTGTGCGGGAATCGCCGATAAATATGGTATCATTAAAGTAGCTGTAATCCACAGCAGGGCTTTCGGGAACCGGTTTTGTAAAGTCGTAGTAAACCGGCACATATACAGGGGAGGGAATGTCAGCCTCGCTTGCCCCATATGTGGGAGTATCAGCCTCGCTTGCTGCCATCACCGTTGGCGGGACTGCGGTTATGTATGTGTGCGTGTACTCGGTGAAAACCGAAAATGTCAGTGCTGTTGCCGCGAGGACCGCTGCCAGTGCGAGCACAAGCTCTAATATCAGAATCCATATGGGAAACGGAGGTTTGTCCGTGACTTTTGTGTCCGATTCATCAAGGACATCATGAAGATCTTCCGACGTTTGATCCGGTTTTATCGGATTCAACTCGTTTGTTTCGTGTTCGCTCATGCTCTCACCTCGCTTTTCTTTGAATTGACCATACATAATGATTATACCACAAAAACATAACAACTTCAATACATAGACGAAAAAAGTCTGAAAATAAAGTTTTCAGAGAGGGCTTTGGTTCGCAAAACCGCCCACAATTCACCGAATAAGGAAGCTTTTGCAGTACAAAAGCGATGATTAATAATATGAAAACTAATTACCAAGCCGAGCTTGACAGGGTACTTTCGCAAATAAAGGCTGAAAACTCACTTCCGAGACTGCTTCTCCACGCCTGCTGTGCGCCCTGCTCAAGCTATGTACTCGAATATTTGACCGAATATTTTGATATCACGGTCTATTTTTACAACCCCAATATTACCGATGCCGCCGAATATAAAAAACGCGCCGACGAGCTGGAACGGCTCATATCGCTGATGCCGCATACAAATCCCATCAGACTTATTGTGTGCGATTATGCGCCCGAGCGCTTTTATGACATTACCAAGGGTCTTGAAAGTCTGCCGGAGGGCGGTGTGAGATGCTTTGGATGCTATCGCGAGCGACTTGATGTCACAGCGCGCTATATGAAGGAGCACGCGGATCAATTTGACTATTTCGCCACCACGCTGACGGTAAGCCCCCATAAGAATGCCGCCAAGCTTAACGAGATCGGAGTACAGCTGGCAGGCGAATACGGTGTCGCATATCTGCCCTCGGATTTTAAAAAGCGGGAAGGGTACAAGCGCTCCATTGAGCTGTCGAGGGAATATTCACTGTACCGCCAGGATTTCTGCGGCTGTGAATTTTCGAGAGATTACAAATATGGAAACAATTGAACTTGGCGGAATAGTCTGTTATGTAAAGCGGTCGTCACGCAGGACGGTTTGCCTGCGGGTGCGTGAAGACGGCGAGGCGGAGATCCTTGCACCATATCGCGCTTCCGCTTCTGAGATCGCGCGCCTGCTTGAAGGCTACGCGCCAAAAATCGCCGCCGAATGTGAAAAGTATAAGCGCATGGCAGCAGAGCGAGCAAAGTTTACTATTGATTACGGTTCGCGGGTAAGATTTCTCGGCAGTGAGCGCGAGATTCGCGCGGCAGAGTCGGGATGTGTGAGCTATGATGCAAGGGCATTCTACGTTCCGCCGTTTCTCTCTGCCGACGAAATACGCGCGGCGGCAGTGGCAGCTTATAAGCAGGCGGCAGGGGAATACATTTCAGAGCGTGTGGCGGTGATTTCAAATGAAATGGGGCTTGAACCGCTTGCCGTAAAGATAAATTCCGCGACCTCGCACTGGGCGAGCTGCTCGAGGAAAAAATCGCTGAATTTTTCATACTACTGCATGATGGCAGAGCCGGAAGCGGTGGATTATATCATCATCCACGAGCTGTGCCATATGCGAGAATTTAACCATTCACCGAAGTTTTGGGCGCAGGTGGGGCTGTACTGTTCCGATTACAAGCGGTATCGCAAATATCTGCGTGAGCTTTGGAAGGTGATCCGCTCGGAAAATTGGTAATAGACAAAAAGGAGGCTGTTTTGGCAGTCTCCTTTATCCGTTATAGAGGGATTGTTCGTACGTTAGCATCAAATATTTTCGTTATGCCACTGGGTAACATTTATAAAAAAATTTCGAAAAAATGCATTTTCCTCTTTATTTAATGCGAAATATGTGGTATAATGGTGTTATGATGCAATAATTATGATCGCAGAGGATGTATATGAATAACAACCGTCAGCCAAATAACGGACGGCAGAACCGTCCGAGCGGAAATAACGTAAATAATAATTATCAAAATGCCCAGAGAGCACAGACACGCAGGGCGCAGAATACTCAGAGGACTGGTGCAGGCGCTCAGCCTGCAAGAGGCGGACAGGCTCGTCCACAGAACCGTCCGCAAAACCCCCGTCCGCAGGGCGGCTCATCCATGAGCCGCATCACAAATCAGACCCGTAGTCAGCGTCGCTCCGACCGTGACCGTGTAAAGCTCACCGCAGAGCAGATCGAGATCATCCGCGGTAACCGTCAGAGAGAAAAGTATTACATTAAGAAACGCCGTTCAGCACGGATCAAGACCTATTTTTCGAGATTTGTACTGTTCCTTGTGGTATTTGCGGTGATGGCGGGACTTTGTGCCGCACTTCTGTTTGTGGATCTTACCCGTGTGGATTCCACCGATTCCTCACGCTACAGCTATGTGATTGGGGATGAGAAATATTCACTGCCCTATGTCAAAGCCGTGCGAAGCGGACGCGTATACGTCAGCTTTACCGATATCGCCGTGATGCTCGACCTTGCGGTGACCGGATCGGTGGAGGACATGAAATATGTTATCAAGGGTGACGAAGCGGAGACTATCCGCTTTGTAACCGATTCCCGCGTAGTCTATGTAAACGATGTTGAGACAAGACTGGGTGCGGAGTGCTACTATGAGGATGAAGAGCTGTATGTTCCCGTGGATTTTGTCAGCACCTATTTTAAGGGACTCAACATCACGGTGGATGAGCGCTCCCACAAGGTGACCGTGGAGCGAGTGATCACCAATCTCAACAAAAACGGTAAGCTCGACAAGAATACCGAGCCGCAATATGCGCCTCTTTCCTTCTTGCTCCAGTCACCATTTGGGCTTGATCCGCTTGATGAGGAAGAGGAAAAGCTAGCAAGTATGCCCGACCTCGGATTTGTTACCAACCTTACCGTGTATGAGGAGTATATGAATCCCGGCAATACCACCGAGTATCTGACGCTTGTCAACATCAACAGTAAGCTTGGCTCGGATTATACACCGCAGGATCTTATGTCGGTATCCGCCACGCGTGACGACGGCAGAGCGATGCAGCAGCTTCGCGAGATCGCGGCGATGTCACTTGAAGCGATGTTCCGTGAGATGAAGGCGGCGGGAATCGAGGATGTCAGCGTTACAAGCGCATACCGAAGCTATGCATATCAGGAGTATCTGTTCAACTATTATCTCGGCTTGCACGACGGTGATTACGATAAGGTGGCAAGCTTCTCGAATCCGCCCGGCTCCAGTGAGCATCAGACGGGACTTGCACTGGATATGCACAATCTTGACGCGGCGGATATAGCCTTTGGTCAGACGGATGCGTTCAAGTGGATGAAGGAAAACTGTTGGAAGTTCGGCTTTATTCTTCGATACCCGCAGGATAAGGTGGATATTACGGGCATTTCCTGGGAGCCGTGGCACTATCGTTATGTGGGACGCTACCATGCACAGCGTATGTACCAGATGAATATGTGCCTTGAAGAATATGTGACATTTATAAGCAGTGATAACTGATCGGGCGTAGAAAAGGTGCAAAACTCCGATTTAGTCTGTTAAAATGTACACATAGCGCGGCAGGTTTTCGCATCTTCGCTGTCAACGCATACGAATTTTTCGAAAAAAGTCGCATTTGACTTGACAAAATGCGGCTTTTTTCATATAATATAATATATGCTATTCTCGTAGGATAATAAATTTTTATAGATAGAGGTATTAACGTGCTGAAAGTTGTAAAATTCGGCGGCAGCTCTCTTGCGGATGCCGCGCAGTTTAAAAAGGTTGCAAGTATTATCAAGGCAGAGCCTGAGCGCCGTTATGTAGTGCCCTCCGCGCCCGGCAAGCGCCATAAAAATGATACAAAGGTCACCGATATGCTGTATGCTTGCTATGAGCTCGCGGCAAAGGGTGAGGATATTTCTAAGTGCTTCGGTGAGATCGAGGAGCGCTATAACGGCATTATAAAGGAGCTGGAGCTTGACTTCTCCCTGGAGCAGGATTTCCATCTCATCAAGAATGCGTTCATCCATAAGGCAGGCCGTGACTTTGCGGCAAGCCGCGGTGAGTATCTTAACGGTAAGATCCTCGCGAAGTATCTCGACTTTGCATTCATAGATGCGGCTGAGGTGATCTTCTTTAACGATAGCGGTAAATTCGACGCGGAGCGCACCAATTCCGTGCTGTCCGCGGTGCTTAAGAAGCACGAATATGCGGTTATCCCCGGATTCTACGGCTCCATGCCCAACGATACTATCAAGACCTTCTCACGCGGTGGCTCGGACATTACCGGCTCTATTGTAGCGCGTGCGGCGGCTTGTGATATCTATGAAAACTGGACTGACGTTGACGGCTTTTTAATGGCTGATCCCCGCATCGTTGAGAATCCCCGTGTTATTTCCGAGATCACCTATCATGAGCTTCGCGAGCTTTCATACATGGGTGCTACCGTGCTTCATGAGGACGCTATTTTCCCTGTAAGAATCGCTGGTATTCCGATTAATATCAGAAACACCAACAACCCCGAGGCTCGCGGTACGTTCATTGTTTCCCAGAGCGACAAATATGACACCGGCAACGTTATAACCGGTGTTGCGGGCAAGAAGGGCTTCTCGGTTCTCAATATCGAAAAGGATATGATGAATGCCGAGGTGGGCTTTGGCAGACGTGTGCTTGAGGTGCTTGAAAGCAACGGCATCTGCTTCGAGCATCTGCCTTCCGGTATCGACAACATGAGCGTTGTTTTAAACACTCATGAGATCGAAGGCAAGCGTGACGCTATCAAGAACGGTATCTGCCGTCAGGTCAACCCCGATGTGATCGATATCGAGGACGGTCTTGCGCTTGTGGCGGTGGTAGGTCGTGCTATGGTCAAGGCGAAGGGTACTGCGGCGCGTGTATTCAAGGCAATCAGCGGTGCGGGCATCAATATTCGCATGATCGACCAGGGCTCCAGTGAGATATCCATCATCGTCGGTGTTGAGGAAGCAGACTTCGGTGATGCACTCCGCGCAATTTATCAGGAATTCGTTTATTAAAAGAAGGCGTACAGGATGTACAAAATTTTCGATATCCACACTCACACATATCCCGAAGCTATTGCAGAAAAGGCAGTAGTAAGCCTTAATGCGTTCTATGAGTTTGTCTCCGAGGGCAAGGGTATTTACTCCGAGCTTGCGGAAAACAGCCGGGCAAACGGGGTTGCCGGTATGCTGCTGTTTTCGGTGGCGACCAATGCTCATCAAGTGCAGAAGGTCAACGATTCCATCGCGGCGCTTGCCAAAAAGTCCCGTGAGGACGGCTTTGAAACTGTGGGCTTCATGGGGATGCACCAGGATTATCCCGATTTCGCGGCTGAGGTCGAGCGCGCAGAGTCTCTTGGTCTTCGCGGCGTTAAGATCCACCCCGACATTCAGGGCATCGATATCGACGACCCCCGTATGATGTCGCTTTATGAAATAATCGAGGGACGTATGCCGCTGTATCTGCATATTGGCGACAACCGTCCGCAGTACCGGTTTTCCGAACCTAAGAAGCTCGCAAGAGTCCTTGACCGTTTCCCGAAGCTCGAAGCGGTGGCGGCACATCTTGGCGGATACATGGCTTGGGATGAGTCGGTTGACTGCCTTGCCGGCAGGCCGAATGTGTGGTATGATACCTCTAGCGCTCTGTGGGCAATGACTCCCGAGAAGGCAGGGGAGCTGATACACAAATTCGGAGCGGATCGCGTGATGTTCGGAACAGATTACCCTGTAAAGAACACTGCTGGCGAAATTGAACGCTTTTTGAAGATCGACCTCACCGAAAAAGAACGTGAGGATATATTCTATAATAATGCAAAGAGATTTCTAAAGCTCTGAAAATAAATTTTCAGAGCTGGGTTTTGTGGCTTTCTTTGCACTCTGTGCAAAGATTTTGCTGCGCAAAACCAGCCCCAATTCCCCGAATAAGGAAACTTTTGCTACGCAAAAGTCAGGATTTTATAAATGAAAATATGTCACACGGTAAATGAGATCGAAGTGCGCCGCGATATGTGGCAGACACTTTCAGAATGTAAAAAGCCTATAGTGATGTACGGAATGGGAAACGGCGCGGATAAGATCCTCGCCGTTTTTTCGGATCGCGGCATCGAGGTCGCGGACTTTTTTGCCTCCGACGGCTTCGTGCGCCATCAGCTTTTCCACGGCAAGGTAGTGATGAGCTATGCGGAGATCTGTGAAAAGTACCGGGACTTTGTAGTTGTAGTATCCTTCGGCTCACAGCTTCCCGACGTGCTCGCCAATATATACAGGCTGGATGCCGAGAGGGAATTATACGTCCCCGATGTGCCCGTTGTCTCGGACAGCGCGGTGTTTGACCTTGCGTTTTTTGAGGCGCACCGTACCGAGCTTTCGGCGGCGTGTGAGCTTTTTTCGGACGAGCTGTCAAGGCAGACCTTCTGCGATGTGATACTTTATAAGCTGACAGGAAAGCTCGAATATCTGCGCCGTCATACGGTAACGTCCGATGAGGTTATGAACGGTATTCTGCATGCGAAGACTTTTGGCGAGACCGCTGATCTCGGTGCGTACAATGGCGACAGCATACGAGAGCTTGCAGGATATGCTCAGAGCCTTTCACGGGTCTGTGCCCTTGAGCCGGATTACCGTAATTATAAGAAGCTGTGTACCTTTGCAGAGACGTCACCGTATAAGATAACCGCTTGTAACTGCGCGGCTTGGGATGAGGAGCGGATGCTTTCCTTCACCTCAGGCGGCAATCGCAATTCGACGCTGATGGGTGACGTGGGCGTTAAGACGGGGGCAAAGATCAAAACCGTTGCCGGGGTACGGCTTGACAGTGTGTACAGCGGCAGATGTGATTACATCAAATATGATGTGGAGGGCGCGGAATACGAAGCACTTCTCGGCTCCCGTGAGACGATCGGACGCGAGCACCCTGAGTTGCTTGTATCCATGTACCACCGAAGCGAGGATATGTACAAGCTTCCGATGCTGGTTCATGAGCTTGGATACTTAAAGCTATATCTGCGAAGGTATGAGTATGTCCCCGCGTGGGATCTTAATCTGCTGGCAACTATATAGAATAGCTTTTCGAAATGTCACCTTTTTGTAAATAATCATGTATAAAATTGATTTATAACCCCTTGTGTGGTAAAATAATAGTGTTATATTATGCTGGAAGGGTGAGTTTATGTACTACCGTCAGGGTTTACTTAATAAGTTGGAGCGCAAATACGGGAAATTCGCCGTCAAAAATCTTATGCTGGTGCTTGTGGGTGCTATGGCGATCGTCTGGCTTATGGATCTTCTGCTGATCCGTAGGATCGGTGTTTCACTGCATTACACGCTGATGTTTGACCGCGCGGCGATTTTTGAGGGAGAAGTATGGCGCATTTTCACCTTCCTGTTCCTGCCGCCACGGGCGAGCCTCGCGTTTGCGATTTTGATGCTCTATTTTTACTATTCAATTGGCTCGTCGCTTGAAGCGCAGTGGGGATCATTCGGATTCACGGCGTTTTATCTGCTGGGTGCTGTCGGTGCCATAATTTCCGGCTTTATCACGGGCTACGCTGACAACACCTACCTCAATCTTACGCTGTTCCTCGCCTACGCCATCCTGTTTCCGCGAAGCGAGTTCCGCATTTTCTTCCTGATTCCGGTGGAAGCAAAGTGGCTTGCACTGGCGGACGGGGTACTGCTTTTGTGGATGTTTTTTACAGGCTCGTGGTCGGCGAAGCTGGGACTTATATTTGCTCTCATCAATCTTATAATATTCTTTGCTCCGCACCTGAAGGATTACTGCATCACACTGTACCGCAGATGGAAATGGAATCAAAATTTTAAAAAATAATATGATAGTGAGAACAAATATTTGTGTTCTCCAGTGGGGTTGCTTCAAATGCTTTTTCTGTATTTAAAACAACCCCTATTTACATTTTTAAAGTTTTGTGGTATACTGTATAACAGTGAGAAGAATCAAGCGAACAAATTTTCCGGAGGGGCTGTGCATGGATAGATTCAAACTGCATTCTCCATATAAGCCGACGGGCGATCAGCCTGCCGCTATTGAAAAGCTGTCTGCCGGCGTTGAGGCGGGAATGAAGCATCAGACGTTGCTTGGCGTTACCGGCTCGGGTAAAACCTTCACTATGGCGAACATAATAGCACAGGTCAACCGCCCCACGCTGGTGCTTGCGCATAATAAGACCCTCGCGGCACAGCTCTGCTCGGAGTTCCGCGAATTTTTCCCCGAAAACGCGGTGGAGTTTTTCGTATCATATTACGATTACTATCAGCCGGAGGCGTATATTCCCGGCAAGGATATATATATCGAAAAGGACAGTTCTATCAACGACGAGATAGATATGCTCCGCCACAGCGCCACAAGTGCGCTGTTTGAGCGTAGGGATGTTATAATCGTGTCCAGTGTGTCCTGTATTTACTCCCTCGGTGACCCCAATGAGTATCAGAATATGCTGATCGCGCTGCGCCCCGGTATGGTCATGGAGCGGGATGAGCTTACAAAACGACTCATTTCCATGTCTTATGACCGCAACGATATGAATTTTGTCCGTGACAAGTTCCGTGTGCGCGGGGATGTGGTGGAGGTGCTTCCTGCGTCCAGCGGCGACAAGGCTATACGTGTGGAGTTTTTCGGCGACGAGATCGAGCGCATTTCCGAGATTAACACCGTGACGGGCGAGCTGATACGCACACTCTCCTATGTGTCGATATATCCCGCTACCCACTATGCGGTGTCCGATGACCGCCGTGAACAGGCGCTTCGGGAAATCGAGGAGGAGCTTGTGGAGCGCGTGGATTTCTTCCAATCGCAGAATAAGCTCCTTGAAGCTCAGCGTATCGAGGAGCGCACACGCTACGACCTTGAAATGCTCCGTGAGATCGGATTCTGCTCCGGCGTGGAAAACTACTCACGCGTCATGGCAGGACGTGCCCCCGGTTCGACACCGTACACACTGCTTGACTATTTCCCTAAGGATTTCCTTTTGTTTGTGGATGAGTCCCATGTCACACTGCCGCAGGTCAAGGGCATGAGCGGCGGTGACCGCGCGCGCAAGACCAACCTTGTGGAGTTCGGATTTCGTCTGCCCTCGGCGTTTGACAACCGCCCGCTGTTCTTTAATGAGTTTGAATCCAAGATAAATCAGGCGATATTTGTCAGTGCCACACCTGCGGAATATGAAAAACAGCATTCCGAACAGACAGTGGAGCAGATCATACGTCCTACCGGTCTGCTTGATCCGGAGGTGGATGTGCGGCCTGTTGAGGGTCAGATCGATGACCTCATTGGCGAGATACATGCAAGGACTGAGCGCGGTGAGCGCGTGCTTGTTACCACCCTTACCAAGAAGATGGCGGAGGATCTTACCGAATACCTTGAAATGAATCTCATCAAGGTCAAATACATCCATCACAAGGTTGAGACCATGGAGCGCAGCGAGATCATACGCGATCTGCGTCTCGGTGTGTTTGATGTGCTTGTGGGCATAAATCTGCTCCGTGAGGGACTTGACATACCCGAGGTCTCCCTTGTGGCGATACTTGATGCGGATAAGGAGGGCTTCCTGCGCTCGGAGACCTCGCTCATTCAGACTATCGGCCGCGCGGCGCGAAACTCAGACGGAAAGGTCATCATGTACGCCGACGGAATCACACCGTCCATGCGTGCGGCGATTGATGAGACCAACCGCCGACGTGAGATACAGAAGGCGTACAACGAAGCCCATGGTATCACACCGCAGACCATCAAAAAGAGTGTGCGTGATCTTATCGAGATCGGCAAGAAGGAAGCGGAGGGGGCACCTGAAAAGAAGCTGCGCGATGCACTTCGCGATAAAAAGAATCTGTCAGCGGGCGATAAGCAGACGCTTATTGACGAGCTGACCGCGGAGATGAAGGATGCGGCAAAGAAGCTTGAGTTTGAGCGTGCCGCATATCTGCGCGACAAGATCAAAAATTTGCAGGGAATAACCTAAGTAGGAGAAACACAAATGGCAGACCTAAAAATGACAGGTGTGCGTGTGCACAATTTAAAAAATATAGACCTAACTATCCCCCGCGATAAGCTTGTGGTATTTACAGGGCTTTCGGGTTCGGGTAAGTCCTCGCTGGCGTTTGATACCATCTACGCCGAGGGACACCGCCGCTTTGTCGAGTCGCTGTCAAGCTACGCCAGAATGTTCTTAGGGCAGCTGGACAAGCCTGATCTCGACTCCATCGAGGGACTGTCGCCCGCTATCTCCATCGATCAGAAGACCACATCAAAGAATCCTCGATCCACCGTGGGTACGGTTACCGAGATATACGATTACCTTCGCCTTTTGTATGCCCGCGTGGGCATACCGCACTGTCCTGTCTGCGGCAAGGAGATACGTCAGCAGACCGTGGATCAGATCATTGACCGCATCATGACCTTGCCTGATGGCACCCGCTTTATGGTGCTTGCTCCTATGGTGCGCGGCAAAAAAGGTATGCATGAAAAGATATTCGAGGATGCGAAGAAGAGCGGCTATGTACGCGTCCGCGTTGACGGCTCGCTTTACGATCTCGGTGAGGAAATTAAGCTTGACAAGAATATCAAGCATACCGTAGAGGTGGTCGTTGACCGACTGGTGCGCCGTGAGGATGTACGATCGCGCCTTGCTGACTCGGTTGAAACCGCTCTTTCACTGACCGAAGGCAATCTTGTTATCTCCGTGGTGCTCCGCGACGGGGAAGTGTTTGACGGTGACACCGAGCTGACATTTTCGCAGAGCTATGCCTGTGAGGAGCACGGTATTTCCGTGGGTGAGCTGTCTCCGAGAATGTTTTCCTTCAATAATCCCTTTGGCGCCTGCCCAAAATGTGCGGGTCTCGGTGAGATGCGCACCGTGGCGGTGGATAAGGTCATCCCCGACAAGTCGCTGTCGCTTCGCGAGGGCGCCATACAGGTAAACGGATTCAAATCCCTGGATGAGGTAAGCTGGAACGGGCCGCTGTTTGAAGCAGTGGCGAAGAAGTACGGCTTTACGCTTGATATGCCGCTTTGCGATTACTCCGACAAGGCGATGAAAGCGCTTTTATACGGTACGGGCAATGAGGTCTACGAGATCACCCGCTATTGGGAGGGTGCCGCAAAGATACAGCGAGTCAAATTCGACGGCGTTATCAACATGATTCAGGCGCGCTTAGAGCAGACCCAGAACGAATACTACGAGGAATTTATCGAGGATACCCCCTGCCCGGAATGTCACGGTATGAGACTTAATCCAATCTCCCTTGCGGTGACGGTGGGAGGGCTGAATATCGATGAATTCTGCCGCAAATCGGTGTCGAAGGCACTGGAATTTGTAAATTCGCTGGAATTTACCGAGATGGAAGCGGCAATTGCCAAGGAGATCATCAAGGAGATAAAATCCCGCTTGGGCTTCCTTGAAAGTGTGGGACTTGAATATCTTACCCTTTCCCGCAAGGCGGGCTCCCTTTCCGGCGGTGAGGCACAGCGTATACGTCTGGCGACGCAGATCGGCTCGTCGCTGATGGGCGTGCTTTATATACTGGACGAGCCCAGTATCGGTCTGCATCAGCGTGACAACTCCAAGCTTATCGCTACCTTGAAGCGCCTGCGTGATGCGGGCAACAGCCTTATAGTCGTAGAGCACGATGAGGAAACCATGGAAGCCTCAGACTATATCGTGGATATAGGTCCCGGTGCAGGCGTACACGGCGGAAAGATCGTTGCGGCAGGTACGCCGGAGCAGATCAAGGCGCACCAGGATTCCATAACCGGCGCGTACCTTTCGGGACGCGAGAAGATCGAGGTCCCCGCAATCCGCAGAAGTGGCAACGGCAAATCACTGAAGGTTGTTGGAGCGCAGCAGAACAACCTTAAAAATATTGATGTGGAATTTCCGCTGGGACTTTTCTGCTGTGTGACAGGTGTGTCCGGCTCGGGCAAATCCTCCCTTGTCAATTCGATACTGTATCAGGTGCTCGCACACGAATTAAACCGTGCGCACACATATCCCGGAAAGCACAAGCGTATTGAGGGCATCGAAAGCCTTGATAAGATAATCGCTATAGATCAAAGCCCCATCGGACGCACTCCGCGTTCAAATCCCGCGACTTACACCGGACTTTTCACAGACATCCGCGAGCTGTTCGCAAAGACTACCGATGCAAAGATGCGCGGATATACCTCGGGTCGATTCTCCTTCAATGTTAAGGGCGGCAGATGCGAAGCCTGCGAGGGCGACGGCGTCAAGTGCAACGAGATGCACTTCCTGCCCGACGTTTACGTCACATGCGACGTATGCAAGGGCAAGCGCTACAACCGCGATACGTTGGAGGTCAAATACAAGGGCAAGAATATCTCCGACGTGCTTGATATGACGGTTGAAGAAGGCCTGGAGTTTTTCGCCAGCCTGCCGAAGCTGGCACGCAAGCTTCAGACGCTCAGCGATGTTGGACTCGGATACATCAAGATCGGTCAGTCCTCCACTACCCTTTCCGGCGGTGAGGCACAGCGCGTCAAGCTTGCCACCGAGCTTGCCAAGCGTTCCACCGGCAAGACGGTCTACATCCTGGACGAGCCGACCACGGGCTTACACATGGCGGATGTGAAGAAGCTGATAGAGGTGCTCCAAAGGCTTGTGGATGCAGGCAACACGGTCATCGTTATCGAGCACAATCTAGATATGATAAAGACGGCGGACTACATCATCGACCTCGGTCCCGAAGGCGGCGACGGAGGCGGTGAGATAGTTGCCACCGGCACTCCAGAGGAAGTTGCACAGTGCGACCGATCCTACACCGGGCAGTATTTAAAGAAGATACTGAATAAATAAGCAAAACAGGTGTTGATTCAGAAGTGAATCAACACCTGTTTTTTTGATGTGTTAAATTATCGTTTAGAGGTCCTCGCGATGCTCTGCATCGCTGCGGGCAGAGAGGGGAACCATCTGCTCTCAGACGCCGATCCGAAGGTTCCCCCCTCTGCGCTCCTCCCTCCTTGGCTCGGCTAAACGATAATTTTACGCGACGATCACATCCGAGACGGCATCGTCGAGCTGTTCGGGGCAAAGCTCGAGGTTATTGCAGAGTGTAACAAACCATTCCGCTGCGTCGCGTTCGCAGAAAATGTCACCGATGACGCGTTCGGGAGTGGAGCTGTCGCCTTGATAAATCGCAATTCCGTAGACCATGTGGGGAACTCCGACCTCGTCAATAATAGTGTCCGTGCTGATCCGATAAGAGTATTTCATGACTGTCCTCGCTTTCCAGAAAATTATAATTATACCAACAATTATATGATACTACAAAATTAAGTAAAAAGCAATAAAAACTGCTAAAAATGTGCACGGGAATCGTCGGCGGGATTCGACATTGTCGAATTGTGTCTGGAACCCACATTTTTACGGAGTGAGAATCGAAGAAATACAATATTTTTCGGATTGTGCTTGATTTGTGCCCTCTGATGGTGCATAATCAAAGGACAGACAGGATCTTTGTAGGTGAAAAAACCGCAGGCAATGCCTGCGGAATTTTTCAGATGAATTTTGTATCTCTCAGGGAGCCTTAGAGATTGTGTTCGGAGCTTACATAAAAGTACTACGAGTAAAAATCGTGGCTTCCAACGGTGGTGAGGTAAGGGCGGTTATTCGGAACCCAGAAGTTGGTGGCGATGGACGGATTCAGAAAATACAGTGCCGAGCGGGAGATATAATATGAATCAAGGCACAGCTTGGCGGCGAGGATGCTCTCCTCGGTTGGAGTGTTGTACACAGAACCGTTTGCCGTAGGCGTGAACTGAACGCCGTGCTCACGGTCAAATATCACGCCGTAGATGGTATTTGGGAAGTCACTGCTTTGCACGCGGTTAAGTATCACGTTGCCTACGAGTATCTTGCCCTCAAGGGGCTCACCTAACGCTTCCGCGTTGATTATGCGGGAGAGCCAGTAGATCTCGTCCGAGTTGTAGTAGTCGTCACCGTGGGCAAATGTGTCGCCGCCCTCGGAGTACAGATCCACCGAGCGTGTGGAATCATCCCACTTAACGTCGGTGCTGTATACCTTGGCAAGGGAGCGAATCGGTACATACAGCATGCCGCTGACGACGATACTGCGGCTTGCACCGAGGTAACGCCCCTCCGCCGAGATGTAGCAGTCTCCCTCGCGGGCATTGATGGTGGCAAACGGTGTTACTGCCCGCATTTCCTCGGCAGTGCCGGATATTTCGGCAGTTCCGCCCGACAGCGCTTCATTTGCCGCGTCAAACGGTACATATGTAGTCGTTCCGATGAGCAGTGCGCCAAGCCCGGTGTCCGAGCCGTCGAGACGGATGTCTATCTGTTCATATGCCGCGGCGGTGCTGGTGAGCATAGCTGCGCAGATAAGGGATGACAGCAGTGTTTTTAGCTTCTTCATGAAATTCCTCCTTTACATTAAAAAACGCAGACGGCAGTGTGTGCCGTCTGCGTATATTTTATCATAAATGAGGGAGATTTTCAACGCACAATATATGGGTTGGAAGCGGAGTGAAGTGTTTCCTGCACTTCAGGCATCAATACGCTTTTCCCCAATATACGAGCTGCTTTGCAGGCTTGCCGCAGCATACGCACTTGTCGCCGATAGGCTCCTGATCCATCGGGATGCAGCGTGAGCCCACACCGGTAACCTCCTTGACCTTGTCCTCGCATTCGGGATCGCCGCACCACATAGCGCGAACGAAGCCGTCACCGTTTTCAGCCAACTTTGCGATGATCTCATCCATGGTCTCGCAGTTGTAGGTGCGCTTTTCACGGTTAGCGAGCGCCTTCGCATACAGACCGTCGCGGACTGCCTGCAGCTTCTCTGCCACTGCCGCTTCGAGATTATCGAGGCTGACAAAGGTCTTTTCGCGGTCGTGGCGGGTAACGATGACGCACTGATTCGATTCGATGTCGCGGGGACCGATCTCGATGCGTACCGGAACGCCCTTCATCTCGTACTCTGCGTACTTCCATCCGGGAGAGTTGTCGGAGTCGTCCAGCTTCACGCGGAAATCACCCTTAAGTCTGTTGGCAAGACCCTGTGCCGCTTCGATAACGCCGGGCTTGTGAGCCGCAACGGGGATGATAACCACCTGAATGGGTGCAACTGCGGGCGGCAGAACCAAACCGTTGTCGTCGCCGTGGGTCATGATGATACCGCCGATCATACGGGTGGTAACGCCCCAGGAGGTCTGGAAGGGATGTACTATCTTGTTTTCCTTATCCGTATATGTGATATCGAATGCCTTTGCAAAGCCGTCACCAAAGTAGTGGGAGGTACCTGCCTGAAGAGCCTTGCCGTCGTGCATGAGTGCTTCGATAGCATAGGTATCCTCGGCGCCCGCAAACTTATCGGAGGGAGTCTTTGCGCCCTTGATAACCGGAATCGCAAGATCCTGCTCGTGGAAGTCTGCGTAGACGTTAAGCATCTGGACGGTTTCCTTTACAGCATCCTCAGCGGTGGCGTGCATGGTGTGACCCTCCTGCCAGAGGAACTCACGGGAGCGGAGGAAAGGACGGGTAGTCTTTTCCCATCTTACTACCGAGCACCACTGATTGTAGAGCTTGGGCAGATCGCGGTAGGAATGAATGATGTTTGCGTAGTGCTCACAGAACAGAGTCTCGGAGGTAGGGCGCACGCACATACGCTCGGTAAGGCGCTCGCTTCCACCGTGGGTTACCCACGCAACCTCAGGAGCAAAGCCTGCAACGTGATCCTTTTCCTTCTGGAGAAGGGATTCCGGAATGAACATGGGCATATAGATGTTCTCATGTCCCAGCTCCTTGAAGCGGGTATCGAGTATCTTCTGAATGTTTTCCCATATAGCGTAGCCGTAGGGGCGGATGATCATACAGCCCTTTACGCTGGAATAGTCGATAAGATCGGCTTTTTTACAAATATCGGTGTACCACTGTGCGAAGTCGACATCCATTGAGGTTATCGCTTCCACAAGCTTTTTATCGTTTGCCATCTTTAAATATCCTTTCGTGCGTTTTTATATCGAATAATACTATTATACCTTGAATTATTCCGTATGTCAATAGGTACCGTAAAATTTGGCGAGGCGTAGAATTATCGGTTCTGCTGTGCCTTTACAGTCAGCATTTCGCCATCTGAGCTTACTACAACCGTACCCATACGATCAGTGCGGAGTATCGTCTCACAGCCCACATCCTTGAGCCTTGCCAAAACCTCACCCCGCGGATGAGTATAGTCGTTATCCTTTCCGGAAGAAGCGGCGGCAATTTCAGGAGTGATGACCTTCAGAAATTCCTCGCTTGAAGCGGTATTGGCACCGTGGTGAGCGATCTTATAGAAATCGCAGTCGAGTTCCTCGGGCTGGTACCGCTTAACAAGATCTCTTTCTGCCGCGTTCCCCGCATCACCTGTAAACAGGAATACGGTTTCACCGTATGTGAGCCTTATAACAAGGCTCATGTCGTTTTCGTCATCGTATGTATCAAGCGGTCCGAGCACCGTAAAGCTGATGTCTCCGAGGGTATAACCCTCACCGACCTGCGGAATCCGCGCATTTATATCAAGGTTCGACATTGTCAGCATCAGTTTTTGGAAAACGTGTTCCTCGGATAAAAGATTAGTTATCAGCATATTTTTGACTTCATAGCTCTCCAGTATCATGCTCGCACCGCCGATATGGTCAGAGTGCGGATGAGTGCAGATAAAGTAGTCAATGGTCTTTATTTTGCAGGCGTCGAGATATGCCTTCAGATCTGCTTCGGATTCAAGGGTGCCGGCATCGATGAGTATAACTCCGTCGGTACTCCTTATAAGAGCGCTGTCGCCTTGGCCTACGTCAATGATATGTACCTCAAGCTCACCCTCGGGGACGGCACCGTATACAGAAACCAGCTCACTGTAGTTTATTTTGGTGAAGCCTTCCAGCGCGTCCGCGATCTTATCGCCGAAGCAGATATAAATTATCGCCGCGGCTACCGTCAGAATGGAGATGAGCAGTGAGTACAGCTTTTTGGAGCGTGGTGATTTTGACATGATTTAAAACTTCATTGTTAGTGAAATACGGTTCTTTTTGAGATCGACAGCCTTGATCTTGACCTCCACAACATCTCCTACCGCAAGTACCTCGCTGGGATGCTTTAAAAACCGATCGCATATCTCGGAGATGTGTACCAGTCCGTCGTGGTGCACGCCGATATCCACGAACGCACCGAAGTCGATGACGTTGCGCACGGTTCCCGTAACTATCATATCCGGCTTCAAGTCAGCGATATCGAGAATATCGTCCCGCAGTACCGTCTGCGGCAGGCTGTCACGGACATCGCGGCCGGGCTTTTCAAGCTCGGTTATGATATCCGCGAGGGTGGGTTCGCCTACCTCAAGCTCGGAACATACCTTGGCAAAGCCTTGCCCTGCTACCTTGTCGCGAAGTCCCGCAAGGCGGTTAAGGCGTACATCCTCGGTGGTGTAATCGAATTTTTTAAGTAACCGGCGTGCCGCATCATAGCTTTCGGGGTGGACACCCGTGCAGTCAAGTATCTCGGAGGAGCCGGATACGCGCAGGAATCCCGCACACTGTAAAAATGCCTTATCACCGATGCGAGGCACCTTTTTGATCTCGGCGCGGGATTTGAATTCTCCGTTTTCCTCGCGGTATTTTACGATGTTCTTCGCCGAGGTGGCATTGATGCCGGCAACATAGGAGAGCAGGGAATGGGAGGCGGTGTTTATATCCACACCGACGGTGTTTACACAGTCCTCCACCACACCGCCGAGAGCTTCATCAAGGCGTGCGGGCTTCATATCGTGCTGATACTGTCCCACACCGATCGCCTTGGGATCGATCTTTACAAGCTCGGCAAGGGGATCCTGCAGACGGCGGGCGATGGAGATCGCGCTTCTCTGCATAACGTCGTAATCCGGAAACTCCTCAGCGGCGAGCTTGGATGCGGAGTACACGGAAGCACCCGCCTCGCTGATGACCGCATATTTTACGTCAGCGTCCAGCTCCTTAAGTAGTCCTGCAATGAAAATTTCGCTTTCCTTTGATGCGGTTCCGTTGCCGATGGCGATCACGCCGACATCGTGGGCGGCGATGAGCCGCTTGACGATACGCTTCGACTCGTCGATGCGCTCCTGCGGCTTCATGGGGTAGATTACAGCGGTGTCGAGGACCTTGCCGGTTTTGTCAACGACCGCAAGCTTGCAGCCGTTACGGTAGCCGGGGTCATAACCGAGAGCGGTCTTGCCCTTGAGCGGAGGCTGCATAAGCAGATTTTTAAGATTCACCTCGAACACTTTCAAGGCGCCTTCACAGGCATCATCGAAGATGGAGGAACGAATTTCGCGCTCAATAGAGGGAGCGATCAGGCGGTCGTAGCTGTCAACTATGGCGCGCTCCACATAGGGCTTCGCGGGGCTGTCGCCCTTCTTCAGAATCTTAGCATACAGATTATTTACCGCCACATCGTCGGGCATGGTGAGCGAGACCTTTAAAAAATCCTCCTTCTCGCCGCGATTGATGGCGAGAATGCGGTGCCCGGGGAGCTTTTTGAGACGCTCGTGGAAATCATAATACAGCGAGTAGACCGAGTCCTCCTCCTTTGCGGCGACGCTCTTTAATTCGCCGAGGTCGAAGGTCAGTGCGCGTATATACTTTCGGTAATCGGCGTTGTCGGAAATATCCTCGGCGATTATATCGCAGGCACCGTCAAATGCTTGCTCCGCGGTCTCAACACCCGCTTCGGGGTTTATGAGTGACGCCGCCATTTCGTCAAGGGAGGGCGAATAGCTTGCCTCCTGCGCAAGAATTGCTTCTGCCAGAGGCTCCAGGCCGCGCTCGCGAGCCACGGAAGCGCGTGTCTTGCGCTTGGGGCGGAACGGACGGTAGATATCCTCCACCTCGGTGAGAATCTTTGCAAGCTCCAATGCTTTTTCGATCTCGGGGGTCATTTTGCCCTGTTCGGTAATGAGTGCGTGCACCTCAGCCTTGCGCGCTTCAAGTGAGCGCAGATATGTAAGGCGCTCGAAAAGGTTGCGAAGCTGTTCGTCGTCAAGGGATCCGGTGACCTCCTTGCGGTAGCGTGCGATAAAGGGGATGGTATTGCCGTCATCAAAAAGTGCGACGGTCTTTTCCACCTGCTCGGGGGTAAATCCCAGCTCGGCGGCGAGTGTTTTGATGATATCCATTGATTACTCCTGTTTTTGTATTTGCCTTAGTATTAAATATCTATCACATGAACGACTGCAGATGCGCTTCCTCGTCCTCGTTAAGCTCACGCCATGCACCTCGCTCAAGGGAGGTATCAATCGGTATTCCCGCAAACTCCACCCGCTCAAGGTAGGTGATCTTATTGCACACGGCTTCAAGCATACGCTTGACCTGATGGAATTTACCCTCAGTCAGCGTAAGATACCCGGACATCCTGTCATCGCACAGCGACAGCTTTGCAGGCTTGGTAAGCTCACCGTCGAGGTTGACACCTGCTTCAAGGCGCGCCTTGTCCTCCTCGGTGATAGACCGCTCGGCATGAAAAAAGTACACCTTGGAGACGTGATGCTTTGGCGAGAGCAGACGGTGACACAGCTCGCCGTCGTTTGTCAGAATCAGCAGTCCAAGCGTATTTTTATCAAGCCTGCCGCAGGGGAACAGTCCCAGCTTTTGGGTGCGCTCGTCAAGCAGCTCCAGCACTGTGTGCTCCTTTTTGTCATCGGTGGCGGATATATATCCCTCGGGCTTGTTGAGCATAATGTAGGTAAATTTCCTGTATTCCACCCTTTTGCCAAGGTAGGTTATTACATTTTTTTCGGGATCCACATGGATATCGGATGCCTTTTGTATGACGCCGTCCACGGTTATCTTTCCCGCCTTAGCGGCTTTTTTACATTCTGTGCGGCTGCATAGCCCCATCTCGGATAGAAGCTTGTCAAGTCTCATATGAACATATTGATAAGCACATAGCAGACAATAGCTGCCGCGATGCCGAATATTACAAGTCCAACTGTAAAGCCGAGCAGAAAATCCTTTAGCTTCGCGCGGTTTTGCTGGCGCTGCTTTTTCTTTGCATTGACCTGCCCCCCTGCGGCATTCGATATCTTTGCCACGCGGGCACGAGCCTGTGCTGTATTCAGCGGCTTTATGCGCTCCACCGTGATACGCGATGGATTTCGGTTTGTCGGTGATTGCGGTTTTGCCGGATACACATGCGGCTTTGATGCAGGGCGTCTTTCATACGCGGGGCTTTGCGGTGTCCCACGGTAGCCTGCCGATGCGCCGCGACTGCCGTTTGATGGCATATTTGGCATACTGTGCTCACCTCCCGTAAGAATTTCTTTCGATACTTTTTCTTTATAGAGCGAGTATTGACTTTATAACATTATTTTATCATATTATGTGCAAAATGTAAAGCCAAGTGAGAAATTTTTTTCATACTGACGGAAAATTAACCGAAAAAAACGAAAAAATCGGCAGTTTTACTCTTAAAAATATTTAAAACCTCTTGCAATTGTCGGAAAGTTGTGGTATAATATACGTGTTATGCGCCTGCTTTACCGGCGGGGGGATAACGGAAGCAGTCCGCTGCAAATGCTCTGCAAGAATGTTTCCGATCACTTAATTATTTTTAAGGAGGAAGCCACAATGGATCTTATCAAGGCTTTAACAAATGAGCAGTTAAAAGAAAACGTACCCGTACTGAATATTGGTGATACTATTCGTATTCACAACAAGATCAAAGAGGGTAACAGAGAGAGAATTCAGCTTTTCGAAGGCACCATCATTGCCAAGAACGGCGGCGGAATCTCCGAGACCTTCACCGTAAGACGTGTTTCCTACGGCGTTGGTGTTGAGAAGACCTTCCCGGTACATTCCCCGAACGTTGAAAAGGTTGAAGTAATCAGACGCGGTAAGGTTAGACGCGCTAAGCTGTACTACCTCCGTGACAGAGTCGGTAAGAGCTCCAAGGTTAAGGAACAGCTCTAATCTATTAACCGAACAGGATTTAGAAAGGATGTCATTTATGGCATCCTTTTTAATTTGTCCGTAATAACAATTTAAAAAGCCGCGCTTTTTCAGAATCGGTTAAGCTTTGTTAGGATATTGCACATGGCGGCAATATCCTTTTTGCATTTATCGTGGGGTTGTAATGGGTGGGGGATCATGTGTTTTGGCAATAATAAATCAAAAAAATCCTGTCTTATTTTATCTTAGCATAAAAAATGCCGAAAAAATAGCCTAATTTTTGCATTTTTTTTGAAATAATGATTGATTTTTGTGAGATATTATGGTATGATATAATTATGATAAAATGTAATTTGCGATAATACGAGATATCGGAGACACATAATTATGAAAAGAAACGGTCAAAAAATAAAAAGCTCTCTGTATGCTGTTTTTTGTGTAACGCTTATACTGTTGCTGTCATGCTCCATGGCGGTGGGAGTATTTGCAGATGAGGCGAAAAACGAGATCACAGAGGCTACTTTAAATAAATCGATGACGGACATCAACTTTGAGATCCGTCTGACAAAAGACTATGTAAAGGAAAATAAATCCTCCACGCTGTATCTTTTTGAGTTGCTTCCACATCAGTCCACCTCCGAGATCGGCAAGACCGAGCCGGTTAAGTCCTTTAAAACAAGCGAAAAGATCAGTGTTAAGATCCCGTATATCAACGGTAACATGAACAGACTTTATTCAAAGTTTGTGGTTGCCGAGATGATCGCCGACGGCTCCTATAATATTATCACCGGTGCGAAGTATATCGAAAATATCGAAATGCTGGCGGAAAATAACGAAACATTCCCGAAGGGCAGCTCCAAGAAGGGTCTGCAGGTGCAGATGTTTACCGATGCCCAGCAGCTCGGTGTACAGCACACGGTCATAAATGTGGCGCTTAATGAGTATATGCTGGGAGCAAACTCCGATGCGGCGCAGTCCTTCCACTACAACGGACAGACCTTCTATCTCGATAAAAACAAAATTGCGATCCTTGACCACCGCGTCAAAACCTATACCGAGGCGGGCATAAATGTATACTTCAATATCATCCTTACCGCCCCCGCCGCCAATGCAAACCAGAATATCCTGAGCTTCTATTATGACGGCATTGACTCAGACGCATCGCTTTTTGCGCTGAATACGAAAAATGAGACCGCTATGAAGGCGTTCCGGGCGTTTATGGATTACATCTGTATGCGCTACACCACCCCCGAGCATACCTACGGATTTGTGCCTGCCATGATTATCGGCTTTGAGGTCAATTCGGGCGATGTATGGAATAACGCGGGAACCATGGATATGGCCAGCTACGTATATTCCTACTGCACCGCCTTCCGTGTGGCTTATACCGCAATGCGCTCCCATTACAGCGAGGGAATGGTATACATTTCCCTTGGAAACAACTTCAGTGCAGGCTCAGCAGACCTCCGCGATTATCCCGCAAAGAGCTTCCTTTCCACCTTCAATACGGCGATAAAGGACTCAGGTGACATCGAGTGGGGACTTTCGGTGAATCCTTATGCCTCCTCCGCCGATATGGTGGACTTCTGGAACGATACCCTGGCTGAGGACAACTTTGAAACGCCCTATATTACTATGAAGAATATCGGTACGCTCACAAGATATATGCGCCAGGAGGAGTATCTGTTTGAATCCGAGCCGCGCAGTATCATTATCGGTGAGTTCGGAATTTCCGGTGATCCTACCGACGATGCCTATATGACTATTCAAGCGGCGTCATACGCGCTGGCATACTACACCGCGGCGCAGAATGAGGATATCGACGCGTTTATCTACCACCGTCATGTTGACCATTCGGGCGAATCTCAGTATTACGGACTCTGGACGGGTGTGGTGGGAAGCGTAGTCGAGCCTGCGGCAAAGAAGCCCATCTACAATGTGTTCTCGCTTATCGACACCGAGCAGAGTGAAACGGTGACCTCCTTTGTAAAGACTACTGTCGGAAGCGGCGCCTTCGGAATGTTTGTGGATTCCGAGGTCAAGTATAAAAACTTTGATGAGCGTACCATGCTTCCCTCGGTACGGGCGGAGGCTTCGGATTACGCCAGGGGCTACACAAGACGCACTCTGTTTGATCTCACCGAGGGAACATTGTGCAATTTCTATCCCTCTGACAACGTGGACTACGTGGAGCTTCGTCCCTACAGTGACGGTACGAAGACCATGCTGTATGCAAGAATTACGGGAATACCAACCGAATATAAGGGCATCAGTAACTCCATCTCAAGCAATACCGCGTTTGAGGATGCCCATTATATCAAGCTGCGTGTAATGGCGGCGGCACCGAGCGATGCGGGCTCGGTCAGCCTTATGCTTCGCCTCGGCAAGATCGGCGACGAAGAAGCGGATACGGTTATATACGAGGGTGAGGCTCATATAAAGGCGGGCCAATGGCAGGATATCAGCTTCAACATCAAGGAGCTGGCAAAGGCTACCGGTGGCGATGTAGATATTCTGAAGCTGTGGGTGCGCACCTCCGACAGTATGCCTGCGACGGGTGAATACGGCATCTGGCTTGAGAGCGTTGAGCTTTATACCAAAAGCGGTATGTCGGTCATCGGCTGGATATTTACAATACTTCTGATACTTGTACTTCTTGCGGCGGCAGGCTACGGTGTGCTCTACCTGCGCGCGTACCTTATCCGCAAAAAGCGCCGTGAGGAAGCGGCGCGCCGCAAGCGTGAGATGCTTCGTATGCAGGCGATGCAGCAGAATCGCGGAATGTATCCGCCGTATTCTAGACAGCCGCAGAATCCAAGCAAGCAAAATTACAGAAACGATGATTTTTAAATAAAGCATCCGCCGCCTCACATAGTGGAGGCGGCGGATATTTTGTTTATGCGCTTTTTTTCTCAGGTGACCTTTGTAATGAGCACCGCTTCATCAAACAGCATCATTTTGATATAGGACAGGTATTCGCGGATCATGCTGACATAGTGATGCCCGAAGCTGGGGGAGGGGGATGAGCACAGCTCCATGGGCAATCCGTGACGGCTTGTAAGCATTTCTATTCGCGGCAGATGGAATGCGGTTGAAACGCCGATGATACGCTTGTCGGTAAGTCCAAGCGCCTCAATAAGCGTCTTGGTATAACGTACGTTTTCGCTGGTGGAATGGGAATTCTCCTCGGTAATTATGCGCTCCTCATCGATGCCGAGCCCGATGAGATATTCGCGCATGGAGATGGCTTCGGGAACCGTTTCGTTTGAGCCCTGTCCGCCGCTGACGATGCAGGTCGCATCGGGCAGGAGGGTGAGCAGCTCATATGCCGCGTCAAGCCTCAGTCTTAAGGTAAGGCTGGGAGTGTATCCATAGGTGCGGCAGCCGTATACCATTACAACGGTATCCTCTCCGGTATTTCCCTCGGCGGCGTAAGTCTCACCGTAGGATGCAGGCGTTTTTGCCGAATCAAAGCTGATGTAGCACCAGAACGCGATCACCGTTGCGATGTAGATGCAAAGAAGCGTCGTGAAAACTATCCACAGTGGCTTGAAGGCGCGCTTCAAGCGACATTTAAGTTGTTTTGAAAAGACGATCGGCAGTGCGGCGCACGACATTACAAACAGTGCAAAAAACGACATCAGCCGTGAGTCAAGTCCGAAGATGCACAGAAGAAGATACACAAAATAGTAGAGGCAGATAAGCCCCGATGCCGCCACCGTTATGACGGCGAGTGGACTGTATTTTTTGTTAATTCTCATTTTCCTCGATCAGCTTATCAAGATACGGCGACACACCAAGGGCGGCGGCAATGCGCTTGTACTCGGTGAGCGCGGCTTCACGACGTGCGGCGGAGCCGCGCTTATTAAGTGTTGCGCGTATCATAAGGTTTTTCGGCGTATCGTCGGGGTCAATAAGCTCAAGGCTCGTGACGCTGTAGCCCATGGATTCAAGGCGCTTTACGCGCAGGGCATCGGTGGCGGCGTCACAGAGTTTTTGCTTTAATATGGGATGGTCAAGAATAAATGCAAGCTCGCCTCGCATGGGCGCATTCTCCGCGGGGAGAGAAAGCTGCTTTGACATCTCATGATGACAGCAGGGCGTCGAAAGGATTATGCCCGCTCCCCATTTGATAGCGTTGGCAAGCACGATATCGGTTGCTATATCGCAGGCGTGGAGCGAGATCACCATATCGGGATGCTCCTGCGGGATGTATTCGTTGATATTTCCGCTGACGAATTTCAGGCTGTCAAAATGCTGTCTCTTTGCGGCGGCATTGCAGTATTCGATCACATCCTGCTTTAGGTCAACACCGTACATCGTTACCTCACGCTTTTTTATTGCGGTGAAATAATAGTACACGGCGAAGGTGAGATAGCTTTTTCCGCAGCAGAGATCGTAGATCACCGCGGGGCGGTCAGTGGGGAGCTTGTCCTCAACATCACGCACGATCTCAAGAAAGCGGTTGATCTGACGGAATTTTGCCTGCTTTTTGTCGTGGATGCGGCCGTTTGCGTCGGATATGCCAAGCTCACGCAGAAAACCGATGTCCCGTGCGCCGTCGAGAATATAGCGTTTGCTGCCGTCGGTTATATCGACGGTGTCCGCGGTTGCGGCAAACTTGCCAGTGATATGCACGGTATCGGATTTGGAGCGCTTGATCTCTGCATCTCCCGCGGTGGTGAGGATATTTACCTGACGGTAATCTTTGGCTGCCATGCGAGTCAGCTCCCCTGCATCGGCGGGAAGATTGCGGCGGTAGGTCTTATTATCCTTGGTGAAGCGCTCAAGGGCAAGATATACGGTGCCGTCTGGCTTCTTGTTAAATATTACAGTTTCCTTAAGTACTGCCTTGTCAGTTGGCTTTGAGAAGATCGCTTTTTTCAGTATTCTGCGCTCGATCGCCTCGGAAAAGAGCGCGTTTATCTTTTCTTTTGACATATGCATTTCCTCACAAAATGAACTTTTTTTATTATACCACAAATCACACCCAAAGTACATAATATTATTGTAAATTTTCATTGTACGCGATTATTCACAAATAGAATGTTTACTTTTTCCCTCGGATGCGTTATAATTTGTTTATCAAACGGATAAATGAAAGGAAGCGGTCACATTATGACGCTAAAAAAAGTGGCAAAAGCCATCGGTGGGGCACTGTTGTACTTCGGTATATATCTTGTATGGCAGGTGCTGGTGAGCTTTTGGACGGTATTCGTTATTGAAATCTACGCACTTGTGACCTACGGTGCGGATGTCGAGCTGCAAAGTATCATATCGGAGATTGTTCCAAAATTCGCCATCCACATGACGCTTATTTCAAACGTGCTAAGCCTCGTGACATATATTGCAGTCTTTCGCATGCGCAAAAAGGCTTTTCGTGCCGAGGTGGGGCTTACAAGGCTTGCTCCTTTAAGTGGAGTGCTCACGGTATTGTTCGGTATTGCCATGAATGTATTTGTGACCGTGATCTTTTCGGTCATACCGTTCCCCGCCGCGTGGTGGGAGAGCTACAATTCTATGGCGTCCACAATATCCGATTGCGCGGCGTGGATCTCCCTGCTTTCTGCGGTCATAGTGGCACCGATTGTTGAAGAAGTAGTGCTTCGCGGACTGTTTTATTCCAGATTAAAGCGCGGGATGCCAATGTTTGCCGCCATGATTATCTCCTCGTGGGTGTTCGGACTTATTCACGGCGCCATCATCTGGATGATCTACGCATCCCTTCTCGGAATGCTTATCTGCTGGATCTACGAAAAATATCGCTCACTTACGGCGGCGATACTGTTCCATTTCGGCTTCAATCTGTGCGGATTTGTTCTTGGGTACATGGCGACGGTACCGGATATTATTGTGATACTTTCTGCGGTGATATCGGTGGGACTTATGGTTTACGTACAGCTAACCGCACCGGGAAAGATCGAATTTACCATGCCAAAGACGGATCTGGAGCCGGAAGTCGAAAACCGCGGCGAGGAATAACGCAAAAATATCCGCAAATTTACAAATTGCTCTTGAAAAATTCCAGTGTATGTTATATAATATAAGGGATTTAATATCACATTAGATTAAATAACAATTTAGGAGGCTATTATGCAGAATTTATTTCTTACCGCAGACGCGGCGGCAGTTGATGCGGCAGCAGCAGGCGGTGCGGCAGGACAGAGTATGATGACCATTATAATGCTGGTCGTTATGGTTGCGGTTTTCTACTTCTTCATGTACAGACCCCAGAAGAAGCAGGAGAAGGAGACCAATGATATGCGAAACGGTCTGCAGGTCGGCGATGAGATCACCACCATCGGCGGCATTATCGGTAAGATCGTCAGCATCAAGGAAGAGACCGTTATGATCGAAACCGGTCGTGACGGAACCAAGATCCGCATTTTAAAGAGCGCAGTCAAGAACGTAGACGTTAAAGCCGAGGATTGCTGACATAAAGTACGATCCCCTCACATATAAATTAGCGATATGATTTATATGAGGGAGGGTTATGCTTGAAGAGTGGTTTTACCGGGAACGAGTCCTTTGGCTCTGCGGCATTTATCGGTGCGGCGCTTCGGGGAATGCTTATCGGGATCGGAACAGCGGCGGCGCTTGCACTGATATTATCGGCAGTGGCGCTGGCACAGGAGGATCCGGATAGTGTTATCGGTATGTTCGCATATGCTTCGCTGTTTGCCGGGGCTTTTGTATGCGGACTTGCTTCGATGAAGTCAGACTGCGAGCACGGCATGATCTCACCGCTTGTGGGCGGTGCGGGATACGTACTTGTACTGTGGCTTATCTCGCTGTTCTTTCGTGGGAATGCCGAAAACGCGGTGCCGCCGCTTGGGATGGCACTGGGATATCTGGGATGTCTTGCTGTGGCGCTTGCGGGCGGTCTTATCGGACGGCCGAGGCGCGGGCGGATTGATTCTGCCAAAAAGAATCCGACGGCACTTGTGCGAAAACAGCTCGGACGACGTTAAAAAGATGCACTCGTCTCCCGTCTGTGCGGCGGGAGACGTTGCGTTTTACCGTTGCGGCAGGCTGTGATCCCCCACGCGCTCGCACGCAAGGCAATGCGTGAGCTTGAATGCAAGCGTATCGAAGGCTGTATGATGTGCGAAACTGCGGCAGAACATAAGGATCCAGGTATATCGAAGGAGCTGTGAAAACAGCTCCTTTTTTGATGCCCGGATAAACGATAATTTACAATACCTTTGGTATGGGTCATATTCGCGCTTGCTTGTCCGTATATATTATTATACCGAAAGCGAGGACGATGATATGACAGAAAAAACTGCACTCCCTCCGTTTATAAATGCGTGCCTTCCGGTGCAGATAAGTGAGCGGATACGCACGCTTGCAGGAAGCGGACGGCTTCGTTTGGCGGATATAAACGAGATTCGGCTCCGCTCAGATCGTCCCGCTACCGTTACCCGTGAAGGGATAAATATTCCGCTTGGCGTGAGTGTGACATCAGCTGAGCTTGCAGACTGTATGACTAAACTTTGCCGCGGGTCGGTATATGCACATGGAGACACCATTCGCAAAGGCTACATACAGGCGGGAGAGGGCATACGCGTCGGTGTGTGCGGGACGCTTGCGGCTGACGGGCGTGCGGTGCGGGAGATAACCTCCCTTAATATTCGTGTGCCCCACATTGTTCGCGGAGTAAGCGACCGTGTACTGTGTCTGTGCTATGACGCGCCTACGGTCAAGTCTTTGCTGATCTATTCTGTGCCGGGGGCGGGTAAGACAACACTGCTTCGGGAGCTTGCTGCACGGCTTGGAGGAGAATTCTCAAAGCGTGTGGCGCTTGTTGACAGCCGGGGAGAATTATACCTTCCCGAAATGTTTGCGGGAACGCTGTGCGATGTGTTGATAGGTTACAGTAAGGCGGAAGGCATCGAGATCGCCACGCGCACACTGTCTCCGGAGGTGATAATCTGCGATGAACTGGGTGATGCCGATGAGACGCGGCAGATACTCGGTGCCGCAGGAGCCGGAGTGCCGATTATTGCAAGCGCACATGCGTCCAGCGTGTCGGAGCTTTTGTCGCGGCCCAATATCAGAATACTTCATGAAAGCAGGATTTTTGACGGTTATGCGGGAATCTCGCGGGAAAATGTAAACGGTAGGCTGTCGCGGTGCTTTACCTGCAAATTTACCCCATGGGCGGATGCTTTGTCGGAGTGTGAACCATGCTGCGTTTAATGGGGGCAGTACTGATATTTGCGGCATCCGCTGCCGGCGGACTCACTGCCGCGGGAGTGTACCGCGTGCGGGTTTTACAGCTTGAAGCGTTTCACGCGCTCATCGTACACATTGGCAGGCAGATCGACGGGTTCCTATTGCCGCTTAACCTTATTTATGCGGAGTATCGGGAGCCGATCCTTGAAAAATGTGGATTTCTGACAGCGCTGTGCGCATCAGGCGGCGAGGAAGCGGTGGATGCCTGTCGACACAGGCTGTTTTTGACAGACTCGGAGCTTGGCTTGCTTAAAGCTTTTTTCGGTGGACTCGGCAGACACTCCGCAGAGGAGGAAGCGCGGCACTGTGCATACTATTTGACAAGCATCGGAGAGCTTGCAAAGAATGCGCGGGGAGAGCTTGCCCAAAAGATTCGGCTCTGCCGTGCCTTCGGGATGCTGTTTGGCATAATGCTGGCGGTAATTTTACTGTAACGGAGTAACTTATGGATGTGACCCTTATTCTAAAGGTAGCGGGTATCGGGCTGACGGTGAGTATTGCCTATCAGCTTTTGTCCAAATACGGACGGGATGAGCAGGCGGTGCTTGTGTCACTTGCCGGCATTATAATCGTTATGCTGATGCTTGTTGACAAGCTGGGGACGCTGTTTTCAAGCATTCGCACGGTGTTCGGACTATGAGCATCATCAAATACTGCGGAGTAGCGCTGTGCGCACTTGCGGCGGTGTTGTTCCTTCGTGGACAAAGGAGCGAATTTGCGGGATACATCAGCCTCGGTGCCTCGGTGGTACTGCTCGGTGCGGCAATAACCGTCTTTTTGCCGATATACGAATACATACAGGGGATTGTTTCGGGGACGAGCTTCGGTGGCTATCTCGCAGTGCTTGCCAAAGCCTTGGGTATAACACTTGCCGTACAGTTGACGGCGGAGCTTTGCCGTGATTCGGGAGAGGCGGCGCTTGCATCAAAGTTAGAACTACTGGGTAAAGCGGAGGTTCTGCTTCTGTGTTTACCACTCCTTGGCGAGCTTGTAAATCTTGCGGCGGAGCTGATGGGAATATGAGACCGATTCGGATCATTGCCGCATTCGCGGTGATGCTTGTATGCTTTATAATTCCGATAAGTGCAAGTGAGTCGTCGGCGGAGCTTTACACTGCCGATGAGTTCAACGTGGAGTCGATACTCGATTCGCTTCCCGAAAATGTGCGGCGTAGTCTGCCGGAGGGGGATATATTTACCACTGACGGCTTTTCGAGAGGATTTACGGCGGAATACTTTTTCTCGCTCATCGGGAATACAGTATCTGTCGCACTGTCGCCTGTAATCAAAACCCTGTCACAGACCTTGGGGCTTGTGCTGATCGCGGCGGCGTTGTCGGCACTGAAGGGCGTACTGCGCTCGGATTCGCTCTCGGTGCTGTTTGAATTTTTGTCGGGACTCTTAATAATGCTTACACTTTACGGCACTCTCTCCACGCTTGTGGAAACGGTGCGTATATACCTCACTGAGCTTACGATGTTGATAAATGCGATGGTACCGGTCATGATCGCTATCGGGTGCGCGGGCGGAAATATCAGTGCCTCTACAGTTTCGGCGAATGCTATGATGCTGGGCATCACATTTGTGGAGAGCCTTGCGGCAAGCGGACTGTTCCCCGTGCTGAAGCTTTGCTTCGGGCTTGGAATTGCATCGGGAATCGGAAGCGGACTGAGGCTTGGCGGTATATCAAAGTTAGTGCGCGGCGTATTTACCTGGATCCTCGGACTTATTTCCGCGGTGATCTCGGCGGTGATGACCTTTCAAAGCTCCATTGCCGCCAGAGCGGACAGCCTTTCCATGCGCGCTATGAAATTCGCCGCAGCGAAGGCGATTCCGGTTGCGGGAGATATTGCAAGCGGTGCAGTCACAGCTGTGGCGGGCAGTCTCAGTCTTGTGAAGGGCACGGTCGGCTGGGTGGGGGTTATAATCATCGCAGTGATGACGCTTCCTGTGATACTTACTATCCTTTTGACCCGTCTCGGTGTTGTGGTATCCTGCACTGCGGCGGATATCCTCGGACTTGAGCGGGAGCGGGGGATGCTTGATGAAATCAGCGGTCTGCTGGGATTTTTGGCGGCGGTCTGCGTTATTGCGGCGCTTATGTTTGTATATGCGCTGACGCTGTTTGCGGGGAGTGCCGCCGCGCTTGGTTAGGAGGAATAATGGAGGAGGCAAAGGGTTTTATATTGTCGCTTGTGGGCGCTGCCGCCGCATCATCGTTGATTGAGGGGTTTGTGCCGGAGGGTGGGCTGAAAAAATATGTGAGGTATCTTATCTCGCTCATTCTGCTTCTCGTGCTCATTTCGCCGCTTTTTGAGATTGTTTCCATGCTTCCCACATTTAGCAGGGCAGAGGGCTTTACATATGACAGTGTAGACGCGCTTGCAAAGGCAAATTCCATTGTGGCGCTTCACATCGAGAGAGCACTCTGCGAAAAGTTTACG
This sequence comes from Candidatus Flemingiibacterium sp., assembly GCA_045586505.1. Taxonomy (GTDB): domain Bacteria; phylum Bacillota; class Clostridia; order Oscillospirales; family CAG-272; genus Flemingiibacterium. The sequence goes on along the minus strand of JAZNAL010000021.1, from coordinate 8,452 downwards.
CTGTCTGATTCCCAGGTTGATGCTAAATACGACGGGGAGCGTATAGTGGTGTGTATTGTGTCAAGACCGTGGCTGTTTGAGGATGACATTGTTCTGTATATACTGAATAATTTCGGTGTGGAAGCGGAGGTGCGCTTTGATGAGTGATGAGGTCGGAGGGATTCTGAATATTATCGGACTTCTGCGCGAGAAAAAGAGTCTTTGGCTTGTTGCGGCGGCACTGGTGCTTGGTATCTGCCTCATGCTGTTTGGCGGGAGGGGGGATAATGTATCCATCGCTGCTACTGCAGGCGGCGGAATTGCGGATACAGGTGCGCTTGAAGCAAAGGTGGCGGCGCTTTGCGAGCGTGTACTTGGGGTGTCGGAGGTGTCGGTGATGATAACGCTCGATACCCACTCCGAGTCAACGCCGCAGGTTGGCGGTATCGCGGTGGTCTGTAAAGGAGGCGATGATACGGGTATAAGGCTGACGCTGACCGAGCTTTTGTGTGCACTCTTTTCGGTTCCGTCAAGCTCGGTAAGTGTTGTTGGCGGAAAATGATCACTGCTTGCATAACTTCGTGTTTTGCGGCATATTTATGTAACACATTTATTATGAAAGGGGAACCATAATGGACGAAAATATCAGGCATGAAACAGACGCGGAGATAGGCGCGGAGCTTATATGCGCAAAGCAGGAGAATCGCTTTGTGAAGGGCGTCAAAGGACTGAAAAATATGGCGGCAAAGATCGGTATGCGAAATCTTGTGGTGATCTGCTCCATTACACTTATCGGAGCGGCGGTCATTCTCAATTTTGTGATGTTCGGAAACTCACAGCCCGTAGTGGGGGAAGGGGAGTTGCTTGGTGCAGGGCTTGCCGAGTATGAGGGCGATGACCCATCGTTTGTAAACGATACTTACTTTGCCTCGGCACAGCTTTCAAGAAGGCAGGCGCGGGATCAGGCGCTGGCAGTGCTTCAGACCGTAGTTGACAGTGCAAGTGCTGACGCGACCGCAAAAGAGCAGGCATCAAACGATATCAGCCGCATAGCATCGGAGATACAGGTCGAATCCAACATCGAAACACTCATCAAATCCAAGGGCTTTGAGGATTGTGTTGCGGTTATCGGCGATGGCAGTGCCAGCATCATTGTCCGCTCGGACGGTTTACTTCCCAACGAGCTGTCGCAGATCAAGGAGATCGTCTACGAACACGCGGGCATTGATCCCGTTGGCATCAAGATCATTGAACAGAACACTGAGGCGTAACACACAGACGTGAAAAATCGCTTTTGACGCAAAGTCAAAAGCGATTTTTTATGTTATCTTTTCGAGATTAGTCGTTGTTTCCGATTTCTGCGATCGCCTCTGCATTATCGGGGATTTCCGGATCTTTTGCGTATGCCGCAAGCCTTGCCCAGATAAACAGCGCGAACACCGCTTCGATGGCATAGCGCATATAGCTGTCGGAGGTTCCGATGGAGAGCTTGTCGGAAAACAGCAGGTTGGGGACAGCCGAGGTAAAGAGGAGAATGGGTGCCGCCGAAGCCGCGGCAAGATAGAAGCGGTGAGATGTCATGCCGAGCTGATTCCTTGCCTCCACGAGGAAGTAAAGCATTGCCGCAAGCAGTGCAAGCTCGCCGAGAATCTTATTGGGCGAGGTCATAAGCACGGAATTGTCGAAGTATATGCGAATAAGGCAGGTCGCGCACCACGCGGTGGGGAATAACGAAGTCAGCGCAAGCGCCGCAGTGCGACTTTTGGTGGTTAGTGCGAGTGCGAGGAAGAATACTATCGCGGGAACCGAGAAGCACATTTCGAGAATATCGAAAATCGCGGGCTCAGTGTTTGAGGTGAGTGTATTGTAGAGAGAAATGAATAATTCGAAAGCCAACAGAAATGCGGCGGCGCAGGAAGTAAATACGGTGAAGTCGGAGCGAGGGATGAGATACTTTGCGTCGCGCTTCGGTGCTTTGAGTGTTGCGGCGACGGAAATGATGATGACACTTGCCGCTAATATAATATGGAAGATAACCGTCAAAGCGGATCCGCTTTCATAGACACCGTAGTGGGCATCAAGAGCTGTCAGGGTGAGCACACAGCGCAGTGCAGCGGCTATAACAGCCATTCCGATGCTGAGGAAGAAAAAAACTATCGGGGTTTTTCGTAACATTTCAGGCAAACCGTCCTTATCATTATATACTATGTATGTATTATAGCGCACATATATGAAGAGGATGTTAACAAATGCCGGGTAATTCAAAAAAATCCTTGGTTTTGGGATTAACTAGAAAAACACGGACATAATATACAATGTGCACAAAAAAGTGAGCTAAAATCCTACAATAATCTATTTTTGCAGGTCGTGATATTTTTTTGAAAATCTATTGACAAATGTGAAATTGTGTTGTATAATGTAGGAGTTGACGTGCGTTTAATGGCGGGAGGTTGCAGCAAGACAGTATACGAAGCCTGTCTTTGCTGGGTAATTTCCGCCGGAGTATGTCCGATATTTAACCGGGCGTTGTCAATCAGGCACTTGTGCCGTATGTTTCTATGCTTCGCATACCCGCGTTTTTCTCAGTGATGAGTCAGTGCGGTTTTTGTATGGGAAGTCAGGAAACACCCGACACAGTGTTTGAAAAAATCGCCCTCCAATTACTAAAAAGGAGGCAAAAGCAATGGCAGTCAAGGAAAAGATCAGAATTCGTCTGAAAAGCTACGATCACACTCTCGTCGATCAGGCCGCTCAGAAGATCGTAGAGACCGCAAAGAGAAACGGCGCAGCTGTTTCCGGTCCGATCCCGCTCCCTACCGAGAAGGAGATCGTTACGATCCTTCGTGCTGTTCACAAGTATAAGGACAGCCGCGAGCAGTTTGAACTTAGAACTCACAAGAGACTCATCGACGTGGTTAAGCCCTCGCAGAAGACAGTCGAAGCCCTGATGGGACTTGAATTACCCGCCGGCGTTGAGATAGAGATCAAGCTCTAATCCCATACGGCAGCTCGAAAGAGCAAACCAAAGGTCATGTTGGCGTAGCACGAAAGTGAAATTCAAAGCGTCAACCAATAATCTTAGGAGGAAAACAAAATGAAGAAAGCCATAATCGGCAAGAAGATCGGCATGACTCAGATCTTCGACGAGATCGGAAATGTAATTCCGGTAACCGTTATCGAAGCCGGCCCCTGCACTGTAGTTCAGAAGAAGACCGCTACCAATGACGGTTACGACGCAGTTCAGCTCGGATTCGGTGGAGTCAAAGAAAAGCATATGACCAAGGCTGAAATCGGTCATTTCAAAAAAGCAGGTGTTGATAACAAGAAGCACCTCAAGGAATTCCGTCTTGACGACGCAGCTTCCATGAATATCGGTGACGTGGTTACCGCCGAAACCTTCGCCGCAGGCGAAAAGGTCGACATTACAGGTACCTCCAAGGGTCACGGTTATTCCGGCGTTATCAAGAGATGGGGTCAGCACAGAATGCGCATGACCCACGGTAACGGTCCTGTTCACCGTCACATCGGTTCCGTTGGTATGAACTCCACACCTTCGAGAATCCAGAAGAACAAGCATATGCCCGGTCAGTACGGTAACGTTAAGTCCACCGTTCTGAACCTGGAAGTAGTAAAGATTGATGCGGAAAAGAATATTATCGCAGTCAAGGGTGCTGTTCCCGGTTCCCGCGGCAACATCGTATTTATCCGCGATTCTGTAAAAGCATAAGCGGAAGGAGGAAACATCACTATGCCTAACATGAAAGTTATGGATATGGCAGGCAAGGAAGTAGGCGAGATCAGCCTTTCCGATGCTGTATTCGGCGCAGAGGTAAACAGTGCGGTTCTCCACATCGCTGTTAAGTCTTACCTCGCTAATCAGAGACAGGGTACACAGTCTACCAAGACCCGCTCCGAGGTTTCCGGCGGCGGCAAGAAGCCCTGGAAGCAGAAGGGTACCGGTCATGCAAGACAGGGTTCCACCCGTTCTCCTCAGTGGGTTCACGGCGGTATCGCTCTCGGTCCTAAGCCCAGAAGCTACCGTTTCGAAATCAACAAGAAGGTTAAGAGAATCGCTCTCCAGAGCGCATTTTCCTCTAAGGTTGCAGACGGCGATATGATCGTTGTTGATACCATCGCAACCACAGAGTACAAGACCAAGACCATGGTCAACATGCTCAAGGCTCTCGGCAGTGAGAAGAAGGCTCTCGTAGTCCTCGCTGAAAACGATGCAGTTACCGTAAAGAGCATGGCAAACATTCCCGGCGTTAAGACCGCTCTCGTAAACACACTTAATGTTTACGATGTCCTCAACTGCGATAAGTTCATCGTAGCTAAGGCAGCGGCAGAAAAAATGGAGGAGGTGTACGCATAATGAAGACGGTTCACGATATTATTGTAAAGCCGATCATTACCGAAGCCAGCATGGATGCTGCACAGAACAAGAAGTACACCTTCAAGGTAATGGTTGATGCTACAAAGGCTGAGATCGCAGCAGCGGTTGAAGAGCTTTTCAAGGTTGACGTTGAAAGCGTTAACACCATCAACATGAAGAAGAAGCCCAAGAGACTCGGTTACCATCAGGGTTACACCTCTGAGTGGAAAAAGGCTATCGTTACTCTTAAGCCCGACTCCAAGACCATCGAGTTCTTCGACGGCATGATGTAATGAAGGAGGAGTGTTAAAATGTCTAAGAATTTCAAGCCCACTACTCCGTCACTTCGTCACATGAGCGATCCTTCCTTTGCGGAGATCACAAAGTTCAGCCCTGAGAAGAAGCTGACTGTAACTCTTAAGAAGAACGCAGGCCGTAACAGCTACGGTAAGATCACCGTTCGTCACAGAGGCGGCGGAAACAAGCAGAAGTACAGAATCATCGACTTCAAGAGAAATACTCTTGATGCAGCCGCTAAGGTAATCGGTATCGAGTACGACCCCAACAGAACTGCTTATATCGCTCTTGTTGAGTATGAAGACGGCACAAGAAGCTACGTTCTCGCTCCTTCCGGTCTCACGGACGGCGACGTAATCTACTCCGGTGCTAACTCCGATATCAAGGTTGGTAACACCCTGCCGATCGCAAATATCCCTGTTGGTACTGTTATCCACAACATTGAGCTTTACCCCGGTAAGGGCGCTCAGCTCGTTCGTTCCGCAGGCGCAGCTGCTCAGCTGATGGCTAAGGAAAACGGCATGGCTCAGGTAAGACTTCCCTCTGGCGAGGTTAGAATCGTTCGCCTGGAGTGCAAGGCTACCATCGGTCAGGTCGGCAACCTCGAGCATGAGAATGTTAAGCTCGGTAAAGCAGGTAAGACCCGTCACAGAGGTATCCGTCCTCACGTTCGCGGTTCCGTAATGAACCCCTGCGATCACCCCCACGGTGGTGGTGAGGGACGTGCTCCCATCGGTCGTCCGACTCCTGTAACTCCTTGGGGCAAGCCCACCAACGGTTACAAGACCAGAAATAAGAAGGCTCGCACCAACAAGTTCATTGTAAAGTCCAGAAACGGCAAGTAAGATAAGGAGGCACTGAATATGAGTAGAAGTCTTAAAAAAGGCCCTTTCGTCGAAAAGAAGCTTTTTGACAGAATCGAAGCCATGAACGAAAAGAACGAGAAGAAAGTTCTCAAGACATGGTCCCGTGCTTCTACAATCTTCCCGGAATTCGTTGGTCACACGATCGCGGTTCACGACGGACGTAAGCATGTACCGGTATATGTTACCGAGGACATGGTAGGTCACAAGCTCGGTGAGTTCGCTCCCACAAGAACCTTTAAGGGTCATGCGGGCTCCAAGACCTCGAACAACGGCAACTGATTGAAGAACTAAAAGTCAAACTGTTTATCGCTTTTTGCGAAGGGAGGAAATAAAATGGAATCCAGAGATGCAAAAGCTTACCTGAAATATGTAAGAATATCTCCTCGCAAGGTTAAGATCGTTCTTGATCTTATCAGAGGTAAGGATGTAGCAACTGCGATGGCTATTCTTAAGAATACCCCCAAGAGTGCATCCGAATATCTTATAAAGCTCCTCAAGAGCGCGGTAGCAAATGCTGAACACAATTTCTCTATGGACGCATCGAAGCTTTACGTTTCCGAGTGCTTCGTATGCCCCGGTCCGACTCTGAAGCGCATCATGCCCAGAGCACAGGGCAGAGCGTTCAGAATCCTGAAGAGAACGAGCCATATTACGCTCGCAGTTAAGGAAAAAGAATAATAAGAGAAGGAGGCCAAATGCCAAATGGGTCAGAAAGTTAATCCTCACGGTCTCCGTGTAGGCGTTATCAAGAATTGGGATTCAAGATGGTTCGTTCGCGACGAAGAGTTCGGCGACACTCTTGTATCCGACTATAATCTGAGAAAGTATCTCAAGAATAAGCTCCAGGCTGCCGGTGTTCCGAAGATCGAAATCGAACGCGACAACCAGGAGAAGGTTAGAATTTTCATCCACTGCGCAAAGCCCGGCGTAATCATCGGTAAGGGCGGCGCAGAGATCGAAAAGTTAAGACTCGAGATCGAGTCCATTGTTAAGAAGCCGGTATCCGTCAACGTTGTTGAGGTGAAGTCTCCCGACCTCTCCGCACAGCTCGTTGCTGAGAATATCGCAAGCCAGCTTGAAAGAAGAATCGGTTTCCGCCGCGCTATGAAGCAGTGCATCGGCAGAACCATCAAGCTGGGTGCTAAGGGTATCAAGATTTCCTGCGGCGGCCGTCTCGGCGGTGCAGAAATCGCGAGAACTGAGCACTATCATGAAGGTACTATTCCGCTTCAGACACTCCGTGCCGACATCGACTACGGTTTCTATGAAGCAAACACCACCTACGGTAAGATCGGTATCAAGGTATGGATCTACAGAGGTGAGGTTCTCAACGGTGCAGCAGCAAGAGTCGCTGTCGAACAGCCCAAGGCTCCCAAGAGCTTTGATAAGGAAGGCAGAGGCGAGCGCCGCGACCGTCGTGAGCGCAGAGGCGATCGCGCACCTCGTGGTGATCGTCATAATTCCGGCAGAAAGGAGCAGTAATCACCATGTTAATGCCAAAACGTGTAAAATTCAGACGTGTTCAGCGCGGCAGACTTACAGGTAAGGCTTCCCGCGGCAACACTATCAGCAACGGCACTTATGGTCTTGTTGCTCTTGAGCCTGCTTGGATCACAAGCAACCAGATCGAGGCAGCCCGTATCGCTATGACTCGTTATATCAGACGTGGCGGTCAGGTCTGGATCAAGATTTTCCCTGATAAGCCCGTAACTGAGAAGCCTGCTGAAACTCGAATGGGTTCCGGTAAGGGTTCGCCTGAGTACTGGGTAGCGGTTGTTAAACCCGGCCGCGTAATGTTCGAGATGGACGGCGTTGATGAGACTGTTGCAAGAGAAGCTATGCGTCTTGCAGGCCACAAGCTGCCTATCAAGACCAAGTTCGTTAAGAAAGAAACTACTGAAGGGGAGGAATAAGCCGTGAAAGCAGCAGAACTTAGAAATTTATCCTGCGATGAGCTCACCGCAAAGCTTAAGGAGCTTAAGAACGAGCTGTTCAATCTCCGCTTCCAGCACGCGATCAACCAGCTTGACAATCCTCACAAGATTCAGGATGTTAAGCATGACATCGCTCGTGTTATGACCATTCTTAATGAAAAGAATGCGTAAGTTAAGGAAGGAGAATAGTCATGAGTGAAGCAGCAGAGCGCAACTTAAGAAAAACCCGTGTCGGCATGGTTGTTTCCGATAAGATGGACAAGACTGCAGTAGTTGCAATCCTTGACAACGTAAAGCATCCCATGTACGGCAAGGTTATCAAGCGCACCGTAAAGATCCATGTTCACGATGAAAAGAATGAGTGCGGCGTTGGTGATAAGGTAGAGGTTATGGAAACCAGACCTCTTTCCAAGACCAAGAGATGGCGCCTCGTTGAGATCATCGAGAAGGCAAAATAATTATAAGAGCTTAAAATTAAGTAGGCACGTCGTAGCGTGCCGAAACTAAGGAGGATAAGCACTGTGATACAGCAACAGAGTCTTATGAAGGTTGCCGACAACACAGGCGCAAAGGAGCTTATGTGCATCCGCGTCCTGGGCGGCACCGGCAGAAAATATGCCAACATCGGTGACGTTATCGTTTGCTCGGTCAAGAAGGCTGCTCCTGGTGGAGTAGTAAAGAAGGGCGATGTCGTTAAGGCAGTCGTCGTTCGCTCGGCAAGCGGTGTTCGCCGTGATGACGGTACCTACATCCGTTTCGATGAGAACGCAGCCGTCATCATCAAGGAAGACAAGAACCCCAGAGGCACTCGTATCTTCGGGCCGGTCGCAAGAGAGCTTCGCGACAAGGACTTCCTGAAGATTCTGAGCCTGGCTCCCGAGACACTTTAAGGAGGTACAGGACAGATGAATAAAGTACATGTTAAGACCGGCGATTCCGTTATTGTTATCAGCGGTAAGAGCAAGGGTCTCATCAGCAAGGTACTTGTTGTCAGCCCCAAGGAA